>NZ_JBSFCQ010000003.1:0-768670 GCF_053891435.1 Streptomyces sp. NPDC002276 | reverse complement strand
AAACGCCCGGTTACATTCCGAACCCGGAAGCTAAGCCTTACAGCGCCGATGGTACTGCAGGGGGGACCCTGTGGGAGAGTAGGACGCCGCCGAACAAATATTGATAAGGGTTGGACCCTGAACTTCGGTTCGGGGTCCAACCCTTTTTTGTTGTGCGTCACTTGAAGTTCACGTTGCGCAATCACCATCCGAGCATGGGTACTGCTGCAATGCTCAGGGCCGCAGGCGTCGGACTCGGTGACGAGGTCGTCGTGCCGGCGTTCGGGAACGTGGAAGTCGCCGAAGCTGTCACTCTCGCGGGTGGGCTGCCGGTGTTCGCCGACATAGATCCGGTGACCTACTGCCTCGATGCGTCCGCTGTCGAAGCGGCCGTAACTCCGCGTACCGCGGCGATAGTTGTCGTACATCGCTTCGGTCGGTCCGCTGATGTGGCGCGGTTGCTCGGGGTTGGGCAGCGGCATGGGTTGCTGGTGTTGCAGCAGGGGGAGTCCGAGGCGCCGTACGACGAGGTGGCTCAGCGGCGGGAGCGGGCCTCCTATCTCGATGCGAAGTTGCGTGGGGTGCGGACGCCCGATGGTGGGGACGGGCACACCTACCAGCAGTACGTCGTGAGGGTGCCGGGGAACGGGCGGCCGGATCGTGATGCCTTCGCTCGGGCCGTGCGGGGCAGGGGAGTTGAGTGCCGGGTGCCGGTGAAGACTCCGGTGCATCGGCTGCCGGAGTTCCGTCGGTGCGTGGCTCTGCCCGAGACCGAGCGGGCCGCGGACGAGACGCTCGCGCTGCCGGTGGACGCCTCGTTGACCAAGCGTGAGATGCAGCGGATCGTGTCCGCGTGCAACGCGCTCGGGGGACTGTTGCAGCCCGCATTCTGACCGAGTCGGGGTCGGGCTGCGGTGGTTGGGCGCACGGGCCTGTTCGGGGTATGATTCTTTTCGTCGCCGCGAGGGAAACCTCGGGAAAAGCGACAGGCCCTCTTAGCTCAGTCGGTAGAGCGTCTCCATGGTAAGGAGAAGGTCAACGGTTCGATTCCGTTAGAGGGCTCCAGTAACTGAAAGGCCCCGCCCAATTGGGCGGGGCCTTTTGCGTGTTCAGGTGTCAGTCCTTCTGGAGGCCCGGGACGCGCATGGCGAGGATGGCCATGTCGTCGGACGGGGCGTCCGACGCGAAGCGTTCGACGGCGCGCATGATGCGGGCCGCGACCGCGCCGGCGGTGAGGCCCGTGCAGGTGGTGAGGACGTCCGTGAGGCCGTCGTCGCCCAGCATGCGGGTGCCTTCGCGGCGTTCCGTGACGCCGTCCGTGACGCACAGGAGGACGTCGCCCGGGTCGAGGGTGATCGTCTGCTCGTAGAGCTCCAGGTCGTCCATGACGCCGAGGAGGGGCTGCGGTTCGGCGGCCGGTTCGACCGTGCCGTCCTGACGGAGGCGCAGCGGGAGGGGGTGGCCGGCGCAGACCACCTTCAGCTTGGCGCTGCCGTCCTCCTGGGGCCACAACTCGCCGTAGAGGAGGGTCAGGAAGCGGCTGCGGGCGCCCTCGTCGAGGATCGCGGAGTTGAGGCGCTCCAGGACCGCGGGGCCGCCGAAACCCTCTCTGGCGAGCAGGCGGAGGGCGTGACGGGCCAGGCCGGTGACCGCGGCTGCCTCGGGTCCTGTGCCGCAGACGTCGCCGATGGCGAAGCCGTAGACGCCGTCGCGGATGGGGAACAAGTCGTAGAAGTCGCCGCCCACTTCGTTGCCCTCGCCGGCCGCGCGGTAGATGACCTCGACCTCGACGCCCTCGATGTGCGGGAGGTCGGGGGGCAGGAGGCTGCGCTGGAGGGACTGGCTGATGGCCGTGCGCTCCGAGTACAGGCGGGCGTTGTCGAGGGCGAGGGCGGCTCGGCGGCTCAAGTCCTCGGCGAGTTCCAGGATTTCCTGGCGGAAGTGTTCGTCGGTGGGCTTGCCGAGGGTCAGCATGCCGATGACGCGGTTGCGGGCGACGAGGGGGAGGACCACCGTTTCGCCGCCGACTGCCGAGGCCGTGGCGAGAGTCGGGCCGATGCCCGAGCTGACGCGGCGGGTCGGTTCGCCGAGGCCCAGGCTGCGCATGGAGGTGCGCAGGGCCGCCTGGTGGGCGGCTTCGGCGGGGGCGGCCCAGACGCGGGCGCCGGGAGTGGGTACCGGGTCCGGAGGGGCGATCTTCGAGAGCAACGACTTGATGCCGTCGATGAGTTCCTCGTCCTCGTGCAGGACGTAACTGAGGTACGGGTCGGAGGCCTGGTCGGCGATCGTGTAGACCGCGCACCAGGTGGCGAGGGTCGGGACCGTCATCTGGGCCATCAGGGCCAGGGTCTGGTCGCGGTCCAGGGTGCCGGCGAGGAGGTCGGAGGCCTCGACCAGGAAGCTGAGCGAGCCGCGGCGCAGGCGTTCCAGTTCGCCCAGGCGGGCCGACTCGACCGCCAACGCGATCCGGTCGGCGGCGAATTGGAGGCGGAGGGCTTCTTCGTTCGAGTATTTGTTGGGGCCTTCGGCGGCGACTCCGAGGGAGCCGGTGAGGCGGCCCTCCACCTTCAGGGGGACCGTGACGACCGAGCGCATTCCGGTGCCGCTGAGGAGCGGTACGGCGCCCGGGACGGCCTGGAGGTCCTCGTGGACGGCCGGCATGCGGGCGGAGCCGTAGCGGCCGGGGCCCGCCTCGACGGGCACGCGCGCGAAGCGTTGGCGTGCGGAGGGCAGGCCGGTGGAGGCGCGGACCTCCAACTCCGTTTCGTCGTCGGTCGCGAGGAGGAGGAAGGCGGAGTCCCCGTCGAGCATGTCGCGGGCGCGCTCGACCGTGCGCTGGAGGAGGCCGTCGAGGTCGTCCGGTGCGGGGGAGCCGATGAACACCTCGAAGGGGTCGGTGTTCTGGCCGTCCGGGGTGGACGCCGCGTCGGGGGCGGGGCCGCGCAACGGGGTCTGTAGAACCGCGCGTTCGTGGTCCCTTACCAGGAGGCACACGGTTGACGGCTCGCCGCCCGTGTCGCGGACGCGGAGGTGGGAGGCGTACACCGGGATGACGCGGCCGTCGGCGCCGCGGATGCCGTAACTGCCCTCCCAGCGGGAGAGGCGCAGTGCCTCGGCGATGCCGGTGCTGGTGCCCGGGGTGTGCGGCCAGGCCGCGAGGTCGGTCAGGGGCTTGCCGGTGACCTGCTCGGGGGCGTAGCCGAAGAGTTCCTCGGCGTCCTCGTTCCAGGACGCGATGGAGCCCGTACGGTCGATCTGGACGACCGCGACGCGGACCCTGCCGTCGGCGAGCGGGAGGAGGGCGGCCGGGAGGGACGGGCCGGCCGCGCGGGTGCCCACCGGGCGGGCGGGGAGGTCGAGTTGGAACCAGACCAGCTTCTGTGTGGGGGTGTAGTCGACGCCCCAGCGGCTGGCCAGGGCCGCGCACAGCTGGAGGCCCCGTCCGCCCTCGCGGTCCGGGCTGCTCATGGTGATCGCGGCCCCCTGGAGGGGGATCTCACGTTCCGGATAGTGGTCGGCGACCTCGATCCGCACACCGTCGTCACTCCGTAGGCACAGAACGTCCGCGGCTGTGCCCGCGTGGACGACGGCGTTGGTCACCAGCTCGCTGGTGAGGACCACGGCGTCGTCGACGATGTCGGCGAAGCCCCAGCCCTGAAGGGTGTCCCGGACGAACGACCGCGCGGTGGCGACCGATCGTCCGGCGGGCTCGAAGCTGGCTGCCGCGCGCGCGGTGATCACAGAACTCCTCGGCCTGTTGTCGGCGGGCAGGGGCCCATGGCCGATCGGCGCCTGCCGGGGCAACGGCTGGTTCCCGGTCGGCGGGGGATCCTGGGGCGTTCCTCCAGGATGCAGTCCGGTGGTCATGGTGCGGTGCCCCTCCGATGCCTGCCCGCTCGTGCTCGTGCCACCGCCCAGGCCGGACGGAACCGGCGCGGCTGGACAGCCGCATGCAAGGTTACTTACCTTCACCGTCCATGCGGATGCCGGTCCACAGTGTTTCCGTCCTCAGGGTGTGCGGACCGTGTGCGAAGCTGCCGAACTGTTATGGCCTGGTTCAGGCAGGGTGAAACACTGGGCAGGATTCTGGTGAAGGTCCGGGCAGACCGGGTGTCTTCTGTGTACTGCGGGCAGCAGGCCTTGTTGAAGGCCGGTAAACCGGGCAGAGATACGCGGCAGTGACCGAAACGCCGAACAGCAGCACCCAGCACAGCAGTAGCAGCAATGGTCGACCCCTGCGGGAGGGACACAGTGGAGTCTGGCGCAGCGACGCGGGCCACCAGGACGCGCGCGAAAGGCGGACAGTCCCTGAAGAACCAGCGCAAACCGCGCAATGGGACCACGGAAGTGGACGCGGCCTCCTTGGACCGGCTGCTGACCGCTCTGGTCGCCATGCGGGACGGGAACTTCCGCAAGCGGCTCACGGTGTCCGGCGACGGCGAGATGTCGGAGATCGCCGCCGTGTTCAACGAGGTGGCCGACCGCAATCTGCACCTCACGGGCGAGCTGTCGAGGGTGCGCCGCATGGTGGGCCGTGAGGGAAAGCTCACGGAACGGCTGGAGACGGGCGCCTGCGAGGGTTCCTGGGCCTCGGCCATCGATGCCTCCAACGCCCTCGTGGACGACCTCGTACGGCCCGTCTCAGAGGTCGGACGGGTGCTCTCCGCGGTGGCCGAGGGTGATCTGTCGCCGCGCATGGAGCTGCGGACGCAGGCGCAGGACGACGGGAACGGGCATCCGCTGCGCGGGGAGTTCCTGAAGGTCGGGCGGACCGTCAACAATCTGGTCGACCAGCTGTCGACGTTCACCGACGAGGTCACACGCGTGGCCAGTGAGGTGGGCACCGAGGGCAAGCTCGGCGGGCAGGCACGCGTGCGTGGCATGTCGGGCTCCTGGAAGGACCTCACGGAGTCCGTCAACACGATGGCGTACCGGCTGACGGCCCAGGTGCGGGACATCGCCCTGGTGACCACGGCGGTGGCCAAGGGCGACCTGTCACGCAAGGTCACGGTTCATGTCGCCGGCGAGATGCTGGAGCTCAAGAACACCGTCAACACGATGGTGGACCAGCTGTCGTCGTTCTCCTCCGAGGTGACGCGAGTCGCGCGCGAGGTGGGCACCGAGGGCGAGTTGGGCGGCCAGGCGCAGGTGCCGGGTGTGGCCGGGGTGTGGAAGGACCTCACCGACTCGGTCAACATCATGGCCGGCAACCTGACGGCCCAGGTGCGCGGGATCGCCCAGGTGACGACGGCCGTCGCCAACGGTGACCTGTCGCAGAAGGTGACCGTGTCGGCGCGGGGCGAGGTCGCCCAGCTCGCCGAGACGATCAACCAGATGACCGAGACGCTGCGTACGTTCGCGGACGAGGTCACGCGCGTGGCCAACGAGGTCGGTGCCGAGGGGCAGCTCGGCGGTCAGGCGAACGTGCCGGGTGCGGCGGGGACGTGGAAGGACCTCACCGACTCGGTGAACACGGTCTTCCGGAACCTGACGATCCAGGTGCGGGACATCGCCGCCGTGACGACCGCCGTGGCCAGCGGTGACCTGTCCCAGAAGGTCACCGTGAACGTGGCCGGCGAGATGCTGGAGCTGAAGAACACCGTCAACGGGATGGTTGATCAACTGTCCTCGTTCGGTGCCGAGGTCACGCGTGTGGCGCGCGAGATCGGTGTCGAGGGCGAGTTGGGCGGCCAGGCTCAGGTGGCGGGTGCGGCCGGTACATGGAAGGACCTGACCGACTCGGTCAACACCGCATTCCGCAACCTCACCGGCCAGGTGCGCAACATCGCCCAGGTGACGACGGCCGTGGCCAACGGCGATCTGTCGCAGAAGGTCACCGTCGATGTCTCCGGCGAGATGCTTCAGTTGAAGAACACCGTCAACACGATGGTCGACCAACTGTCGTCGTTCGCCGACCAGGTGACCCGCATGGCCCGGGACGTGGGCACCGAGGGCCGACTCGGCGGCCAGGCGCGCGTGGACGGTGTCTCGGGCACCTGGAAGGAACTCACCGACTCCGTCAACTCGATGGCCGGGAACCTGACCTCTCAGGTGCGCAACATCGCCCAGGTGACGACGGCGGTGGCCCAGGGCGACCTGTCCCAGAAGATCGACGTGGACGCTCGCGGGGAGATCCTGGAGTTGAAGAACACCATCAACACGATGGTCGATCAACTGTCCGCGTTCGCCGACCAGGTGACGCGGGTGGCCCGCGAGGTGGGCACGGAGGGTCGGCTCGGCGGGCAGGCGCAGGTGCCGGGTGTCGCCGGTGTGTGGCGCGACCTGACCGACTCGGTGAACGGCATGGCCGGCAACCTCACCGCCCAGGTCCGCAACATCGCGCAGGTCGCGACAGCGGTCGCCCGGGGTGACCTGTCCCAGAAGATCACCGTGGACGCGCGCGGGGAGATCCTGGAGCTGAAGAACACCCTGAACACGATGGTCGACCAGCTGTCCTCGTTCGCCGAGGAGGTCACGCGCGTGGCCCGCGAGGTGGGCACCGAGGGGCAGTTGGGCGGTCAGGCCGAGGTGCAGGGTGTCTCCGGCACCTGGAAGGACCTCACGCAGTCGGTGAACTTCATGGCGAACAACCTGACCATCCAGGTGCGCCAGATCGCCGAGGTCACGACCGCCGTCGCCAAGGGCGACCTGTCCAAGAAGATCACTGTTGACGCGAAGGGCGAGATCCTTGAGCTCGTCACGACGGTCAACACCATGGTTGATCAACTCTCGTCGTTCGCCGAGCAGGTGACCCGGGTGGCCCGTGAGGTGGGCACCGAGGGCATCCTGGGCGGCCAGGCGCACGTGCCGGGCATCACGGGCATCTGGAAGGACCTCAGCGGCAACGTCAACCTGATGGCCAACAACCTGACCATGCAGGTGCGGAACATCTCCCAGGTCGCGGCGGCCGTCGCCAACGGCGACCTGACCCGGACGGTGACGATCGAGGCGCGCGGCGAGGTCCAGCAGCTCGCCGACACCTTCAACACCATGGTGAAGACGCTGAGTTCGTTCGCCGACCAGGTCACCAAGGTGGCCCGCGAGGTGGGCACGGACGGCATCCTGGGCGGCCAGGCGCACGTACCGGGGGTGGCGGGCACCTGGAAGGACCTCACCGACTCGGTGAACGGCATGGCGTCCAACCTGACCGGTCAGGTGCGCAACATCGCGATGGTCACGACGGCCATCGCGAAGGGCGACTTGACCAAGAAGATCGACATTGACGCCCGCGGCGAGATCCTGGAACTCAAGACGACGATCAACACCATGGTTGATCAGCTGTCCAGTTTCGCCGAGGAGGTCACCCGGGTGGCCCGCGAGGTGGGTACGGAAGGCCAGTTGGGCGGCCAGGCACGCGTGCGTGACGTCGACGGCACCTGGCGCGACCTCACCGAGTCGGTGAACGAGATGGCCGGGAACCTGACCCGCCAGGTGCGTGCCATCGCGCGCGTGGCGACCGCGGTGACCCGGGGCGACCTGAACCTGAAGATCGACGTGGACGCGTCCGGGGAGATCCAGGAACTCCAGGACTACATCAACAAGATGATCGCCAACCTGCGCGACACCACGATCGCCAACAAGGAGCAGGACTGGCTCAAGGGCAACCTCGCCCGCATCTCGGCGCTGATGCAGGGCCGCCGCGACCTGGACGACGTGGCCTCGCTGATCATGAGCGAGCTGACACCGGTGGTCTCCGCGCAGCACGGCGCGTTCTTCCTCGCGCTGCCCCTGGCGGACGCGGAGGGCGACGAGGCGTACGAACTGCGCATGCTCGGGTCCTACGGCTACTCGATGGGCTCCATGCCGACGTCGTTCAGGCCCGGTGAGGCGCTGATCGGGACGGCCGCCCAGGAGCGGCGCACGATCCTCGTGGAGAACGCGCCCAGCGGCTATCTGAAGATCTCCTCGGGGCTCGGGGAGGCACCGCCCGCGCAGGTGATCGTGCTTCCGGTGCTGTTCGAGGGGAAGGTGCTCGGCGTCATCGAGCTGGCGTCCTTCACGCCGTTCACGCAGATCCAGAAGGACTTCCTCAACCAGATCGCCGAGATGATCGCGACCAGCGTCAACACCATCTCCGTCAACACCAAGACGGAGCTGCTGCTGAAGCAGTCCCAGGAGCTGACCGAGCAACTCCAGGAGCGGTCGGACGAGTTGGAGAACCGGCAGAAGGCACTCCAGTCGTCCAACGCCGAACTGGAGGAGAAGGCCGAGCTGTTGGCCCAGCAGAACCGGGACATCGAGGTCAAGAACACCGAGATCGAGGAGGCCCGGCAGGTCCTGGAGGAGCGCGCCGAGCAGCTCGCCGTATCGATGCGCTACAAGAGCGAGTTCCTCGCCAACATGTCGCACGAACTGCGCACACCGCTCAACTCGCTGCTGATCCTGGCCAAGTTGCTCGCCGACAACGCGGAGGGGAACCTCTCCCCGAAGCAGGTCGAGTTCGCCGAGACGATCCACGGCGCGGGGTCCGACCTGCTCCAGCTGATCAACGACATCCTGGACCTGTCGAAGGTCGAGGCGGGCAAGATGGACGTCTCACCGACGCGCATCGCGCTCGTCCAACTCGTCGACTACGTAGAGGCCACTTTCCGTCCGCTGACCGCGGAGAAGGGCCTCGACCTGTCCGTACGGGTGTCGCCGGAACTGCCCGCCACGCTCCACACCGACGAGCAGCGGCTGCTCCAGGTGCTGCGCAACCTGCTGTCCAACGCGGTGAAGTTCACCGACTCCGGGGCGGTCGAACTGGTCATCCGGCCCGCCGGTGCGGATGTGCCGGTGGCGATCCGGGAGCAGCTCCTGGAGGCCGGTTCGCTGCGGGACGCGGACGCCGACCTGATCGCGTTCTCGGTGACCGACACCGGGATCGGGATCGCGGGCAGCAAGATGCGGGTCATCTTCGAGGCGTTCAAGCAGGCGGACGGTACGACCAGTCGCAAGTACGGCGGTACAGGCCTCGGGCTGTCGATCTCCCGGGAGATCGCGCAGCTGCTCGGCGGTGAGATCTTCGCGCAGAGCGAACCGGGACGTGGTTCGACGTTCACGCTGTATTTGCCGCTGCACCCGAGCGAACTGCCTCCGCAGGGCTATCAGCAGCTGCCCGCGCTGGAGGCGGGCGACCTCGTGGCGTCGTCCGCCGCGGAGCTCGCCGAGCTGTCGGAGCGGAGCGAGGTGGGCATCGAGACGCCGGCCGAGGTGAAGTCGTACCACGAGACGCAGAACGGTGCCGCCGCGCTCTTCAGGAGGCGCCGTAGGGCCGTGGAGCAGTCCGCCCTGCTGGGGCAGACCGTGCGGGACCAGTGGGCGTCCGAGGAGACCGCGCCCCCGTCGCGCCGGGGCATCCGGTTCAGCGGGGAGAAGGTGCTGATCGTCGACGACGACATCCGCAACGTCTTCGCGCTGACGAGTGTCCTGGAGCAGCACGGGCTGTCCGTGCTGTATGCGGAGAACGGCCGTGAGGGCATCGAAGTCCTGGAGCAGCACGACGATGTGACGGTCGTTCTGATGGACATCATGATGCCCGAGATGGATGGATACGCGACGACGACGGCGATCCGCAGGATGCCGCAGTTCGCCGGGCTGCCGATCATCGCGCTGACCGCGAAGGCGATGAAGGGCGACCGGGAGAAGGCGATCGAGTCCGGAGCCTCGGACTACGTCACCAAGCCGGTCGATCCCGATCACCTGTTGTCGGTGATGGAGCAGTGGATGCGTCCGGAGTGACGGAAACGACCGGACCTGACGGGAAAGCGGTGGGAACGGTGCGGGGAACGTTCGGTGTGCACGCGGAGTTGCTGACTGAGTGTGTCCGAAGCCGTGTAGAGGCACGGGATTCGGGGAACCTTCTGGTCTCCCGCTACGTTTCTGCTTCGTGCACAGTGACATCGCGGTGACAGGGTGTGGCGACAGGCGGGGTGCGGCTACCATGACCGGCACAAGGACGGGCGGCGCAAGAGAGTCGTCCTCTGGGGCGGCGCCCGGTGCACATCCGGGGCGAGGAGGGCGGGCCATGGTGCAGAAGGCCAAGATCCTTCTGGTCGATGACCGGCCGGAGAATCTGCTGGCGCTGGAGGCCATCCTCTCTGCGCTCGATCAGACACTGGTTCGGGCATCGTCCGGGGAGGAAGCGCTCAAAGCACTGCTCACGGACGACTTCGCGGTCATTCTGCTGGACGTCCAGATGCCAGGCATGGACGGTTTCGAAACCGCCGCGCACATCAAGCGACGGGAGCGGACCCGGGACATCCCGATCATCTTCCTCACCGCGATCAACCACGGCCCGCACCACACCTTCCGGGGTTACGCGGCGGGCGCGGTCGACTACATCTCCAAGCCGTTCGACCCGTGGGTGCTGCGCGCGAAGGTCTCGGTCTTCGTCGAGCTGTACATGAAGAACTGCCAACTGCGGGAGCAGGCGGCGCTGTTGCGGCTCCAGCTGGAGGGCGGCGGCAAGCCCGCGGCCGGTGCGGCGAAGGAACCGGCCGGACTGCTCGCCGAGCTGTCCGCGCGGCTCGCGGCCGTCGAGGAGCAGGCGGAGGCGCTGTCCAAGCAGCTCGACGACGAGTCGGCGGACGCGGCCGCCGTGGCCACCGCAGCCCATCTCGAACGCAAACTCACCGGGCTGCGCCGGGCACTCGACGCCCTGGAGCCGGGCACCGGCACCGGAGCGCCTTCGCTTCCGTCACAGAACTGACGTCCGCCGCGGGCGCAGTTGTGCGTGAGCGGGCGTCAGCTCCCCATCCCGTAGGGGCGACACGAACGGGTGAAGCAGTGGGCACACGTGTCCCCTGCGCTCTCCACAGGTAACCTCACACCTATGGCCTCACGTCCCTCCGCAGCCAAGAAGCAGCCCGCCAAGAGGGCTGCTCCGGCGAAGGCTCCGGCGAAGAAGGCCGCCGCGAAAAGGGCGCCGGCGAAGAAGGCGGTCGCCAAGAAGACCGCCCGCCCGGCGCCCAAGCCCGCGCCCAGCCCCACCGGTGGCATCGTCAAGCTCGTGCGCGCCATCTGGCTCGGCACCGCGCACGCCGTCGGCGCCGTGTTCCGCGGCATAGGGCAGGGCGCGAAGAACCTCGATCCGGCGCACCGCAAGGATGGCGTGGCTCTGCTCCTGTTCGGCCTCGCCCTCATCGTCGCCGCCGGCACCTGGGCCGATCTGCGCGGCCCGGTCGGCGACCTCGTCGAGATCCTTGTCACGGGCGCCTTCGGCCGCCTCGACCTGCTCGTGCCGATACTGCTCGCGGTGATCGCCGTGCGCTTCATCCGCCACCCGGAGAAGCCCGAGGCCAACGGCCGCATCGTGATCGGCCTGTCCGCGCTCGTCATCGGCGTCCTCGGCCAGGTCCACATCGCCTGCGGCGCGCCCGCCCGCAGCGACGGCATGCAGGCGATAAGGGACGCCGGCGGCCTCATCGGCTGGGGTGTGGCGACCCCGCTGACGTACACCATGGGCGAGGTGCTCGCCGTCCCCCTCCTCGTGCTGCTCACGATCTTCGGGCTGCTGGTCGTCACGGCCACGCCCGTCAACGCCATCCCGCAGCGCCTGCGGCTGCTCGGGGTGAAGCTGGGCATCGTCCACGACCCCGAGGACGAGGACGAGTTCGGCGAGGACGACGAGCGCTACGACGAGCAGTGGCGCGAGGCGCTGCCCGCACGCCCTCGCAAGCGCGGGAGCGACCCCGAGGCGTACGACCCGGACAGCGCGGAGCAGGAGGCCCTCACCAGGCGCCGGGGCCGCCCCAGGCGCTCCGCGGTGCCCCAGCCCGACATGCACCGCCCCATGGACGCCGTGGACGTCGCGGCGGCCGCCGCGGCGGCGCTCGACGGGGCCGTCCTGCACGGCATGCCGCCCTCGCCGATCGTCGCCGACCTCACCCAGGGCGTACGGGTCGGGGGAGACCGCGAGGACACCACTCCGACGCCCGTCCCGGCACCCGCCGCGCGCCCCAAGCAGGAGAAGCTCAAGGCCGAGGTCATGGACCTCACGAAGGCGCCCCCGGAGGAGGTCCGCGACCTCCCGCCGCGCGCCGAGCAGCTCCAGCTCTCCGGCGACATCACGTACTCGCTGCCCTCGCTCGACCTCCTCACGCGCGGGGGCCCCGGCAAGGCGCGCAGCGCCGCGAACGACGCCGTGGTCGCCTCCTTGACGAACGTCTTCTCCGAGTTCAAGGTCGACGCAGCCGTCACCGGCTTCACGCGCGGGCCCACGGTCACGCGCTACGAGGTCGAGCTCGGCCCGGCCGTCAAGGTGGAGCGCATCACCGCTCTCACGAAGAACATCGCCTACGCCGTCGCCAGCCCCGATGTGCGGATCATCAGCCCGATCCCCGGCAAGTCCGCGGTCGGCATCGAGATCCCGAACACGGACCGGGAGATGGTCAACGTAGGAGACGTCCTGCGCCTCGCGGACGCGGCCGAGGACGACCACCCGATGCTCGTGGCGCTCGGCAAGGATGTCGAGGGCGGCTATGTCATGGCCAACATGGCGAAGATGCCGCACATCCTGGTGGCCGGTGCCACCGGCTCCGGCAAGTCGTCCTGCATCAACTGCCTGATCACGTCGATCATGTGCCGCGCGACCCCCGAGGACGTCCGCATGGTCCTCGTCGACCCCAAGCGCGTCGAACTGACCGCCTACGAAGGCATCCCGCACCTGATCACGCCCATCATCACCAACCCTAAGCGGGCCGCCGAGGCGCTCCAGTGGGTCGTACGCGAGATGGACCTCAGGTATGACGACCTCGCCGCCTTCGGGTACCGGCACATCGACGACTTCAACCAGGCGATCCGCGACGGCAAGCTGAAGACGCCGGACGGCAGTGAGCGCGAGCTCAAGACGTATCCGTACCTCCTGGTGATCGTCGACGAGCTGGCCGACCTGATGATGGTCGCCCCGAGGGACGTCGAGGACTCGATCGTGCGCATCACGCAGCTCGCGCGCGCGGCCGGCATCCACCTGGTGCTCGCGACACAGCGACCCTCCGTGGACGTCGTCACCGGTCTGATCAAGGCGAACGTGCCCTCCAGGCTCGCGTTCGCCACCTCCTCGCTCGCCGACTCCCGGGTCATCCTCGACCAGCCCGGCGCCGAGAAACTGATCGGCAAGGGCGACGGGCTGTACCTGCCGATGGGTCAGAACAAGCCCACCCGTATGCAGGGCGCCTTCGTCACCGAGGACGAGATCCACGCCGTCGTGCAGCACTGCAAGGACCAGATGACCCCGGTCTTCCGGGAGGACGTCACCGTAGGCGCCAAGCAGAAGAAGGAGATCGACGAGGACATCGGCGACGACCTCGATCTGCTGTGCCAGGCGGCCGAACTGGTCGTGTCCACGCAGTTCGGGTCCACCTCGATGCTCCAGCGCAAGCTGCGCGTCGGCTTCGCCAAGGCCGGGCGGCTCATGGACCTCATGGAGTCCCGGGGCATCGTCGGACCCAGTGAGGGGTCCAAGGCGCGTGACGTTCTGGTGAAGGGCGACGAGTTGGACGGCGTGCTCGCGGTGATCCGCGGGGAGTCCGAGGGCTAGAAGCGGGTAGGCGGTTCCCCGAGGGGGTGCGACCGGCCGTGACTCACCCGTTAGAGATCGTCGGGCAACCGTTTCCCTTTGCCGTACGTCAAGTTGAGCGAGAGGACAGATGGGGCTCCCACCATGGGGTCCGTGTCCGGCCCGCCATCGGTCTGTCCGGCCATACCGATGGCGTACAAAGTCCCACCGCCCGGTTGCCCCACCCTTTCATACCCCCCCTAGACTGAACCTCCAGCACAGGCGGCTACACGCTCGAAAGGCGCCCCCGTGTCCATCGGCAACTCCCCTCAAGACGAGCGTCCGTTCGAAGACGGACACTCCGAAGACGGTCATGAGGAAGCAGCCCGCCCTTCCGTCGGCCGAGCCCTGCAACAGGCACGTATCGCCGCCGGGCTGACCGTCGACGACGTCAGCAGTGTCACCCGGGTCCGCATCGCCATCGTGCACGCCATCGAAGCCGACGACTTCACGCCCTGCGGCGGTGACGTCTACGCCCGCGGGCACATCCGGACCCTCGCCAGGGCCGTCCACATCGATCCCGCCCCGCTCCTCGCGCGCTACGACGACGATCACGGCGGCCGCCCGGCCCCGACGCCGGCCGCACCCCTCTTCGAGGCGGAACGTATCCGTCCGGAACGGCGGGGCCCCAACTGGACCGCCGCCATGGTCGCCGCGATCGTCGCGGTGGTCGGCTTCGTCGGATTCACCGCCTTCAAGGGCGGCGACAGCGACACCGACGCCAAGTCGCAGGTCGCCCAGGGAGCATCGCCCAGCGCCAGCAAACCCGCCAAGCCGACACCCTCGAACACCGACCCCGCCACCCCCAAGTCCGACCCCTCCGACAGCGCCATCGCCGCCGCGCCGCAGGACAAGGTGACGGTCCAGGTGACCGCGGTCGACGGCCGCAGCTGGATCTCCGCCAAGGACCACAACGGCCGGATGCTCTTCGACGGACTCCTCAAGAAGGGCGAGTCGAAGACCTTCCAGGACAGCTCGAAGGTCAACCTGATCCTCGGCGACGCCGGCGCGATCCAGCTCTACGTCAACGGCAAGAAGATCGAGGACGACTTCCAGCCCGGAGCGGTGGAGCGCCTCACGTACACCAAGGGCGACCCCGAGGTCGGATAAGCAGACCGGCAAGCGGGCCCTACGGGGTGACTGTTCAAGGGGTTGGCCAAGATCGGCCAACCCCTTCGACGTGGGGTGTCAGTGGGACGAAGTAGTCTTGAGCCCATGCCTGAACGCCGTACCGTCGCACTCGTCACTCTTGGCTGCGCCCGTAACGAGGTGGACTCGGAGGAGCTCGCAGGCCGCTTGGAGGCGGACGGCTGGCAACTCGTGGAGGACGCCGAGGACGCGGACGTCGCCGTCGTCAACACCTGTGGCTTCGTCGAGGCCGCCAAGAAGGACTCCGTAGACGCCCTCCTGGAAGCCAACGACCTCAAGGGCCACGGCAGAACGCAGGCCGTCGTCGCGGTGGGCTGCATGGCCGAGCGGTACGGCAAGGAACTCGCCGAGGCGCTCCCCGAGGCCGACGGAGTGCTCGGCTTCGACGACTACGCCGACATCTCCGACCGCCTCCAGACCATCCTGAACGGCGGCATCCACGCCTCGCACACCCCGCGCGACCGCCGCAAGCTGCTGCCGATCAGCCCCGCCGAGCGGCAGGAGTCCGCCGCCGACGTCGCGCTGCCCGGCCACGGCCCGGTCGACCTCCCGGACGGCCTCGCGCCCGCCTCGGGCCCCCGCGCGCCCCTGCGCCGCCGCCTGGACGGCTCCCCGGTCGCCTCGGTGAAGCTCGCCTCCGGCTGCGACCGGCGCTGTTCCTTCTGCGCCATCCCGTCCTTCCGCGGTTCCTTCATCTCCCGCCGCCCCAGCGACGTACTGAACGAGACCCGGTGGCTGGCCGAACAGGGCGTCAAGGAGGTCATGCTGGTCTCCGAGAACAACACGTCCTACGGCAAGGACCTGGGCGACATCCGCCTCCTGGAGTCGCTGCTGCCCGAACTGGCGGACATCGACGGCCTGGAGCGCGTGCGCGTGAGCTACCTCCAGCCGGCCGAGATGCGCCCCGGGCTCATCGACGTGCTCACCTCGACACCGAAGATCGCGCCCTACTTCGACCTGTCCTTCCAGCACTCCGCGCCCGACGTGCTGCGCTCCATGCGCCGCTTCGGCGACACCGACCGCTTCCTCGAACTCCTCGACACCATCCGCTCCAAGGCCCCGCAGGCCGGCGTGCGCTCGAACTTCATCGTCGGCTTTCCCGGCGAGACCGAGGCCGACCTCGCCGAACTGGAGCGCTTCCTGAACGGCGCCCGCCTGGACGCCATCGGTGTCTTCGGCTACTCCGACGAGGAGGGCACGGAGGCGGCGACGTACGACAAGAAGCTCGACCAGGACGTCGTCGACGCCCGGCTCGCGCACATCTCGCGGCTCGCCGAGGAACTCGTCTCGCAGCGCGCCGAGGAGCGCGTCGGCGAGACCGTGCACGTGCTGGTCGAGTCGGTGGACTCCGAGGACGGCGCCTACGGCCGCGGCGAGCACCAGGCGCCGGAGACGGACGGCCAGGTGCTCCTCACGAGCGGCGAAGGCCTGAGCGTCGGCCGTATGGTCGAGGCGAAGGTGGTCGGTACGGAAGGTGTCGACCTGGTGGCCGAGCCGCTCCTGGGCTCGCTCGCGTGTAGTGAGGAGGCGGGCAGATGACCGGAGTCCCGGCATCGGCGGCGGGCGACACCTCCAGCGCGAACGGCGCGCCCGCGAGCGCGGGTTCCGGTGCGGCCTCCGGTGGCGCCCCCTCCGGCGCGATGTCGGGCAGTGTCTCCGGTGGGATCCCCTCCGGGGGAGTGTCGGCCGGCGGTGCGCCTCCCAGTAGTGGAGCGGCTTCCGGTGGTGCGGGTTCGGGTGGGGCTTCGGCCGGGGGTGCCTCTTCTGGGGGGACGTCGGCCGGTGGTGTCTCTTCTGCCGGTGCCTCGGCCGGTGGTGTCCCGGCTGGAGTCGTCGACTCGGGCGGTCCTGGTGGCCCGAGGCCAGCGCGCGGTGCGAAGGTCGTCGCCGCCGCCGTCAACCAGGCGAGCGTCTGGAACATCGCCAACTTCCTGACCATGCTCCGGCTGCTGCTCGTCCCCGGCTTCGTCGCCCTGATGCTGGCCGACGGCGGGTACGACCCGGCGATGCGCTCGTTCGCCTGGGCGGCGTTCGCCATCGCCATGATCACCGACCTGTTCGACGGCCATCTGGCGCGCACCTACGACCTCGTCACCGACTTCGGGAAGATCGCCGACCCCATCGCCGACAAGGCGATCATGGGCGCGGCGCTGATCTGTCTGTCCTCGCTCGGCGATCTGCCGTGGTGGGTGACCGTCGTCATCCTCGGCCGGGAACTCGGGATCACACTGCTGCGTTTTCTTGTCATCCGGTACGGCGTCATTCCCGCGTCGCGCGGCGGCAAGCTGAAGACGCTCACACAGGGCATCGCCGTAGGGATGTATGTGCTGGCGCTCACGGGATGGCTGGCCACCCTGAGGTTCTGGGTGATGGCGGCGGCGGTCGTGCTGACCGTGCTGACCGGGCTCGACTATGTGAGACAGGCCATTGTGTTGCGCAGGCAGGGGATCGCCGAGCGCAGGGCGGCGTCGGAGGAGACGGAAGCGTGAGTTCCACGGCCACTGAAGTGGTGCGACTACTGACCGTGAGCGGTGCGACGCTCGCTGTCGCCGAGTCCCTCACCGGTGGTCTGGTTGCGGCGGAGATCACATCGGTGCCCGGAGCCTCCAAGGCCTTCCGCGGTTCCGTCACCGCCTACGCCACCGAGCTGAAGCACCAGCTGCTCGGTGTCGACGCCGCCCTGCTGGCCGAGCGGGGCGCCGTAGATGCGCAGGTCGCGGCCCAGATGGCGGCCGGTGTGCGGAAGGCGCTGGGCGCCGACTGGGGCATCGCGACGACCGGTGTCGCCGGCCCGGAGCCGCAGGACGGGCAGCCCGTGGGCACCGTTTTCGTCGCCGTGGACGGGCCCTTTGGACCGGATTCGGATGCCGTCGGTGGCGGGAAAGTAGCCGCGCTGCGGTTGAACGGCGGCCGGGCGGAAATTCGTATGGAGAGTGTACGGAGCGTACTCGCGCTGCTTTTGGAGCGGCTCGTGAGCGAACAGACCGGGAATGAGCGGGCACAGGATACGGAACAGAACGGGGGGTTTTGATGTTTGCAGCCCTGAGTGAACACGACATCGCTCCCCGCACGGCCGCGGCGCAAGGCGGTACGGTGGGGCGAGAAGGATGCGGCTACGCGGTCCGAGGAGGGAGCCACCGATGATTCTGCTCCGTCGCCTGCTGGGTGACGTGCTGCGTCGGCAGCGCCAGCGCCAGGGCCGTACTCTGCGCGAAGTCTCCTCGTCCGCCCGAGTCTCACTCGGCTATCTCTCCGAGGTGGAGCGGGGGCAGAAGGAGGCTTCCTCTGAACTGCTCTCCGCCATCTGCGACGCGTTGGACGTACGGATGTCCGAGCTCATGCGGGAAGTGAGCGACGAGCTCGCTCTCGCCGAGCTGGCCCAGTCTGCTGCGGCCACCGGTTCTGTGCCCACGTCGGTACGTCCGATGCTGGGTTCCGTGTCGGTGACCGGTGTGCCACCGGAACGGGTGACCATCAAGGCCCCCGCCGAGGCGGTGGACGTGGTCGCCGCGTGATGCTGACGCCGGTCTGAGCCGACGCGGCGCTGACCGGCGCTGAGAATGTACTGAGGCCCCGGCCGGGGCTTCTCCAGTGAGAGCTGGAGAGGTGCGGTCGGGGTCTTTCGCGTTCCGGGCGCCTTGCGTGGCGGGGTGCTTTGCATGGCCGGGTGCTTTGCTGGTCCGTGGCGGTCCGTTTGCCGGTGTGGCTCAGTGCGGTCATGGTTGAGGCGGGTGGTGCGTCCGTGTGCCGTCGATGCGCCCTCCTCGCGGATGACCGCGGTGGCTTAGCGTCCGGCTGGAGGTGGTGGCGGCCATGTCGGGGCGGATAGCGCGCTGGGGGGCTGCGTTGGGACTCGGGGCGCTGTGGTGGTGGGCCGTGCTGCGGCTCGCCCTGACACCGCACGCGGGTGCGCTGGAGGGGGCGGTCGCGGCCGGGGGATGGGGGCTGAGCCTGCTCCCGGTGCACTGCATGCCCAAGGCGCGGGCGGCCGGCGCCGTGGCCGTGGGGCGGTGGAGGGAAGCCTGGCAGACGTCACCCGCTGGGGAGGCGTCCGTCACCAGGGCATCGCCACGCCCCCGTTCGGGCGGAGGATCTGACCCGTCGTGAACGACGACGCGTCGGACGCCAGATACAGCACGGCGTGCGCGATGTCCTCCGGCTCACCTACCCGGCCCAGCGGCGACAGCCGGGCCATCATCGCCTCGGTACGGGCCTGCGCCTCGCCCTCGTGGTGATCGGTCATGGGCGTACGTATCCAGCCCGGCGCGACGGCGTTGACGCGGATGCCGAGTCGGCCGACCTCTGTCGCCAGCGTCTTCGTCAACTGGACGACGGCCGCCTTCGCGGCGCTGTAGCACAGCAGCCCTGACCCTCCGGTGTCGATCGCACCCGAGGCCATGGTGACGATGCTGCCCCTCGTGCCCCGGTCGAGCATCAGCCGGGCCGCCTCCTGACAGGCGTACAGCACCCCTTTGAAGTTGACGTTCAGCACCCGGTCGAGATCCTCGTCCCGGGTCTCCAGCACCGTGCTGCTGTGCATGATCCCGGCGACCGCGGCCATCACATGCAACTCCTCGCAGGACTCGACGGCCTGCCGGACCTGCGCGCGATCGGTGACGTCGAGCTGATGGGTGCGGGCGGTGCCCCCCTTGTCCTTGATCAGGGTCGCCGTGTCGTGCAGACCCTGCGGGTCACGGTCGGCGCAGTGCACGGTGGCACCCGCCTCGGCGAGCAGCACGGCGGACGCGCGGCCGATACCGCTGGCGGCGCCGGTGACGAAAGCGGTGCGTCCGGTGAGGTCGTACGCCTTGACGGGCATGCAGCGACGGTACGAGGGTTTCTGACGGGTCGTCAATTAGTCGTACGGTGCTGAGTTCCGCGCGGTGGAGAGGCACCCGGCGCCGGACCCACCTGGCAGGCCGGGCACCAGTAGGTGGGCCGCTCGCGGGAGCCGTCGCCCTGGTCGGCCGTGCGGATCGGGGTGCCGCAGCGCAGACAGGGGCGGGGTGCGCGGCCGTAGACGAACAGGTCGGGGGAGTGGGGGCCGCCTGTGGGGCGGTGCGTGGAACCGTTCGTGATGGTGCTCGTGGTGTTGCGAACCGGGCGGTCGCGGTTGGCTTCCAGGAGTCGCTTGGCGATGGCGGGCAGCTTCGCGGCGCGGTCGGCGGGGAGGGCGCCGACGGGGAGCCAGGGGGTGGCGCCGAGGAGGTAGCAGAGTTCGCTTTTGTAGATGTTGCCGATACCGGCCAGGTTCCGCTGGTCGAGCAAGGCCTCGCCGAGGGGACGGGAAGGGGCGGCGAGGAGGTTGGCCAAGGCCTGCTCCGGGTTCCAGTCGGGGCCCAGGAGGTCGGGGCCGAGGTGGCCCACGGCGCGGTGTTCGTCGGCGGTGCGCAGCAGTTCCAGGACGGGGAGGCGGTAGCCGACGGCCGTGCGGTCGGCGGTGCCGAGGATCGCGCGGATCTGGTGGGCCGGGCCGCCACCGCTCCAGCGTCGACCATTGGCGTACACCCGCCAGGTGCCGTCCATGCGCAGGTGGGAGTGGAGGGTCAGGCCGCCCTCGACACGGGTCAGCAGGTGCTTGCCCCGGGGTGTGACGTCCAGGACGGTGCGTCCGGTGAGGTCCGCCGTGGCGTACTTGGGGACCCTGAGGTCGCTGCGGGTCAGCACCTTGCCCGCGAGGGCCGTGTGGAGGCGCTCCGCGGTCTGCCAGACGGTGTCGCCTTCAGGCATGGGTCAAGGGTGGCATGCGGTGGTGAGGGTCGGTTCGGTTCACGCGCGCAGGCGCAGGCCGCGCGGTGTCGCGATGAAGCCCGCTCCTTCCAGGAGGGTGCCGATGGGGGAGGTCAGAGCCGAGGCGCCGTTGACCCGCTCCACCGTGACCGTGCCGAGCGAACCGGCTCGGGCCGCTGCCGCGAGGGCTTCGGCGGCCCCTTGGAGGCGTGGGTCTTCGGTGGCTGTGGTGTCCGGCGCGGAGGGCCAGGCGAGCAGGGTCTTGCCGCCGCGCTCCATGTACAGCGTCAGCTCACCGTCGACGAGTACGACGAGCGAGCCGGCCTTCCGCCCCGGCTTGTGCCCGGCGCCCGTCGGCGGCTCGGGCCAGGGGAGGGCGGCGCCGTACGCGTTCGCCGGGTCGGCTGCGGCCAGGACCACGGCTCGGGACGAGAGGGACGGACGGCGGGGGTGGTGGCTGGCGTAGGGAGAGGCGGTGCTGGTCCGGGGTGTCGGGGCGGGGAAGTCGCGGGGTGAGATGTAGTCGCCCGGGGACGGGGGGTGGGAGGAGGGGGAGCCTTGGAGCCGTGAGGTGGGCCCGGCCGGTGTGCCCGTGTCGTCGAGGTCATCGAAGTCGGTGAACGGGCCGAAGGCGTCGGCGAAGTCGTGGACTCCGGAGGGGGTGGGTGTGTGCGGCTCGGAAGTGGCGTGCCGACCGTGGTCGTAGGGGGTCGGGGCTGCTGTGGAACGGTCTGCCGAACCGGGGGTCGGCGTCGGGGAGTTGTCGAGGGCCCCGAAACCGTACGGGTCGTTGTCCGTGGCGTCCGGTGCGGGCAGTTCGTCGCCCCGGTCGCGGGCGTTGGCGACCGCGCGGAGGCGGTCCACCGCGCCGTCCATCGCGAACTGGGCGGCGCCGAGCCCCTCCACGACATAGCCGCGCCGAGCCTGACCGCTGTCCTCGAAGACCGACAGGACGCGGTACGTCGCCGAGAAGCCGCCCTCGACACCCTCCGCGGCGACCGCTCCCCGGGTCACCACGCCGTGCCGGTCGAGCAGGGTGCGGGCCAGGGCGTGGGCGCGCACGGTGGGGTCCGGTTCATGGGCGGGGAGCAGGGACCAGCGGCCCGCGACGGTCGGCGGACCGGTTCGGGAGGCGGGGCGGGCGGCCGCGGTGAGGGAGCCGTAGCGCCCGCGCGGGACCGTGCGTTTCGCGCGGTGGGCCGTGGAACCCGCTGTACGGCCGGAGCCCAGCAGGGAGCGCATGGGGGTGAGCGTGTCGTTCGTGAGCCGACCGGACCAGGCCAGGTCCCAGACAGCGTCGGCCAGTTGGGGATCGGTGGCGTCAGGATGGGTGGTCGCGCGGATCTGGTCGGCGATCTGGCGGAAGAAGAGGCCGTAGCCGCCGGAGAGGGCGTCCAGGACTGACTGGTGCAGTGCCGTGAGTTCGAGCGGGTGCGGGGGCGGGAGGAGCAGGGGGGCCGCGTCCGCCAGGTAGAGGGAGATCCAGCCGTCCTTGCCGGGGAGGGAGCCCGCGCCCGCCCACACCAGCTCGCCGGCGGAGGTGAGTTCGTCGAGCATGGCGGGCGCGTAGTTCGCCACGCGGGACGGCAGGACGAGCTTCTCCAGGGCGGACGCGGGCACGGAGGCACCCTGCAACTGCTCGACCGCGCGCACCAGTCCGTCGATACCGCGCAGTCCATGGCCCTTGCCGATGTGCTGCCACTGGGGGAGGAACTGCGCGAGCGCGGCCGGCGGCACCGGCTCCAACTCGTGCCGCAGCGCGGCGAGCGACCGGCGGCGCAGGCGCCGCAGCACCGTCGCGTCGCACCACTCCTGACCGATGCCGGCCGGGTGGAACTCCCCTTGTACGACACGGCCGTTCGCCGCGAGCCGCTGCAACGCGCCGTCGGTGACCGCCACGCCCAGCCCGAAGCGGGCGGCTGCCGTGGCCGATGTGAACGGACCGTGGGTGCGGGCGTGACGCGCGAGGAGGTCGCCGAGCGGGTCCTTGACCGGTTCGGTGAACGCCTCCGGGACACCGACCGGCAGCGCCGTGCCGAGCGCGTCGCGCAGGCGGCCCGCGTCCTCGATCGCCGCCCAGTGGTCGGCACCGGCGATACGGACCCGGATCGCGCGCCGCGCGGAAGCGAGGTCGTGGGCCCATGGTGCTGCCGCGCCCCGCTCGGCCAACTCGGCGTCGGTGAGCGGGCCGAGCATCCGCAGCAGGTCGGCGACGCCTTCGACGTCCTTGATGCGGCGGTCCTCGGTGAGCCACTGGAGCTCCCGCTCCAACTCGGTGAGCACCTCGGCGTCGAGGAGTTCGCGCAGTTCCGCCTGGCCGAGCAGCTCCGCCAGCAGTCGGGAGTCCAGGGACAGGGCGGCCGCGCGGCGCTCGGCGAGCGGTGAGTCTCCCTCGTAGAGGAACTGGGCGACGTACCCGAAGAGGAGGGAGCGGGCGAAGGGGGACGGCTCGGGGGTGGTGACCTCGACGAGGCGGACCTTGCGGGACTCCAGGTCGCCCATCAGCTCGGTGAGGCCCGGGACGTCGAAGACGTCCTGGAGGCATTCGCGGACCGCCTCCAGGACGATCGGGAACGAGCCGAACTCGCTTGCCACCTGGAGCAGTTGGGCCGCTCGCTGGCGCTGCTGCCACAACGGGGTGCGCTTGCCGGGGTTGCGGCGCGGCAGCAGCAGCGCGCGGGCGGCGCACTCGCGGAAGCGGGCCGCGAACAGGGCCGAGCCGCCGACCTGGTCCGTGACGATCTGATTGACCTCGCCCTTGTCGAAGGCGACGTCCGCCGCGCCCACGGGGGCCTGGTCGGCGTCGTACTCCGCGCCGGCCTTCATCGGCTCCTGGTCGAGCAGGTCCAGGCCCATCAGGTCGGCGTCGGGCAGCCTCAGGACGATGCCGTCGTCGGCGTGCATCACCTGGGCGTCCATGCCGTAGCGCTCGGAGAGGCGGGCGCCGAGGGCGAGTGCCCAGGGGGCGTGGACCTGGGCGCCGAAGGGGGAGTGGATGACGACGCGCCAGTCGCCGAGCTCGTCGCGGAAGCGCTCCACGACGATCGTGCGGTCGTCCGGGATGTGGCCGCAGGCCTCGCGCTGTTCGGCCAGGTACGACAGCACGTTCTCCGCGGCCCAGGCGTCGAGACCCGCGGCGAGGAGGCGCGGGCGGGCGTCCTCCTTGGGCTGGGAGCCGACCTCGCGGAGGAACGCGCCCACCGCGCGGCCCAGTTCGAGCGGGCGGCCCAACTGGTCGCCCTTCCAGAAGGGGAGCCTTCCCGGGACACCCGGCGCGGGGGAGACCAGGACGCGGTCGCGGGTGATGTCCTCGATCCGCCAGGAGCTGGTGCCGAGGGTGAAGACATCGCCCACCCGGGACTCGTAGACCATCTCCTCGTCCAGCTCGCCGACCCGGCCGCCGCCCTTCTTGGGGTCGGCGCCCGCGAGGAAGACCCCGAAGAGACCGCGGTCGGGGATAGTGCCCCCGGAGGTGACGGCGAGGCGCTGCGCGCCGGGGCGGCCGGTGATCGTGCCGGCGATGCGGTCCCACACCACACGCGGGCGCAACTCGGCGAACGCGTCGGACGGATAGCGGCCCGCGAGCATGTCCAGCACGGCCGTGAACGCCGACTCCGGGAGCGAGGCGAAGGGCGCGGCACGGCGGACCATGGCGAGCAGGTCGTCGACCTGCCAGGTGTCCAGCGCCGTCATCGCGACGAGCTGCTGGGCGAGGACGTCCAGCGGGTTGGCGGGGACCCTCAGGGACTCGATGGAGCCCGTGCGCATCCGCTCGGTGACCACGGCGGCCTGGACGAGGTCGCCCCGGTACTTCGGGAAGACCACTCCCGTGGAGACCGCGCCGACCTGGTGTCCCGCGCGGCCCACGCGCTGGAGACCGGAGGCCACGGAGGGCGGGGACTCCACCTGGATGACGAGATCGACGGCACCCATGTCGATGCCCAGTTCCAGACTGGACGTGGCCACCACGGCGGGCAGTCGGCCCGCCTTGAGGTCCTCCTCGACCTGGGCGCGCTGCTCCTTGGAGACCGAGCCGTGGTGGGCGCGGGCGATGACCGGTGGCGCGCCCTGGGCCGCGCCGGAACCGCCCATCAGCTCGGCCGGTGCGTGGTGCTCGTCCAGGGGCTCGCCGGTCGCGCGCTCGTAGGCGATCTCGTTGAGCCGGTTGCACAGACGCTCCGCCAGGCGGCGGGAGTTGGCGAAGACGATTGTTGAACGATGGGACTGGACGAGATCGGTGATGCGCTCCTCGACATGCGGCCAGATCGACGGCTTCTCCGCGCCCTCACTGCCGTCGGCCACCGGGGAGCCGCCCAACTCGCCCAGGTCCTCGACCGGGACGACCACGGAGAGGTCGAACTCCTTGCCCGACTTCGGCTGGACGATCTCCACCTTGCGGCGCGGGGAGAGATAGCGGGCGACCTCGTCGACCGGGCGCACGGTCGCCGACAGGCCGATACGGCGGGCCGGCCTCGGCAGCAGCTCGTCCAGCCGCTCCAGGGACAGCGCGAGATGCGCGCCCCGCTTGGTGCCCGCGACCGCGTGCACCTCGTCCAGGATCACCGTCTCGATACCGGTCAGCGCGTCACGCGTGGCCGACGTCAGCATCAGGAACAGGGACTCCGGGGTGGTGATCAGAATGTCCGGCGGGCGTGTGGACAGGGCGCGGCGCTCGGCGGGCGGGGTGTCGCCGGAGCGGATGCCGACCTTGACCTCGGGCTCGGGCAGGCCCAGGCGCACGGATTCCTGGCGGATGCCGGTGAGCGGGCTGCGGAGGTTGCGCTCGACATCGACCGCGAGGGCCTTCAGCGGAGACACGTACAGGACGCGGCAGCGCTTCTTCGGGTCGGCGGGCGGAGGTGTCGCGGCGAGCTGGTCCAGGGCGGCGAGGAAGGCGGCCAGGGTCTTGCCGGAGCCGGTCGGGGCGACCACCAGCACGTCCGAGCCCTCGCCGATGGCCTTCCACGCGCCCGCCTGGGCCGCGGTGGGCGCGGAGAAGGCCCCCGTGAACCAGCCGCGGGTCGCGGGGGAGAAGCCGTCGAGGGCTCGGTGTGCGGAGCTGACCATGCGTCCATCCTGCACCCGACCACTGACAATGCGTTTGACCAGCGGGAATTCAACTGCGACGGCTTGCGGAACCGTTTTGGTGCCGGTCGGCCGCCGTGGCGGAGAATGGCCGTATGGCGGGTTCGGGCGAGCGGGCGAGGCACTGGCGGTACACGGAGCTGCCCGGGGTCGACCTGCTCCGGGCCCGGTACATCCGCAAGACGTTCGTACGGCACACGCACGAGAACTTCGTCATCGCCGCCATCGCGGACGGCGCCGAGGTGTTCCATCACGGTGGGGGCGATGTCTACGCCGGGGCCGGGGCGCTCGCCCTGGTGAACCCGGACACTCCGCACACCGGCAGGGCGGGCGTTCCCGAGGGCTGGCGGTACGGCGCGGTCTACCCGTCGCCCGAGGTGGTGGCCGCGATAGCCGCAGAGACCACCTCGATCCGAGGCACGCCCGGGTTCGTCAGCCCCGTGCTCGACGACCCCTACACCGTCGGGCTCGTCCACCAGGTGCTGCGGGCAGCCGACGAGGGCAACGCGCTCGCCGCCGACACCCTGCTGCGGGTCGCCGTCACCAGGCTGCTCCGGCTGAACGGTGGATCGCTGCCGCAACGCGCCGTGCCCACGGCGGGCGGTCGGGTCGCCGCACGCGCGCGTGCCGTGCTGGAGGACCGGATGGTGGATCCGCCCACCCTGGAGCAGCTCGCCGGGGATCTGGAAACCAGTCCGTTCGCGCTGCTGCGCGCGTTCCGGGCCGCCTACGGAATGCCGCCCCACACCTGGCTGACCGACGCCCGGGTGCGCCGGGCACGTCGGCTCCTGGACGCGGGCACGGCGCCCGCGGAGGCCGCCGTAGCCGTCGGATTCACGGATCAGCCGCACCTCAACCGGCACTTCGCCCGGATCGTGGGCGTGCCCCCGGGCGCCTACCAGCGGGAGCGCAAGAACGTACAAGACGCGGGGCGGCGGCTCCTCCTATCGTCCGACATGTGCCAGAACAGATCGCTTCAGACGACATACACACCAGAGAGGAAGGAGAAGAGGCCGGGAGCAAGCCGGACTCCGCCGTCGTACGGGACGCCCTCGGGGTCGGGATCGCCGTAGGGCTGTCGGGGTTCGCCTTCGGGGTGACCTCGGCAGGTGGCGGGCTCACCCTGCTCCAGACCTGCGCTCTCAGCCTCCTCGTGTTCACCGGCGCCTCCCAGTTCGCGCTCGTGGGAGCGCTCGCGGTCGGCGGCAATCCGCTCACCGCGGCGGCGGGAGCCTTCTTCCTCGGCGTGCGCAACACCTTCTACGGGCTGCGCCTCTCGCAGTTGTTGGCCCTCCCGCGCGCGGTGCGGCCGTTCGCAGCCCAGTGGGTCATCGACGAGACGACGGCCGTCACGCTCGCCCAGCCCACCCGGCGTGCCGCGCGGATCGGGTTCACCGTCACCGGGCTCACCCTGTATGTGCTGTGGAACCTCACCACGCTGCTCGGCGCGCTCGGTGCCAAGGCCATCGGCGACACCGACGCCTGGGGTCTCGACGCGGCCGGACCCGCCGTCTTCCTGGCACTGCTCGCGCCCATGCTCAAGTCCACCGTCGAGCGTGCCGTCGCCGCGCTGGCGGTCCTGCTGGGGCTTGGGCTGTTGCCCGTGCTGCCGGCCGGAGTGCCGGTGCTCGCGGCGGCTCTCGCGGCGCCGATCGCCCTCTACGTAGAGGGCCGTCGGCAGGGCGGAACACGTAATGACGCACAGGAGGAAGACCGTTGACCGTCTGGATCGCGATCGCGGCCACCGCCCTCGGCTGCTACCTCGTCAAGCTCGCCGGACTCCTGGTACCCGCCGGTGCGCTGGAGCGTCCGCTCGTGAAGCGGCTGGCCGCCCTGCTGCCCGTCGCCCTCCTCGCCGCGCTCACGGCCCAGCAGACCTTCGCCGACGGGCACGCGCTCGTGCTCGACGCCCGGGCCGCGGGGCTCGCGGCCGCCGCCGTGGCGCTGGTGCTGCGGGCACCCTTC
This sequence comes from Streptomyces sp. NPDC002276, assembly GCF_053891435.1. Taxonomy (NCBI): domain Bacteria; kingdom Bacillati; phylum Actinomycetota; class Actinomycetes; order Kitasatosporales; family Streptomycetaceae; genus Streptomyces; species Streptomyces sp. NPDC002276. The sequence goes on along the minus strand of NZ_JBSFCQ010000003.1, from coordinate 741,225 downwards.
CTGCTCGTCGTCGCGGCGGCCGTGCTGGTGACGGCGGGTGTGCGGGCCATGGGCGGCTGAGCCCCCGAGTCAGCCGACGGAGCGGCCGTACGCCTTCAGGGTGCGCAGCGCCTGGATCGTCACCATGGGGCGTGCCTCCAGGGCGATGCCCGGCGCCCACTGACGCCAGCGGATGGGCCAGCCGCCGTCCTCCCGCTGACCGGCCGACAGATGGTCCAGGGAGCGGGCCATCTCGTCGTCCGTGAACCACGCGCGCGCGAGGGAACTCGGCGTCTTCGCGTAGTCGTACGGGAAGTGGTGCTCGCCCGGCGCGTATCCGGGGGCGACCGGGTAGGCCTCCAGGTGGTCCGGGTCCAGGGCGGCGAGACGATGCTCACGCACCAGGCGGCCGAGCCGGTCGGCGGCGGCCTCCGCGCGCGGGCGGTCGGGCGCCGAGTCCAGGAAGGCGACGGCGGCCTCGATCTCGTAGGGGTGCGACTTCTCCAGGGAGTCCACGGCCTGCCAGCAGAAGTCGGTGGCCCGGAACAGCCAGGCGTGCCACACCTCGTTGCGGTGCAGGAGGCCCACCACCGGCCCGGTGGCGAGGAGTTCACTGGGCGGGTCGTCCACGATCGGCACGAACGGCGCCGTCGGATAGCCGCGCTGGCCGGGAAGGATCGTCGGCAGGGCGCCGTCGGCGGTGGAGACCGAGGTCAGATAGCGGCACACGCGTTCCACCCGCTGCCCGCCGCAGCGCCCGATGGAGTCCAGGACGCGAAGAGCGTGACCGGTGTGCAGCGGCTGGCTCACCGGGCCGCGCAGATCGGGTTCCAGCGCGTGCCCGTACCCGCCGTCCTCGTTGCGGTACGCGTCCAGGGCCGTCTCCACCGGATCGGGTTCGCCGTTGAGGAAGTGGTACGCGAAGAGGCGCTGCTCCAGCACGCGCGCGGTGAGCCAGACGAAGTGCTCGCCGCGGAAGAGCGGGGAGTGCGCCGGGGGCGTCGGGGGGAGTGGGGAAGCTCCTGTTTCGGCCATGCGTCAGACCGTAGGACGGAAAGCGGTCTCGGCAGGCGGTCCCGGCCCGGGCCCACTCTCAGGGGCGGGATACTGGCGTCATGCGGTTGACGGTCTTCTGGCAGCGGATGACGGAGCACTTCGGCGCGGGATACGCCGAGAGCTTCGCGCGCGATCACGTGATGACGGAACTCGGCGGGCGGACGGTGGACGAGGCGCTGGACGCGGGCTGGGAGGCCAAGGACGTGTGGCGCGTGGTCTGCGCGGTCATGAACGTTCCGCGGGAAAGTCGCTGATCGGTCACGAAGATCGACGGCGGTGACCGGTTGTCAGTGGCGTAGGCGAGACTTGGCCCGTGGCATCCACTGACGAGAGCGGGCACGACGCCCCGCAGGCACCCCCGTTCGGTACGACGCCGCCGACCCGGCCCCCGGCCGACGGCGCCGCGCCGGGTACCGGCATGCCACGCTGGCTGCCGCGCGCCATGGTGCTGGCGCTCGCGCTCGTCGCCGTGTTCCAGCTGGGCAGTTGGGCCTTCCACCAGCTCATCGGACTGCTGATCAACATCCTCATCGCGTTCTTCCTGGCCCTCGCCATCGAGCCCGCGGTGAGCCGGATGTCCGCCCACGGCATGCGTCGGGGGCTGGCCACCTTCCTGGTCTTCCTCGGGCTGCTGATCGTGAGCGCCGGGTTCGTCACCCTGCTCGGCTCGATGCTCGCCGGCCAGATCATCAAGATGATCGAGGACTTCCCGGACTACCTCGACTCCGTCATCAACTGGGTCAACGGCCACTTCCACACCGACCTGAGACGGGTCGACATCCAGGAGGGGCTGCTCCACTCCGACTGGCTGCGCAAGTACGTGCAGAACAGCGCCACCGGCGTGCTGGACGTGTCCACACAGGTCCTCGGCGGCCTCTTCAAGCTGCTGACGATCGGCCTGTTCTCGTTCTACTTCGCCGCCGACGGGCCGCGACTGCGGCGCGCCCTGTGCTCCGTGCTGCCGCCCGCCCGGCAGGCCGAGGTGCTGCGCGCATGGGAGATCGCCGTCGACAAGACCGGCGGCTACATATACTCCCGCGGTCTGATGGCGCTGGTCTCCGGAGTGGCGCACTACATCCTGCTGCAGGCGCTGGGCATCCCGTACGCGCCCGTGCTCGCCGTCTGGGTGGGACTGGTCTCCCAGTTCATCCCGACCATCGGCACGTATCTCGCGGGCGCCCTGCCCATGTTGATCGCCTTCACCGTGGACCCCTGGTACGCCCTGTGGGTGCTGATCTTCGTCGTGGTCTACCAGCAGTTCGAGAACTACATGCTGCAGCCCAAACTGACCGCGAAGACCGTCGACATCCACCCCGCGGTCGCCTTCGGCTCGGTCATCGCGGGCACCGCGCTCCTGGGTGCGGTGGGCGCGCTGATCTCCATTCCGGCCGTGGCCACGCTTCAGGCGTTCCTCGGGGCGTACGTGAAGCGGTACGCGGTCACGGACGATCCCCGGGTCCAGGGGCACCGGAGGACCCGCGGGTCCGGAGGGCCCGGCTTGCTGACGCGGGTGGGAAGGCTGTGGGAACGGCGGCCGGGAGCGACGGAGGCGACAGAACACACGGCGGCCGACTCCACCGGGACAGCCCGTTCCGGGGCGACCGGGTCCGAGGCAGCCGACTCCGGACCTGATGATTCTGGACCGGGTGATTCTGAGGCGACCGACTCCGGGGCGACTGATGCCAGGGCGGCCGACTCCGGCCCCGGGAACTCCGGCCCCGGGAACTCCGGGCCGACCGACCCCCACCCGAGGGACTCCGGAGAAGGCTCCTCCTGAGGGATGACCCCGCGCGAGCCCCAGGGGGCATCGAGGTCAGTATGTGAGCGCGGCCCACGCTCCGGCTCCGGCCACCGCGAGGGCGTAGCAGCCGACGGCCACCGCCACGGTCCGCAGCCGTACCGTCTCGCTCCAGGACGTGCGGGACAGCAGCCAGGCCAGGGCCGGCAGGACCAGGACGGCGTGCAGGCTCACCCCGTGCAACGGCTTGAGCGGGGCCGTCGAGTGGTAGGCGGCCTCCTGGTGACCGGTCCGGGCGAGGACGACCCCGCGCGCGATCATCGCGGCGCCCGAGGCCAGCGCGACGAGCAGGATCGCGAACCCGGAACGCACCGCGAGCGCCATCCCCGCGGGACCCGTCGGCCGGTGCCGGAAGGACGCCACCGCGAACACGGTGAGCAGTACCACGAGGACACCGCCGCCCACCGCGAGCGTCATGGACACCGCCGTGTCGAAGGGCGTCTCCATGTCGAGGTGCGACGGCACCCGGCGCCACGCCTGAAGGGTGATGCCGCCGACCTCCACCACACAGTCGGCGGCGAACACGACGAGCAGCACGGTGCGCGACCGGGCCCCGACACGTAGATACGACGTCACCCAGGTGACCGCGATCAGCGTCGCCCCGAAGGAGAGCCCGAACGTGACGGGCTTGCGCCAGGAGACGGGCCCGTACCAGGGGCCGCCGTCGACCGCGAACACCACCAGGTGCACCAACCCGGAGAGGATCAGCAGGGCACCGGTCGCATGGCAGAGGCGCTCGGCGGGGCGTAGGTGGCTCTTCAGGGCCCGAGTCATGGCCCGAGCCTCGCGGGAAGCCGCCGCGCAGTCGTCGTACGACCGAAGACACCAGCCGTACGCCGACGGAAGTAGGGCTCCCTGGGGCGTGGCTACGAGTTCCCACCTTCGGTCGGCCGAGGCTGCTGGTTCGGCTCGGGCTCGGGTGGCGAGCCTGTAGGACTGGCTTCACGACTCGTGAACAAGGCCACGTTGCAGCCACTCGGTGTACCAGGCCCGGAAACCGGGGTTCACCGGGACGAAGCCGCCCCAGTCAGGGTCGATCTGCCAGACCTCGCCCTTTCGCGGGCCGTTCAGGATCAGCCGGATGTAGATGCCGCAGCCCTCTTCGGCCAGCATGAGCGTGCCCCGGGTCAGCCCACAGGCCGATGGGCCGATGCGGCCGGGCAGGGGTTCGGTGAGGGGAAACGGCTCGGCAAGTCGGCCCGGCAGCCGGTCTTCTTTCCACTCGTCGTCCACGGCCCACCCCTCGTCGGCCTCCGCGCGGGGGGCGGTCAACGGCATCAACCCGTGGCCGGGACCGGCGGGCCCGTTGCCCACCTCCGTAACGAAGGACCGGTACTGCGCCGGCAGATCGATGGCATGGGCTTCCTCGAAGGCTCTGATCTCCGCCTCCGGCAGCGCCGGTGCAAGCTCGTACCGGTGTGTATCCGCCCCGAAGCGCGACCGCTCCTGGTCCCGTGCGGCCATCTCCCGTATCCGGGCACGTACGCCGCCCTCGTCCCAGCTCTTCATCCGGCGACCGTAGCAATGACGTCGGCGACACGAACTCGCCCTCATCGGGGTTCGACGGCGCAGGACACAGATGACGTGAGTGCCGCGTGGTGCGCTTGACACAAAAATCGAACATCCATTCTCATGGAAGCTCCGGCGAGGCCATGACGGGCATTTCGGCAGGCTTTTGATGGTGAAGTGCCCGAGTTATCCACAGGCCGGACGGGCGTCGGGGCGCATTGTCAGTGGCAGGCGTTAGCGTCTTTGACGTGAAGCGATCGACTCAAGCAAACCGGGTGGAACCCATGGCAGGAACCGACCGCGAGAAGGCGTTGGACGCCGCACTCGCACAGATTGAACGGCAATTCGGCAAGGGCGCGGTGATGCGCCTGGGCGAGCGGCCGAACGAGCCCATCGAGGTCATCCCCACCGGGTCGACCGCACTCGACGTCGCCCTCGGTGTCGGCGGCCTGCCGCGCGGCCGAGTGGTGGAGGTCTACGGCCCGGAGTCCTCCGGCAAGACGACCCTGACCCTGCACGCGGTGGCGAACGCCCAGCGGGCCGGCGGCCAGGTCGCGTTCGTGGACGCGGAGCACGCCCTCGACCCCGAGTACGCGAAGAAGCTCGGCGTCGACATCGACAACCTGATCCTGTCCCAGCCGGACAACGGCGAGCAGGCCCTGGAGATCGTGGACATGCTGGTCCGCTCCGGCGCCCTCGACCTCATCGTCATCGACTCCGTCGCGGCGCTCGTCCCGCGCGCGGAGATCGAGGGCGAGATGGGTGACAGCCACGTCGGTCTGCAGGCCCGTCTGATGAGCCAGGCGCTCCGCAAGATCACAGGCGCGCTCCACCAGTCCGGGACCACCGCCATCTTCATCAACCAGCTCCGCGAGAAGATCGGCGTGATGTTCGGCTCCCCGGAGACCACGACCGGTGGCCGCGCGCTGAAGTTCTACGCCTCGGTGCGACTCGACATCCGCCGCATCGAGACCCTGAAGGACGGCACGGACGCGGTCGGCAACCGCACCCGCGTCAAGGTCGTCAAGAACAAGGTCGCCCCGCCCTTCAAGCAGGCCGAGTTCGACATCCTCTACGGCCACGGCATCAGCCGCGAGGGCGGCCTGATCGACATGGGCGTGGAGAACGGCTTCGTCCGCAAGGCCGGCGCCTGGTACACGTACGAGGGCGACCAGCTCGGCCAGGGCAAGGAGAACGCGCGCAACTTCCTGAAGGACAACCCCGACCTGGCCAACGAGATCGAGAAGAAGATCCTGGAGAAGCTGGGCGTGGGCGTCCGTCCGGAGAAGCCCACCGCCGAGTCGGTCACGGACGCGGCGGTTCCCACCGCCACGGACGACGCCGCCAAGGCGGTGCCCGCTCCGGCGACCGCGGCCAAGACCACCAAGGCCAAGGCCACGGCAGCCAAGAGCTGACCCGTGACACGACGAACGGACTGGGCCGACTACGCGTATCCCGGCGCCCCGCAGGGGCGCGGGGGAGGCGGTGACGGCCAGGCCTACGGTGCGGACGGCGTACCGGAGGAGCCGTACGGCATGGACGGGCCGTACGGCGACGAGTCGGGCGGTGGCTGGTCTGCCGACGGTTTCGACGGTGAGGCCGGTCCGCCTTTCGGCGGCTCGGAACCCGGCGACGGTCCGGCGGGCACCGGTCGGCTTTTCAGAAGCTCGGCGCCTGGCGGCACTTCGCCCGGCGGCGAGCCCGCTGACGACGGTGCACCCGGCCGCGGTTCGCGCCGCAGCCGCGGAGCGCGCGGCGGAGGCGACGGGGATCGCTCAGGGGAAGGCAGTTCACGGGAGGGTGGCTCACGCGGGGGTACGGCGCGTGGTGACGGCGCACGCGGCAGGCGTGGGCGCCGTGGCCGCGGCTTCGGAGAGTCGTCCGGAGAGAACGGGGGTGACTTCTCCTCGTCGAGGGCCGAGAAGGAGGAGCCGCCGACAGACCCGGCCGAGCGGGCGCGGGGCATCTGTCTGCGCCTGCTCACCGGGAACCCGCGCACCCGCAAGCAACTCGCGGACGCCCTGCGCAAGCGGGAGATCCCGGACGAGGTCGCGGACGAAGTGCTGTCGCGGTTCGAGGAGGTCGGACTGATCAACGACGGTGCGTTCGCGGACGCCTGGGTGGAGTCCCGGCACCACGGCCGGGGACTGGCGCGACGCGCGCTCGCCCAGGAGCTGCGCACCAAGGGTGTCGACTCCACGCTGATCGACGAGGCCGTCTCCCAGCTCGACTCCGAGCAGGAAGAGGCGACGGCACGCGAACTGGTGGACCGCAAACTGCGGTCAACCCAGGGCCTCGACCGCGACAAGAGGCTACGACGCCTCGCGGGCATGCTGGCCCGCAAGGGCTACTCCCAGGGCATGGCCCTCAGGGTGGTCCGCCAGGCGCTGGAAGAAGAGGGCGAGGACACGGAGTTCCTCGGGGACGAGGGGTACTGATCCGGGTTCCGGTCAGGGTTCTTATCCGGGCTCTTATCCGGGTTCCCCTCTGGGTTCCTGGCCGGTTCCGGCTTCTCGGTGGTGCACACGGCCTGAACACGGTGGACGCGCGGGGGCGCCGACCGCGTTCAGGCGCGCACCGGCCGATGCCTCAGGTAGGGCTAACCCCCCGTTGAAGACGCCGGATTGCCACAGTGCACAGACACCTGTGCACAAACGACTGTGTACGCATGGCACAGGAACCCCGCATACCTGGCGCGGAGACACCCACCGAACAGACCTCGCCGACACCCGCGCCGGTCGAACTCTCCGACCTCGCCACGCTGAAGGCGCTCGCGCAGCCCCGTCGACAGCGCATGCTCCAGCACCTCACCCTGCACGGCCCCGCGACCTCGGCCACACTCGCCCGCGCACTGGGCCTGAACACCGGCTCCACCAGCTACCACCTGCGTGAACTCGCCCGCTACGGCTTCGTCGAGGAGACGGGGCCGGGGCCGGAGCCGGGGCCAGGGCGTGCATCCGACCACGGCCATGGTCGCGAGCGCTGGTGGCGGGCCGTTCCCGGTGACCGTCGCTTTCCGCCGCGCAGCCGCCAGAGCAGCGAGATGCGGCACGTCATGGACGAGCTCAACCACCATGCGTACGCCGCCGATCTGGAACTCTTCGAGCAGTTCCAGCGGGACGCCACCGAGACCGGGCCGTGGGCGGACGCCGTCCCCTACTCGCGCGGCACGATCCGGCTGACGCTGCCCGAACTCGGGGCGTTCTTCGAGGAGTACATCGCCCTCCTCAACCGCTACAAGCGCCCCGAAGCCGAGACACCGGCCGACGCCCGCACCGTACTCACCCGATTCCTCGCCTTCCCGGCCCCCCTCGCTGAAGCCGAGCCCGAAACCGAAAGCGCCCTTGCGCCCCTCGCCGGGCCCGAGGCCGATCCGGCGTGCGACGGAAAAGAGACCGAGCCCTCATGATGCTGCGCTACGCCCTCCGTTCAGTCCGCGCCCGCAAGGCCGGTTTCCTCGGCGCCTTTCTCTCGCTGATGTGCGCGGCTGCCCTCATCACAGCCTGCGGCACTCTCCTCGACACCGGCCTGCGCGGCACCATCCGCACCGAGCGCTACGCGGCGAGCCCCGTCGTGGTCTCCGCCGATCAGAACGTTCACCGGACCACCGCCAAACACAAGAAGGGCAAGACCAAGGTCAAGCACAAGGCGAAACCGATCGCCGAGCGCGCCTGGCTCCCCGAGAACCTGGAAACCACGCTCGCACGCACCCCGGGCGTCGCCCGTGTCATCCCCGAACTGACCTTCCTGGCCCAGCCGTTGACACCCCTCGGCACCGGCGACCGGACCGCCTACGGGCACGCCTGGGACTCCGCCGCGTTGACGCCGTACCGCCTCGTCGCCGGGAGCGCTCCGCGAGCCGCCACCGATCTCGTCATCGACCGCGACTTCGCCCTGCGGGCCCGACTCCGGCCCGGCGACCGGCTAACCGTCCAGTCCACACAGGCCCCGCGCGCCTACCGGATCACCGGAATCGCCGCTCCCGCCACGCCCGTACGCCATCAGACGTCACTCTTCTTCTCCGCGGGCGAGGCCCGCCGTCTGGCCGCGCACCCCGGGCAGGTCACCGCGTTCGGAGTGCTCCCGGCCAAGGGCACAAGCGCGAATCGGCTGCGGCAGGCCATCACCACAACCCTCCACCGGGCCACCGAACTCCCCTCACCCCCGGGCACCACAACCTCACCCGGCTCCACCGTTCAGGTCACCACCGGCGACGCCCGTGGCCCCGTCGAGTTCCTGGACGCCGCCACGGCCAGGACCAGGCTGGTCAGCATCGGCGGTGCCATGGGCGGCACTTCGTTGCTCGTGGCGGTTCTCGTGGTTGTCGGCACCTTCGTGCTCTCCGTCCAGCAGCGTCACCGCGAACTCGCCCTGCTCCGCGCCGTGGCCGCCACCTCCGGCCAGATCCGCCGACTCCTCGGCCGCGAGGCCCTGATCGTCGGCACGGTCGCCGGTGTGGTGGGCGCGCTGATCGGGCTTCCGCTCGGCACTTGGCTCTACGACAGGTTCGTCGCCCTGGGTGCTGTCCCGGCCACCCTTCAGCACACCACCGGCGTCGTCCCGCCGCTGGCCGCTCTCGTCGCGACCGCTCTCGGCGCCTGGACCGCCGCCCGGGTCGCCTCCCGCCGTATCTCCCGGATCCGCCCGGCCCAGGCGCTGGCCGAGGCCGAACCAGGAGCAGGGACAGGAGCGGGAGCGGGAGCCGAACCAGGAGCCGAAGCCGAGGCCAAGTCCGCGCGCACCCGTCTCACGACACGCACCCGTCTCACGACACGCGCCGGACTCACCCGCGGTCGTCTCCTCGCCGGACTCGTCCTTCTCGCGGGCGGGGTCGTACTGGTCGCCGTGCTCAGCAAGCTGCGCACCGAGCCTGCCTCAACACCCGTGACCTTCCTGGCCGTTGTGGTCCTGTCCACCTCCGTCGCTCTCCTCGGGCCGCTCCTCGTCAAGGTGGCCGTCCTCGTCCTGCGCGGTCCGCTCCGGCGCAGCGGCCCGACCGGCCGACTGGCCACCGCCAACCTGCGTGGCAACGCCGTTCGCATGGCCTCCGTCGTCACCCCCCTCACCCTGCTGATCGGCATGACCTGCACCGTTCTGTTCGTCCAGCCCACCCTCGGCGACGCCGCGCGTGCCCAGGCCCGCGAAGGTGTCCGTGCCGACTGGGTCGTCGCCTCCCAGGGACCCGGTGTCCCCGCCGAGGCCGCACGCCAACTCCGCGCGCGGCACGACATCGTCACCGAAGTCGTCCGTACGACCGTCCGTGTGGGCCTCGACAAATACGTGGCCCAAGGCGTCACACCCGCCGGACTCACCCGCACCTGGGACCCGGACGTCACCGCCGGATCGCTCGCCGGACTCACCGAGCACACCGCTGCCGTGAGCGAACTGGCCTCGGACCAGCTGCACTTGAAGCCCGGTGGCACCCTGAAGCTCACGCTCGGCGACGGCACGCCCGCCACGCTCACCGTCGTCGCCGTCTATGCCAGGGGTCTCGGCTTCGGCGATCTCACCCTCGCGCACGATCTCGTCGCCCGGCATGTCGACAACCCGCTCGCCTCCTCCGTCCTCGTCAGCACGCCCCGTACACAGACACAACTCGCGACTACCCTCCGTGAGTTCCCGGGCATCCGTGTTCTCGCGCCGGCCGCCGCCGACTCGCTCCAGGTGCGGCGGCAGCAGGCGAACGCCGAGGTCAACTACCTGGTCATGGGCCTTGTCCTGGCCTTCACGGCCATCGCCGTGGTCAACACGCTCGCCATGTCGGTCGCCGAGCGGGTCCGGGAGTTCGCGCTGCTGCGGCTCGCGGGGGCGACCCGCCGTCAGGTGCTGCGGATGCTGCGGATCGAGGCGCTGTCGGTGGTGCTGCTCGCCACGGCGCTCGGCAGCGGTGTCGCCCTCGCCGTCCTGACCGCGTTCAGCATCGGGATGACAGGCCGGGCCGCACCGGCGGTCACCCCTCTCGTGTACGTCACGGTGGTGACGGTCGGCGCGGCGCTCGCGCTCGTCGCCACGGCCCTGCCGGGGCGGGCGGCGCTCCGGGTGCGGGCGGTGACGGTGGCGACGGCGAGGGAGTAGCCACTGGGTGTCGCCCCCTGTTTCCCGGTCGCCGGGGATACGTGTTGCGCATGCTTAGTGTGCGCTCCGTGAAGGGTTCGCGGGTTTGGTGCGGGAGTAGCTTCTGCTGCCGTCACTCCCCGGCCCTCCCGCCTGCTGAGCCGCGGTCAGGCCCGCCTGAGCGGCTTCAGGCCGTTCCATCGGCCGATCCTTGGCATGTCATGAAAGGCGGCCCCCTTGTTCCTGCCCGCGCACCACCGAAGATCGCTGGTGGCCTCCCTGGCCGGTGTCGGCCTCTTACTGAGTGGCTGCGGTCTTGAATCGAGTGCCGCGCCCGCCGACGACGGGCCGATCACGCTCGGGTTCGTCAACGGCGGCAGTACGGAGTTCCACACCTGTCTGCAGGAGTCGATCGCGAACACGGCCAAGAGCAACTTCGCGAGGCTCGTCACGGCCAACTCGCATCAGGACGCCGCGCAGGAACTCTCCAACATCCAGGCCATGATCGCGCGCCATGTCGACGCGATCATCGTGCAGACCGTCAACACCGACGCGCTCAAGAGCGACATCGCCAAGGCCGGGACGGCGCACATTCCGATCTTCCTGACCTCGGTCAGCGCCGATCCGTCCGACATCCTCGGAGCCGTCGTCGTCGACCTGAAGGCGGTGGGCAAGCTCGACGCCGACTGGATCGAGGACGACGCCGCCGGCCGCGACGTGCAGGTGGCGGTCATCGCGGGTGCGCCGGGCGCCGCCTCCGACCTGCTCGTCGGCGGATTCACCAAGGGACTGCCGGCGAACGCGAAGGTGGTCGCGAACCAGCCCGCAATGTTCGTCGCCGTGAAGGCGAAGGTCGTCGCCGCGGGCATGATCAAGGCGCATCCTGGTCTGGACTACGCCTTCGTCGCCAACGAGGAGATGGCGTTCGCCGCCCGCGAGGCGTTCGACGCCGCCGGCGGCAAGAAGGTCAAGATCGTGACGGTCAACGGCACCGACGAGGCACTCGCCGCCCTCAAGGACGGCCGCTTCGCCGCCACCGTCTCCAACTCGGCCAAGGACACCGGTGAACTGGCCGTCACCAACGTCATCAGCCTTCTCCGTAAGGAGGAGGTGGAGAAGATCGCCACGACCCAGGCGCGCCTGGTCACGAAGGCCAACGCGGACACCGCCCCGCTCTACTGCCCCTCCGACGGACTGTGAGCCGAGGCGGGAGTCGGACTGTCACGTCGTAGACACTGTGTCTATGACGTGACAGGCAGTCCCGCCGCTTTCCAGGCCTGGAAGCCGCCGACCAGGTCCGTCGCGCGGTGCAGGCCCAGTCGGTGCAGGGACGCGGCGGCCAGGCTGGAGGCGTAGCCCTCGTTGCAGATCACCACGACGCGCAGGTCGTGGCCGGTGGCCTCGGGGACGCGGTGGCTGCCTTGGGGGTCGAGGCGCCACTCCAGTTCGTTGCGCTCGACGACCAGGGCGCCGGGGACGAGACCGTCCCGCTCGCGCAGGGCCGCGTAGCGGATGTCGACCAGGAGGGCCGTACCGTCGCGGGCGGCGTCGTAGGCCTCCCTGGCCTCGATCCGCTGATAGTCCGCGCGGACCCGCTCCAGCAACTCGTCTATGCCGGGCGGCTGTTCGCGTACGGCACTCACTGCCAGTCCTCCGGGCGCTCGACCTGCTCCAGGCGCAGTACCGGGCCGGTGCGGCTGTAGCGGCGGATCTGCGGCAGCGGCGGGTAGTAGGCGTGGACGGAGATCGCGTGCTCTTCGGTGGACTCGTTGAGCACCTCGTGGACATGGTGGTGGCCGAAGGCGCGGCCCTTGCCGGTCGGCAGCCGCCGCTCGCGGTCCACGCCCTCCTCCAGTTCGAGGGTCTTCCAGCCGTGGCTCGGGAGCCGCGCGGCGAGCGAGTTCTCCTTGAGCTCGCCGGCGGCGGTGAGGAAGGCGCCCACCGAGTCGGCGTGGTCGTGCCAGCCCGTTCCGCTGCCGGGCGGCCAGCCGATCAGCCAGGCCTCGCTGCCGCCGGGCCCTTCGAGCCGCACCCAGGTACGGCCCTCGGGGTCGAGCGGGAGCGAGGCGATGAGCTCGGCGTCGGCGGCCGTACGCCGTACGAAGTCGAGCAGGTCCGCCTGCGTCGGGGCCGGGGCGGGTGCGGCGGGGGACGCCGAGGCAGAGGGGGAGACAGACACGTGTACCGTCCTGATGAGTGTTCGCGAGGGCACGCGCGGACCCACGGAAAGGGTGCGCGCGAGATGAGAGAGATGCGAATTCAGCAGGAGACGTGACAGACACAGCCCACGTAGCGGACGAGGTCCAGATGGACCTTCCGCCAGAGGTGGACAGAGGTGTCGGTCATGATCCGGAGTACAGCACGGCGGTGCGTGCGGGTCAACTCAGCGTCACTATGTGGACAGTTGACGTACGGAGGCCTCAGCGTGAGCCGGCCGTGGCCTCCGTCTTCGCCGGGCCGCCCAGGGTCGCTTCGGCCGCCGCGTACAGGTCGGCCGGCCGCACCCCGCTCAGGGCGGTGACCAGGTGTCCGTCGGGCCGTACGAGCAGGACCGTGTGGGCGGCAGCGCCCGGGTAGCTCTCAGCGACCAGCAGCTCGGCCGGGTGCGGCAGCGCCGTCACCGCGGCTGCCAGCCGTGGCATGACCCCGGCGGTCACCCAGTGCTTGCGCTCCCACACGCCCGTGCCCGGTGCGACCAGTACGACCAGCAGGGCACCACGCCCGAGGCGGTCCCGCAGCCGTACGAAGGAGCCGTCCTCCGCGGTGACCCGGACATCGACGACCGGCGCACCGGGCGGGGTGTCGACGGGGACCTCGCCCTCGATGTGCCGGGGCGCGAGCGGCGAGTCGGCGTACGCCCCCGGCGCACCGAGCGAGCCGCGCCCCAAGTGACCGTCCGTGAGCAGCGAGTCGTGGCCACGGGCCGAGCCGGGCACGACAGCACGCAGCCCGGCACCGCCGCGCACCAACGGCAGCGCCTGGTCGGCGGCGCGCAGCCGGGCCGCGACGACCGCCCGCCGCTCCGCCTGATAGCTGTCGAGCAGCGCCTCGTGCGGCCCGTGGTGCCAGGCGAGCGCCAGCTTCCAGGCGAGGTTGTCGGCGTCCCGCAGCCCCTCGTCCAGCCCCTGCGTCCCGAGCGCCCCCAGCAGATGCGCCGCGTCCCCGGCGAGAAACACCCGCCCCACCCGCCACCGGCGCGCGAGCCGGTGGTGCACGGTGTGCACGCCGGTGTCGAGCAGTTCGTACGGCGGTGTCGGCCCCTCGGTCCAGCCCGCGAGGGTCTCCCGGATACGGGTGAGCAGCAACTCGGGCGTGACCAGGTCCTTGCCCGGCGGCAGCAGCCAGTCCAGGCGCCACACGCCGTCCGGGAGGGGGCGTCCGGTGACCTCCCCGGCCGAGGGTCCGGACGTCCGCCACGGCGGCACCCGATGCAACAACGCCTGGTCGGGCCACGGAAGTTCCGTACGCAGCGCGGCCACGGCGTGTCGCTCCACCGCCGTACGGCCGGGGAAGCGGATGTCCAGGAGCTTGCGCACGGTGGAGCGCGGGCCGTCGCAGCCGACCAGGTAACTGCCGCGCCACCAGGTGCCCTTGGGGCCGCGGGTGTGGGCGGTGACGCCCGAGGATTCCTGTTCGACCGCGTCGAGGCGGTTGTCCACGGCGAGCTTCACCAGCCGCTCGCCCATGAGGGCCTGGCGCAGGGCACCGGTCAGCACGTGCTGGGCGATGTGCAGGGGGGCGGGCTCGGTGTCGTCGAACGTGATCTCGCGCATCACCTGCTTGCGCCGCATGGACCGCCATCCGGCCCAGCGTGAACCGGCCTTGGTGAGCGGAACACCGGTCAGCCGCTCCAGCAGCGCGGCGGTGTCCTCGCGCAGGACGACGGTCCGCGCGGGGCGCGGTTCGTCCTTGCCCGGACCCTCGTCGAGGACGACGGAGGGCACCTCCTGCCGCGCCAGCGCCAGGGCGAGCGTGAGCCCCACGGGCCCCGCGCCGACGATGATCACCGGGTCCACGGTGCGGCGCCCCCTGCCCGTGACGGTGTCCTCAGGGACGCATGTGAACAGGAAGTTGGAGCAGGGTGCACGATCACAGAACGTATGCAACCCATTGCCGGTGCTTGCGTCAAGTGACGGAGGCAGTGGCGATCATGCCACTGCCTCCGTGTCGTTCATGCCACTTGACCGATCATCAGATCGAGCCGCCGGCGCCGGTTCCGAAGGTGCCCGTCACCTGCGCGGGGTTGAGACCCGCGGAGTCGTCGGGGCCGAGCACCGCACCCGTACTCTTCTTGCTGCGCCGCAGCCTGCGCTCCAGCCAGCTCGCGAAGGTGGTGAGAGCGAGGTTCAGCACGATGTAGACGATCCCGACGACGATGAAGCTCGCCACCACGTTGGCGTAGTTGGCGGCCAGGGTGCTGCGCGCGTTGAGCAACTCGGTGAAGCCCAGCATCACGCCGCCCAGCGCGGTGTCCTTCACGATGACCACGAGCTGGCTGACGATGGCCGGCAGCATGACGGTGACGGACTGCGGGAGCAGGATGCTCGTCATCGTCTGCCCCTTGCGCAGACCGATCGCGTACGCGGCCTCCGTCTGCCCCTTGGGAAGGGACAGGATGCCCGCCCGGACGATCTCGGCGAGCACCGAGGCGTTGTAGAGCACCAGGCCGGTGATGACGGCGTACAGGGGCCGGTCCTCGCTGCCCACATTCGTGGAGCGGACGTAGAACTCGTTCGCGAACAGCATCAGCAGCAGGACCGGGATCGACCGGAAGAACTCGACCACCACTCCGGCGGGGACGCGTATCCACCTGTGGTCGGACATCCGGGCGATCCCGAAGAACGCGCCCAGGGGGAGGGCGATCACCATGGAGAGTCCGGCGGCCTTCAGGGTGTCGGAGAGGCCCGGCAGCAGATATGTCGTCCAGGCCTCCGACGTGGTGAACGGCTGCCACAGGTCCCACTTCAGCTGGCCCTTGTCGTCCATCGTCCGCCAGATCCACCACAGGAACGCGGCGAGGAGGACCACGAAGACGACGGTCAGGAGCATGTTGCGCCGCTTGGCGCGGGGGCCGGGCGCGTCGTAGAGGACGGAGGTCATCGCTTCACCGCCATTCGCTTGCCGAGCCAGCCGAGGAAGAGGCCGGTGGGCAGGGTCAGTACCACGAAGCCGAACGCGAAGACCGCACCGATGGCGACCGTCTGGGCCTCGTTCTCGATCATCGACTTCATCAGGGCCGCCGCCTCGGCGACACCGATCGCCGCCGCCACGGTCGTGTTCTTGGTGAGGGCGATCAGTACGTTGGCCAGCGGTGTGATGACCGCGCGGAACGCCTGCGGAAGGATGACGATCCGCAGTACCTGACTGAAGCTCAGTCCGATGGCGCGGGCCGCCTCGGCCTGTCCTACGGGCACGGTGTTGATGCCGGAGCGCACCGCCTCGCAGACGAAGGCCGCGTGGTAGGCGATGAGACCCAGCAGCGCGAGTCGGAAACCCTGCACCTTGAAGTCGTCGGACGCGCCCATCGTCACGCCGAAGATGTCGGCGAGGCCGAGCGAGGTGAAGACGATGATGACCGTCAGGGGGATGTTCCGGACGGTGTTCACGTAGAAGGTGGCGAAGCCACGCATCAGGGGGACCGGGCTGACCCGCATTCCGGCCAGCAGTGTGCCCCAGACCAGGGAGCCGAGGGCGGAGATGACGGTGAGTTTCACCGTCATCCAGAACGCCCCTAGGACGTCATAACCTTGAAGAAAGTCGAACACGATCTCCCGCGCTTCCGGGTATGGGGCCTGCCTTACGGGCGATTTCCAGGGCTACTTGACGATGTTGCCGATCTTCGGGGCGGCCTCGTTCTTGTACCCGGCCGGGCCGAAGTTCTTGGTGACCGCCGTCTGCCAGGCGCCGCTGCTGACCATCTTCTCCAGCGCGGTGTTGATCTTGGTGACGGTCGCGGAGTCGCCCTTCTTGACGCCGATGCCGTAGTTCTCATTGCTGAGCTTGAGGCCGGCGAGCTTGAACTGACCCTTGTACTTGTCCTGCGAGGCGAAGCCCGCGAGGATCGAGTCGTCGGTGGTCACCGCGTCCACGGCGCCGCTCTGGAGGCCCGCGATGCACTCCGAGTAGCCGCTGTACTCACGGAGGTTGGCCTTCGGGGCGATCGTGTCGTGGATGTTCTGCGCCGAGGTCGAGCCGGTCACGGAACACAGCTTCTTGCCGTTCAGGTCCGTGCCCTTGGCGATCGTCGAGTCCTTCTTGACCAGCAGGTCCTGGTGGGCCAGCAGGTAGGGGCCGGCGAAGTCGACCTTCTGCTTGCGCTCGTCGTTGATGGAGTACGAGGCCGCGATGAACTTGACGTCACCGCGCGCCAGCGCGTTCTCGCGGTCGGCGCTCTTGGTCTCGACCCACTCGATCTGGGCGGGCTTGTAGCCGAGCTGCCCGGCCACATAGGTCGCCACGTCCACGTCGAAGCCGGCGTACGTCCCGTCCGGCTGCTTCAGGCCGATGCCCGGCTGGTCGAACTTGATGCCGACCTTGATCTTGCTGCCGCCGCTTGAACCCGAACCGGAGTCGTTCTTGTCGCTGCTCCCGCAGGCCGTCGCGGCGAGCGAGATGACGAGCGCGGTGGCTGCGACGGCGGTGACCTTGCGAAGCTTCATGATGAACATCCTTTGAATGGTGGGGAGATGAGGGCCCGTCAGGGCGCGTGGCGGTGGCTCTGAGGGCGTGCGGGGTCCACAGCGGCAGTCGGCGGCCACCCGTCCTCGACGGGCCGTCAGCGGCCGGCTGTCGGCGTTCTTCGGTGCTCTTGGGTTCTGCCGTTGTTCTTCGGTGCTCTTGGGCGTTCTCGGGTGGTCGTCAGTGGTGCAGGATCTTCGACAGGAAGTCCTTGGCCCGGTCGCTGCGCGGATTGCTGAAGAACTGGTCGGGCACGGCCTCTTCGACGATGCGGCCGTCGGCCATGAACACCACGCGGTTGGCCGCCGAACGCGCGAAGCCCATCTCGTGGGTGACGACGATCATCGTCATCCCGTCCCGGGCCAGCTGCTGCATGACCTCAAGGACCTCGTTGATCATCTCCGGGTCGAGCGCCGAGGTGGGCTCGTCGAAGAGCATCACCTTGGGATCCATGGCCAGCGCCCGCGCGATGGCGACACGCTGTTGCTGACCGCCGGACAACTGCGCCGGGTACTTGTCCGCCTGGGTGGCCACGCCGACCCTGTCGAGCAGGGCCCTGGCCTTCTCCTCGGCCTGCTTCCTGTCGGCCCTGCGGACCTTGACCTGACCCAGCATCACGTTCTCCAGCACGGTCTTGTGCGCGAAGAGGTTGAAGGACTGGAAGACCATCCCGACGTCGGCACGCAGCCGGGCCAGCTCCCTGCCCTCCTGGGGCAACGGCTTGCCGTCGATCGCGATGGCACCCGAATCGATCGTCTCCAGGCGGTTGATCGTGCGGCACAGCGTGGACTTTCCGGATCCGGAGGGCCCGATCACCACGACGACCTCGCCGCGGGCGATCGACAGATCGATGTCCTGGAGTACGTGCAACGCGCCGAAGTGCTTGTTGACGCTCTTCAGGACGACCAGTTCGCCCGTCGGGACCGCGTCTTCCTTGGCCACCGATACCTTGGTCATCGCTTGCTGGCTCCGTCCTCGTCGGTTGCGGAGGACAGTAGTGAGGCCTTGCGACCAGCGTCATCACATCTGAGCGAGATCTGAGCATCACGATCGGATAGCAATCGGACACGTGTTGTAGCACTTGCCGTAAGGACGCGTACCGGCTGCGTAACGGAAACCGCCCGCAACCGGAACCCCCTTGACGGCGTCTTCGTCCATCAGCGTGACTGCCTGGGTGCACGCGCGCGTGAGACGTGCTTTCGTACACGCCGAGACCATACGAACGATGAACCGGAGGGGGCCGGGATGAGACTGCTCCTCGTCGAGGACGACAACCATGTCGCCGCCGCTCTGTCCGCGGTCCTGGCGCGGCACGGCTTCGACGTCACCCACGCCCGCAGCGGCGAGGAGGCCCTCCAGGCACTCGTCCCCGAGGGCGACGTCTTCGGAGTCGTCCTCCTCGACCTCGGCCTGCCCGACCAGGACGGCTACGAGGTCTGCGGCAAGATCCGCAAGCGCACCAGCACCCCGGTGATCATGGTGACCGCGCGGTCCGACGTACGCTCCCGCATCCACGGCCTCAACCTCGGAGCCGACGACTACGTGGTGAAGCCGTACGACACCGGGGAACTGCTGGCCCGCATCCACGCCGTCAGCCGGCGCAGCGTCCACGAGGACGCGGCCGGGGGCGGCGACACCGCGCTGCGGCTCGGCCCGGTGCGCATCGAACTGCCCACCCGCCAGGTCAGCGTGGACGGTTCGGTCGTCCAACTGACCCGCAAGGAGTTCGACCTGCTGGCCCTGCTGGCACAGCGCCCCGGGGTGGTCTTCCGGCGGGAGCAGATCATCAGCGAGGTGTGGCGCACCAGTTGGGAGGGCACGGGACGCACCCTGGAGGTACACGTCGCGTCCCTGCGCGCCAAACTGCGGATGCCCGCGCTGATCGAGACCGTACGAGGCGTCGGCTACCGGCTCGTCGCCCCGGCCACGTAGCGGGCCCGGGTGCGCACACGTCTCCTCCCGCTGCTCATCGTCCTGATGGCGGCCGTTCTGCTCGCCCTGGGCGTCCCGCTCGCCATCAGCGTCGCCGCGGCCCAGCAGCAGAAGGTGATCGTCGACCGTATCGACGACACCGCGCGGTTCGCGGCGCTCGCCCAGTTCGTCACCGACGCGCCCACGGGCAGCCGCCCCGCCGACATGGTCCCGGACGAACGCAAGCAGACCCTGGACCGCGAACTCGCCAGCTACTACGAGGTCTACGGCATCCGCGCGGGCGTCTTCTACCGCACCGACACCTCCATGGCGAACGCGCCGGACGACTTCCTGCTCCCCAAGGCCGGCGAGGTGCGCGAGGCCTTCGACGAGGCCCTGCTCAGCCGCCGCAGCCACGACCCGGAACAGGTCTGGCCCTGGCAGCGGCACCGCCTGGTCGTCGCCTCGCCGGTCATCCGGGACGGCGACGTCATCGCGGTCGTGGTCACCGACTCGCCCACCGGACCGATGCGTTCACGGACCCTGCGGGGCTGGCTGACGATCGGCGCGGGCGAGATCGGCGCCATGCTGCTGGCCGTCGGCGCCGCCCTACGGCTGACGGGCTGGGTCCTGCGGCCCGTACGGGTGCTCGACGCCACCACCCACGACATCGCCACCGGACGCCTCAAGTCCCGGGTCGCCGCGGCCGGCGGGCCGCCGGAACTCCGGCGGCTGGCCCGTTCGTTCAACGAGATGGCGGACAACGTCGAGGACGTGCTGGAGCAGCAGCGCGCCTTCGTCGCCGACGCCTCGCACCAGCTGCGCAACCCGCTCTCGGCGCTGCTGCTGCGCATCGAACTGCTCGCGCTCGAACTGCCGGAGGACAATGACGAGATCGCCTCGGTCCGCACCGAGGGCAAACGCCTCACCCAGGTCCTGGACGACCTGCTCGACCTCGCCCTGGCCGAACACGCGGACGCGGACCTCAGGATCACCGACATCGGCGCGCTGACCGCCGAGCGCGTCGCCGCCTGGTCCCCGACCGCGGAGGCCAAGGGCGTGCGCCTGGTGGGCAGTTGTCCACCCACCACCGCCTGGGCCGACCCGATCACGCTGTCCAGCGCCCTGGACGCGGTGATCGACAACGCGGTGAAGTTCACGCCCGAGGACCAGTGCGTCGAGGTGACGGTCGCGTCGAACGGCGAGACCTCCACGGTCGTCGTCACGGACCACGGCCCGGGCCTCACCGAGGAGGAACTCGCCCGCGTCGGCGACCGCTTCTGGCGCAGCGGCCGGCACCAGAACATCAAGGGCTCCGGCCTGGGCCTGTCCATCTCCCAGGTCCTGCTGGCCGCGGGCGGCGGCTCCCTGACGTACGACCACCACGAGCCGCACGGGCTCAAGGTGACCGTGTCGGTCCCCAGGGGCGGGCCTACGGCCTGAACAGGCGTCCGGGTGCGCCCACGGCCTGAGGGGGCGTCAGCGGCCCCTGTGCGCCTACGGCTTGACGGAGCGGTAGTAGCGCCGGGCGCCCTCGTGCAGGACCAGGGGGTCGGTGTAGATCGCCGTGCGCAGGTCCACGAGCTGCGCGGAGTGCACATGCGCGCCGATGCCGTCCCGGCTCTTGATCACGGTCCTGGTGATCCACTCGGTGAGCCTGGGGTTCAGGTCCTTGCGGGTCATCAGCACGTTCGAGACGGCGATGGTGGGCACCGTCGACCCCCGCTGGATCCCGGGGTAGGCCGACTCCGGCATGTTGGTGGCGCGGTAGTAGCGGGTGGCGTCGCCCTGCTCGTGCATCTTCGCGACGAGGCCGGCCTCTATCGGCACGAAACGGAACGCGTAGTGGGCGGCCAGGTCCTTCAGGCCGTCCGTCGGCAGCCCGCCGGACCAGAAGAAGGCGTCCAGCTTGCCCCGCTTGAGCAGGTCCGGTCCGGTGTCGATGCCGGCCGCCACCGGCTTGACGCCCTTCTTCGGGTCGATGCCGGCCGCCGTGAGCACCCGGTTCGCGATCAGTCGCACACCCGAACGGTCCGGCCCTATGGCCACCCGCTTGTTCCGCAGATCGGCCACCGAGTTGATGTCCGAGTCGCGCGGGACGATCAGCTGGACGTAGTCGTCGTACAGCCGCGCGATCCCGCGCAGCCCGGCTGCACCGGGCTTGCCGTCCGCCTCGTACGTCTCCACCGCGTCGGCCGCGGCGATGGTGAAGTCGGCGTGACCGGTCGCCACGCGCGCGACGTTCTCCTGCGACCCGGCACTGTTCACCAGCTTCACCGTGAGGCCCGGCATGTCCTTGTCGAGCTCGGCCCGCAGCAGCTTGCCGTACTCCTGGTAGACCCCGAGCGGTGTCCCGGTGCTGAAGGTGATCGTCCCGGTCGGCGGCTCGTCGCCCAGGGGCAGCAGCCACCACAGCAGCAGCCCGAACACGACGAAGCCGGCCGCCGCGCCCGTCAGGGCCCGGCGCCTGCTGATGCGGGAGAACACCTTGAGCATGCGCGCGATCCTGCCAGTCCTTGAGCGGTACTGACCAGGGCCGGGCTCACGGGCCGGAGCTGTCAGTGGCGGCCGCTAGGGTCGTGGCATGAGTTCTTCGCCCGCCGACCTGGTCCGCGAATTCCACCTGGCCTTCGGGCTCGACGCCCGCAGCACACCCACCGAGGTCGCCCCCGACCTCGCCGCCCACCGCGGTGAACTGCTCGCCGAGGAGGCCGCGGAGGTCGCCGAGGTCTCGGTGAGCGGCCCCCTCGACCGACTGGCGCACGAACTGGCCGACGTCGTCTACGTCGCCTACGGCACGGCCCTCGTCCACGGCATGGACCTCGACGCGGTGATCGCCGAGGTCCACCGCTCCAACATGACCAAGATCGGCCCGGACGGCGAGATCGCCCGCAGGGCCGACGGCAAGGTCCTCAAGGGCGAGCACTACGAGACGCCGGATGTCCATGGGGTGCTGCGCAAACAGGGGTGGAGCGGCGGAACACCGGATTCCGGCCGTGGCTCCGAGTGACGTGAGCCACGGCGGTTCTCAGTCGCAGAAGGAGTCACTCCCGGCACCGCCTACCCTTGTCGCATGAGCAGCGGTGACCGGAGCGGGGCAGTGGACGTCAAAACGTACGAAGTACGCACCTACGGGTGCCAGATGAACGTCCACGATTCCGAACGGCTCTCCGGTCTCCTGGAAGGTGCCGGTTACGTGCGCGCGCCCGAGGGCTCGGACGGGGACGCGGACGTCGTCGTCTTCAACACCTGCGCCGTGCGCGAGAACGCCGACAACAAGCTCTACGGCAACCTCGGCCGGCTCGCCCCGATGAAGACCAAGCGTCCCGGGATGCAGATCGCGGTCGGCGGCTGCCTCGCGCAGAAGGACCGCGACACCATCGTGAAGAAGGCGCCCTGGGTGGACGTCGTCTTCGGCACGCACAACATCGGCAAGCTGCCCGTCCTGCTGGAACGCGCACGCGTCCAGGAAGAGGCACAGATCGAGATCGCGGAGTCCCTGGAGGCCTTCCCCTCGACGCTGCCGACCCGGCGCGAGAGCGCCTACGCGGCCTGGGTGTCGATCTCCGTCGGCTGCAACAACACGTGCACCTTCTGCATCGTCCCGGCCCTGCGCGGCAAGGAGAAGGACCGCCGCACCGGCGACATCCTCGCCGAGATCGAGGCCCTGGTCGGCGAGGGCGTCTCCGAGATCACCCTGCTCGGCCAGAACGTCAACGCGTACGGCTCCGACATCGGCGACCGCGAGGCCTTCAGCAAGCTGCTGCGGGCCTGCGGGACCATCGACGGCCTGGAGCGCGTCCGCTTCACGTCCCCGCACCCTCGTGACTTCACCGACGACGTCATCGCCGCGATGGCCGAGACGCCGAACGTGATGCCACAGCTGCACATGCCGATGCAGTCCGGTTCCGACCCGATCCTGAAGGCCATGCGCCGGTCCTACCGCCAGGAGCGGTACCTGGGGATCATCGAGAAGGTCCGCGCGGCCATCCCGCACGCCGCCATCACCACCGACATCATCGTGGGCTTCCCCGGGGAGACCGAGGAGGACTTCCAGCAGACGATGCACGCGGTCCGCGAGGCCCGCTTCGCGCAAGCGTTTACGTTCCAGTACTCCAAGCGGCCCGGCACCCCGGCCGCGACCATGGAGAACCAGATCCCCAAGGAAGTCGTCCAGGAGCGCTACATGCGTCTGGTCGCCCTCCAGGAGGAGATCTCCTGGGACGAGAACAAGAAGCAGGTCGGCCGCACCCTGGAGCTGATGGTCGCCGAGGGCGAGGGCCGCAAGGACGGCGCCACCCACCGCCTCTCCGGACGCGCCCCCGACAACCGTCTCGTCCACTTCACCAAGCCGGACCAGGACGTCCGCCCCGGTGACGTGGTGACGGTCGAGATCACCTACGCAGCCCCGCACCACCTCCTCGCGGAGGGCCCCACCCGGAGCGTGCGTCCCACGCGCGCGGGCGACGCCTGGGAGAAGCGGAACGCGGCCGAGGCCGCCAAGCCGGCCGGCGTGATGCTGGGCCTCCCGAAGATCGGCGCCCCCGCGCCCCTGCCGGTCGCCACGGGGAGCGGTTGCGGCTGCGACTGAGTCGACGTGCGGGGGCGGGGCTCCCCGCGCCGCACGGCCGTCCTCACGCCTGACGGCTGTGCGTGCCGTGCCCGACGGCGTGGCCAGGTGGACTGTCGGTGCTCCTTGTTAATGTTCCGGCCATGCTCGTAGCCGCCGCGGTCTGCCCCTGCCCCCCGCTTCTCGTCCCCGACGTCGCCGCCGGTGCCGCGTCCGAGCTGGATGCCGCGCGTGCCGCGTGCACCGACGCGCTCGGGGTACTCGCTGCCGCCCGGCCCGACCGTCTGGTGGTTGTCGGGCCTGCCGAGCAGAGCGGGCGCGGGCCGCATCCCGAGGGCACCCGGGGGTCGTTCCGCGGCTTCGGAGTGGACCTCGACGTACGCCTCGGGAGGGACGTGGCCGCCGTCTCGGAGGGGGTACTTCCCCCCTCGCTCGCCGTCGCCGCGTGGCTGCTGGAGCGGACCGGCTGGTCCGACGCCCCGATCGAGGGACTCGGTGTGGGGGAACCTCTCGTGGCCGAGCGGTGTATCGAAGTCGGGAGGGACATCGTCGCGCAGGCCGAGCGGGTCGCCCTGCTGGTGATGGGCGACGCCAGTGCGTGCCGGACGCTGAAGGCGCCGGGCTATCTCGACGAGCGCGCGGCACCCTTCGACGCCGAGGTCGCGCGAGCGCTGGGTGCGGCGGACGTGCCCGCCCTCAAGGCGCTGGACGCCGAGCTGGCGTACGAGCTGAAGGCCTCCGGCCGCGCCCCCTGGCAGGTCCTCGCGGGCGCGGCGGAGGGCGCGGAGCTCGGCGGCGCGCTGCTGTACGAGGACGCGCCGTACGGGGTCGGATACCTGGTCGCGACCTGGTCGTAGACGCGGCGCGGCCGAGAACACGGTGTAGCCGTGGACGTGGTGCTGCTGTGGACGTGGTGCGGTCGCGGACGTAGTGCAGTCGATAGCGCGTCGCGGTCGGCCGAGAACGCGGTGCAGCGGACAACGCGATGCAACCGTGCACGTGGTCCGGCCGTGCGCGGCGTCGTGAAAGCGGCGTAGCCGCGAAGCCCGCCGTGAACACGGCTCAGCCGTGAAACGGCGGACGGCCGGGTAGCCGAGTGCTCCGCGGCCGTCCGCCGATCGATGTGCGGGTGCTGTTCAGGTGGTCGGCGGGGGCGAGTCCGGCGGTGCGGTCGTGCCGCCGCGCTCCGGCCCCGTGCTTCCCGCGCTCCCCGCGTCGTCCTTGTGCGCGAGTCGGTCCATGGCGTCCTTGGCCTTGCCCGTGCCCGTCTGGATCTTGTCGCTGTACTTGCCCTTGGTCTTCTCGTCGACCATCTTCGCGGCCTTGTCGAGGCCGCTCTCGATCTTGCCTCCGTGCTGCTGCGCGAGGCCCGAGACCTTGTCCTTCGCCGGGGCGAGTTTGGCCTTCAAACTGTCCATCAGACCCATGGTTCACCTTTCACGCGGGGCGGTTACGTGCGGGCGCCTTCACCGGCCTCGTTGTCGGCGGCCTCTTCGGCGGACTGCTGCTTGGGGATCTCGACGCCGTCCGCGGCCGCGAGGGCCTCCGTCGCCGTCGTCTTGGCCGCTTCCTGAACGCCTGCCCCCGCCTCGGCCTCCGACACCTCGTCCGCCGGTTCGGCCGAGAAGTCCTCGGCCGTCTCCCTGTCGGCCCGGGCTTCGGCGGTCGACGCCTCCTCCGTAGCCTTCGACCTCCGAAGAAGTCGGTCAAATACTCCCATATCCACTCCATACGTTACTCGTGCGGGCGAAATCCCGCGTAGCCCGGCGCGTCCGTTTGCGTCGCCCGGTCGCCGCCTCCGGAAACCGGCGGCGGGACATCTCGAAACGGGCAACGACCCCGCACGGGTGCCGACACGTAACTCGTTCGAGGCGAGGTCCGACGTTTGCGAGACTGGGAACGTGAGCAGCGCACACCCCGCCCCCCGAGTCATCGCCGTCGTCGGACCGACCGCGGCCGGAAAGTCCGATCTGGGCGTCTTCCTGGCCCAGCGCCTAGGTGGCGAGGTCGTCAACGCCGACTCCATGCAGCTCTACCGAGGGATGGACATCGGCACCGCCAAGCTGACGCCCGAGGAGCGCGGCGGCATCCCGCACCACCTCCTGGACGTCTGGGAGGTCACCGTCACGGCGTCCGTCGCCGAGTACCAGCGCCTCGCCCGCGAGCACATCGACTCCCTGCTCGCCGAGGGCCGCTGGCCGATCCTGGTCGGCGGCTCCGGACTGTACGTGCGCGGGGCCGTCGACAACCTGGAGTTCCCCGGCACCGACCCCGAGGTCCGGGCCCGCCTGGAGGAGGAGCTCGCACTGCGCGGCTCCGGCGCCCTGCACGCCCGCCTGGCCGCCGCCGACCCCGAGGCCGCGCACGCGATCCTGCCCAGCAACGGCCGCCGTATCGTCCGCGCCCTGGAGGTCATCGAGATCACCGGCAAGCCCTTCACCGCCAACCTCCCGGGCCACGACTCGGTCTACGACACCGTCCAGATCGGCGTCGACGTGGCCCGCCCCGAACTCGACGAGCGCATCGCGCGCCGGGTCGACCGGATGTGGAGCGCGGGACTCGTCGACGAGGTGCGGGAGCTGGAGGCGCGGGGTCTGCGCGAGGGGGTCACCGCGTCCCGCGCGCTCGGCTATCAGCAGGTGCTCGCGGCGCTCGCGGGGGAGTGCACGGAACAGGAGGCGCGCGCGGAGACCGTGCGGGCCACCAAGCGCTTCGCGCGCCGCCAGGATTCGTGGTTCAGACGCGATCCCCGGGTGCACTGGTTGAGTGGGGCTGCGGCCGATCTCACAGAACTTCCGCACCTGGCACTGGCGTTGCTCGAACGACCGGTCACAGCCTGATCACGTCATGGCATCGGGACGCTCCAGCCGCGGTTACGGCCTCCGGGGGCGTGCCATCATCGAGCTTCGATCGACCAAGTGGAGTCCGAGTTGGGAGGGCGCGTGGCGATGGAGGCCGGCCCTCGCGACACCGCAGAAGGCCCTGAGCAGGTCACCGCGGACCGCGGTGAACCGGAAGAGGTCGACGGCCGACTGAGCCCGGACGGCCCGGACGAGATCCAGGGCGGCGTCACCGCCGACGGTCCCGGGCCCGACGAGATGTACGCGGGACCCGAGGTCGAGGTCGAGCTGCGCCCGCAGCGTCGCTTGCGCATCTGGCAGCTCGCCCCCATCGTGGCCCTGGCCGCCGTCGGCTCCCTGATGTTCGCCTTCCCGCTCGCCTTCGACTTCGGCGACAGCGGGGCCGTGATCGCCATGCTGGGCCTGCTGATCTGCTCCTGCGCGGCCGGCTGGGGCATGACCGCGGCCCGCCGCGTCGGCCACACCTTGCCCGGCTTCCCGCAGCGCGGCTCCGAGCGCCGCCTGGACTGGCGGGTCGTCATCGCCTACGCCCTGATGGTGGCCGTGGTCGTGGTGCTCGCCGTGTGGCGCGTGGCCAGGCTCCGCTAGCCGCCGAGGCCGGTCGCAGCACTCATGGAGGCCGGCCGTCGAGGTCGGTCACAACT
The DNA here is from genome assembly GCF_053891435.1 of Streptomyces sp. NPDC002276. Classification (NCBI taxonomy): domain Bacteria; kingdom Bacillati; phylum Actinomycetota; class Actinomycetes; order Kitasatosporales; family Streptomycetaceae; genus Streptomyces; species Streptomyces sp. NPDC002276. The sequence continues at coordinate 714,165 of NZ_JBSFCQ010000003.1, read as the reverse complement.
GGCCGTCGGGATGTCCTAGCCACCCCGTACGATCGACGCATGAGCACGCGGATCGCCTTCCTCAAGGGGCACGGCACCGAGAACGACTTCGTGATCGTCCCGGACCCCGAGAACGTCATCGACCTCCCCCCGGCCGCCGTGGCCGCCCTGTGCGACCGCCGCGCGGGCATCGGCGGGGACGGACTGCTGCATGCCGTGCGGTCCGCCGCGCACCCCGAGGCGCGGGACATGGCGGCCGAGGCGGAGTGGTTCATGGACTACCGCAACGGCGACGGCTCGGTCTCCGAGATGTGCGGCAACGGAGTGCGTGTGTTCGCGCGCTATCTCCAGCGCGCCGGACATGTGGCCGCAGGGGACATCGCGGTCGCCACGCGTGGGGGAGTCAAGACCGTCCACCTGGCCAAGGACGGTGACGTCACGGTCGGCATGGGCAAGGCGCTTCTCCCCGAAGGGGATGTCACGGTGAGCGTCGGCGAGCGCAGCTGGCCCGCGCGGAACGTGAACATGGGCAACCCGCACGCGGTCGCCTTCGTCGACGACCTCGCGCACGCCGGAGACCTGTACTCCCCGCCGCCCTTCAGCCCGACCACCGCCTACCCGCAGGGTGTGAACGTCGAGTTCGTGGTCGACCGGGGCCCCGGCCACGTGGCCATACGGGTACACGAGCGCGGTGCGGGCGAGACCCGCTCGTGCGGCACGGGCGCGTGCGCGGTCGCCGTGGCCGCCGCCCGGCGCGACGGCGCCGACCCGGCCGTCACCGGAACACAGGCGGTCTACACCGTCGACGTACCCGGCGGAACACTCGTGATCACCGAGTGGCCCGACGGCCGGATCGAGATGACCGGTCCCGCGGTGATCGTCGCCGAGGGCGAGATCGATACCGAATGGCTGGAAAACGCCATCCGCTGAACGGGTGATTCGTAGTCCTGGCCGCTCCGGATGCCCTGATCCGAAGTCTCCGGCGTCCGGCTCGGCTTGAAAGCACGGCTGACCCGACAGAGTGTGGCGCAAAACCGTAAACCTCCCGACCTTCGCTCGAATGGGTGATCCGTTTCACGCTCGGCGAGAGGCGGTCAGTCGCACGTGGTGGGCTCGGTAGCATCAAGCACCGGCCCGGACGGGGGATCGTCACCATCCCCTGAGCCGAGTCCGCCATGGGGCACCCGTCCGCCGGTCAAGCAGCCGGAGGTGCCCATGAGTGCGGAGGCCACGAACCCTGCGAGCCCAGGCCCTGTGACCAACACAGCGCCCCGCAGGAAGGCCCGCCCCCGGATCGACCTGCGCCGGCTCGGCCGGGCCGCCCTGCTCGGCCCCACGGCCCGCGACCGACTGCCCGACGCCATCGGCCATGTCGCCGAGGCGCATCGCGCCCACCACCCCGACGCCGACCTCGAACCGCTGCGCCGCGCCTGGGTCCTGGCCGAGTCCTCGCACCGCGGCCAGATGCGCAAGAGCGGCGAGCCGTACATCACGCACCCGCTCGCGGTGACCCTGATCCTCGCCGAACTCGGCGCGGAGACCACGACGTTGACGGCCTCTCTGCTCCACGACACCGTCGAGGACACGGAAGTGACACTCGATCAGGTCGGCGAGGAGTTCGGCGCAGAGGTGCGCTATCTCGTCGACGGCGTAACGAAGTTGGAGAAGGTCGACTACGGCGCCGCCGCCGAGCCCGAGACCTTCCGCAAGATGCTCGTCGCCACCGGCAGCGACGTCCGCGTGATGTCGATCAAACTCGCCGACCGGCTGCACAACATGCGCACCCTGGGCGTGATGCGCCCCGAGAAGCAGGCCCGTATCGCCAAGGTCACCCGGGACGTCCTCATCCCGCTCGCCGAACGGCTCGGCGTCCAGGCGCTCAAGACCGAACTGGAAGACCTGGTCTTCGCGATCCTCCACCCCGAGGAGTACGACCACACACGCGAGTTGATCGTCGACAACGCCTCCCGCGCGGACGACCCGCTCGCCGAGGTCACCGACGAGGTGCGCACCGTCCTGCGCGACGCCGGCATCCAGGCCGAAGTCCTCATCCGGCCACGGCACTTCGTCTCCGTGCACCGCGTCGCCCGCAAGCGCGGCAGGCTGCGCGGCGCCGACTTCGGCCGTCTCCTGGTGCTGGTGAACGAGGACGCGGACTGTTACGGCGTCCTCGGCGAACTGCACACCTGCCTGAAGCCCGTCGTCTCGGAGTTCAAGGACTTCATCGCCGTACCGAAGTTCAACCTCTACCAGTCGCTGCACACCGCCGTCGCCCACACGGACGGCCAGGTCGTCGAAGTCCTCATCCGCACCCACCAGATGCACAAGGTCGCCGAGGCCGGCGTCATCGCGCTCGGCAATCCCTACGCTCCTCCTTCGGAGGAGCAACAGGCCACCAGCGACGGGGAGCGCGCCGACCCCACCCGGCCCGGCTGGCTGTCCCGCCTCCTCGACTGGCAGGAGGGCGCGCCCGACCCCGACACCTTCTGGTCGACGCTCCGCGAGGACCTCGCCCAGGACCGCGAGATCACCGTGTTCCGGCCCGACGGCGGCACCCTGGGCCTGCCCGACGGCGCGACCTGTGTGGACGCCGCGTACGCGCAGTACGGCGAGGACGCCCACGCCTGCATCGGCGCCCGCGTCAACGGCCGTCTGGCGACCCTCAGCACCGTTCTGCGGGACGGCGACACCGTCCAGCCGCTCATGGGCCAGGACCCGGCCTCCGAGCCCTCCAGGGAGTGGCTGGAGCACGCGCACACCCCCGCCGCCCGGATCGCCATCCAACGGTGGCTCACGGCACACCCGGGCAGCGGCGACGCGGAGGGCACCGAGCCGGACACGGCGGCCCCGGACACGCAGACCGTACGATCGGCGCCACCGGCCGCCGAAGACGCCCCCGCCGGCAACCCCGCCACTCCTGTCGTCGACCAGCCCGGCGCGACCGTACGGCTCGCCGGCTGCTGTACGCCCGTACCGCCCGACGAGGTCACCGGATTCTCGGTGCGCGGCGGCGTCGTGACCGTCCACCGCGTCGAGTGCAGCGCGGTGGCGCACATGAAGAGCGTGGGGCGCGCGGAGGTCGGTGTGCGCTGGGGCGACACCACCGAGTGCCGGGTGACGCTGGTAGCCGAATCGTTCGGCCGCCCGCATCTGCTGGCCGACCTCACCGAGGCCATGGCCCTGGAGGGCGCCGAGATCGTCTCGGCGACGGTCGAACCCCCGAGCCAGCAGCGCGTCCGCCATACCTACACCCTCCAACTCCCGGACGCCGCGCACCTCCCGGCCCTCATGCGGGCGATGCGCAACGTGCCGGGCGTCTACGACGTGAGCCGCGCGCAGCACCACACGACGGCCTTCTGACACCGACTCAGGCCCGCGGCTCCGCGTCTCTCGGGGCGCGCGCCTCCGGCGTGCCCGGCGCCCCGTGGGCCCCCGGAAGACCTCGTTCGAGTGGGCCGGGCGCGAGTCGTCGACGTGCGGTACGCGCGCGCTGGTAGCGGTGGTCCATGCTGCTCACCCCCCGCACCGCCACCCCTGGGGCCGGTACCAGGGCTCCCCGACGGCTGAAGGCGGCTCTGCTCGCCTCCGCCGTGTCCGTCTGCCTCGTCGCCGCGAGCGCTCCGCCCACGCCTCTGGGCGTCGGGGACCGCCTCTTCCCCGACCTGGGCAACCCGGGCTACGACGTGGCGTCGTACGACCTCTCCTTCACCTATCCCGGCACCAACACCAAGCCGCTCCGGGCCGTCACCACCATCGACGCGTGGACCACGGAGTCCCTGGACCGGATCAACCTCGACTTCGCGCACGGGACCGTGGACTCGGTCGAGGTCGACGGGCGGCCGGCCACGTTCGCCAGCGCCGGCGAGGACCTGGTGGTGACGCCCGAGGAGCCGCTGGCCCAGGGGAGTTGGACGCGGATCACCGTGCGGCACACCAGCGACCCCGTCTCCGCCAAGGGGCAGGACGGCGGCTGGGTGCGCACCAAGGACGGGCTGGCGATGGCCAACCAGGCCGATGCCGCGCACCTGGTGTTCCCGTGCAACGACCATCCCTCCGACAAGGCGATGTTCACCATCAGGGTCACCGCGCCCAACGCCTACACGGCCGTCGCCAACGGACTGCCGGCCGGCGTCGACAAGGCCGGTCCGAACACCACCTGGACGTACCGCACCCAGCACCCCATGGCCACCGAACTCGCCCAGGTGTCCATCGGTCGCTCCGCCGTACTGCACCGCACCGGGCCGCACGACCTGCCGATGCGCGACGTCGTACCCGCCAAGGACGCCAAGCAGCTCGAACCGTGGCTCAAGAAGACCCCCGACCAGATCGCCTGGATGGAGGGCAAGGTCGGCCGGTACCCCTTCGAGACGTACGGCCTGCTCATGGCCGACGCGTCCACCGGCTTCGAACTCGAAACCCAGACGATCTCTCTCTTCGAGAGAGATCTCTTCACCGAGCCCGCCTACCCCAAGTGGTACGTCGAGTCGATCATGGTGCACGAGCTGTCCCACCAGTGGTTCGGCGACAGCGTCAGCCCCCGCACCTGGTCCGACCTGTGGCTCAACGAGGGACACGCCACCTGGTACGAGGAGCTGTACGCGGAGGAGAAGGTGAACAAGCCCATGGAGACGCGGATGAAGGCCGCCTACGGCGCCTCCGACGGCTGGCGCGCCGCCGGCGGACCACCTGCGCTCCCCAAGGCGCCCGCGCCCGGCCAGAAGATCAGTATCTTCCGCCCCAACGTCTACGACGGCGCCGCCCTCGTCCTCTACGCGCTGCGCCAGGAGATCGGCCGCCCCGCCTTCGAGCGCCTGGAGCGCACCTGGGTGAGCGTCCACCGGGACGGCACGGCCACCACCGCCGACTTCGAGGACCTCGCCTCCGCGATCTCCGGCCGAGACCTGGGCGACTTCTTCAAGGCCTGGCTCTACGGCGAGAAGACCCCGCCGATGCCGGGTCACCCGGACTGGGTGTCGCAGGCACCCGCGAAATAAGGCCGTGACGGGGCGATCCGTGCCGTGCGACCATCGTCGGGTCGGCGGAGCGGATCGCCCGGAATCTCCGGTCACCGGGAATCTCCGGGGGCACTCGCACGATATGACCTTCGCAGGACTCCCATCGACGTAAGGACCCAATGACCTCCTCTTCTTCCCCTTCCCAGGACACTGAGCGCTCCGCGCACACCTACCCCGAAGGTCTTCGGGCCGATGCCCTGATGGAAGAGGACGTCGCCTGGAGCCACGAGATCGACGGAGACCGGGACGGCGACCAGTTCGACCGCTCCGAGCGCGCGGCCCTGCGCCGTGTCGCGGGCCTCTCCACCGAGCTTGAGGACGTCACCGAGGTCGAGTACCGGCAGCTCCGCCTGGAGCGCGTCGTACTCGTCGGCGTCTGGACCACGGGAACGGCTCAGGACGCGGAGAACTCGCTAGCCGAGCTGGCCGCCCTCGCGGAGACCGCGGGCGCGCTCGTTCTCGACGGTGTCGTCCAGCGCCGCGACAAGCCCGACGCGGCCACCTACATCGGTTCCGGCAAGGCCAACGAACTGCGGGACATCGTCCTGGAGACCGGCGCCGACACCGTCGTCTGCGACGGTGAGCTGAGCCCGGGCCAGCTGATCCACCTCGAAGACGTCGTCAAGGTCAAGGTCATCGACCGTACGGCCCTGATCCTCGACATCTTCGCCCAGCACGCCAAGTCTCGGGAGGGCAAGGCGCAGGTCGCGCTCGCGCAGATGCAGTACATGCTGCCGAGGCTCCGCGGCTGGGGTCAGTCGCTGTCCCGTCAGATGGGCGGCGGCTCGGGCGGCGGCCTCGCCACCCGTGGTCCCGGTGAGACCAAGATCGAGACGGACCGGCGCCGTATCCGCGAGAAGATGGCGAAGATGCGCCGGGAGATCGCGGACATGAAGACCGGCCGTGACATCAAGCGCCAGGAGCGCCGTCGCCACAAGGTGCCCTCGGTCGCGATCGCCGGCTACACCAACGCCGGCAAGTCGTCCCTGCTCAACCGCCTCACGGGCGCGGGCGTCCTGGTCGAGAACGCGCTGTTCGCGACCCTCGACCCGACCGTGCGCCGGGCCGAGACACCGGGCGGACGGCTCTACACGCTGGTCGACACCGTCGGATTCGTCCGGCACCTGCCGCACCACCTGGTCGAGGCCTTCCGCTCCACGATGGAGGAGGTCGGCGACGCCGATCTGATCCTGCACGTGGTCGACGGTTCGCACCCGGTCCCCGAGGAGCAGCTGGCCGCCGTACGCGAGGTGATCCGGGACGTCGGCGCCACCAAGGTGCCCGAGATCGTGATCATCAACAAGGCGGACGCGGCGGACCCGTTGACGCTCCAGCGACTGATGCGGAACGAGAAGCGTTCCATCGCCGTCTCGGCCCGCACCGGCCAGGGCATCGAAGAGCTGCTCGCGCTCATCGACGCCGAACTGCCGCGCCCCTCGGTCGAGATCGAGGCGCTCGTGCCGTACACCCACGGCAAGCTGGTCGCCCGCGCCCACTCCGAGGGCGAGGTGATCTCCGAGGAGCACACCCCGGAGGGCACCCAGCTCAAGGTGCGCGTCCACGAGGAACTGGCGGCGGAACTCGCGCCGTACGTCCCGGCACCGCTGGCCTGACGGTCGTAGCGCAGTAAGTCCTGAGGCTCGTCCCGGATCACCCGGGGCGAGCCTCAGGCGTGTCTACTGCCCCGCGTACTTCTTGCTGACCGAGTCGTACACGCCCTTGGCCACATCGCCCAGCCGCGGGCCTGCCAGCCAGCCCGAAGTCACCGGGCCGATCGAGGTGTTGGACACCAGCGCGGGCTTGCCGTCCGTGCCCGTCTCCACCCAGCCGCCGCCGGACGAACCACCGGTCATGCTGCACCCGATGCGGTACATCGTCGGGTCCGAGGCGCTGATCGACAGCCGCCCCGGCTTGTCCGCGCACTGGTACAGCGTCGAACCGTCGTACGGCTTCGCCGCGGGGTAGCCGGTCGCCGTGATGCTCGACACCTTCGGCACGGCGGGCGCGTCGAAGTTCACCGGCAGCGCCGAACCGACCGTCTCCTCAAGGGACTTGCCCCCGCTGCCCTTCTCGGGCGTCACATGGATCACGGCGTAGTCGTACGACGAACCCTGCCCGCCCGTCTCGCCGCCCTGGTCGATCCACTGCTGCGAGGTCTGCGCCCAGTCGGCCCACCACACCCCGTACGGCGCGACCTGGGCCCGGGAGGCCGTCTCCAACTGGGCTGTCGTCATACCGGAGTTGTTGTACGACGGCACGAACGCGAGGTTGCGGTACCAGCCGCCGTTCTTGCCCGCGTGCACGCAATGCCCCGCTGTCCACACCAGGTTGGACTTGCCCGGGTGCGCCGGGTCCTCCACGACCGTCGCCGAGCAGACCATCGTGCCTTGGGGGGCGTCGAAGAACACCTTGCCCGCCGTCGCCGCGTTGGCGTGGTACGTAGGCGACACGGCCTTCGCGTCCACCACCGCGGGCGTCGGGTCGGTCACGCCCTGGTCACCGGAGATGTCGTTGGTGTCGACACCCTTGTCCGGGTCGTTGGCGTCCCGCATCCGGCCGGAACTCCACAACCCGTCGATGATCGGGTTGATGTAGTCGTTGGCCTCGCGCAGCCAGTCGTCCTTGTCCCAGTTCTTCCAGGCGCCGTTCTTCCACTTGTCGATGTCGATCCCGTGCTCTTTGAGCTTGTTCTTGATGTCGTCCGGGATCTTGATCTTGCCGTCGCCGGTGTCACCGCTGGTCGCCGACGCCGTGGACTGCCCGTCCGCCTTGGTGTCACCGGAACCGCAGGCCGTCGCCGTGAGCGCGAGCGCCGAGGCGAGGGCAACGGCGGCCAGCACAGGGGTGGTTCCGCGACGCGCACCCCTGCCACGCCGGGTGGTGAAGGACGGCCGTATCGATCGCATGGTCTTGACTCCCCCTGGAGTGAACGGTTGGTGCGCCACGGCTGTCATCTCAGCCGGAACTCATGGTGAGTTCACGCTGAACTCACGACCTACGGGAACGGCATCACACACTATGCGCTCGCTGTGGGGGACTTCCGACGGAACGGCAACGGTTTCGCTACGGCAAGGATCTTGAAGCAACCCGTAACCCGTTGGGCGGTACGGGAGTTGGCTTCGACAGGGGCGGAGGGGGCTGCTGTCGACGCGTGGTCCGCTGTGCCCGGGGCGACGCGAGATCTCACATCCCGAGGAACAGTCTTGAACCCCACATCCACCGCTGACAGTCACTCCCACCCGCACACCCTGGCAGTGGCGTCGGCCGAGTCCGTTCCCCAACAGCAGCCGCGCAGCCCGGAAGTGAACCGTCCCCGGGGCGCGGGTGCCGAGCTTCTGGAGCATCCGGACCCCCGAACCGCCGCCCAGGCCGCGGCTGTTGAGAACCTGCTGCGCTGCTGGGCGCGGGAGACCAACCTCCGCGCCCCCGACGACGGCACCCTCCGCGTCCCCCTCCCCGCCAGCGGCACGGCCCTGCACGCCCAGGTCCAGTACTGGTCCCCGACCGGCTGGCACCGCTTCGGCCTTCCGTACCTGTCCGGCGCTCCCCACGGCGCACCACCGGCCGACGCGGTGACGGTCGCGGCGCTGCTCGTCAGGGAGACGGCCGCGCGCGACGGGGACTCCGCACAGGAAGCGGCGGTGGCAGCCGAGGCGACATCCGACACCGGCACCGATCTGGTGGCCCGCGTGGCCGACTCCCTCCGGCGTACCGTCACCTTCATCACCGACCGCCGCGCACGCCCGGCCGACGGCCCCGATCTCTTCCTCTCCGCCGAACAGGCGCTCCTCCTCGGACACCCGCTCCACCCGACCCCCAAGAGTCGCGAGGGTCTCTCCGAGGCCGAAGTCCGGCTGTACTCACCGGAGTTGCGCGGCTCCTTCGCACTGCACTGGCTGGCCGTCGCCCCCTCCGTCCTCGCCACCGACTCGGCCTGGACCGAGCGCGGCCGACCTGTCTCCGCCGCCCACCTCACGGCCCGACTCGCCGGAACCGGGCTGCCGTTGCCCGCCGGACACACCGCGCTTCCCCTGCACCCCTGGCAGTGGCGCGAGATCCGACACCGTGCCGACGTCGCAGCCCTGATCGACGCCGGATCGATCCAGGACCTCGGCCCCTACGGCACCCCGTGGAACCCCACGTCCTCCGTACGAACCGTCCATCAGTCCGGCGCCCCCGCCATGCTCAAGCTGTCCCTGGGCCTCCTTATCACCAACTCCCGCCGGGAGAACCTCCGCAAGGAACTCCATCGCGGCGTGGAAGTGCACCGCCTGCTGCGCAGCGGCCTGTCCCAGCAGTGGCAGGCCGTCCACCCGGGCTTCGACATCGTCCGCGATCCGGCCTGGCTGGCCGTCGACGCTCCGGCGGACGGGGGCTCCGCTGAACGCGGCCAAGGGGGTGCGGTCGGTACCCGTGCGCCCCTGGCCGGAATCGATGTGGTCATCCGGCACAACCCGTTCAGCCCGTCCGACGACGTCTCCTGTGTCGCCGGGCTCGTCTCGCCCAGGCCGTACAGCGGGCGGAGGGTCAACGCCGGTGGACCGCAGGCGACTTCACCGACCGACCACTTCGGCCTCCCCAGCCGCTCCGCGTCCGGTGCGCCTCCGCTGCGGTCCCGGCTGGCCGAGGTCGTCACCGGTCTCGCCGAGCGGACCGGCCGGTCCCGTGAAGCAGTCGCCGCGGAGTGGTTCCTGCGGTACCTGGAGCAGATCGTCCGTCCCGTGCTGTGGCTGGACGGCGAGGCAGGCATCGCCCTGGAGGCCCACCAGCAGAACACCCTGCTCCTGCTGGACGGCGCGGGCTGGCCCGCAGGGGGCCGCTACCGCGACAACCAGGGCTACTACTTCCGGGCGTCCCGGCGCGCGGAACTCGACGCCCGCCTGCCCGGCATCGGCGAGCACAGCGACACCTTCGTCTCCGACGAGGTCACCGACGAACGCTTCGCGTACTACCTCGCGATCAACAACGTGCTCGGTCTCATCGGGGCGTTCGGCTCCCAAGGTCTCGCCGACGAACGGCTGTTGCTGTCCGCCTTCCGACGCTTCCTCCGTGACGTCGCCTCCGGTCCCGCCCGGCTGCGCACCTCCCTGCCGACCCGCCTGCTCGACTCACCCGTCCTGCGCTGCTAGGCCAACCTCCTGACCCGCCTGCACGGCCTCGACGAACTCGTCGGCCCGGTCGACACCCAGTCCGTCTACGTCACCATCGCCAACCCCCTGCACTCCTGATCGCCAGTACCTCCTCTTCCATTCCGACCGTCGCCAACTCCCTTCACCGCTGAGGAACATGACCCACCCCGTCTCCTGAGAGGAGCGTCCGCGTGCGGCCCACGGATGCGAACGCCGACACCGCGACGGCCCCCGGTTCCACCCCGGGCACCGGTACCGGCCGGAGCTCCGGCACGGACGCCGAGGACACCCTCGACCTCCGCCTCCCCGCGGAGTTCCTCGCGCTCTGCGCCGAGGCGGACGCGGTCGAACGTGACGATCTCCTAGACCGTGTCGGCGACTGGGGGCGGATCCGTACCCCCGTGGGCGTCTTCCACCTCGCCCCTGTCCTTTGCGAGCGAGACCTCCCGCTCATCAGCGGCTGGATGAACGACCCCGCGGTCGCGGAATTCTGGGAACTGGCCGGCCCCCGGGCACTGACCGAGGACCACCTGCGCGCCCAACTCGACGGCGACGGACGCAGCGTGCCCTGTCTCGGCCTACTGGACGGCACCCCGATGAGCTACTGGGAGATCTACCGGGCGGACCTCGACCCCCTGGCCCGCCGCTACCCCGCCCGACCGCACGACACCGGCATCCACCTGCTCATCGGTGACGTCGTCGACCGAGGACGAGGGGTGGGCAGCACCCTCATCCGGGCCGTCGCCGACCTCGTACTCGACAAGCGCCCCGCCTGCGCCCGCGTCGTCGCCGAACCGGACCTTCGCAACACCGCCTCCGTAGCCGCTTTCCTGAGCGCTGGATTCCGGTTCTCCGCCGAGGTCGACCTGCCCGCCAAGCGGGCCGCCCTCATGGTCCGGGACCGTTCCGCACGCGAACTGCTGTAGCGCCCCGTGGCAGCGCCATCGCTTTCGGTACACCGCTCGGCCCGACGGCCCGACGGCCCGACGGCCCGACGGCCCGACGGCCCGACGGCCCGACGGCCCGACGGCCCGACGGCCCGACGGCCCGACGGCCCGATCCGGTTCCACCTGGGCCGAACCAATCCCCGTCCGTTCCGATCCGACCCCCGTTCCGATCCGACCCCCGTTCCGATCCGGCGCGGTCTCCGTCCGATCCGACCTGGTCTCCGTCCGATCGCCACCCGGACGAAACCCGCCCCCTTCCGAAAGCCCCGGCGTCTTGATCCACTCCCTCCCGCAACCGTGATCGCCCGGTTGTCAGTCCCGCCCCGTAGGGTTGGTCGCGCTATGACGAAGCCCTCACTCCCCGAACTCCTGCATGCTGCCGTCACTGCCGTCGGCGGTTCGGAGCGCCCCGGCCAGGTGACCATGGCCGAAGCCGTCGCGGAGGCGATCGACGACGGCTCCCATCTGCTGGTCCAGGCCGGCACCGGTACCGGAAAGTCGCTCGGCTACCTGGTGCCCGCGCTCGCGCACGGGGAGCGTGTGGTCGTCGCGACCGCCACCCTCGCGCTCCAACGCCAGCTGGCGGAGCGCGACCTGCCGCGCACGGTCGACGCACTGCATCCCCTGCTGCGCCGCCGCCCCCAGTTCGCGATGCTCAAGGGCAGATCGAACTACCTGTGCCTGCACCGACTCCACGAGGGCATGCCGCAGGACGAGGAGGAGGGCCTGTTCGACCAGTTCGAGGCGGCGGCGCCGACCAGCAAGCTGGGCCAGGACCTGCTGCGGCTGCGCGACTGGAGGGACGAGACCGAGAACGGCGATCGCGACGACCTCACGCCCGGAGTCTCCGACCGCGCCTGGGCACAGGTCTCCGTGTCCTCCCGCGAGTGCCTGGGCGCCCAGAAGTGCGCCTACGGAGCGGAGTGTTTCGCCGAGGCGGCCCGCGAGCGCGCCAAGCTGGCCGACGTCGTCGTCACCAACCACGCGCTGCTCGCGATCGACGCGATCGAAGGCGCCCCCGTCCTCCCGCAGCACGAGGTGCTGATCGTCGACGAGGCCCATGAACTGGTCTCGCGGGTCACCGGAGCCGCCACCGGCGAGCTCACCCCGGGCCAGGTCAACCGCGCGGTGCGCCGCGCCGCGAAGCTGGTCAACGAGAAGGCCGCCGACCAGCTCCAGACCGCCGCCGAGGGCTTCGAGCGGCTCATGGAGCTCGCCCTGCCGGGCCGCCTGGAGGAGATCCCGGAGGACCTCGGTTACGCGCTCATGGCGCTGCGGGACGCCTGCCGTACGGTGATCTCCGGGATCGGCGCCACCCGCGACAAGTCCGTCCAGGACGAGGACGCGGTCCGCAAGCAGGCACTGGCCTCCGTGGAGTCCGTGCACGACGTGGCGGAGCGGATCAGCAACGGCTCCGAGTGGGACGTCGTCTGGTACGAACGCCACGACCGCTTCGGAGCCTCCCTGCGCGTCGCCCCCATGTCCGTCTCCGGCCTGCTGCGGGAGAAGCTCTTCGCGGACCGTTCGGTCACCCTGACGTCCGCGACGCTGAAGCTCGGCGGCGACTTCAACGGCGTAGGGGCCTCCCTGGGCCTCGCCCCGGAAGGCACTGCGGGCGACGACCTCCCGCAGTGGAAGGGCGTCGACGTCGGCTCGCCCTTCGACTACCCGAAGCAGGGCATCCTGTACGTCGCCAAGCACCTCTCGCGCCCCGCGCGGGACGGCGATCGCGCCGACATGCTGGACGAGTTGACCGAGTTGATCCAGGCGGCGGGCGGTCGCACCCTGGGCCTCTTCTCCTCGATGCGGGGTGCCCAACTCGCCGCCGAGGAGCTGCGTTCCCGCATCCCCGAGTACCCGATCCTCCTCCAGGGCGAGGAGACACTCGGCGAGCTGATCAAGAACTTCGCGGCTGACCCGAAGACCTGTCTCTTCGGCACGCTGTCGCTCTGGCAGGGCGTCGATGTCCCCGGCCCCAGCTGCCAGTTGGTCGTCATGGACAAGATCCCGTTCCCGCGTCCGGACGACCCGTTGATGAGCGCCCGCCAGAAGGCGGTCGAGGACGCGGGGGGCAACGGCTTCATGGCGGTGGCCGCGACGCACGCGGCGCTGCTGATGGCCCAGGGCGCCGGCCGTCTCGTCCGGGCGTCGGGAGACCGGGGTGTGGTCGCCGTACTGGATCAGCGGCTGGCCACCGCCCGCTACGGCAGCTATCTCAAGGCGTCACTGCCCGACTTCTGGTACACCACGGACCGTAACCAGGCTCGGCGGTCGCTGGCGGCCATCGACGCCAAGGCGAAGCAGGCGGAGTCGGAAGCGGAGACGGAGACGGAGTGACCGACGGTTGCCCCGGTGTCTCGGGGCAACCGCTGATCGACAGCGGCTCCCGTGATCGACAGCGGCTCCCGCCGGACCCGGGACAGCACAGGACCCCGGAACCGGCGCAGGGGTCCCGGGGTCCGGTCAGAGGGTGGGCCGATGCGGCCCGCCCGCCGCGGCCGTCACACGCGCCGCAGCACCGCCACCACCTTGCCGAGGATCGTCGCGTCGTCGCCGGGGATCGGCTCGTACGCGGAGTTGTGCGGGAGGAGCCAGACATGGCCGTCCTCGCGCTTGAAGCGCTTGACGGTGGCTTCGCCCTCAAGCATGGCGGCCACGATGTCGCCGTTCTCCGCGACCGGCTGGCGGCGCACGGTGACCCAGTCTCCGTCACAGATCGCGGCCTCGATCATCGAGTCACCGACGACCTTGAGGACGAACAGCTCACCGTCACCGACCAGTTGGCGGGGGAGGGGAAACACGTCCTCGACCGACTCCTCGGCGAGGATCGGGCCACCGGCGGCGATCCGGCCCACCAGGGGGACGTACGACGCGGCGGGTTTGCCCGCGGTGTCCGTGGGCTGCACCGACGAGGACTGGTCGGAGCCGCGGACCTCGTACGCGCGCGGGCGGTGCGGGTCGCGGCGCAGGAAGCCCTTGCGCTCCAGTGCCATCAGCTGGTGTGCGACCGAGGACGTGCTGGACAGGCCCACGGCCTGGCCGATCTCGCGCATCGACGGCGGGTAGCCCCGGCGCTGCACCGAGTCCCTGATGACCTCGATCACCCGACGCTGCCGGTCCGTGAGCCCCGAGCTGTCCGCCCGGATGCCGGGAGGTCGGCCCGGCAGGGAGCGCTTGTGTCCCTCGGGATTCGCGGCTTCGTTCATTGCATGCACCGGTTCGAGTCGGCCCTGGGAGCGATCCTGGGCAGTGATGGTGGCGCTGTCTGCGGTGGTGGTCACGTCGGCCCCTCTCGATGTTCTCCCTGCTGGACAACGGTAGTTGCTTTCGAAAGGTTGCGCCAAACACACGTTCGAGTGAAAAAACGCGGATAGCCTGCCGCGATCATGTGTCTGGGTGTATGGCCTACGCGGCACCTAACGGACGAAGGGGCCCATTGTCTGGCTCTTCGCCGCCCGGGTGGTGACCTTGCGGGTTGTCGCCCCAGTCTGCCACCCGGTGTCCCGGCAACCGGGGGCCGGTCCCGTTCTGTGCGGGAGCCCCACGTCTTCTCCGTGCCGCGCTCACGGTATCCCCGTAAGTGCCCTGGCGGTACGGGTGTGTGCCCGCGTGTTCGGGGCGACGGTATGGCCGTATGGCACATGCCAATACGGTGCGACACGCGCGTACGGCGTGTTTGTGTAAGCCAATCACCACATCTAGTGGTTGGATTGCGGCAGCAGCCCAGAAGTTGTGGTCCCCCGGGTCTCCATCGTCTCGGCCATCGCCTATGCTTGGGGCTGCTTCGAGAGGCCCAAGGGGTCCTACGAGGCTATTGAGTCTGCTGTGAGGGAGGGTTGGAGATCATGCACTGCCCCTTCTGCAGGCACCCCGACAGCCGTGTCGTCGACAGCCGTACAACGGACGACGGCACGTCGATCCGCCGACGCCGCCAGTGCCCTGACTGCTCCCGTCGTTTCACGACCGTGGAGACGTGCTCGCTCATGGTGGTCAAGCGGTCCGGAGTCACCGAGCCTTTCAGTCGTACCAAGGTCATCAACGGTGTGCGCAAGGCATGCCAGGGACGGCCTGTCACCGAGGACGCACTCGCCCAGCTCGGCCAGCGGGTCGAAGAGGCGGTGCGCGCCACCGGAAGCGCCGAACTGACCACCCATGACGTCGGGCTGGCCATGCTCGGCCCGTTGCAGGAACTCGACCTCGTCGCCTATCTGCGATTCGCCTCCGTCTACCGGGCGTTCGACTCGTTGGACGACTTCGAGGCCGCGATCGTGGAACTGAGGGAAGCGACGCCAGGCCCCGCCGCGGACGACGAAGACGCGGGATCGGGGAGCCAGGAAGACGACGGCGGGCCCGGAGGGACTGTTCAGGTCCCGGTGCCCGCCCACTCCGCCGACTGACCGGCGGGCCGGAAACCGGGCGGAGACCCCGGATCCGGTCGGACGGCGGCGGACCAGGACTTGTCGCGGAGCCATGAGCGTGTGGGCTGCCGTGACACCAGACAAACACTCTGCCACGGGAACATCGTGGCATTTCAGGGCGTTTTTGCCTGTACAGGGAGGCGGCATGACAGAGACGGCGAGCGGTCCGGCACGAGGTTCTCGCGCGAAGGGAACCAAGGTCACCAAGGGACTGCGCATCGAGCGTATTCACACCACCCCCGGCGTGCATCCGTACGACGAGGTGGAGTGGGAGCGTCGTGACGTCGTCATGACCAACTGGCGCGACGGCTCGGTCAATTTCGAGCAGCGTGGCGTCGAGTTCCCCGCCGAATGGGCGGTGAACGCGGTCAACATCGTCACCAGCAAGTACTTCCGCGGTGCCGTGGGCACCCCGCAGCGCGAGGTGAGCCTCAAGCAGCTCATCGACCGCATCGTGAAGACGTATCGGAAGGCCGGCGAGGACCACAAGTACTTCGCCTCGCCCGCCGACGCCGAGATCTTCGAGCACGAGCTGGCGTACGCCCTCCTGCACCAGGTCTTCAGCTTCAACAGCCCCGTGTGGTTCAACGTCGGGACCCCGCAGCCCCAGCAGGTCTCGGCCTGCTTCATCCTGGCCGTCGACGACTCCATGGAGTCGATCCTCGACTGGTACAAGGAAGAGGGCATGATCTTCAAGGGCGGCTCCGGCGCCGGCCTGAACCTCTCCCGGATCCGCTCCTCCAAGGAACTGCTCTCCTCCGGGGGCAACGCCTCGGGACCGGTCTCCTTCATGCGCGGTGCCGACGCCTCCGCGGGCACCATCAAGTCCGGTGGCGCCACCCGCCGCGCGGCCAAGATGGTCATCCTGGACGTCGACCACCCCGACATCGAGGACTTCATCCAGACCAAGGTCAAGGAAGAAGAGAAGATCCGCGCGCTCCGCGACGCGGGCTTCGACATGGACCTGGGCGGCGACGACATCACGTCGGTGCAGTACCAGAACGCCAACAACTCGGTCCGCGTGAACGACACGTTCATGAAGGCCGTGGAGAACGGCGACAAGTTCGGCCTGACGTCCCGGATGACCGGCGAGGTCATCGAGGAGGTCGACGCCAAGCAGCTGTTCCGCAAGATGGCCGAGGCCGCCTGGGCCTGCGCCGACCCGGGCATCCAGTACGACGACGCCATCAACCAGTGGCACACGTGCCCGGAGTCCGGCCGGATCAACGGCTCGAACCCGTGCAGCGAGTACATGCACCTGGACAACACGTCCTGCAACCTCGCCTCGCTGAACCTGATGAAGTTCCTCAAGGACGACGGCAAGGGCCACCAGTCCTTCGAGGTCGAGCGCTTCGCCAAGGTCGTCGAGCTCGTCATCACCGCGATGGACATCTCCATCTGCTTCGCGGACTTCCCGACGCAGAAGATCGGCGAGAACACGCGCGCGTTCCGCCAGCTCGGCATCGGCTACGCCAACCTCGGCGCCCTGCTGATGGCGACCGGCCACGCGTACGACTCCGACGGCGGCCGTGCCCTCGCCGGTGCCATCACCTCCCTGATGACCGGCACGTCGTACAAGCGTTCCGCCGAACTCGCCGCGGTCGTCGGCCCGTACGACGGCTACGCCCGCAACGAGCAGCCGCACCTGCGCGTCATGAAGCAGCACGCCGACGCCAACACCACGGCCCCGCGCGCGGACGACCTGGACACGCCGATCTGGGCCGCCGCCACGGAGGCCTGGCAGGACACCCTGCGCCTCGGCGAGAAGAACGGCTTCCGTAACGCGCAGGCGTCCGTCATCGCCCCGACCGGCACCATCGGTCTCGCGATGTCCTGCGACACCACCGGACTTGAGCCCGACCTCGCCCTGGTCAAGTTCAAGAAGCTGGTCGGCGGCGGCTCGATGCAGATCGTCAACGGCACCGTCCCGCAGGCCCTGCGCCGCCTGGGCTACCAGGAGGAGCAGATCGAGGCGGTCGTCGCCCACATCGCCGAGAACGGCAACGTGATCGACGCCCCGGGTCTCAAGACCGAGCACTACGAGGTGTTCGACTGCGCCATGGGCGAGCGTTCCATCTCCGCGATGGGCCACGTCCGCATGATGGCCGCCATCCAGCCCTGGATCTCCGGCGCGCTCTCCAAGACGGTCAACCTGCCGGAGACGGCGACCGTCGAGGACGTCGAAGAGGTCTACTTCGAGGCCTGGAAGATGGGCGTCAAGGCGCTCGCGATCTACCGCGACAACTGCAAGGTCGGCCAGCCCCTCTCCGCCAAGACCAAGGAGAAGGAGAAGGTCGAGGTCACCGCCAAGGCCGAGGAGACCATCCGGACCGCGGTCGAGAAGGTCGTCGAGTACCGCCCCGTCCGCAAGCGTCTCCCCAAGGGCCGCCCGGGCATCACGACCTCCTTCACGGTCGGCGGCGCCGAGGGCTACATGACCGCCAACTCCTACCCGGACGACGGTCTCGGCGAGGTCTTCCTGAAGATGTCCAAGCAGGGCTCCACCCTCGCGGGCATGATGGACGCCTTCTCGATCGCCGTCTCCGTGGGCCTTCAGTACGGCGTCCCCCTGGAGACGTACGTCTCGAAGTTCACCAACATGCGCTTCGAGCCGGCCGGCATGACGGACGACCCGGACGTGCGGATGGCGCAGTCGATCGTCGACTACATCTTCCGCCGCCTGGCGCTCGACTTCCTGCCCTTCGAGACGCGCTCCGCACTCGGCATCCACTCCGCCGAGGAGCGCCAGCGTCACCTGGAGACCGGTTCGTACGAGCCGACGGACGACGAGGTCGACGTAGAGGGCCTGGCCCAGTCGGCGCCGCGCGCCCAGGAGTTGAAGGCGGTGGCCGCCCCCAAGGCGGTCGTCGAGGCGGCCAAGCCCGTCCCGCAGCAGGCGCACACCAGCGCCGAACTGGTGGAGATGCAGCTGGGCATCCAGGCGGACGCCCCGCTCTGCTTCTCCTGCGGTACGAAGATGCAGCGGGCCGGTTCCTGCTACATCTGCGAGGGGTGCGGTTCGACCAGCGGTTGCAGCTGAAACTGGGCGGAATTGCATCGAGTGCAACACTCGGCAATCGCTCACCTGACAAGTAATCCCTGATGAGAGGGGCGTCAGCCTCGTGCTGACGCCCCTCCCGCGTAGCGGCTGGCCTGGGGATACACCCGCCGCTGAAGCGCACGCAACAATGTTGCATCCGGCGCAACCGCCCTACAGGTCCCCGGTGAAGGTGATACAGAGGAAAAGTCATGGACTACGTAGTCCACGATCTCGGTCGTCAGTCCAAGGGTGCGACCGCAGTCATCAATCTGTCCGGAAGCGCAGCCAATGTGCGTCTGATGGACAGCAGCAACTATCAGAAGTACAAAAGCGGGCGAGACCACAGGTGTATCGGTGGGCTGGCGAGGCGCTCGCCGGTACGTCTTACGGTTCCGAGCAGCGGCCACTGGTACGTGACCGTTGATCTAATGGGCCTCAAGGGCAGGGTGAGGTCTTCGGCCTCCGTCGAACCGCCCCCGCTGCCCGTGCTCCGCCCGAGCAATGCTGGTTCCCTGGCGGACATCAGGCATGAGCTGCCGCCTTACTCTGCAGGCCGCAGTGAGCCCGTACGAGATGTCTTCATCTCCCATGCCAGTGAAGACAAAGAGGCCGTGGCCCGACCGCTCGCACAGTATCTGCAAGAAGCTGGCATCTCTGTGTGGCTCGACGTTCTCGAACTGAGGATCGGCGACAGCCTCCGCCGCAAGATCGACCATGGGTTGGCTAACAGCCAGTTCGGCATCGTGATTCTCTCGCGCCCCTTCTTCGAGAAGGGGTGGCCGCAGTACGAACTTGACGGCTTGGTGACGAGGTATGTGACGGGGCAACAGAACCTGTTGCCCATCTGGCACAACATCACCAAGGACGAGGTAATGGCGCAAAGCCCGTCCCTGGCCGACAAGTTGGCGAGAAGCACCGCTCAGTTCACGGTCGAGGAGATCGCCAGCGAGATTGCTGATGTGATTCGAGAGAGCCGAGAGGGCGGTGCTCAGCGTGATGTTGGGTAACTCGAATCTCATACCTGAGAATTCCGGCGGAGAAGCCGCCGGATGGTGATCGGCTGACCCTTCGGAGGGGTCAGACGATCACCGCAGCCAGAACGAGACGTCCTGTACCGCATCCAGGCATGCATGACATCACGTTCTGAGCTGCAACGCAAAGTGGCACGAAAGGAACTGTGATCATGTCCAAGAACCCACGTCAGACAGGTAAGAAGGCCGCGTCGGCCGCAGCCAAGGTCCTGGCCAACCCGAAGTCGACCAAGGCCGAGAAGTCTGCGGCGGCAAGCGCGCTGTCGCAGACGCCGTCCAAGAAGAAGTAACACCTGAAGGTGCCCAGGGCCTGCGCCCTGGGCACCCCAATCTTCAAGGGCACCCATGGCAGGCCCAGCATAACCAACTCAACGATGATGCGTTAGACGCAACATGAGCAGTGGGGTGGGCCTGCCAGGTGCTGCGCACCTGATGCTTGCTGACGGGGTCGTGCATCTGGACCCCGAGACAGCCGTCTTCGAGGCGATGCTGGAGGGGTGGGCTCGGCAGCAGCGGGCCAGGTTTTTGGACTGGGATGGGAACGATCAAACCGCGCCTCGCCCTTATCAGGAGATTTGCCGACTTCACCAATGAGTACCCATGGCAATGGTAGCCGAAGTTGACGCATTCATGAATTCCCTTCGGGATAGGCGACCAACCTTCGCGGCGTCAACTGGGCGGAGCTATCAGAACGCGCTGCGAATGTTCTGCGGTTACGTTACGGATGCTCGTTATGGCTGGCCGGTAAAGTGCTTTGATTCCTTTGGTCAAGCACCAGTGCAGATTCTGCACGAGTGGAACACCATCGGCCACTCTAGTGAATATGAAGGTGATTCGGAACGGCGCCCCCTCGCTTATGACGAGGTGCAAGCCCTATTCGACGCAGCGGATGGACGGGTCGAGGACATCAGAGCCTGTCGCCGCAAGGGCGCTTTGGCAGCCATGAGGGATGCCGTATTACTCAAAACGGTATACGCATACGGGTTGCGCCGGCAGGAGGCTGTGCGCCTAGATCTACATGATCTGAGGAGGAATCCCAAGGCTCCATCGTATGGGCGTTTCGGGGCGATTTTTATTCGCTACGGTAAATCCTCAAAGGGCGGTCCGCCGAAGCGGCGAACCGTGTTCACGGTTCCCGAGTTCGACTGGGTGGTTGAATTGCTGGATCACTACATTGAAGAGATTCGGCCGCTTGCGTCGCCAGGTAAGCACCCCGCCCTGTGGATTACCGAGCGTCTAAGCCGTATCTCTATGCGCCGACTGGACGAGGCATTCGAAACGGCTCGAACCATGGCAGGGCTTCCTGAAGAGCTAAATCTTCACTGCCTTCGGCATAGCTATGTTACGCATCTCATCGAATTCGATTACCCGGAGCGATTCGTGCAGGATCAGGTAGGTCATGAATATGCTTCCACTACAGCCATCTACTCAGGCGTATCTGACGAATATCGGAATCGGCTAGTTCAGAGCTCTCTGAAAGCCAGGTACTCGTGATCAAGAAGATGGGGATCCGATAGAACCTGCGCCAACTTATGGCAGCTCGCGAGATGTTTCAAACCACGGACTTGGTTCCCTTACTTGCGGAGAGGGGAATCCACCTCTCTCGCGAGCAGGTATTTCGCCTAGTGACTCAACCACCGCAGCGATTGTCTATGGATACGTTGGCTGCTCTCTGTGACATCCTTGGGTGCACTCCCAACGACCTCATTGGCGTTGAGGTTGTTCATTCGGAGGTGCGAAAGGTTTCTGGTGCTGAGGCCAATCCTGTTCCGCTGTTGCGGCGTACCACTATCCGTCGCCCTGGCCAACAATGAGCAGCCGCGGTCGCCAGTTGTCCGAGAAGCGCTGGCAGCGAGTGCTACAGCATATGTCCTCAACGCTGCCTAGCCTCGATGAAGAGGGTGCGGCGGAGATTCTTCGGAATGCTAAAGCGGATCAGGGCACTCTGTCTGAACCAGGGGATTGCGAGGGATGCGGCAAGCGGCGAACGCTAATTGCCACTAACTCATTTGGAAGGCGTGTGTGCGGCCCTTGTGGCGGTAGTTTGGTGGACTACCTTTGCCGCACCTGCGGAGAAGCGGGATTCCCGTATGAGGACGGGAATTGTGATCGTTGCGTCCTTAAAATGAGATTGCGTGACCTCTTCTCCGATCAAGACGGCTTGATCAAGCCGGAAATTCAGCCGTTGATCGAGGTGCTAGGAAGCGTTCCGCGTCCATACCGCACACTTCAATGGCTAGCCAAGGGGCGTGCTGCACAGTTACTAGTCCAAGTTGCCCGAGAGGATAGGGAAGTAAGCCATGAACTCTTGGATGAGATGCCGCTGGGGCCTGCCGCGGATTATGCTCGCAGTGCACTAGTCCATACTCGCGTACTGCCTGAGCGGGTGGAACACTTTGGACGCCTTGAGACTTGGTCAAAGAACCTGCTAGTGGGCAAGCCTGCTCATCACGTGCGCTTGGTACGCCCGTTCATACAATGGCATATCATCCTCCGAGTTCGACGGAAGGTTCAGCGTCACCAACTCAGTTATGGTGCGGCTCAATCGACTCGGCGACGGATTAGCATTACCTTTCAGTTTTTAGATTGGCTAGATCGACGAGGTCGTCTCTTTGAGGAGGTCAGCCAGGAAGGCGTCGACCGCTGGCTCGCAGAAGGTTCGACTATGCAATATCAGGTTCGATACTTTATTGGTTGGGCTGTGAGTCGGCATTTGATTGATCCGGTATTCGTGCCATGCCGCACGCAAGCGAATCCTGAAGTTGTCCTTGACGAGTATGACCACATCCGGCAGATTCACCGATGCGTAAATGATGGTGAAATTCCGCTGGATGTTCGGGTGGCCGGAGCGTTGGTTCTTGTCTTCGGGGCCACTCTCGCTCGGATTGTTTGCTTGACTGTCGGTGACCTAATTCATGAGGATGGGGAGAGCTACGTTTCTCTCGGTAGGAAGCCGCTGCTCCTACCTCCACAGCTTGCGTGCCTTGCGATGGAACTCGCTGACTCTCCCCGGAGCTTGTCGGTCATTGGGGCGGCAGCGGGGGCATCGCATTGGCTGTTCCCGGGAAGAAGGGCTGGCATGCATCTTGCCGCTGGAACCCTTGCTCAGAGGCTGAGGAGATTCGGAATCATGCCCCCGGGCGCTCGTAACGCTGCTCGAATGTCTCTCGCGACTGACCTGCCGGCACCTGTGATTGCCGAACTCTTCGGCATGCATATCAACACGGCAGTTCGGTGGGTTCGCTTCGCAAAGCGTGACTGGGGAGGGTACGTGGCGGCTCGTGCAGAGGATTCGGAGAGCCCGCGGCACTTCCACGCTGGACGACCTGCGGTTCAAGATCAGGAGCGAGCTCCACGAGAAGGCCCGGGCCTCCGGTGAGACGCTCGACAGCGAGAAACTGCTGCGACGGCAGCTTGTGAAGACCAAGGAGTTCCGGGGCCATGCTCTTGAGGAGCCCGAGCAGCTCAAGGCTGACCACGAGGCACTGGTCGGCCCACTGCAACAGGTCGTCCTGGAGAACCGCCAGCGCCGGCTTCATCTGACCGAGTGGCCGAACAACCTCCACGTCCTGCCAAGGCAGCAGAGGCCACCAGCAAGGTGAGGGCACCGGGAGACAAACGATGAGGGACTGTCAGTAGGGGGCGTTACCCTCAGATCTAGCTCAAATGAGGACCCCGGCGGCGTCGAGGTCGACGGGCACACCGGGGTCACTCCTGATTGGCGTCTGGAACATACCTCGAACACAACACCGAAGGCACCCAGTGTCACGCTGTTGTGATCATTGCCTCTCGACACGGCACGCCGGGACTCCTCCCAGGAAAGCGAGGAAGGACCCCCAGGCAAAGTGCAACTCGTCAGAGCTCACATCACCGACTACCGGTCCGTCGAGGACTCCGACATATTTGATGTCGAGAAGGACGTCACCTGCCTTGTCGGCAAGAACGAGTCGGGCAAGACGACCCTTCTCCAGGCGCTCTTCCGGGTCAACCCCGTGGAGTCCGCCTCCTTCGACGAGGTGGTCGACTTCCCCGCCCGCAAGACCCGCGACCGTAAGCGGCTCCCGGTCGGCAAGAAGATCCCCGTGGTCCGGGCGACCTTCCGCTTCGACGACACCGAGATGAAGGCCATCGAGGAGGAGCTCGGCTCGAAGGCTATGAGGAGCCCCGAGTTCGAGGTCGTCATCGGCTACCGGGACAACTCCAAGACCTTCAACTTCTCCTACAACGAGGCCGCGGTCGTCGACCACCTGCGCTCCGCCCTGGACCTCCCGGCCGCGGCCGGGAGGTCCATCGGCGGCGCAAAGACCATCACGGACCTCCTCGACGCCCTCGACGGGCTGGAAGAGCCGCCGTCCGGTGCGACCGAGCTGGCTGATCGCATCCGCGCCTGGCGCAACAGCAGCCTCGGGTGTTACCTGATCGACCAGCACGCCAAGCCGTTCATGCCGAAGTTCGTCTACTTCGCGGACTACGACACGATGCCGGGCAAGGTCGCGCTGCCCGACCTGATCCGGCGCCGAGCGTCGGGAGAGATCCCCCGCGGCCAGCGGGCGCTGCTGAGCTTGCTGGACATCGCCGGGGTCTCACCGGAGGAGTTCCAGGACTCCGACCAGCACGAACGGCTGATCCGTGAGCTGGAGAACTCGGGCAACGTCATCTCGGACGAGGTCTTCGAGTATTGGTCCCAGAACACCGAGCTGGAAGTACGCCTGGAGGTTCTGTCTCCCGAGCCGGGGGCCCAGCCGCCCCTCGATGAGGGACCGATCCTTCAGATCCGGGTCTTCAACCGTCGGCACCGCGCGTCGGTGCCCTTCGACGACCGGTCCCGCGGGTTCGTCTGGTTCTTCAGCTTCCTTGCGTACTTCAACGAGGTGGAGGCGGCGGGCACCACGAACCTGATCCTCCTCCTGGACGAGCCGGGCCTGTCCCTCCACGGCCGCGCCCAGGAAGACCTGCTCCGGCTGATCGACGACCGCTTGGCTCCCAAGCATCAGGTCCTCTACACCACCCACTCGCCGTTCATGGTCGACCCCGACCACCTCCAGAGGGTCCGGACAGTCGTCGATATGGAGCGCGGCGGCGCTAAGGTCTCCTCGGAGATCTTCAAAGCCGACGAGGACACCGCCTTCCCGCTGCTGACCGCGATGGGCGTCGAGATGACCCAGACCTTGTTCGTGGGCGAGCACACCTTGCTCCTCGAAGGCCCCAGCGACCTGATCTACCTCGACGTCCTCACGGACATCGCCGAGACGAACGGCTCCATTGGACTCGACCCGCGCTGGGTCAAGACTCCCATCGGTGGCTCCGGGAAGCTGTCCACCTTCGTGACCCTCCTGGGCGCGAACAAGCTGAACGTCGCTGTTCTCGTCGACTCCAGCACCAAAGACGTCGGGGCTGTTCAGCGCCTCCGGGACAACAACCAGCTCGCCAGGAACGGGCTCGTCGAGATCAGTGAGTTCACTGGCACGGCCGACGCAGACGTCGAGGACCTGTTCGACAGGGACTTCTACATCGAACTCGTCAACCGCGCCTACGCCTCCGAGCTCACCAAGCCGATCAGCGCCTCCGAGCTCAACGCCAAGGACCCTCGCGTCGTCCGGCAGATCGAGGCGGTGTTCAAGAAGCGGAAGATCGCCACACGCTTCAACCACTACAAGCCGGCCGCGGTTCTGCTCGGCGAGCAGGTGTCACTCGTTCCTCAGATCAGCAACACCACCATCGCCCGCGCCGACCAGCTGTTCACTCGGCTCAACTCCTTGTTGCCGCGTCGCTGACCGACGGCGCGTTTACATGCTGCTGGCCGATTCCGTGGCTCTGGGACTCGGGCTGAGGGCCTTCCAGAGCGATGGGTCGGAAGCTGGGGAATAGCGCACGTCAGGAATAAGTGCTCTCCACCAGTATCAAGGCAACTGCCTGAAGTGAGTTGGCCGTTCAGGGCGGTGGAGCCGGATTCTCGGCTCCACCGCCTTCGGCACGCATCGGATTGACGCGTTAATGGCTTGTTGTCACCTCGGCCGCCGTGCCATGCTCTCGGCCATGATCAAGAGAATCGAGTCCACCGTCTCCCGGTGAGCGAGACGACCGGGACAGCACTGCCCGGATCACCGACGACCCTGTACGAGCACGCGCTCCGGCTGCATCGACTGGCCCCGGAGAAGCCGCTTCCACGCGACGGGGAACCCTATCCGGACGACGGGTCGCATCGTGGTCGACGACACCCCGAGGCACCTGAGGACCGGCACTCGGTCGGCAAGGACGCGGCGCTCGTCCTGGACGCGCATTTCGCCCGCTCCTCCGCCCGGCCCGCCGAATTGGCCGATGCCTTCCACCACGTCCACATCCCGATTCACCAGAACGAGCACATCGCCGCCGCGGCCGAACGGGCGGACAGCGAACGCGCTCGCCGAACAGGCCGCTGGCTGGTCCGCCACGGGACCGATCGATGCTCGGTCACCGTCGGGCTCGCCCTGCTCGCCGCCGTGGGAACCGCCGACGACATCCCGCTGATCCAGACGATCGGGCTGCTCTCCGACCACTTCGGGCCGCTGGCGGCACACGCCTTCGAGACTCGGTTCGGAGGCGTCGAGGCCCTTCTCTGGCTCGCCGAGCGAGTCACCGGCTGGGGACGCGTCTACGTCGTCGAAGCGCTCTGTAGGCTCGACGACCCGACCGCCCGACCCTGGCTGCTCCGCCGAGCCTGCGACGGCGACTTCCTCAACGGATACTTCGCCGGCCGGGTCGCGACAGTCACCAGGCTCCATGAAGAGATCGCCGACCTCGGCACCGACACCGAGATGGTCGATCACATCGGTCGGCTGCTCCATCAGATGAGCGACTGCGAGGGGATGGGAATCACCCTCGCTCACTACCCTCACTCGGCAGCGGTTCTGGAAGCTCATGCCCGCCATGCCGGTTCGCCCGCCCCGACCGTCCGGCGCTACTTCAGCATCGCGTTGCTCGCCCAGCACCTGACGACGAAGCCTCCCGAGGCCTCGGGGTGCACCGCCGCGCAGCGGGAGGCACTTCGGACGGCCTACCTGGAGGTGCTCGACCGCGAGGCGTGGACCCGGATCGCACGCGCCGGATTCGCCGCGGACGACCGCCGGATGCGATGGCTCGCCGACCACAGGGCGCCCGAGTTGAGGCTGCGCGCGTTCCCGGACCGAGAGCCTGGCGCCGAGGAATGACAGGCGTCAGGAATCCGGTTTCCCAGCAGAACGATCAGCAGTTAATCTCCCTCAGCGCGCATAGCGTGCGCACAGGGGAGGGTGGGGGACATGGCCGACGATTTCGTCGAGCCCGAAAAGGGTATGCGGGCGGGGGCCCAGGCAGTCGCGGCGGTAGTGGTGGTCGGCGGCGTCGTGGGTGGTATGTGGGGACTCGGGGGAGTCCTGCCGAAGACGACACAGGACACCAAGCCGGCAGTCTGCTCGGCGAGTACGGACAACACCCTGCCGGCGAAGTACGTCTCGCCGAAGGCGCTCTGCACCGCGCTGAACCGCGCTGACCTTCCGGTGCTCCTGGGGACCCCGGACGAACACGCGCAGTCCGCCTCGGGCAGCGCGGGCTGGATGACGCTGGCCGGCGGCACCAAGATCGCCAGCCCTGAGGCGGACGTCGACCTGAGGACCTACTCCGTAAGGCTGTCGGCGTCCTACGACGACATTCCCGTAGCCCAGGCGGCCCGCTATGTGGACTCCACCTCGCAGGTGAAGAAGGTGCTGGGGCATCCGGCCGTCCTCTACTCGGACCGGACGGTAGCCATCAGCTTCAGCCTCGGCGGCGGTGACGCCAGTACGGGCCCCGGGGGCATCGCCCGCAGCCTGCTGGTCTCCACGAGCGCCAAGGACGGCGGCGACTCCTTCGAGATATCCATCTGGCGCCAGGACGACGTGCCGCCCGACGACGAGGCGCTGTTCCGCATCGCCGAGGCGGTGCTGCCGACGGTCCCGGGCTGGACCGCCGGCTGACACCTTGCCCGGGGCAGGGCTCAGGACTGCCGAGCCCTGCCCATCGTCCTGATGAAGGTCGCCGGGTCGTCGTCGAAGCCCTGGATGCCGGGATGGAAGTCCCAGCTTCCGGACTCGTCCCGGGTGAACTCCCCGACCGTCACCGCCGTCGCCCCGAGGACGTCACCGAAGTCCTCCTCGGTGAGGACGGTGTACCCCTCGCGGATCCGTAGCTTCGGGTTGAGGACGTTGACGAACGTGCGGTGGGCGACCCGCTGCTGGATGACGACACCGACCACCACGCGCGCGTACCGGTCGGCGAGCCTGTCGAGCTCCAGCGTCATGACCTCGTCCCAGCCGAAGCCCTTGCCGTCCTTGCTGTCCCGGTTGAGATAGATGGTGCCGTCGGGGGACCGGCTGTCGAAGTACACCGCGTACGCGGGAGTGCCGTAGAGATCACCCGCCACATACGTGGTGGCAACGATGTCCAGATCGACAGGCGGTTGCCCGGTGGGACTCGGATCCCACTGGAGCCCGACTTCCGCCTTGCGGATCCCCTTGTTGAGGCCGTTCACCACAGTTCCCCTTCCCCGTGCACCTCGATCGCGCGCCCCAACTGCCGGGCGATCAGCGTTCGTTGTCCATCGTGCCACGCGCGCGGGGGCGTATGCGCGGACGATCTCCGCCGGAGCGTGACCGGCGCCACGCTCAGTGGCCTTACGATGGCGCGGTGCTGGTCAAGTGGATTCGCTGCACCGTGATGGACCGCCGCGGCTTCGAGCGCGGGCAGCGAAAGTGGGCGGGGCTTCTGGGGGAGCCGGGATTTCGGGGACAGGGGGGAGGCTGGAGCAGAGCGCGGCCAGGAGTGGCACACATTTTCGCGTTCTGGGAAAGCCGTGCCTTCTACGACTCCTTCATGGCCCGATCCCACGACCGGCTGGCGTCGACCCAGATGGGCACCTTCAAGGACGCGCAGGTCAAGCTGTTCGACCATCGCTTCGATGTGAAGACCGGCTTCGAACCGCGCTTCACCGACGCCGACCTGGTGCGGGTGGCCCTGTGCCGGGTCCATGAGGAGCGCGCCGAGCACTTCACGCTGATGCAGGAGAAGGTGTGGAACCCGGCGATGGCCGGTTCGCCCGGCATGCTCCGAGGGATGTTCGGCGAGGCCCCGGGACACGAGTTCATGGTGCTCTCGATGTGGCACTCGCCCGCCGAACACGGCAAATATCGCACCGAGCGAGTGGAACGGCTCGCCCTGAGGGCCCAGATCGAGGCGGACGTCGCGTCCCTCACGGGGGACATCGTGCAACTGGAACCGGGCTGGACGGTTTGAATTCCGGACTGACGGGGCCGCCGTCACCGACGTCCCGGTGTGTGAATCGTGCGCCCCTATGTGGCCCATCGGGCACAATTCGTGTGACCTACGCCGTATGGAGCCCGTACGAGTGCTCGATATGCCACCACTGGATCTAGGGTTTTGGCATGGCACGACCACGGCGCATCGTCCTTGTCCGGCACGGCGAGTCAACGGGCAATGTTGATGACACCGTGTACGAGCGTGAACCCGACCATGCCCTGGCGCTGACCGACCAGGGATGGCGCCAGGCCGAGGAGACCGGCAAGCGGCTGCGGGAGGTGTTCGGCCGCGAGCGCATCAGCGTGTACGTCTCCCCGTACCGCCGCACCCACGAGACCTTCCGGGCCTTCCACCTCGACCCCGACCTCGTACGCGTACGCGAGGAGCCCCGGCTCCGTGAGCAGGACTGGGGGAACTGGCAGGACCGGGACGACGTACGCCTCCAGAAGGCCTACCGGGACGCCTACGGACACTTCTTCTACCGCTTCGCCCAGGGCGAGTCCGGCGCCGACGTCTACGACCGGGTCGGCGGCTTCCTGGAGAGCCTGTACCGCAGCTTCGAGGCCCCGGACCACCCGCCCAACGTGCTCCTCGTGACGCACGGGCTGGCGATGCGACTCTTCTGCATGCGCTGGTTCCACTGGACGGTCGCCGAGTTCGAGTCGCTGTCCAATCCGGGGAACGCCGAGATGCGGATGCTCGTTCTGGGAGACGACGGCCGGTACGCGCTGGACCGGCCGTTCGACAGCTGGCGGGACCCGGAGCCGTACGGGATCAGTGGGTAGGGTGACGGACCGATGACTGCCGACTCCTCTGCCCATCCTTCCGACCCTTCCGGCTTTTCTGATTCTCCTGACTCTCCCGGCGGGCGCCTGGGCCGCGCCTTGGCCAGCCTGCACGGGCTCGCCGTGGGGGACGCACTGGGCTCCCAGTTCTTCGTCCCCGTGAACTACCCGCTCCTCAAGCGCCGCGAGCTGCCCCCGGCGCCCTGGCAGTGGACGGACGACACGGAGATGGCCTGCTCCGTGGTCGCGGTCCTCGCCGCCCACCACCGCGTCGACCAGGACGCCCTGGCCCACTCCTTCGCCGAGCACCACGACTTCGACCGCGGCTACGGCCCCGCCGTCAACCGGTTGCTGCGCCTGGTCCGCGAAGGCGGCGACTGGCGTGAACTGTCCGCCGCCCTCTTCAACGGGCAGGGTTCATGGGGCAACGGCGCGGCGATGCGAATCGCACCCCTGGGCGCCTGGTACGCGGACGACCCCGAGCAGGCGACCCACCAGGCCGAGATCTCGGCCTACCCCACGCATCAGCACCGTGAGGGTGTCGTCGGCGCCATGGCCGTCGCCGCGGCAGCCGCACTGGCCGCCGCCCCCGGTGGCCCGCCCAGCGCCGAGGCGCTCCTCGACGGCGTCATCGCCCTCGTCCCCAAGAGCGCGGTCGGTACGGGACTGCGGCGCGCCCGCGACATGCTCGACTACGCCGATGCCGGTACCGTCGCCGCGGTACTGGGCTGCGGGCGTCGTACGACAGCGCACGACACGGTCCCCTTCGCGCTCTGGTCGGCCGCTCGTGGCCTCGGCGACTACGCGCAGGCGTTCTGGACCACCGCGCAGGTCGGCGGGGACGTGGACACCACTTGCGCCATCGTGGGCGGCGTGATCGCCGGCGGGAAGGCCGGGACGCCACCCGCCGAGTGGGTGGAGCGGACGGAGGCGCTGCCGGGCTGGGCGCCGAAGGCCGTCTGACGCTTCCGTCTTCCTTCCTTCCTTCCTTCCTTCCTGCCTGCCTGCCTGCCTGCTTCCTGCCTGGCCGCGCCAACCGCGTGCGGTGGGAACTCTCTGTGCTTGCAGGGAACTCTGCGTGACCGCCTGGCCGTTGTCCTGGCAGCTGCTGTGTGACACATGGGTCCACACAGGACAGACAGGGCACGGGAGTTGTGGGGGTGGTCATGAGGTTTTCGCCGATGTTGAGGCCGGTGCTGTTGCCGTTCGGTCGGGCCCGGGCGGGGCCCGACCGGTCAGCCGATCCCCGGACCTGCCGTGCCCGCAAGGGCGTCGAGGTCGCTCTTGCGAACCCTGATCACCAACCAGGCGGTGATCAGGGCGAGTACGGCCATCGCGGCGGCCGGAATGAAGGCCGTCGAGATGCCGTGCGCGAGCACCTCGTGCCCCCAAGTCGCGGGAAGCTGGTGCGACTTGGCGAACTCCTGCTTCTGCTCCGCCGATCCATCGGCCAGGAACTTCGGCAGCTGCTTCTTCGCCTCGTCCCTGCTGGCCGAGCCGAACACCGTGGTCAGGATGGACAGACCGAGCGAACCGCCCACCTGTTGCATGGCGTTCAGCAACGCGGACGCGGCGCCCGCCTCGTGCGGGGCGACACCGGAGACGGCGGTGATCGTCAGGGTCACGAAGTTCAGGCCCATCCCGAAGCCGAACACCAGCATGGGGCCGAGCACTCCGTCGACGTACGAACTGTCCGAGCTGATGAGGGTCTGCCAGGCCAGCCCGATCACCGCGAGGGCCGAGCCGACGAGCATGAACGGCCGTGGTCCGAACCGCGGCAGGAACTGCTGGGACAGTCCCGCGCCGGCCGCGATCACGACCGTCACCGGCAGGAAGGCCAGACCTGCCCGGATCGGGCTGTACCCCAGCACGTTCTGCACGAAGAGCACGATGTAGAAGAACATGCCGAACATCGCGGCGGCCAGGCTCAGCATGATCACGTATGTGCCCGAGCGGTTGCGGTCGGCGAACATCCTGAGCGGGGTGATCGGTTCCTTGGCCCGGGTTTCGATGATCACGAAGGCCACCAGCAGGACGACCGCCGCCGCGAAGGACCCGATGGTCAGGCTGTCGCGCCACCCCTTGTCCGCCGCGCGGATGAAGCCGTAGACGAGGGACGCCATGCCCGCCGTCGAGGTCAGCGCGCCCGCGATGTCGAACCGGCCGGTGTGCCGTTCGGAGTCGCTGATGTACAGGGGTGTGAGTACGGCGATCAGCAGACCGATCGGCACGTTGACGAAGAGCACCCAGCGCCAGTCGAGCCACTCGGTGAGCATGCCGCCCGCGAGCAGGCCGATCGCGCCGCCGCCCGCCGAGACCGCGGCGAAGACTCCGAACGCCCTGTTGCGTTCCGGGCCTTCGGGGAACGTGGTGGTGATGAGTGCCAGCGAGGTGGGCGACGCGATCGCGCCACCCACGCCCTGGAGGACGCGTGCGGCCAGCAACTGCCATGGTTCCTGGGCGAGTCCGCCGAGCAGCGACGCGAAGGTGAAGAGCAGGATGCCGGTGATGAACACCCGGCGCCGGCCGAGGATGTCGCCCGCCCGGCCGCCGAGAAGCAACAGGCCGCCGAAGGTGAGGGTGTAGGCGCTGACGACCCATGTGAGGTCGGTGGTGCTGAAACTGAGTGCGGCTTGAATGTGCGGGAGAGCGATGTTCACAATCGTCGCGTCGAGTACCACCATGAGTTGGCAGGCCGCGATGACCGCGAGCGCGATGCCGGGATGTCCCTCCCGGCGGGCCGCTCCTGGTTTTGGTTTCTGGGTCAACTGAGAGGTTGTCACTATGGGTCCCCCACAAGTGAGTTAGTGAACGCCCGCGTTCACTGCCGCGTCAACGGTAGTGAGTCCCCGACAGTGAACGCAAGCGTTCACTTAACTCGCCCGCGCATGACGCGTCCCCCGTCGCTGCCGCGCGATGTGTCCCCGATCCCCGGAATCCCCCATTCCACTGCTCGTTGGAGAGACTCAGATGGTTACTTCGGGCTGGACGGCCGCCCCCGCTCGGGCGGCCTCCCTCCGCCGTCGCGGCGCCGTGCTCGAACGCGCGATCCTGGACGCCGCACTGGAACAACTCAGTACGGTCGGATGGAACGCCCTCACGATGGAAGGCGTCGCCGCCGGTGCCCAGACGGGCAAGGCCGCGGTCTACCGCCGTTGGTCCTCGAAGGAAGACCTCGTCGCGGACGCGTTGCAGGCTGGACTGCCGCGTCTGGAAGAACTGCCCGACCTCGGCGATGTGCGCGCGGATCTGCTGGCGCTGTGCACGCGGGCGCGCGACGCGATGTTCTCGCGCCCCGGATCCGCCCTGCGTGCGGTGATTCACGAATGCGACATGGCGCAGGCGGAGCGCTTCCACGGCGTGATCGTCGAAGGGGTCGTGGAACCGACCCTCCGACTGATCCGCGACGCTGTCGACCGCGGAATCGAGCGAGGTCAGGTTCGCCCCGACGCGTCCAACAGCTATGTCTTCGACGCCATCCCGGCGATGATGATGTACAGATCAAAGGTGTGCGGCAGTGAATGGAACGACCAGGAAATCGAGGAAATGCTCGACCAGTTGATGCTTCCGCTGCTCCGGCCGAGCGGTGCGTGAAGCCGGACCGGGACGGTCTTGAGGGCGATCGGGGAAGCCGGGGTGTCGCAGCGGGTCCCGGGCGGCGTACCCTGAGGTCGCCATGCCGTACGAACCACCTACTCACACCGTCGAGCGCTCACTTCGCGCCACGACCGGAGCCAAGGTCATCGCAGGCGTCGACGAGGTGGGGCGCGGCGCGTGGGCCGGCCCCGTCACTGTCTGCGCGGCGGTCACCGGACTGCGCCGACCCCCCGAAGGCCTCACCGACTCCAAGCTCATCGCGGTCAAGCGGCGTACCCGACTCGCCGAAGAACTCCGCGAGTGGGTCACGGCGTACGCCCTGGGGCACGCCTCCCCGGAGGAGATCGACGACCTGGGGATGACGGCCGCGCTGCGGCTCGCCGCGGTGCGTGCCCTTGAGGCCTTGCCGGTTCGCCCGGACGCGGTCATCCTCGACGGGAAGCACGATTACCTCGGGGCCCCTTGGCGGGTTCGTACGGTGATCAAGGGCGACCAGTCGTGCGTGGCGGTGGCCGCCGCTTCGGTGATCGCCAAGGTTCAGCGCGACAAAATGATGGCCGAACTGGGCATCGACCATGCAGACTTCGCTTTTGCGGCCAACGCCGGGTATCCGTCGCCCGTGCACAAAGCCGCACTGGAGGAGCGGGGCCCCACCCCGTACCACCGGTTGTCGTGGGCGTATCTTGATGCGCTGCCCCAGTGGCGGCACCTCAAGAAGGCCCGCAGCTGGGCGGAGGGAAACGTTCCGGAGATCGAGGGGCAGCTCGGCTTCGACTTCTGACCGTTCCGCTCGCACTGATGTGCCACCCGCCGACGCGATCCGCGCCAACGTTTGATAAAAATCAGCTCATGCCTCTCATTCCCGAGGAGCCTCAGATTCACGAGAGTGCCCAGGGTCCCCGCGCCACTCCGGCCAGTGGCCGCGTCGCGCCGACCCCCCGTCCCGTACCCGGCCCCCGCCCCGCGGCGCCGTCGCGTCCCGGTCGCCCCGGCCCTCTGCGGCCCACGGCGCCGGTGCAACGCACGCCGCGTGACGTGGCCGCTGTAAAGCCCGGACCCTCGGGTCCGGCTGCCCCCGCCGCCTCCGACACCGCTGTGGCGACCCCGCAGATCCAGCTCGTCCCGGCCTCGGCCGAGGGCGCGCTGGACGCCGCCGAGGAAGCCGTCGACCTGCTTCTGGAGTCGGGCCGTACCCCTGGTGACGTGCTGGTGATCACCACCGGCGAACCGCACCCGTGGGCCGCCCATGAACTGTCCTTCGGTGAAACGTCCTACTGGGCGCAGCACGACGCGCGCGACGACGTCTTCTACGCGGACGCCGCCGTCGTGGGCCGGGCGGCGTCCCGACCCGTCGTCGTGGTCGCGGTCAACGGAGGTCCCGACACCGTTGCCGCCACCACACTGCCTCTGGCCCTCGGCCGGGCCGGCACCCTGCTGATCGTCTGCGGCGACCCGCAGCAGATCAACTCGGTGCTGGGCGCGGGCGTCTGAGAGCCGTCTCCGGAACGTTCGGAGGGCTCTCAGAGGCCGACGGCGACCCACTCGGGCGCCGTCGCGGCGGTCTGTGCACGGTGAGCGCTTTGCCGTGCCCGGAAGCCCGGGCACGGTCCATGAAGGGTGCCTTCCGCAGGGGTTCCGTCCCGTGCGGGATGAACCGGCCCGTGCGTGATGAACCGGCCAGGAGTCCCTGTCCGGGGGCACCGGGGGCGGCCCGGCGCCGTACGGGCTCGCCGTGGCGGTCTCGTACAGCCGTACGGTCCGGGCGCGGAGCCCGGACCGGTGTTTCAGCGGGCCGCGGCGCGGCGCAGTACTTCCGAGGCGGCGCCGCCGCCGGTGCGGGGCAGCAGGGGCGCTACCTCGGACATGGCGAAAGGTTCCGGCGTCGAGTCCGCGCTGGGGCGTCGGCCGCCACGCCCCTCGCCGAGCACCTGCCAGCCGTCACGGGTCAGCGTGATGTACGCCCCGCAGCGCAGCCCGTGCAGTGTGCAGGCGTCACGCAGCCCCCACATCCACGCCCCGTCCTCCTCCGTCCAACGCGCGTCGCCCTCACGGCAGTAGAGCAGCACGGCGGTGCGCACCGGGGTGCGGCGGCGCAGGTCGTGCGGGATGACGCGGCGGAGCTGCGCGAGCAGCGCGTTGCGGAACATCCAGCCGTCGGCCGGGGCCGACCGGCGGACGAACGAGGCGCTCGCGAGCAGCCGTTCGTCCGGGTCGAGGACAGCCACGATCGCGGTCGCCGGTCTCGGGCGGTGCCGGGAGTGCAGCCCGCTGACGACCTCACGGGGATTGCGCAGCAGGGGGATTCCGGCGGCGGCCCACTCGGAGGGTTCGAGCATACGGGCCAGAGGGTTGGCGGAAGCGGCGGACAGGTCGGCTGACGTCGACGTGGATGCCGCGGAGGACGGAGCGAATCCGAAGGTCACGGTCCTCCCTTCGGCTACGCGCCCACACTGCGGGCGAGGTCGGATTCGGGGGAGCGCACACCGCAGCAGAGCCCTACCGGATCACGGACGAACCGTGCGGGGAGCGGACTCCAATTCTTGCTGTCGAACTGGGATGCGGCAACGAGCAAATGGGGCCACAGCCCCTTATCTGATGGTCTGTGGCTTATATCCCTACCCAATGCGTCGTCCGACGACGCCTGGGACGATCGAGCACGACACTTTCGTACGCCATTGAGGTGCGGAAGGTCTAGAGGGAGCAGGTCGGCCCCGGTGCGCGGGGCGCCCGGGACGGGCGGTCAGGACGGCCGGAAGCGCCTCTTCCCCACGGCGGGGGATTGGGCCGTTGTCAGTGGCGTGAGGTTGCATGGGGGCATGAGCAACCAGGAGCTGCGTGCCGAAGCCGACGCCATCCTCGCCGAGCTGGTCGGTGATCCGAGTGGCACGGCGCGGCTGCGCGAGGACCAGTGGCAGGCGGTGGCCGCCCTCGTGGAGGAGCGCCGGCGCGCGCTGGTCGTGCAGCGCACCGGCTGGGGCAAGTCGGCGGTGTACTTCGTCGCCACCGCCCTGCTGCGCCGACGCGGCTCCGGGCCTACGGTGATCATCTCGCCGCTGCTGGCCCTGATGCGCAACCAGGTCGAGTCGGCGGCACGGGCCGGCATCCGGGCGCACACGATCAACTCGGCCAACCCGGAGGAGTGGGACAGCATCTACGGAGAGGTCGAAAAGGGCGAGACCGACGTCCTCCTCGTCAGCCCGGAGCGGCTCAACTCCGTGGATTTCCGCGACCAGGTGCTGCCCAGACTCGCGGCTACGACCGGCCTCCTGGTGGTCGACGAGGCCCACTGCATCTCCGACTGGGGACACGACTTCCGCCCGGACTACCGCCGGTTGCGGGCGATGCTGGCCGAACTGCCCACCGGCGTACCGGTACTGGCCACCACGGCGACCGCCAACGCGCGCGTGACCGCCGACGTGGCCGAGCAGTTGGGCACCGGCGCCGGTGAGGCCCTGGTGCTGCGCGGCCCGCTGGAGCGGGAGAGCCTGCGGCTCGGTGTGGTCCAACTCCCGGACGCGGCACACCGCCTGGCCTGGCTCGCCGAGCACCTCGACGAGTTGGCGGGCTCGGGAATCATCTACACGCTCACCGTGGCCGCCGCCGAGGAAGCCACCGCCTTCCTGCGGCAGCGCGGCTTCAAGGTGGCCTCGTACACCGGGAAGACGGAGAACGCCGACCGGTTGCAGGCCGAGATCGACCTCCAGGAGAACCGGGTCAAGGCACTGGTCGCCACATCGGCCCTGGGCATGGGCTACGACAAGCCGGACCTGGGCTTCGTGGTCCACCTCGGTTCGCCCTCCTCGCCGATCGCCTACTACCAGCAGGTGGGCCGTGCGGGGCGCGGTGTGGCCCACGCCGATGTGCTCCTCCTGCCGGGCAGGGAGGACGAGGCGATCTGGCGCTACTTCGCCGATACGGCCTTCCCGCCCGAGACCCAGGTCCGCCAGACCCTCTCGGCGCTCGCCGACGCGGGACGGCCGCTGTCCGTACCGGCCCTGGAGACGGCGGTGGATCTCCGGCGCAGCCGCCTGGAGACGATGCTGAAGGTCCTGGACGTCGACGGAGCGGTCAAGCGCGTGAAGGGCGGCTGGGCGGCCACGGGAGCCGACTGGGTGTACGACGCCGAGCGGTACGCCTGGGTGGCCAAGCAGCGCGCGGCCGAGCAGCAGGCCATGCGCGACTACGTGAGTACGGCCCAGTGCCGGATGGAGTTCCTGCGCCAACAACTCGACGACGAAGGGGCGGTGCCCTGCGGCCGTTGCGACAACTGCGCGGGCGCCTGGATCGACTCCTCCGTCTCGACGGAGACGCTGACAGGGGCGACGAAGGAACTGGACCGCCCGGGCACGGAGATCGAGCCGCGCCGGATGTGGCCGACCGGGATGGCCGCGCTGGGCGTCGACCTCAAGGGGCGCATCCCGGCGAAGGACCAGTGCTCCACGGGACGTGCCCTGGGGCGGCTCTCGGACATCGGCTGGGGCAACCGGCTGCGCCCTCTGCTGGCCGAGAACGCACCGGACGGCCCGGTCCCCGACGACGTCCTGAAGGCCGCGGTGGCGGTCCTCGCCGACTGGGCGCGGTCTCCGGGTGGTTGGGCACCGAACGTCACCGACGCCTCCGCCCGTCCCGTGGGAATCGTGGCCGTATCGTCCCTGGCCCGTCCGCAACTGGTCGGTTCCCTCGCCCAGGGCATCGCGACCATCGGCCGCCTCCCGCTCCTGGGCACCCTGACGCACACCGGCCCGGACGGTACACACGCGGCCCGCCGCAGCAACTCCGCCCAACGCCTCAGGGCCCTGTCCGACGCCTTCGACGTCTCCGAGGAACTGGCCGCCGCCCTGGCCGCCCATCCCGGCCCCGTCCTGCTCGTGGACGACTACACCGACTCGGGCTGGACCCTGGCGGTCGCCGCCCGCCTGCTCCGCCGTGCAGGGAGTGAACAGGTCCTCCCGCTGGTCCTCGCTGCGGCGGGCTGAGCTTCCGTACTGGGATCCGCGCTACCGGGCGGCCGAGCGTGCGATTCCGGTTCGCATGTCCCGCTCGCACAGGCCGACTTGGCCGCCCCGATCCCCACATGACGTGCCCCTGACCGGACTTATCCACAGGCTCAAGCGGGATGGGGAGATTCGCGAGATCGTCAACGCATGACGAATCACAGCGAAACGACCGGATCCGCCGAAAACGGCGACATCGAGCCCACCGCGTACGACCGCCACGGCGCCGACCACCAAGTCACCCTGCGCACCCCGGCCGAACTCGCCGACGCCCTGCCCTACCTCCTCGGGTACCGCCCCGAGGACAGCATCGTCCTCGTCGCCCTGCACGATCGCGGCGGCCGGGGCCGCTTCGGCGGCCGAGCGCGGCTCGGCATTCCCGCCGGCGCGGACGACTGGGCGTCCGTGGCACGGCAGTTGGCCCACGGCCTGGTGACCGGCAGCGAGCGCAGGGGCACCAGGCCCGAGCAGATGATCGCCTACGTCTGCCAGGAACCGGCACCCGGCGAGACGGGGCGCCAGGTCATGGAGCGGCTACGTCCGCTGGTGCAGAACCTGCGCACCGAGTGCGGCCGGCTCGACGTGACGGTCATCGAGGCGCTCTGCATCTCGGACGGCCGCTTCTGGTCCTACTGCTGCCCGATCGAGGGGTGTTGCCCGGTCGACGGGTCCCCGATGGGCCTGCCCGGCACCTCCGTGCTGGCCGCCGCGGCGACCTACGCGGGGCTCCAAGTGCGCGGCACACTGCGCGAGTTGCGCAGCAGGCTGCTGCCGTGGGAGACGGCCGCCGCGCTGGAGCAGGAAGCCGCCCTGGACGCCGCCGGTTCGGCCCTGGTACCCCGCATTCTCGACGACGCCTACCGCGCGGACGTGGCGTACGAGACGCTGGACCTCGCCCGGTTGATCCTCGACCGGTTCGCCGCGGCACCACCCGTGTCCGGCGCACTCCACTCGGACCTGCGCGACGACGCACTGCTCGCCCACGACGAAGCGGCCACACTGATCCTCGGCCTTCAGGACCGCTCGACCCGCGACCGCGCGGCCGAATGGATGGAAGGCGACGAGGCGGTTCCGGCCCTGCGCCTCTGGCGCGCGCTGGCCCGCCGCTGCGTCGGGCCCTACGGCGAACACGCCGCGGCTCCGCTCACCCTCGCGGGCTGGGTCGCCTGGTCGACCGGCGACGACCTGGAGGCCCGGGAGGCGCTGGCCATGGCCCTGGGCGCCGACTCCGACTACCTGTTCGCCCGCCTCCTGCACCAGGCCTGCAACGAGGGCCTGGACCCCGAGTCGATCCGCCGCTGCCTGCGCGCGGAACGGAAGGACCGTGCGGGGGCGGAGGCCGGTGGGGTGGGCGACGCGGAGGTCGCCGACGGTTCCGTACCGCAGGGTGCGAGCGGTCCCGGCGACGCCCTGGCACCGGCATCGCCCACGGCTTCCCGTCGTCGGCGCCGTACGCGTACCGCCGACGGAGCCGAGGGCCGTCCGCGTTCCGCGGAACCGGACGGCTCCCGTCCTCGCACACCGGCGCAGGGCACCGCACGCCCCGGCGGCACACGGGCACGCACCTCCGGGAGGAGCGGTTCGCGGCGTCATGACACCTGCGCGGAGCGGCCCGTGCGGGGGAGCAACGGCATTGAGGGGGACGGATGATCAAGGGTCGGGGGAGCGGTGGTCAGCCACGTCGGTCAGGCGGACGGTTCGGTGTCTTCGGTGTCTTCGGTGTCTTCGGTCTGTTCGGAGTCGTGGTCCGCCGGGTCGTCGAGTTCGGGGCGATGACCCCACACACGGTGAGTGTCGGCGGCGGCCGAGGCCGTGGAACCGGTGCCGCGCGTCTGCCTTCTCCGCTCCGCCGCCATTCGGTCGGCTTCCCGGGCCGCGGGCGTGACCAGGAGGAGTCCGGCTCCGTTCACCTGAGTGGCGGAACGCCTGATCGGGTCGTGTCGCCGTACAGCCCTTGTCCTCTCGGGACTCTCCATCCGGCGCCGAACACGTCCGAGGCGCACAGAGCGCAGAAGAAGCCGCCCATGCATCAGCCGACGCCGCCCTCCGACGCCGACGACAGCCCTGACTCCGGTGCCCCCGCGCCACTCTCGGACCAGGACCGGCGCCTCGCTTCCCTCACCGGCCAAGGCGGACGCTCGTCGCAGCCGTCGCAGCCGTCGCAGCGGCCGGTGGAGGGCTCGGAGCCCGGTCGCATCCGCCGTCCACCACCACCCCCCTCCCGGTCTCCGTCCCCGCTCCGGTCTTCGTCCCTCTCCCCGCCGCAGAGCCCCGTGCCGCGCACGCCTCGCCCGACGCCACGCCGTTCCGTCGAACTGCCGCCCACCCACAACACGCTGATCTGCGTCGCCCTCCCGGGGCTCGCCGTATCCACCGAGCAGGGCCAGTTGAACGGCCGGGGCCTGGAGGGGTTCTACCGCGCGGGCCGGCGAGTGCTCTCCCGCTGTCAGCTGCGGGTGGCCGGACGTGAACCGCTGGCGGTGCAGGCCAGGATGACAGCGGCAGACCGCGCGCGTTTCGTGGGGACCGTACGGGTGGCCCCCGACTGCGGCCCGGACCCCGACCTCGTGGTCGAGCGGACCCGGCACGCCGACGGTACGGAGCGCATCACTCTGCGCAGCGTGTCCTGGCGCCCGCTGCGCCTGCCGGTCGAGGTGGCGCTCGGCACCGACCTGGCGGACCTCGGCGCGATCGCCGCGGGCAGCGCGGGACCCGAACTGCCCGCCAGCGTGCACGACTCCGGGCTGCGCTGGTCCGGTGCCACCGGGAACTCGACGGTCACCGCCGACCCGCCACCCTCCGACGCGCTGGCCTCCGCAGGACTACTGCGCTGGGAGTTCGAACTGCCACCGGGCGGTACGGCGAGTGTGGAACTGCGAGTACGGCCGGACGGCGCGGGACCGGTCCGGGCCGTGGGCCACGGGGCCACCAGCCCACTGGCCTCCGCACGGGCGGCCGGTGACGACCCGAGAGCCCAGGCCCTTCTGCGAACCAGTGTCGAGGATCTCCAGGCACTGCTGCTGCGCGACCCGGCACATCCCGCCGACACACATCTCGCCGCCGGTGCGCCCTGGCGGTGCGGTCTGGCCCCTGCGGAGTCGCTCACGGCGGCCCGTATGACGCTGCCCCTCGGTACACGGCTCGCCGCGGGCACGCTGAGGACCCTGGCCCGGACCCAACTCCCGCGCCCAGGAGCACAGTTCGGAATGATCCCGGGACCGCGCCGCGATGCCGGCGCTCATCTACCGCCGGGCTGCACGGGCACGGAGGCGACCCTGCTCTTCCCGGCGCTGCTCGCGGAGGCCCGCCGCTGGGGGCTCCCGGAGCAGGAGACACAGGAGTTGTTGCCGGCCGCCGAGCGCTGTCTGACCTGGCTGCGGACCACCGTGGGCGACGGTACCTATCTGCGTGACCCACACCCCGGCGGACCCGTCCGCTGCGAGACACAGGCCCACGCTCACCGTGCAGCGGTGCTCGGTGCCGATCTGCTGGACGCGTTCGGCAGACCCGGCGGTACGGAACTCCGGCAATGGGCCCAGGAGTTGCGCACCGCATTCCGCGCGGACTTCTGGATCGAAGACCTGGGCGGCGGTCGCCCGGCGGCGGCCCGGCTTCCGGACGGACGCCTCGTGCCGCACTTCGGCGCGACCGCGGCCCATCTCCTCGATACCGGACTGCTGGGCGGCGGCGAGTACGCACCCGGCCTGCTCGACAAGGCGCGGGCCGAACAACTCGCCCGACTGCTCGGAAGCC
Source organism: Streptomyces sp. NPDC002276 (assembly GCF_053891435.1). Taxonomy (NCBI): domain Bacteria; kingdom Bacillati; phylum Actinomycetota; class Actinomycetes; order Kitasatosporales; family Streptomycetaceae; genus Streptomyces; species Streptomyces sp. NPDC002276. The sequence goes on along the minus strand of NZ_JBSFCQ010000003.1, from coordinate 672,168 downwards.
CGGCGATGGACTCGGGCTGGGGGTTGCGCGGACTGGGCGCGAAGGAACCGGGATTCAGCCCGTTCGGCCACCGGAGCGGCGCCGTGCGGGTGCAGGAGACGGCGATCGCCGTCGCGGGCCTGGCCGCCGGCGGCTACGAGAAGGAGGCCATCTCACTGTTGCGGGGCGTGCTCGCGGCGGCCGAGGCGTTCGGACACCGGCTCCCCGAGATGTACGCGGGGGAGCAGCGGGCGGAGGGGAGCGCTCCCGTTCCTCACCCGGCGGCCTGCCGTCCGGCGGCCACGGCAGCCGCCGCCGGAGTACTGCTGCTGACCACCCTCGCGGGCATCCGCCCCGACGCCCCCGCCCGGACGGTCACCCTCCGCCCGGTCCGCAGCGCGCCCCTGGGCGAACTCGGCCTGACGGGACTGCGGATCGCGGGCGCCCCCTTCTCCGTACGGGTCGGTCGACTCGGTGTCGCCATGGTCGAGGAGGCGGCCGAAGGACTGCAATTGGGGGCGTGACCTCGTACGAGTCCCGGTCGGCCGACGGCCGGAAACGGAGGATCAACCACGTATCGCACCGAAGTGGATCAGTCACGGCGGTACCGACGAAGGGAGTGTTTATCGTCAGGCAGACGACTATGATCGCCGCATGTCCTACGACCCGTCAGCGTATCCGCCCTTCGCCGTCACCGTGGACCTGGTCGTGCTGACCGTGCGCCGCCATGCTCTGTGCGGGCTGGCGGTACGCAGGGGCGAGCCGCCCTTTCAGGGGCGCTGGGCGCTACCCGGCGGTTTCGTGCGGGCCGACGAGGATCTGGCCCAGGCCGCCGCCCGCGAACTGGCCGAGGAGACGGGACTGCGCGCCCACGACCCGGCGGTCCCCGTCCAGGACAACGGAGCGCACCTGGAGCAGCTCGCGACCTACGGCGACCCCAAGCGCGACCCGCGGATGCGCGTCGTCAGCGTCGCCCACCTCGCACTCGCCCCCGACCTGCCCGCCCCCCGCGCGGGCGGCGATGCCAGCAACGCGCGCTGGGCGCCCGTCGAGGAGTTGCTGCAACAGGGCGGGTTCGGGCGCGACGGCGATCCGGTGGCGCCGCTCGCCTTCGATCACGCGCAGATCCTGTCCGACGGGGTGGAGCGCGCCCGCTCGAAGATCGAGTACTCGTCCCTGGCCACGGCGTTCTGCCCCACCGAATTCACCGTCGGTGAACTGCGCCGCGTCTACGAGGCGGTGTGGGGGGTGGCGCTCGACCCGCGCAACTTCCACCGCAAGGTGACCGGCACTCCCGGTTTCCTCGTCCCGACCGGCGGCACGACGACCCGTCAGGGAGGGCGCCCGGCGCAGCTGTTCCGGGCCGGCGGGGCCACGCTGCTCAACCCGCCGATGCTGCGCCCCGAGGTGTGACGCGGTAGCACCTCGCCCGGGGCGTTCAAGCGTTGCGGTGCGGGCCGTTCGGTGCCCGAAAAAACGGACATAGCGCGCTATCTTGCTGTGGGTGATCCAGGCCTTCGGACTGACCAGCAACGCCCGCAAGGAGCATCCCCCCGCCATCGACGACGTCTCCTTCGAGGCCCGTGCGGGCAGTGTCACCGCACTCCTCGGAGCACCTGGCGCGGGGAAGACGACCGCGCTCAGGCTCATGCTAGAGCTGCAACAGGGGCGTGGAATCAGCTACTTCAGGGGCCGCCCCCTGCATCGCATCGCCCACCCGTCGCGCGAGGTCGGCGTGCTCCTGGGCGACGTGCCGGGACATCCGGCCCGCTCGGTCCGCGGCCACCTGCGGATGCTGTGCGCCGCGGCGGGTGTTCCGGCCCGGCGGGCCGACGAGGTCCTCGAAGTGGTCGGCCTCGTCAGCCTGCGCGACGAACGTCTCGGCAGCCTCGCCCGCGGCATGGACCGCCGCCTGGGCCTCGCCTGCGCCCTGTTGTCCGACCCGCACACGCTGGTGCTGGACGAACCCGCGGACGCGCTCTCCGCCCGCGAGAGCCGCTGGCTGTACGGCATGCTGCGCGCGCACGCCGCCCAGGGCGGCACGGTCCTGTTCAGCACGGCCGAACCCAAGGAGGCCGCCCGCAGCGCCGACCGGGTCGTCACCCTCGAACAGGGCAGACTCGTCGCCGACCAGGAGGCGGGAGACTTCGCCCGCACCCGGCTGCGCCCCCGCGTCGCCGTCCGCACCCCGCACGCCGCCCGCCTCGCCGCCCTCCTCACCAAGGAGGCCCGCACCGCCCACCGCTCGGTCGAGGTCGTACGGGAGGACGGCAACCGCCTTTCCGTGTACGGCAGTACGTGCGCCGACGTCGGCGAGACGGCGTTCCGGCACGACATCCTCGTACACCAACTCGCCGACGAGATCGGCGACATGGGGCCCGGAGCCGGAACGTCCCTCCAGGGCGAGCCGGAAACCGGAGGCGAGCCGCGCGTGCCCGCCCCCTCGGGGGAGCGCTCGGAGGTCGCCGAAGAACCGGAACCTGTCGCACAACCCCACCCGCCGTACGAGACTCAGGCAACTGTCGTCAGTCCCCTGCGGGACACCGCCGTTGACCCCGAGGCTCAGCCGACCACCACAAGCCCCCCTGCGACACGCAGTCCGCGCGCACCCAGTCCCGTCCCCTCCCGGTTGGTGCCTCTCATCGACCCCGAAGAGGCGACCGGCACCCTTCCCCGCGCGCGTGCCTCGCGCCCTTCGCGAGCCGCCACCCTCGACACCCTGTCCCCGCTGCCGCCCCCCATCTCCGTCCGCTCCGCCCCCAGTCCGCTGCGTCCGCTCCGCTACGAGCTGCGCCGGGCCACTGGCATCGGCACCGGGTTCCTGACCGGGGCCGCCGTACTCGTCGTGTCCGCTCTCACCGCACTGCTGTTGGCCCGCATCGGGCACACCCCGCAGGGGCGCCTGCTGGCCGCCTGGCCACGGGAACTGCCGCTGCCGCCCGCGGCGCTCGGCGCGGGACTGCTCGGGGCGTTCGCCTTCGGCGACGAGTTCCGGCACCCTGCCCTGGCGGCGGACCGCGGCACCGTGCCCCGGCGGATGGGGCTGCTCCTCGCGAAGCTCCTCGTCTCCGCGGCCACCGCGCTGCTGCTGGGCTTCCTCACGGTGGGCTGCGACGCCGAAGTGCTCTATCTCGTATACGGACGGGAGCTCGCGCAGGTTCCCGCCGACTGGCTTTCGACGAGCGCGAGTTGGGTCGGCCTCGTCGTCGGGTGCGCCTGGGCCGGAGTGCTGGCCGCGGGCATCTTCCGGTCCACCACGGCCGGGCTCGCCGCGGTGGTCGCCGTACCGATTCTCGTCGTACCCCTCGTGCACAAGGCGCTGGAGGGGACCGCCGTGCGGGCCGCGGCAGGCTTTCCCCTTCGGTTGCGGAAGGTGTTCCTGCTGCAGTGGCCCTTCGGGGGTGAGCGGTATCTGTCCGCTGCGGCGCGCGGGGTCGTCCAACCCGTGGGCGGGGCACTGGCGTTGTCGCTGACCGCGCTGCTCTGCGCGTATCTGCTCACGACCCTGCGTAGCAGGGTCCGATGACGACCGTGCGCACCCTTCGGGTCCCGCTCTGCGCACAACTCCCCGGAGAAAGCCCATTTCTTTCCGATAAGGCGTCAATTGCGACGGGGTGAGCGATCACCCTTTCGTGTGCTTTTCACCAAAGACCTCAAGGGAGTTGGAGCCAGCGCCGACAAAGGATCCGTGAGTACCCTTGCGCACACCATGATGACCGCCGCCCGCTCCGCAGACTCCGGTCTCGCCGGCCCGGGCGAACTCGACCGCTACCCCTATACCGAGGCGCCCGTCACCGAGCGCCTCGGAGCCCCTTCCTGGGACGGTTCCGACCCCGAGCTGGGCCGCGTGGGCCGTCGTGCCACAGGCAGCCGCGGACGCGGACTGCACGGCCAACTCGTCCAGCAGCTGGGCCAGATGATCGTTTCCGGCGACCTGGGCGCCGACCGCCCGCTGGTGCCCGAGGAGATCGGCCAGCGTTTCGAGGTCTCCCGCACCGTCGTCCGTGAGTCGCTGCGCGTCCTGGAGGCCAAGGGCCTGGTCAGCGCCCGCCCGAACGTCGGCACGCGCGTGCGTCCCGTCAGTGACTGGAACCTCCTCGACCCGGACATCATCGAGTGGCGCGCCTTCGGCCCGCAGCGCGACAACCAGCGCCGCGAGCTGAGCGAGCTGCGCTGGACGATCGAGCCGCTCGCCGCGCGCCTCGCCGCCGGGCACGGGCGCGAGGATGTCCAGCAGCGCCTCTCCGACATGGTCGAGATCATGGGGCACGCCATGGCGCAGGGCGACGCCCTGACCTTCTCCCGCGCGGACGCCGAGTTCCACTCGCTGCTCATCCAGGTCGCGGGCAACCGCATGCTGGAGCACCTTTCCGGGATCGTCTCCTCGGCCCTCCAGGTCTCCGGCGGCCCGGTCACGGGCTGTGACCGCCCGACCGAGGCGTCCCTGGCGCACCACGCCCGGATCGTCGACGCCCTCGCCGCGGGCGACGGTGCGGCGGCCGAGGCGGCCATGCGGCAGCTGCTCATCGTGCACCCCGAGGTGGAGCGCGTGGTGCCCGCCCCGCGCGAACACTGACGCGCGCGTGCTGGTCGGCGCGGCCGAGGTGCGCCGCGCTCCCGTGGCGAAGCCCGACCCGGTCGCCGTCTCCCGCCGGACCCCGCAGGATCCTCCAGGGAACCGGCGGGGTCCGGCGGTGCGACGGGGGCCGTATCTCCTTGAGTTCTCCTTGAGAAGTGCCTCTCCCGGCCCTGGGTGACCTCCTCTGCCCGTGTCTGACCGTTTTTGAACGCTTACGGGGTGTGACTCGGGCCACGCAGATTGGGCGTAACGCTCGCGGGAACTGCGCGATGACCTAAGAGGTGACAGCCGCGGAAGGGAATACGGACGCCGTTCAAGGCGCTGTGATTCTTCCCGGCCCCAGCCCGCGCCGTCGGCCCATCCCCAAGTCGGCGGTCGTCGGCTCCTGTCCGTACCGGACGGGGCCGGAAGCCGTTTTCCATCGTTCCGAGAGGTTGTTCGTGTCGGCCAGCACATCCCGTACGCTCCCGCCGGAGATCGCCGAGTCCGTCTCTGTCATGGCGCTCATCGAGCGGGGAAAGGCTGAGGGGCAGATCGCCGGCGATGACGTGCGTCGGGCCTTCGAAGCTGACCAGATTCCGGCCACTCAGTGGAAGAACGTACTGCGCAGCCTCAATCAGATCCTTGAGGAAGAGGGTGTGACGCTGATGGTCAGTGCCGCGGAGCCCAAGCGCACCCGAAAGAGCGTCGCAGCGAAGAGTCCGGCCAAGCGCACCGCCACCAAGACGGTCGCCGCGAAGACGGTGACCGCCAAGAAGGCCACCGCCACCGCGACTCCGGCGGCGCCCCTCGCCGACGCTCCCGCCGAGGACGACGCCCAGCGGGCCGCTGCCAAGAAGGCGGCGCCCGCCAAGAAGGCGGTCGCCAAGAAGGTCGCCGCCAAGAAGACGACTGCCGCGGCGGCCAAGAAGACCAGCGCCAAGAAGGACGACGCCGAGCTCGTCGACGACGAGGCAGCCGAGGAGACCCCCGGCAAGACCGGGGACGAGCCCGAGGGCGCCGAGAGCGCCGGCTTCGTACTCTCCGACGAGGACGAGGACGACGCGCCCGCGCAGCAGGTCGCCGCTGCCGGTGCCACCGCCGACCCAGTCAAGGACTACCTCAAGCAGATCGGCAAGGTCCCCCTCCTCAACGCCGAGCAGGAGGTCGAGCTCGCCAAGCGCATTGAGGCAGGTCTGTTCGCCGAGGACAAGCTGGCCAACGCGGACAAGCTCGCCCCCAAGCTCAAGCGCGAGCTGGAGATCATCGCCGAGGACGGCCGCCGCGCCAAGAACCACCTCCTGGAGGCCAACCTCCGTCTGGTGGTCTCCCTGGCCAAGCGCTACACCGGCCGCGGCATGCTCTTCCTGGACCTCATCCAGGAGGGCAACCTCGGTCTCATCCGCGCGGTCGAGAAGTTCGACTACACCAAGGGCTACAAGTTCTCCACGTACGCCACCTGGTGGATCCGTCAGGCGATCACCCGCGCGATGGCCGACCAGGCCCGCACCATCCGTATCCCGGTGCACATGGTCGAGGTCATCAACAAGCTCGCGCGCGTGCAGCGCCAGATGCTCCAGGACCTGGGCCGCGAGCCCACCCCGGAGGAGCTGGCCAAGGAACTCGACATGACCCCGGAGAAGGTCATCGAGGTCCAGAAGTACGGCCGCGAGCCCATCTCCCTGCACACCCCCCTGGGCGAGGACGGCGACAGCGAGTTCGGTGACCTCATCGAGGACTCCGAGGCCGTCGTCCCGGCCGACGCGGTCAGCTTCACGCTCCTCCAGGAGCAGCTGCACTCCGTCCTGGACACCCTGTCCGAGCGCGAGGCCGGTGTGGTCTCGATGCGCTTCGGTCTCACCGACGGTCAGCCGAAGACACTCGACGAGATCGGCAAGGTGTACGGGGTCACCCGTGAGCGCATCCGCCAGATCGAGTCCAAGACCATGTCGAAGCTGCGCCACCCGTCGCGTTCGCAGGTGCTCCGCGACTACCTCGACTAGGCCGTAGTCGTACGACACGGAAGGCCCGGTCTCCCCTCGGGGAGCCGGGCCTTCGTGCTGGGCCGCGGGTGCGCCGCGCGGCACGCTGGATCACTCTGGGTCTCCGATGACCATCCCAGAGTGAGGAACGTGCATGCGTCGTCCCTTTGCCCGGGCGCTGACCCGGCCGCTGCTCCTGGCGGCTGCCGCGTCCGCCATACCGCTGGTCTCCGCGGCCCCTGTGGCCGCCGACAGCATCGTCGTCGGCGGGTTCCCGGTCGATGTCTCCGAGAGCCCGTGGACGGTGGCGCTGTCCAGTCGTGACCGGTTCGGGGGTACCCGGGCGGGGCAGTTCTGCGGAGGCGTCGCCGTGAGCCGGACCACCGTGCTGACCGCGGCCCACTGCATGGGCGACGACGTCCTCGGTGCGCCGCCGAACCGCGCGGGCGACCTCAAGGTCCTCGCGGGCCGTACGGACCTGCTCTCGGGCAGCGGCCAGGCGATCGCCGTACGGGACGTGTGGGTCAACCCGGCCTACGACACCACCAGCAATGCCGGCGACTTCGCCGTGCTCACCCTCGCCGAACCGCTGCCCCAGAGCTCGGTCGTCGGGATGGCGGCGGCGGGTGACAGCGCCTACCGGCCGGGCACGGCCGCCACGGTCTACGGCTGGGGCGATCTCAGCGGCGGCGGCGACTACGCGGGCAGCCTGCACGCCGCGCGCGTGCACGTGCTGCCCGACGCCCGCTGCGAGGAGGCGTACCCGGGCGGTGCCGACGGCACCTACCTCCCCGGGTCCATGCTGTGCGCCGGAGAGCCTCAGGGAGGCCGTGACGCCTGTCAGGGGGACAGCGGGGGGCCGTTGGTCGCGCAGGGCCGGCTGATCGGGCTGGTGTCCTGGGGGAGCGGGTGCGGGCGGGCCGGGAGCCCCGGCGTCTACACACGGGTGTCCGACGTCCTGCGGACACTCGGCCGCCACCGCGGCGCACCGGGGCCGCACAAGGGCGTCTGACGGCCCCTGAGGGGCCTCCGCGGATACGAGGACGGGCGGCCCCGCTCCTGTGGTTCAGGAGCGGGGCCGCCCGTCGCCGGCCTGTGCCGGTGCTGGCTCGTCGTGGACGCGAAGTGTCAGCGCTCTTCTTCAGGAGTGCTTGCTGCGGGAGCGGCGGTCAGTCGCTCCGACTCGTCCTGTATCTCAGCGGCGATCTTCTTGAGTTCCGGCTCGAACTTGCGGCCGTGGTGGGCGCAGAAGAGCAGTTCTCCGCCGCTGAGCAGGACGACGCGCAGGTATGCCTGGGCGCCGCAGCGGTCGCAGCGATCGGCGGCCGTCAGCGGGCTCGCGGGGGTCAGAACAGTAGTCACGTCGCCTCTTCTCTAGCTCGACGAGCTGTCGTACCAGGGTCAACATCCAACCAGCCCGAAAACGTTCCCGCTCTGGGCTTTTCCTCGAAAAATTCTTCCGGGGCTGCTGTCTGCTGCCGGTTGGCGGCGAATGTGCCGTATTGCGTGTCTATGTGTCTGTACGGGTTCGCGCTGTGGGTCAGGGGTCTGTCCTCCCGGCTGGGTTGCCGGTTGTTCATGAGGACGTGCCCGGAGCCTAAATGGTTCATGCCCCGAAGGGAACGTGATATGTACTTCACTCCATCGAGGGATCGAACAGGTATACGACCCTGGACTAGTGTGAGGAGGAGACGAGGGTGGCGTTACAACGGCTCTACCAGGCCTCGGTACCCTCTGAGCGGCAACCGAAGCCGAGCCCTTACCCAAAAGGGCCTCATCTGAAATTCAGCGAGGAGCGAACCGCGTGACCGCCGAAACGTCCGTGCCGTCGACAGCGCTGCTGGCAGGAGCAGACCGGGACGGTTCCAACTACACCGCGCGGCACCTGCTCGTCCTTGAGGGGCTAGAGGCCGTACGCAAGCGCCCGGGCATGTACATCGGGTCGACCGACAGCCGTGGCCTGATGCACTGCCTGTGGGAGATCATCGACAACTCCGTGGACGAGGCCCTGGGGGGCTACTGCGACCACATCGAGGTGATCCTGCACGACGACGCCTCGGTGGAGGTCCGGGACAACGGCCGGGGCATCCCGGTCGACGTCGAGCCCAAGACCGGCCTCTCCGGTGTCGAGGTCGTCATGACCAAGCTGCACGCCGGCGGCAAGTTCGGCGGCGGCTCGTACGCCGCCTCCGGTGGTCTGCACGGCGTGGGCGCCTCCGTGGTGAACGCGCTGTCCGCGCGGCTCGACGTCGAGGTGGACCGCAATAGCAGCGTCCACGCCATCAGCTTCCGGCGCGGTGTGCCCGGCTCCTTCGCCACCGCCGGTCCCGACGGGGCCTTCGAGCCCGGTGGCATGCGCAAGACCAAGCGGATCCCCAAGACCCGCACCGGCACGCGCGTGCGCTACTGGGCCGATCGCCAGATCTTCCTCAAGGACGCCAAGCTCTCCCTGGAGAACCTGCACCAGCGGGCCCGCCAGACCGCGTTCCTGGTGCCCGGGCTGACCATCGTCGTCCGCGACGAGTACGGCCTCGGCGAGGGCGGCAGCAAGGGCGAGGAGTCCTTCCGCTTCGACGGCGGCATCAGCGAGTTCTGCGAGTACCTGGCGAGCGACAAGCCGGTCTGCGACGTCCTCCGCCTGTCGGGTCAGGGCATCTTCAAGGAGACGGTGCCCGTCCTGGACGACCACGGCCAGATGACACCCACCGAGGTCACCCGCGAACTCGGCGTCGACATCGCGCTGCGCTGGGGAACCGGCTACGACACGAACCTCAAGTCGTTCGTCAACATCATCGCGACCCCCAAGGGCGGCACCCACGTCGCCGGCTTCGAGCAGGCCATCGTCAAGACGATGAACGAGGTGGCGCGGGCCAAGAAGCTGCTGCGCGTCGCCGAGGACGACGTCGTCAAGGACGACGCCCTGGAGGGCCTCACCGCGGTCGTCACCGTCCGGCTCGCCGAACCCCAGTTCGAGGGCCAGACCAAGGAGGTGCTCGGTACGTCGGCGGCCCGCCGCATCGTCACCAACGTGGTCACCAAGGAGTTCAAGGACTTCCTGACCTCGACGAAGCGCGACGCGGCGGCCCAGGCCCGCGTGGTCATGGAGAAGGCCGTCGCCGCGGCCCGTACGCGTATCGCGGCCCGGCAGCACAAGGACGCTCAGCGCCGCAAGACGGCCCTGGAGACCTCCTCGCTGCCCGCCAAGCTCGCCGACTGCCGCAGCGACGACGTCGAGCGCAGCGAGCTGTTCATCGTCGAGGGAGACTCCGCGCTCGGTACCGCCAAGCTCGCCCGGAACTCCGAGTTCCAGGCGCTGCTGCCGATCCGAGGCAAGATCCTCAACGTCCAGAAGTCGTCGGTCACCGACATGCTGAAGAACGTCGAGTGCGGCGCCATCATCCAGGTCATAGGAGCGGGATCGGGCCGAACCTTCGACCTCGACGCGGCCCGCTACGGCAAGATCATCATGATGACCGACGCCGATGTGGACGGCTCCCACATCCGCTGTCTGCTCCTGACCCTGTTCCAGCGCTACATGCGGCCCATGGTCGAGGCCGGCCGGGTGTTCGCCGCGGTGCCGCCGCTGCATCGCGTCGAGCTCGTCCAGCCCAAGAAGGGCCAGGACAAGTACGTCTACACGTACTCGGACCGCGAGCTGCGCGAAAAGCTCCTGGAGTTCCAGAGCAAGGGCGTCCGGTACAAGGACTCCATCCAGCGCTACAAGGGTCTCGGTGAGATGGACGCCGACCAGCTGGCCGAGACGACGATGGACCCCCGCCACCGCACCCTGCGCCGGATCAACCTCTCCGACCTGGACGCGGCCGAGCAGGTCTTCGATCTGCTGATGGGCAACGACGTGGCACCGCGCAAGGAGTTCATCTCCAGCTCGGCCGCGACACTGGACCGGTCGCGGATCGACGCGTGACCGCAGACGTCTGACGGCGGACGTCTGATCGCAGACGCGTAGCCGCTGACGCGTGACCGACGGCGCCGGGCATCGGCTCCGGTCCCGCTCCGCGCCCGTTCCGGGCCCGGAACCGAGGCACCGGCCGATGCCCGGCGCCGTCGGTCCGCTCCACCCGTGGGTGGAGGTCGGCGCGGTCGCCGGATCCACCCACGATCCACCCTGGCGCCGATCTGCCGACCGACGGATTTCCGTAGCTTCGAAGACGTCGGTAGCGCTCGCCGCCGACATCCCCTTCCGCTCACGGAGGCTCTGATGTCCGGGCTCGTCAACGCGTTGGTGATCGTGGCCGTCGCCGCCCTGGTGATCGTGCGACAGTTCAGCGCTCGCCAGATCGGCACCGACCGGCGCTGGTGGCTCCTCCCCGCGATCCTCGCCGTCGTCGCCCTCCGCGAGCCCGACGTACTCGACGCGCACCACCACACCGAGTCGGCCCTCCTGCTCGGCGTCGAACTGCTCGTCGCGCTGGCCACCGGAGCAGGCTGGGCCTGGACCACACGCCTGTGGACCGAGACGGACGGTTCCGTGTGGAGCAAGAGCACCAAGGCGAGCGGGGGCGTCTGGATCGTCGGCATAGCCCTGCGAGTCGGCCTCATCGCCCTGGGCGCGCTGATCGGCGTGCACCCGAACACCTCCGCCGCCCTCATGCTCGGTCTCGCGGCGACGCTGCTGGTCCGCGCCGGCGTCATGACCTGGCGGGCCCAGTCCTTCACCGGGACGGCCGGATCCGCCCCGGCGTACGGTTCGGGCATGGCGCAGCCCGCCCGGAAGGAGCGCGCGTGACGGAGAACGCGTGGACGCGCTGGCCCTCGCGGGAGGCGCTGAGCCGAGCGGGAGTCTCACGGCCCCGGCGCCTGCTCGCCTGGGCCGTCCGGCTGCTGGTGATCGGCGTGCTCCTGTGGGGCGCCTACACCGGCCACCACCCCCACGGTTGGGCCCTCGCCGGCGGCATCGCCGGAATCCTCGTGACCGCAGCCCTCGCCTGGGGCTTCTGGCGCACCACCCTCGCCCACAGACTCTGGCCGTCGCTGGCACTCATCGCCGCGCTCCTCGGGATCGCCATAGCGGGACAGGCGGCCGACTTCACGGTCCCGGCCCTCGTCGTCTGGTGCGGCTGCGCGGTCAGCTCGCTGGAGCGGCTGCCCATCGCGGTCGCCCTGCCCGTGACATCGGTCTCCCTCGCGATCTTCGCCGCGGTCAACAACGACGTATGGCTGACCACTGCGGTCACGACGGCCGGACTGGGCCTCGCCGGCTACACACTCCGCCTCGACGCCGAGGCCCGGGGCAACGCCCAGCGACTGCTCACCCAGGAACGCATGGCCCGCGCGGCCGAGGCGGAGACCGCCGCGCTGGCGGAGCGGGCTCGCATAGCCCGGGAGATCCACGACGTGCTGGCCCACAGCCTGTCCGCCCAACTCGTGCACCTGGAAGCGGCCCGGCTGCTGATCGAGCGGGGCGCCGACCGGGAGACGATTCTCGAACGGGTCGTGGCGGCCCGGGGCATGGCCCGCGAAGGCCTCGCCGAGACCCGGCAGGCCCTGTCCGCGCTGCGCGGCGAGATGACCCCGCTGGAGGACTTCCTGACGGAGATCGTCGCTACGACCGCCGGTGCGGAGGTCACCGTTACGGGTGACCGGCGGCAGCTCTCGGCCGAGGCCTCGCAGGCCGTGCGCAGGGTCGCCCAGGAGGCTCTGACGAACGTCCGCAAGCATGCCCCGGGCGCCAAGGTGCGGCTTCGGCTGGAGTACGGCGAGCACGAAGTGCGGTTGGACGTACGAGACTCGGGCGGTTCGCCCGGTGAACTGACCGGTGCGGGAGGTGGGTACGGTCTGCTGGGCATGCGGGAACGCGCCGAGTTGCTGGGCGGTTCGCTGCGGGCCGAGCCGGAGGAGGAGGGATTCGTGGTGACGCTGAAGGTGCCCGCATGACGGAGGACGCCGCGAGGAAGCCCGCGCGGGTCGTGGTCGCGGACGACCAGACCGTCGTACGGGAAGGCATCGTCATGCTGCTGGGACTGCTGCCCGGGATCGAGGTCGTCGGCGCCGCGGCCGACGGGGACGAGGCCGTGCAACTCGTCGCCGAACTCGCCCCGGACGTGGTCCTGATGGACCTGCGCATGCCCCGCTGCGACGGTGTCGAGGCGACCCGGCGGATCCGTGCCGAGCATCCCGGAACGCAGGTCGTGGTGCTCACGACCTTCGCGGACGACGCCTCACTCTTCCCGGCGCTGCGCGCGGGGGCACGCGGCTACCTCACCAAGGACGCGGGCGGCGACGAGATCGTACGGGCCGTGGAGAGCGTACTCTCCGGGGACGCGGGCCTGTCGCCGAGCATCCAACGGCGGCTGCTGGAACGCCTGTCGGACCCCGAGCCGCAGCCGTCACCGGGTCCCGCCGAGCCGCCGGACGGGCTCACCGCGCGAGAGGCCGAGGTACTGGTGCTGATCGCCGAGGGCCTGACCAACCAGGAGATCGCCCGCACACTGCATGTCTCCACGGCGACCGTGAAGACCCACATCAACAACCTGTTCGCCAAGACGGGACTCAAGGACCGTGCGCAGGCGGTGCGTTACGCCTACGGGAAGGGACTGGTGCGGCCACCAGCGGGTTGAGTCACCTGATGGGGTGAAGACCCCGGAGAAGAAGAGTCGGGGATCTTCCCGTTCTGTCCATCCTTGGGCATGCAGTCAAGCAACGGTCGTCCCCGCGGTGGTGCGAGTGGTCACGAGGGGCCGGCCGAGAACCACGAAGGTCATGACCCGACCCCCGCCGAGGCATCCGGAAAGGTGAGGTACCACGACCCGTGGTACGACGCACTCGCGTCCGGCTGGGGCGAGTTGGATGGTACGGGGGTACCCACCTCCGAGGTGCCGGCCGCACGCAGGGAGGGCGAGGAACCGGCGCTGCGGGCCGGGGACGTGTATCTCGAAGTGCAGCGCAGTGCGGCCTTCCAGGAGGTGCGCAGCCGGTATCTGAGGTTCGTGGTGCCGGGCATGATCGTCTTCTTCGCCTGGTATGTGGCGTACGTGGTGGCCGCGACGACCGCGCCCGGACTGATGGCCCGGCCCGTGGCGGGCGCCGTGAACGTGGGGATGGTCGCGGGGCTCGGGCAGTTCGTCACCACGTTCCTGCTGACCTGGGCGTACGCCCGCCACGCGCGGCTGCGCAGGGACCGGGCCGCGCTCGAACTCCGGTGGGACACCCAGGAACTGACGCGTGGTGTACGAGGCGGTGTTTTGTGACCGGCAATCATCAGACGCTGGCGTTGCTGCTGTTCAGCGGGTTCGTCGCCGTCACCCTGGGGATCACGACCTGGGTGAGTCGCAACCGGCACGGTTCGGCGGAGGAGTTCTACGCGGGCGGTCGGCTCTTCTCCCCGATGGAGAATGGTTTTGCCATCGCGGGTGACTACATGTCGGCCGCCTCCTTCCTCGGCGTCACCGGGCTGATCGCGCTGTACGGCTACGACGGCATGCTCTACGTGGTGGGGTTCTTCGTCGCCTGGCTCGTGGTGCTGTTCCTGGTCGCCGAACTGGTGCGCAACTGCGGGCGGTTCACGCTCGCCGACGTGATCGCCGCGCGGATGAACGAGCGGCCCGTGCGGATCGCGGCGGGAACTTCCTCGGTCACCGTGTCCGTTCTGTATCTGGTGGCACAGATGGTGGGCGCGGGCAGCCTGGTGTCGCTGCTGCTGGGCGGGACCAGCCCGGCCGCGCGGGCGTGGACCGTCATCGGCGTCGGCGCGCTCATGGTGATCTATGTGTCGTTGGGAGGGATGCGGGCCACCACCTGGATCCAGATCGTCAAGGCGGTCCTGCTGCTGTGCAGCACCGTCGCGCTGACGGTGCTGGTGCTACTGCGCTTCCATGGAAACGTCGACCAGTTGCTGCTCAGCGCGGCCGACCGCAGCGGTCACGGCCTGGCGTTCCTGGCGCCGGGGCTCAAGTACGGCGGGGACTGGACCGCGCGGTTCGACTTCATCAGCCTCGGCCTGGCGCTCGTGCTGGGGACGGCCGGACTGCCGCACATCCTGTCCCGCTTCTACACCGTGCCGACCGCGCGGGCCGCTCGTCGTTCGGTGATCTGGTCGATCGGGCTCGTCGGCGGCTTCTACCTGATGATGATCGTGCTCGGCTTCGCCGCGGCCGCCGTCGTCGGACCGGAGGCCCTCAAGAAGTCGAACGCGGCGGGGAACACCGCCGTCCCGCTGTTGGCGCTGGACCTGGGCGGCGGCGCCAACTCCACAGGCGGCACAGTCCTGTTCGCGATCGTCGCCGCCGTGGCCTTCGCCACCATCCTCGCGGTGGTGGCCGGGATCACGCTGGCCTCCTCGGCTTCCGTGGCCCACGACCTCTACGCGTCGCTGCGACGCAGACGCGCCAAGCCGTACAGCGAGGTCGCGGTGGCGCGGACGGCGGCCGTCGGCATCGGTGTGATCGCGATCGCGCTGGGCCTGCTCGCCAGGGATCTCAACGTCGCCTTCCTGGTGGGCCTCGCCTTCGCCGTCGCCGCCTCCGCGAACCTCCCGGTGCTGCTCTACTCCCTCTTCTGGCGCGGCTTCACCACACGCGGCGCCGTCTGGGCCGTATACGGCGGGCTGATCCCCGCGCTGGCGCTCGTCCTGCTCTCGCCGGTCGTGTCGGGCAGCCCCGAATCACTGTTCCCGGGCATCGACTTCCAGTTCTTCCCGCTCCAGAACCCCGGCCTCGTCTCGATCCCGCTGGGCTTCCTGGCCGGCTGGCTCGGCACGGTCACCTCGCCGGAGGTCCCGGACGAGGCCAAACACGCGGAGACCGAGGTACGGGCACTGACGGGGGCGGGGGCCGTGTAGCCGGGGCGCCCGTCGCCGTCGTACGGACGCGGCTGCCGACCCCACGCCGCTACGGCGCCACCCAGGCGTAGCGGTGTTCGGGGCGGCCCGTGTCGCCGTACTTGAGGGAGAGGCGGAGGCGGCCGGCCTGTTCCAGGTGGCGGAGGTAGCGCTGCGCCGTGGAGCGGCTCAGGCCGGTTTCGGCGGCGACCTCGTGGGCCGAGAGCGGATGGCCGGCGCGGTGCAGCACGCCGCAGATCAGGTCGGTGGTCGGTTCCGACTGGCCGCTCGGCAGGCCGGGGGAGGCCGGTGCGGTGGTCGTGCGCAGGGCGCCGAAGATGCGGTCGACCTGCTCCTGGCCGGCGATCCCGCGCCCGCCGACGCGGTCGACGGTGCGGCGCAGGGCGGCGTACGAGTCCAGGCGGGTGCGCAGAGCGGCGAAGGTGAACGGCTTGACCAGGTAGTGCAGGGCGCCCAGGCGCATCGCCCGCTGCACGGTGGTCACATCACTGGCCGCCGTGATCATGATGACGTCGGTCGTGTGGCCCTGTTGCCGCATGCGGTGGACGAGTTCGAGACCCGTCTGGTCGGGCAGGTAGTGGTCGAGCAGCACCAGGTCGATGGTCCCGCGTTCCACGGTGGCCAGCGCCTGCGCAGCGCTGTGTGCGCGGGCGGCGACCCGGAAACCGGGAACCTTTCCCACGTACTTGGCGTTGATCTCGGCGACGCGGAAGTCGTCGTCCACGACCATGACGTCAATCATTGGGCCTCTTTCCTCAAGGCCAGGCGAGCGTTAAGCCCGTGTTTCGGCTCCGCAGTTGTAGCGCGAGCAAAACGAGCACAACAGGCTCTTGCGAGCAAAAGAACGGCTTGCGCCCAGAAGACTCCTGTTGTGGTCCGGGCCACATCTACGGTCCCGGCCATGAGCGCAGACACCAGCCCCGCCATCGAGCTGCGGGGCGCGAGCAAGACCTTCAGGACCCCGTCGGGGGGTCTGCACACGGCCGTACGGGGGCTTGATCTCACCGTAGGGCGTGGCGAGTTCGTGGCGGTCGTCGGCCCCACGGGCTGCGGCAAGTCGACCACGCTGACCCTCGTCAGCGGGCT
Source organism: Streptomyces sp. NPDC002276 (assembly GCF_053891435.1). Lineage (NCBI taxonomy): Bacteria > Bacillati > Actinomycetota > Actinomycetes > Kitasatosporales > Streptomycetaceae > Streptomyces > Streptomyces sp. NPDC002276. The sequence goes on along the minus strand of NZ_JBSFCQ010000003.1, from coordinate 655,766 downwards.
GGAAGAGCCCTCCGAGGGCGATGTGCTGGTGGCCGGGGAGCCCGTCTCCGGCGTCGGCGACAAGGTCGGTTTCGTCTTCCAGCAGGACGCCACCTTCCCCTGGCGCACGGTCCTCTCCAACGTCATGGCGGGCCCGCGCTTCCGGGGCGTACCGAAGGCGGAGGCCAGGGCGAAGGCGCGTGAGTGGCTGGCCCGGGTCGGGCTCTCCGCCTTCGAGGACCGCTATCCGCACCAGCTCTCCGGCGGTATGCGCAAGCGGGTCGCGCTCGCCGCGACCTTCGTCAACGACCCCGAGATCCTGCTGATGGACGAGCCGTTCTCGGCGCTCGACGTGCAGACCAGGGCGCTGATGTCGGACGAGCTCCTGGAGCTGTGGGAGGGCACCGGCGCCTCTGTCGTCTTCGTCACCCACGACCTGGAGGAGTCCATCGCGCTGGCCGACAGGGTCGTCGTGATGACCGCCGGGCCGGCCACCGTGAAGCAGGTCTTCGACATCGACCTGCCGCGGCCCCGCAAGGTCGAATCGGTGCGCCTGGAGCCGCGGTTCATCGAGATCTACCGCGAGATCTGGGAGTCCCTCGGCGAAGAGGTCCGCATCACGCGCGAGAGGGGTGCGGCCAATGTCGCCTGAGGTCATGCCCGAGGACCGGGTCGTGCCGACCGCGGTCGAGCCCGGCGGCAAGACGGACCGCGCCCATTCACGCGCGCGTGCCGCCCGTAAACGCAAGCTCGGTGTCGGGGCGGCGAGAGCGCTGCTCCTGGTCGCCGTTCTCGGTCTGTGGGAGGTGCTCGCCCGGGCCAAGGTCATCGATCCGTTCAACTTCTCGATGCCGTCGAAGATCTGGGACCAGATCTACACCTGGGTGATGCACGGGACCGCGCTCGGCTCCCTGGGGGAGCAGATCTGGTTCACGCTCCAGGAGGCGTTGCTGGGCTGGATCATCGGTGTCATCGCCGGTGTGGTGTTCGGTATCGCTCTGGGGCGGATCACCTTGCTCGCCGACATCCTTGGTCCATACATCAAGGTGCTCAACTCCATACCCAGGATCGTCCTCGCCCCGATCTTCGTGATCTGGTTCGGGCTCGGACCGGCCTCCAAGGTCGCGTCGGCTGTCGTGCTTGTCTTCTTCCCGGTGTTCTTCAACGCCTTCCAGGGCGCCCGCGAGGTCGACCGCAACCTGGTCGCCAACGCCCGCATCCTCGGCGCCAGCGACCGCAGGGTGACCCTCCAGGTGGTCATCCCGTCCGCGACCTCCTGGATCTTCACCAGCCTCCACGTCAGCTTCGGCTTCGCCCTCATCGGCGCCATCGTCGGCGAGTACATCGGCGCGACCAAGGGCATCGGCCTGCTCGTCGCGCAGTCCCAGGGCACCTTCAACGCGGCCGGTGTGTACGCCGCGATGGTGATCCTCGCGGTCGTCGCCCTCGTCGCCGAGGGGCTGCTCACCTTCGCCGAGAACCGCATCTTCCGCTGGAAGCCGTCGGGCTCCGACAGCTGAACTGCCCCTCCCGGGGCCCCTGTTGAAGCGCCCCCTTCCCTCCCCGCAACACACCCTCACAAGGACGTGAACCGCCATGCGCAAGACCGCCAGATACGCCGCCCTGGCCGCCTCGGGCCTGCTCGCCCTCTCCACGCTCACCGCCTGCGCCAACGACGCGGCCAGCACCGCCTCCTCCGGCTCCGGCGCCAAGGGCGACGGCAAGGGCGAGAAGGTCAAGATCATGGTCGGGGGCCTGGACAAGGTCATCTACCTGCCCGCGATGCTCACCCAGAGGCTCGGCTACTTCGACGCCGAGGGCCTCGACGTCGAACTGCTGAGCGAACCGGCCGGCGTCCAGGCCGAGACCGCGCTCGTCTCCGGCCAGGTCCAGGGAGCCGTCGGCTTCTACGACCACACGCTCGACCTCCAGGTCAAGGGAAAGTCGGTCGAGTCCGTGGTGCAGTTCTCGCAGGCGCCCGGCGAGGTGGAGGTCGTGTCCACCAAGGCGGCCGGGAAGGTCAAGTCGGCCAAGGACTTCAAGGGCAAGAAACTCGGAGTGACGGGCCTCGGCTCCTCCACCGACTTCCTCACCAAGTACCTCGCCGTCAAGAACGGCGTCAATGTCAGCGAGTTCACCCCGGTCGCCGTGGGCGCGGGACCGACCTTCGTCGCCGCGCTCCAACAGGGCTCCATCGACGCGGGCATGACGACCGACCCGACCGTCGCGACGATCCTCGACAAGAAGGCCGGCACGATCCTCGTCGACATGCGGACGCCCGAGGGATCGCAGGCGGCGCTCGGTGGGCCGTACCCGTCGTCAAGTCTGTACATGCAGACGGACTGGGTGAACAGCCACAAGTCAACTGTGCAGAAGATGGTCAATGCATTTGTCAAGACGCTCAAGTGGATGTCCACCCACAGCGCCACCGAGATCGCCGACAAGATGCCCGCCGACTACTCCCAGGGCAACAAGACCCTCTACGCCACCGCGATCAAGAGCACGCTGCCGATGTTCACCAAGGACGGCGTGATGCCGGCCAACGGTCCGGAGACCGTAGAGAAGGTCCTCAAGGCGTTCAACCCCACCATCAAGAACGCCGACGTCGACCTCGACAAGACGTACACGACCGAGTTCGTGAAGAACGCGACCGACTGACCGGCCGCGCCCTCAGACGCGGGTCGCCCACACGTAACGGTGTTCCGGGCGGCCCGCGTCGCCGTATTTGAGCGTCAGCCTGGCCCGTCCGGTGCGTTCCAGGAGCTTCAGATAGCGCTGGGCGGTCTGCCGGCTCACCCCGGTGCGGTCGGCGATCTCCTGGGCGGACAGGGGGCCTTCGGCGTTCATCAGGGACTGGCGCACGAGTTCCGCGGTGGTGGGGGAGTGCCCTTTCGGCAGCCCGGGCTCCGACGGCGTGGACAGGGCGCCGAAGATACGGTCCACCTCGGCCTGTTCGGCCTCGCCACCGCCGTCGAGGGTGCGGCGCAGTTCCGCGTACGCCTCCAGCTTGGCCCGCAGACCCGCGAAGGCGAACGGCTTCACCAGGTACTGCAACGCGCCCTGCCGCATCGCCGCCTGTACGGTCGTCACGTCCCGGGCCGCCGTCACCATGATCACGTCGGTCTGGTGGCCGCGTCGGCGCATCTCCTGAACGACCGCGAGCCCCGTGTCGTCGGGCAGATAGTGGTCCAGCAGCACCAGGTCGAGGCGGGGCAGCGTCTCCAACTGGCGCAGTGCGTCGGCCGCGTTGTGGGCCTCGCCGGCCACGCGGAAGCCGGGCACCTTCTCGACGTAGGCGGCGTTGACCTGTGCGACCCGGGTGTCGTCGTCGACGACCAGGACCTCGATCATCGGGAGTCCTCCTCGGTGACGGTCTCCCCGGGGACGGTGAGAGCCGGTTCCAGGTCCGGTTCGGCCAGCGCCTCGGGCAGCACGACCACGAACTCCGCGCCCCCGCCGAACGCCTCCGTCACCACCGCGCTGCCGCCCTGCCGTTCGGCGAGCCGACGCACCAGGGAGAGGCCGATTCCGCGTTTGCCGTGGGCCGGGGGTTTCTTCGTGGACCACCCCTCCGTGAAGATCAACTCCCGTTGTTCCACCGGGATTCCGGGCCCCGTGTCCCGCACCCGGAGCACCGCCGTCCGCCCTTCCGTCCGCAATTCGACCTCCACGCGCGCGTGCGGTGTGCCTCCTACGGCGTCGAGCGCGTTGTCCACCAGGTTGCCGACCACCGTGACCAGCCCGCGCGGGTCGATCAGGCGGTCGGGCAGCCAGGTCCGGTCGGAGATCCACAGGGCGACGGCCCGCTCGGCCGCGACGGTCGCTTTGCCCACCAACAGGGCGGCGAGCAGGGGGTCCTGGATTTTCTCGGTGACCTGTTCGGCGGTGGCCCGGTGATCGCCGACCACCTCCCCTACGAAGTCCACGGCGTCGTCGTACATCTCCAGTTCGAGCAGCCCCAGGAGGGTGTGCATCCGGTTGGCGTGCTCGTGGTCCTGGGCGCGCAGGGCGTCGATCAGGCCGTGCGTCGAGTCCAACTCCCGCCCGAGCTGCTCCAGTTCGGTGCGGTCGCGCAGGGTGGCGACGGCGCCCCCGTCGTCGGTGGGCATCCGGTTGGTGACCAGGACCCGCTGGCCCCGGACGGCGAGCAGGTCGGTGCCGGTGACCCGGCCGGCCAGGACGTCGGTCGTACGGCCCTCGCCGAGCGCCTCGTCCAGGGACCGGCCGACCGCCTCGTCACCGATGCCCAGCAGCCGCCGCGCCTCGTCGTTCAGGAGCCGTATGCGGCCCGTACGGTCCAGGGCGACGACGCCCTCCCGGATGCCGTGCAGCATCGCCTCGCGCTCCGAGAGCAGCGCCGAGATGTCCGAGAAGGCAAGATCCCGGGTCTGCCGCTGGACCCTCCGGGAGATCAGCCAGGCCGCCAGCGCGCCGACGGCGAGAGCGCCCCCGGCGTACGCCAGCAGCCCGGGGATCGCGCCGATCAACTGTGCGCGCACGCCGTCGTACTTGATGCCCACGGAGACGGCTCCGATGATCGTGCCGTCGGCGTCGCGCATGGGCACCTTGCCGCGGGCCGAGCGGCCCAGGGTGCCCTTGTCGATCTCCTTGACCTCCTGACCGGCCAGCGGCTGACCGGGAGAGGTCGAGACGAACCGGCCGATCTCGCTCGGAGTCGTGTGCGACCAGCGCACGCCCCGCCAGTCCATCACCACCACGTACTCGGCCTTGGTGGCCTTCCGGATCCGCTCCGCCTCCTTCTGCACGGGCCCGTCCGCGCGCGGAGGGGTGTTCTGGAGGTCCTTGATGATCTGCGGCTGCTGCGCGGTGGTCTCGGCGATGGCCAGGGCGCGGTTCATCGCCTCCTGGTCCAGCTGCTTGCTCAGCGGTGCGAGGAACAGCCCGGTCGCCAGGACCGCGACTCCCGCGGCGATCGCCAGCTGCATCAGCAGCACCTGCGAGAACGCCCGCCGCGGCAGCCCGAGGCGACGGCGGCGTGCGAGAGGGGTGGGGCTCATACCCACGAAGGTACGTGCCGGGACAGGGCCCGCCCCAGGGGTGTGGTGCGGATCTCTTGACCAATCCTTGGGGAAAGCGGCCTACAGGAGAGGACGATTTCGCCAGGAAGCGGGTCAGATGCCGGGCGAGTCAGCCCGCCAGGGCCGTCGTCAGCTCACGCACCGCCACCACGTCCATCCGCGCCGGCGCACCGAGGACCGACGCCCCGCAGCTTTCCGGCCGGGGCGGCAGCGAGGCACCCTGGGCGACGATCACGCGCCAGTGGCGTCCGTCCCTGTGCGCGACCGTCACCTCCCAGCGGGGTGCGCCGCCGTCCGTCCGTACGACGTTCAGCGCGTCCGTCGCGTACTCGCGCGTCGCCGTCCGCACGGCCAGCTCCGCCGCCTGTCCAGGCCGCTCCCAGGCCGAACCACCCCGGCAGCCCTCGACGACCACGCGGCCCTCCTGGACCCCCTGGAGGATCTCCTTGACGGTGTGGGCCCCGACGCGCCCGTACGCGTAGCCGTACGGCAGGACGAGCACCGTGGGCGAGAAGCGATGGCCGCCCAGATGGGTGACCTCCCAGGCGCCCTCGACCCCAGAGGCGGCGAGTTCGGCGGCCAGCGGACGGCCCAGGAGCGCGCAGCAGCGGTCGCGCTTGCCGTTGGTGCAGACGAGCGCGAGCGGATCACCGGTGTGGGCCCGCCCGCCGAGCGCCGAGCCGAACGAGTGCGGGTCACCCGCACCGAGGGCCGCGAAGTCGAGGCCGAGCAGCTGCCGCGGGTCGGTCGTCGTGGCGCTCCGCAGCCACGCGTTTCCGGGAACGGTGTGGGCCGCGTACACCTGGCGTACCCGTGAGGACGCCGGGTCGGCGTGCCGCCCGGGACGCCGGATGAGCGCGATCCGTACGCCCGTGTCCGCGGCCGCCGTTTCCAGGGCACGCCCGAGCGCGGGGTCCAGGTGGCTCGAAGTGAGCGCTTTGGCACCCCAAGGACCGGGCTGTTCCAGCAGCAGCCACGTCGTCGCCGTGGCCGCGGTTCCGGAAATGGGCTCGTCGAGGTCCCGAGAGACGGTCGCGCACGTACTCACAGAGGTGAGCCTAACCTGACTTGGCCCGGGGCGACTTCCGGCCGCGCTCGTGTCCTACTCCGGTAGTGGTTGAGGCGGTTTCGGGCCGACGTAGTGACCGCTGGGCCGCATCCGCAGCGGGCGCTCGCCGTACTCCTCCAGGGCGTGCGCGATCCAGCCCGCGGTCCGGGCGACCGCGAAGATCGTCTCGCCCGCCGTGGAGGGCATCCCGGAGGAGACGGTGAGGACGGCGAGCGCCAGGTCGACATTGGCGTGCAGCGGGGTATGGCGGGCCGTGGTGGCGACGATGTCACGGGCCGCGGCGAGGGCGGGCCCGGCGTCGGGAACGTCCTTCAGGAGGGCGAACAGGGCACGCGCGCGTGGGTCCTCGCCCGGGTAGAGCCGGTGGCCGAGTCCGGGGATACGGCGGCCCGCCCGCAGTTCGTCGGCGACCACGGGGGCGGCGCTGCCCTGGTCGAGGACGTCGAGCAGCATCCGGTGCGCCAGACCGCTGGCCGCTCCGTGCAGGGGGCCTTCGAGGACGCCCAGGCCGGAGGAGACGGCCGCGTAGGCGTGCGCGCGGGCCGAGGCGGCGACCCGCACCGCGAGGGTGGACGCGGCCAGGTCGTGGTCGACGAGCAGGCCAAGTGCCGTGTCCAGGACGCGCAGTGACGCCTCGTCAGCGGACTGTCCGCTCAGCCGCGCCCACAGGCGGTGGGCGAGCGGACCCTCGTCGCGATGGGCGCGCCGCATCGGCGGCAGGGCGGCGACGAGGGTGGGGATGAGGGTGCGTGCCGTGCCGAGCACGGCGTCCTCGGACAGGTCGAAGCGCAGCGGGTCCGCGGTCGCCGCCGCGATGGCCGCGACCCGCAACCGGTCGGTGGGGCCCGCGTGTTCGGGCAGCGCGTCGACGGCGCGGCGGGCGACGGCGACGCTCGCCCTGGGCGCGGTGAACGTGATCCCAGGACGCAACTCGCCGGTCCACAGCCACTCGGCGATCTCTTCGTAGGAGTGGCGCGCGGCCAGCCGGGTCGCGTCGACGCCCCTGAAAAAGTACCGGTCCTTCTCGATGAGCGTGATCCGGGTCCGTACGGACAACTCGCCCCCTGAACCCGAACTCCCGCTGCTCTCCCGCCTGTTGCGCAGGGCGAGCGCCTCCACCTCCTTGGCGTCGAAGGTGCTGCCCCGGCCGCCGGGCTCGCGTCTGCTGCCCAGCTGTCCGCGACTCACGTACGCGTACACGGTCTCGGGCTTCACGCCGAGCAGCTCGGCGGTCTCCTTGGTGCTCAGCCGTCGCTCGGGGTGACCGGGAGCGGGTTCTTGATCGCGCATGGAGGTCACCGTATCCACTTCTCATTACATTGATTCAATCAATATTGACAGAGATTGAGTCAACCATGGACATTGAAATCAAGTCCAGGGAGGAAACATGTCCATCAACAGGGCCGCTGCCACTCGTATCGAGGTTCCGCGAGGACTCGCGGGCGTCGTCGTCACCGACACCCGAATCGGTGACGTCCGGGGGACCGAGGGCTTCTACCACTACCGCCATTACTCCGCCGTCGAGCTCGCGCGGACCCGCGGCTTCGAGGACGTCTGGCATCTCCTGGCCAACGGCGAACTGCCGGACGCCGAACAGAGCGCCGCCTTCGCCGCCGAGACCGCGGCGCTGCGCAGGCTGCCCGACGAGGTGCGGGCCGCACTGCCCGCCGTGGCGGCGGCGAGCGGAACGTCCGGGCCGCTGTCCGGCATGCGTACGGCGCTGTCGCTGCTCGGTGCCGCGAAGGGCTTCCAGCCGGTGTACGACATCGACGCCGACGCGCGGCGCGCGGACGCCCTCGTGGCCTCCGCCGCCGTACCGACGCTGCTGACCGCGTTGTACCGGCTGGGCCGGGGTCTCGACCCCGTGGAGCCGCGTGAGGACCTCTCCTACGCGGCCAACTACCTCTACATGTTGACGGGTTCGGAGCCGGACAAGCAGCAGGCGAGGGCGATCGAGCAATACTTGATCTCAACCATTGACCACGGATTCAATGCGTCAACCTTCACCGCGCGGGTCATCGCGTCGACCGGGGCCGATGTGGCGGCCTGCCTGGTCGGAGCCGTGGGGGCGCTCTCGGGCCCGCTGCACGGCGGTGCGCCCAGTCGCGCCCTGGACACCCTGGACGCGATCGGCACCCCGGACCGTATCGACCCCTGGATCCGTGAACGCGTCCTCGCCGGCGACCGCATCATGGGCTTCGGCCACGCGATCTACCGCACGGAGGACCCGCGCTCCCGGATGCTGCGCGAGGTCGCCCAGCAGTTCGGCGGACCTCGGGTCGAGTTCGCGGTCGAGGTCGAACGCCAGGTGGAGGCGATCCTCGCCGAACTCAAGCCGGGCCGCGAACTCCACACGAACGTCGAGTTCTACGCGGGGCTGGTGATGGAACTCTGCGGTCTGCCACGGGAGATGTTCACGCCCACGTTCGCTGCCGCGCGGGTGGTGGGGTGGGGCGCGAACGTGGTGGAGCAGGCGGAGGACTCGAAGATCATCCGGCCGGTGGCACGGTACGTGGGGCTGGAGGCGCCGGTGGCAGTGCCGTCACTGGGGTGACAGAGCCTCACGGGGCGGGCGGTGGAGGCGCGCCAGGCCGGTGTGCCTCCTGGATCGTCGCCTCGAAGATCCGGTACAGCCGCCCCTCGTCGCTGTCCGGCGGCAGTACTTCCTTCGCGCCGCGCGACGCCTCCCAGTAGCGCGCGAACGCGGGGCTTCGTGCCGGCGAACGATCCGTGCGATCAACTCCTCCTCGCTGATGCCTCCCCGCTTGAAGACCAGCAAGTAGTGACTGAAGGCCAGATTGGTGAACAGGTTCTGCCGGAGTCTCCGCGGGGACTCACCGGGAAAGTCGTTTCAGACCTCGGCCGGGGCGGGATCGTCCATCGCCATCTGCGTCAGTTGCACGTGAAGGCCGCGCAGGTCGACTTCCGCGCTCCGGCGCAACTGCTCGCGGGAGGCCTCACCCCGCCGAAGCAGCCGCTCACCACGACGGAGACGGCGCCGACCAGGACGGCACCGCTGAGCGTGAGGGCGCCCCACGCGCCTCCCCCGAGTCTGCGGAGTTCTTCCCGGGGCCCACCGGAGGAAACGGCACCGCAAGCCGCGGCATGACGAATGCCCCCACCGGATCTCCGGTGGGGGCATTCGCCGGTCAGCTGTCGGGAATCTGGGGCCTGGCGCGGATCGGGGTCCCGCGGTCGACGACCACGACGATCTCCGACGGGGTCGGTCTCCGCATCTCCGGATGGTCCCTTCGGATCTCCGCGGTCCGCTCTGTGCCGATCACCGCGTAGTGGCCGTCACGAAGTTCGAAGACGTCAGGACAGTTCGCGCCGCACGTGCTGCCCCGAGCCTGCGGCGGCACGCCGATGCGTCGACTTATGCGGAGGTGCGGGTCGGACCATCGGCAGGCGGTCTTGCGGCCGAGGTGGACGGTCATCCTGCTTCCCTTCGGTTGGTGTCGAGTCAACAGGGAACGATGGGAAGGGAATCGCAGGCGATCACGCCTCCGGGATGTCGCCCTTGGCCTTGACGAGTGTGTCCCGGGTGATGACGACGATTCGTTCATAGGGGGCTCGCGATGCGTCGGCGGGGAGCTGACTGTCGAGCTTGTCCGTCTCGTCCCTGCCGATCACCGCGAAGTTTCCGTCGGCCAATTCGAAGATGTCAGGGCAGTTGCCCCCGCCCCCGCTCCCTCGGGCGCTGGGAGGTACACCGATCCGACGGATGATCTGACTCACTGTTGGTTCCTTCTGGTCTCACGTCTGAAGAGTCTGCGCACAACGACTGCGGGGTGAAGGCGGTGCCCTGTGGGGTGCGCGCGTCATCCGGCGGCGTGAGCGACGTCTTGTGGAGTCGTTCAACGCGATCGAGCGTGAGTCAACCCCAGCGACGTCTGGGACAACTGGGGACTTGATCCGTTCGTTATGGCCCGAGGGTGTGATTCGCGGGCGAGCGCCGTCCGGAAAGCCAGTGCTCCTCAGTCGCCGGGCGGATCCCCCACGACCCACCAGTCGTCGTTGTCGGCCTCTTCCAGCTGTCGCAGAAGTTCGTCGACCATCCGTCCGAGTTCGGCCTCGTCGGAGCCCTCGGCGAGGGTCGCTCGCTGTCCTTGAGTCGCGTTCCAGTACTCCCTGACCACGGGATTCTGCACAAGGCCACGAACGAAGCCGAAGAACTCGTCACGGCTGATGTTCCCGATGCGGTAGGAGAGCAGCAGGTTGGTGTACAGCGCGTTGGCGAAGAGGTATTGACGCCGTTTCTGCTGGGACGTCGGCACTTCGAAGATGTCCAGCACCTCGGCCAGTTCCGGGCTGTCTATCGCCTTGCTCAGCAGTTCCCAGTGCAGACGCTGCTGGGTGGCGAGATTGGCGTTGCGATGGCCGTTGGCGACCTGTTCCTCCAGCCGGTCGAGGCGGGTGCGCAGTGCGCGGAGCGTGCGGTGTTGCGCGGCCAGGACGGTGACAGCTCCTGTCACCAGGCCGAGGCCGGCTGCCAGAGGTGTCGCGAACCCCCGCATGCCGCGCTTCCGTGTGGCCATGTCAACCCCCGAATCAGGCGGCCGTCCGCCGGTTCGTCGGGTGCGGGTTGATGAAGACGGGGACCGGCGAGCGATGGGCGGCGCTTGCCGTCTCCCAGAGTGCCGAGCGGCTCTGATCGGCAGGGAGGCGGAGAGGAGGCGCACGGAGGGAAGCGAGGGTCGCACGAACCGGCGCCTTCTCCAACGTGTGCCCCGCGAGGAGTGCTAACAATCGTTCACTCCGCGGCGATTCCTCCGGCTCGTATCCTGGGGCGGCATTCAACCTCCGTACGTGCGCCCGACCGCGATCCGGTGCACGCGTCGGCGTGAAAGAGGTCGCACGTTGAGCCCGCAGAACCCGAGCGCACACCCGAGCCCGAGCGAGAGCGGGGCGCCGGTTCCAAGTCCCCCGCAGATCCCCGTCGTCGTACTCGCCGGATTCCTCGGCTCCGGCAAGACCACCCTGCTCAACCACCTCCTGCACCGCAGCGGAGGCAGCCGTATCGGCGCCATCGTCAACGACTTCGGGGCGATCGAGATCGACGCGCTGGCCGTGGCCGGGGCTCTCGGCGACTCGACCGTCTCGCTCGGCAACGGGTGCCTGTGCTGTGCCGTCGACGCCAGTGAACTCGACGTCTACCTGGAGCGGCTCGCCCGCCCCGCCACCGGCATCGACGTCATCGTCATCGAGGCCAGCGGACTCGCCGAACCGGAGGAACTGGTGCGCATGCTGCTCGCCAGCGAACACCCGGGGATCGTCTACGGCGGACTCGTCGAGGTCGTCGACGCCGCCGAGTTCGACGACACGCGCACGAAGCACCCCGAGATCGACAGGCATCTCTCCCTCGCCGACCTGGTCGTCGTCAACAAGCTCGACCGCGCGGTCGACGCCCCGCGCGTCCTCGGACTCGTCCGCTCCCTCACCGACCGGGCCGCCGTGGTACCCGCCACCTACGGCCGTGTCGACCCGGAGTTCCTCTTCGACTGCAGGCCCAGCGAGGAGCGCGTCGGGCAGCTGACCTTCGACGACCTGCACGAGCACACCGCCGACGAGCACGGGCACGCGGACCATCTGCACAGCGCCTACGACAGCCTCTCCTTCGCCTCCGACGTGCCCATGGACCCACGCGCGCTGATGACGTTCCTGGACAGCAGGCCCGAGGGGCTCTACCGCATCAAGGGGTACGTCGACTTCGGCGCCCACGATCCCCGCAACCGGTACGCCGTGCACGCCGTAGGACGGTTCCTGCGGTTCTATCCCGAGCCCTGGGCGAACGGGGACGCCCGGCTGACGCAGCTCGTGCTGATCGGCAGCGGTCTCGAACCAACCGCGCTCGGCAAGGAGTTGGAGGCGTGCAAGGACGGCGACGCCCCACACGCCGACGAGCACGGCATGTGGGGCGTCCTGCGCTACGTACAAGAACCGGACCAGGAACCGGAGTTCGAGCCGGAGCCGCAAGCCTGACGGGGCTACACCGGGCCCGCGACCACCGACACCGTCTTCGGCAGGGACACGCCCGAGCCGTCGCGGCGCGGGTCCATCTCCGGGAGTTCGGCCGGGGTGCCGTCCCGCTGGGCGGCCTTCGCCGGTACGGCGCCCGCCCAGGCCAGGGACAGACAGTCCTCGCCCCTCAGGAAGCGCTGGCAGCGGACGCCGCCGGTGGCACGGCCCTTGCGGGGGTACTGGTCGAACGGGGTCAGCTTGGCCGTCGTCTGGACCGAGTCGTCCAGGGTGCCGCGTGAGCCCGCGATCGTGAACACTGCGGCGTCCACGGCGGGGTCGACGGCGGTGAAGGAGATGACCTTCGCGCCCTCGGTGAGTTTGATGCCCGCCATGCCGCCGGCCGGGCGGCCCTGGGGACGCACCTGGGAGGCCTGATAGCGCAGGAGTTGGGCGTCGTCCGTGATGAAGACGAGGTCCTCCTCCCCGGTGCGCAGCTCGATCGCGCCGACGATCCGGTCGCCGTCCTTGAGCGCGATGACCTCCAACTCCTCCTTGTTCGTGGGGTAGTCGGGGACCACGCGCTTGACGACACCCTGCTCCGTGCCGATGGCCAGACCCGGGGAGGACTCGTCGAGGGTCGTCAGGCAGATGACCGTCTCGCCCTCCTCCAGGGAGACGAACTCGGTGACCGCCGCGCCGCCGGAGAGATTCGGCGCGGACGCCGTCTCCGGGAGCTGCGGGAGGTCGACGACGTTGATGCGCAGCAGCCGGCCGGCCGAGGTGACCGCGCCCAACTCGCCGCGGGCGGTGGCCGGGACCGCCGAGACGATCACGTCGTGCTTGACGCGCCGGGCCTCGGTGTCCTCCGGGAAGGGCTCGCCGTTCGCCGTACGGGCCAGCAGGCCCGTCGAGGAGAGCAGCACCCGGCACGGGTCGTCGGCGACCTGGAGCGGCACGGTGGCGGCGGGGGCGCCCGCCGACTCCAGCAGGACCGTACGCCGGTCGGTGCCGAACTTCTTGGCCACCGCGGCCAGTTCGGTCGAGACCAGCTTGCGCAACTCGGTGTCCGAGTCCAGGATGCGCGTCAGCTCGGCGATCTCCGCGCTGAGGCGCTCCATCTCCGACTCCAGCTCGATCCGGTCGAACCGGGTGAGGCGGCGCAGCGGTGTGTCCAGGATGTACTGCGTCTGGATGTCCGACAGCGAGAAGCGCTCCATCAGGCTCTGCTTCGCCTGTGCGGAGTTGTCGCTGGAGCGGATGATCCGGATGACCTCGTCGATGTCGACGAGCGCGGTGAGCAGGCCCTCCACGAGGTGGAGGCGGTCGCGCCGCTTGGTGCGGCGGAACTCGCTGCGTCGCCGTACGACGTTGAACCGGTGGTCGAGATAGACCTCCAGGAGTTCCTTGAGGCCCAGCGTGAGGGGCTGGCCGTCGACCAGGGCGACGTTGTTGATGCCGAAGGACTCCTCCATCGGCGTCAGCTTGAAGAGCTGCTCCAGGACCGCTTCCGGGACGAAGCCGTTCTTGATCTCGATGACCAGGCGCAGGCCGTGCGCGCGGTCGGTGAGGTCCTTGACGTCGGCGATGCCTTGCAGCTTCTTCGCGCCGACCAGGTCCTTGATCTTGGCGATCACCTTCTCCGGGCCGACGGTGAAGGGCAGTTCGGTGACGACCAGGCCCTTGCGGCGCGGCGTGACGTCGTCCACCGTCACCGTGGCGCGGATCTTGAAGGTGCCGCGGCCCGTCTCGTACGCGTCCCGGATGCCGCTGAGGCCGACGATCCGGCCGCCCGTGGGCAGGTCGGGGCCCGGGACATGGCGCATCAGGGTGTCGAGGTCCGCGTTCGGATAGCGGATCAAGTGGCGGGCCGCCGCGATGACTTCGCCCAGGTTGTGCGGCGGCATGTTGGTGGCCATGCCGACGGCGATGCCCGACGAGCCGTTCACCAGCAGGTTCGGGAAGGCGGCGGGCAGGGCCACCGGCTCCCGCTCCTGGCCGTCGTAGTTCGGGGCGAAGTCGACCGTGTCCTCGTCGATCGACTCGGTCATCAGGTTCGCGGCCTCGGACGGCCGGCACTCGGTGTACCGCATGGCGGCGGGCGGGTCGTCGTTGCCCAGCGAGCCGAAGTTGCCGTGGCCGTCGGCCAGGGGGACGCGCATGGAGAAGGGCTGCGCCATGCGCACCAGGGCGTCGTAGATCGACGCGTCGCCGTGCGGGTGCAGCTTGCCCATGACGTCGCCGACGACACGCGCGCACTTCACATAGCCGCGGTCGGGGCGCAGGCCCATCTCGTCCATCTGGTAGACGATCCGTCGGTGGACCGGCTTCAGGCCGTCCCGGGCGTCCGGCAGGGCGCGGGAGTAGATGACCGAGTACGCGTACTCAAGGTAGGAGCCCTGCATCTCGTCGACGACGTCGATGTCGAGGATCCGCTCCTCGAACGAGTCGTCGGGCGGCGGGGTCTTCGTGCTGCGGCGGGCCATCGCTGCCGGCTCCTCTTTTCTGGTCGCTCGCCTGGGGGTCGCTCCCCTTCGGCTCACTCTTGCTGAAGCGTGAACGGGGTCTTGACGTGAACCATTGTGGACCGCGGCACTGACAACGCGGACCAGGACCCGGCGTTGGCCGCTCGGCTCCGTCACCGACGGCTGCCGCGTGGGTCCACGTGTGCGACTGCCCGCAGGCTACGCGATCTCGCTCTCGGCGTACGTCCGCCGGGAACTTCGCCGACCGTCCGCACGCTTGCATACAGTGGCGGGACGAGCAGGATTTCTGCGGTTCCAGCCAGATAATCCGCGATCGAAGGGACGTACATGCCCATGGGTCACACGGCCACCGCCGAGGCAGGGTCCGGCGGTCTGACAGCGACCGAACACCGTTTGGCCAACGGTCTGCGCGTGGTGCTCTCCGAGGACCACCTGACCCCGGTCGCGGCGGTGTGCCTCTGGTACGACGTCGGTTCCCGCCACGAGGTCAAGGGGCGTACCGGCCTGGCTCACCTCTTCGAGCACCTGATGTTCCAGGGCTCCGGACAGGTGAAGGGCAACGGCCACTTCGAACTGGTGCAGGGCGCGGGCGGTTCGCTCAACGGCACCACCAGTTTCGAGCGCACCAACTACTTCGAGACCATGCCCACCCACCAGTTGGAGCTCGCCCTCTGGCTCGAAGCCGACCGCATGGGCTCCCTGTTGGCCGCTCTTGACGAAGAGTCCATGGAGAACCAGCGGGACGTCGTCAAGAACGAACGCCGCCAGCGCTACGACAACGTGCCCTACGGGACAGCGTTCGAGAAGCTGACCGCCCTCGCCTACCCGGAGGGCCACCCCTACCACCACACGCCCATCGGCTCGATGGCGGACCTGGACGCGGCCACCCTGGAGGACGCGCGCGCGTTCTTCCGCACCTACTACGCGCCCAACAACGCGGTCCTGTCCGTGGTCGGCGACATCGACCCCGAGCAGACGCTCGCCTGGATCGAGAAGTACTTCGGGTCCATCGCCTCGCACGACGGCAAGCCCGCACCCCGTGACGGCGCACTGCCCGACACGATGGGCGCCGAGCTGCGCGAGATCGTCGAGGAAGAGGTCCCGGCGCGCGCCCTGATGTGCGCCTACCGGCTCCCGGAGGACGGCACGCGCGCGTCCGACGCGGCCGACCTCGCCCTCACCATCCTCGGCGGCGGCGAGTCCTCGCTCCTCTACAACCGCCTCGTACGACGCGACCGTACGGCCGTCGCGGCCGGCTTCGGGCTGCTGCGGCTGGCCGGAGCGCCCTCCCTGGGATGGCTGGACGTCAAGACGTCCGGTGACGTCGAGGTGCCCGTCATCGAGGCCGCCATCGACGAGGAGCTCGCCCGGTTCGCCGCGGAGGGCCCCACGGCCGAGGAAATGGAGCGCGCCCAGGCCCAGTTGGAGCGCGAGTGGCTGGACCGGCTGGGCACGGTCGCGGGCCGCGCGGACGAACTGTGCCGCTACGCCGTCCTGTTCGGCGACCCGCAGCTCGCCCTGACCGCCGTACAGCGCGTCCTGGACGTGACGGCGGAGGAGGTCCAGGAGGTCGCCAAGGCGCGACTGCGGCCCGACAACCGCGCGGTGCTCGTCTACGAGCCGATCGCGGACGAGGACGCCGACGAAGCAGCGGCCGAGGCCGGCGACGAGAACGAGGAGGCGGCCAAGTGACCGAGCTCGCCACGATGGAGTTCCACCCGCAGCCCCAGGCCGGCGAGGCCAGGCCGTGGGCCTTCCCGGCGCCCGAGCGTGGCACGCTCGGCAACGGCCTGACCGTCCTGCGCTGCCACCGCCCCGGCCAGCAGGTTGTCGCCGTCGAGGTGCTCCTCGACGCGCCCCTGGAGGCCGAACCGGCAGGCCTGGACGGCGTCGCCACGATCACCGCGCGGGCCTTCTCCGAAGGCACCGACAAGCACTCAGCGGAGGAGTTCGCCGCCGAGCTGGAGCGCTCCGGCGCCACCCTCGACGCGCACGCCGACCACCCGGGGCTGCGCCTGAGCCTGGAGGTCCCCGCCTCGCGCCTGGCCAAGGGCCTCGGCCTGCTGTCGGACGCCCTCAGGGCGCCCGCCTTCGCGGACAGCGAGGTCGAGCGGCTGGTCCGCAACCGCCTCGACGAGATCCCGCACGAGACGGCCAACCCGTCCCGCCGCGCGGCCAAGGAGCTCTCCAAGGAGCTGTTCCCGGCGAGCTCGCGCATGTCGCGCCCCCGCCAGGGCACCGAGGAGACGGTCCAGAAGATCGACTCCACGGCCGTACGCGCCTTCTACGACCGGCATGTCCGCCCCGCGACCGCCACCGCCGTGGTCGTCGGCGACCTCACCGGCATCGACCTGGACGCGCTGCTCGCCGACACCCTGGGCTCGTGGACCGGTTCCACCGCGCAGCCGCGCCCCGTGCCGCCGGTGACCGCCGACGACACCGGGCGGGTCGTGATCGTGCACCGGCCCGGCGCCGTCCAGACGCAGCTGCTCATCGGCCGCGTCGGAGCCGACCGGCACGACCGCGTGTGGCCCGCGCAGGTGCTCGGCACGTACTGCCTCGGCGGCACCCTCACCTCCCGCCTGGACCGCGTCCTGCGCGAGGAGAAGGGCTACACCTACGGTGTGCGCGCGTTCGGCCAGGTGCTGCGTTCGGCACCCGACGGCACGGGCGTGTCGATGCTCGCGATCAGCGGCTCCGTGGACACCCCGAACACGGGTCCCGCACTCGACGACCTGTGGACGGTGCTCCGCAAGCTCGCCGAGGGCGGACTCACCGACGCCGAGCGGGACATCGCCGTACAGAACCTCGTCGGCGTGGCGCCGCTCAAGTACGAGACCGCGGCGGCCGTGGCGAGCACGCTGGCCGACCAGGTCGAGCAGCACCTGCCCGACGACTACCAGGCGACGCTGTACCGGCAGCTCGCCGCGACCGGCACCGTGGAGGCGACCGCGGCGGTCGTGAACGCCTTCCCGGTGGACCGTCTGGTGACGATCCTCGTCGGCGACGCGGAGCAGATCAAGGAGCCCGTCGAGGCCCTCGGCATCGGCGAAGTGACCGTCGTTCCGGCGGAGTAGACGCGACAGCGGCACGCGCGCGTGGGGGAGCCCTGGTGACGGAAGCGCCACCAGGGCTCCCTATTGTCCGAATTGGGGGAGAGGTTGCCTGTCTGCCCTGTGGCGTGCGCTACAAAAACCGTGATCCGTTTGGGGATTGAAAGTGGCCCCCCTTAGCGTCGGTCCGGCTGTCCGTCAGGCACCGCGCCGCACTCGCGGCACCGGACAGTCATCGCCGAGTCCCCGTACGGCGCGAGCCAGGGGAGCCGGGGACCCACATGAGTCCCTGGGGTGAATCGGACGCCCGCGCGTGTGGCGGGAGTCCGTAGGAGACCTTCCTGCTCCGAACCCGTCAGCTAACCCGGTAGGCGAGAAGGAAGGAAAGGACCAGCCACTTCATGGCGTTCACCCGCGCCACCGGGAAGCACCGTCGCCCGAGCCGGACCCACCGCACCACCGTTCGCGCCGCGAGTGTCGCCGCGTTCGCCGCCACCGGAGTCGTCGGCACCCTGGCGAGCGCCCCCGCGTTCGCCGCCGAGCCCGCCCCCGAGCAGACCGGCCTCACCCCGGTCGTCGCCATGGGCGATGCCGTGGCCGAGAAGATCGACGCCCAGGCCGTCGCCCAGCGGCAGGCCGCCGCCGAGACGCTCGCCGAGGAGACCGCCCGCGCCAAGGCCGCCGCCCAGGCCGAGGCGGCCCGTGAGGCCCAGGCGCGCGCCGCCCGCGAGGCCGAGCGCAAGCGGCTCAACACCTTCGTCGCGCCGGTCGCCAACTCCTATGTGTCCACCGGCTACAAGACCGGCGGCTCCCTGTGGTCCTCCGGCGCCCACACGGGCATCGACTTCCACGCCTCGACCGGCACCAGCGTCCACGCGGTGGGCTCCGGCACCGTCGTCGAGGCCGGCTGGGGCGGCTCGTACGGCAACGAGGTCGTGATCAAGATGGCCGACGGCATGTACACCATGTACGGCCACCTGTCGTCCATCGGTGTCTCGGTCGGCCAGCAGGTCACCCCGGGCCAGCAGATCGGCCTCTCCGGGGCGACCGGCAACGTCACCGGACCGCACCTCCACTTCGAGGCCCGTACGACCGCCGAGTACGGCTCCGACGTCGACCCCGTCGCCTACCTCCGCAAGCACGGCGTCAACGTCTGACGACGCACCACCGCACTTCCTGGAGCCCCGGCCGTCCGCCGGGGCTTTCGGCGTTTCCGGACCCCTCCTGTCCAAAAAATATCCATGGATTCCGGTCCGCCATCGGAAATTCCCGCTGATTGCAATAGAGTCACGGAACACACGTCAATCGTCGACGTTTCACGGGGATTAAGGCGGAGGTCGGACATGCGTATTCCGGCGCACTCGGTATGCACGGCGATCCGGGACGACATCGTCGCCGGTGTCTACGAGCGCGGCGGCCGGCTCACGGAGGAACTCCTCGCGCGCCGGTACGGCGTCTCGCGCGTGCCCGTGCGCGAGGCCCTGCGCACGCTGGAGGCGGAGGGGTTCGTGGTGACCCGGCGGCACGCGGGCGCGTGCGTCGCGGAACCGACCGAGCAGGAGGCCGCCGACCTGCTGGAGATGCGGATGCTGCTGGAGCCGCTCGGCGCCTCGCGGGCCGCCCAGCGGCGCACCGAGGCCCACCTCAAGGTGCTGCGAGGCCTCGTCCGGCTGGGCCAGGAGCGCGCCAGGAGGGGCAACAGCGAGGATCTGCGCTCCCTGGGCAGCTGGTTCCACGAGACGCTGGCCCAGGCCTCCGGGAGCCCCGCGCTGACCTCGATGCTGACCCAGCTGCGGCACAAGATCGCCTGGATGTACGCGGTGGAGGCACCGGCCAACCCCGTGGAGTCCTGGGCGGAGCACGGGGCCATCGTGGACGCCGTGGCGCGCGGCGACGGCGAGCGCGCGCGGGCGATCACGGCCCTGCACACCGAGCGCGCGGGCACCGCGCACCGGCTGCGCTTTCCCGGCGGCGCGAACGGCACGGACCGTGTGAGGACTTCGCAACCTCCCGTAAACATGTCGGGTCTCCGGCATTAACACGGGCGCCGTATACAAAGAGGGGATAATTCGCGGGGGATTATTTCTGCTGCCCGCAAGTGGAATTGCGAAGGGCTCGCCCGGTAATTCGGGCGAGCCCTTCGAGGTTGCGGCACATCGGTTTTGCGGCGAAATCACCGCAACCATCAATTGCGGGTAACTCAGACGGTCTCGGGGAGTTCCTCAAGACCCTCCGCGACCAGCTTCGCCAGCCGGTCGAGGGCCGCGTCCGCGCCCTCGGCGTCCGACGCGAGGACGATCTCCTCGCCGCCCTGGGCGCCCAGGCCCAGGACCGCGAGCATGGAGGCCGCGTTGACGGGGTTGCCGTCGGCCTTGGCGATCGTCACGGGGATACCTGCGGCCGTGGTGGCCCGGACGAAGATGGAGGCGGGGCGGGCGTGAAGGCCCTCCGCCCAGCCGACGTTGACGCGGCGCTCAGCCATGTGATGCTGCCCTTCAGAGTCTCAGGGTTGTCTAGACCAGTTTCCCACACGTGAAGCGAGCCCGGAGCGGCCCCGCGGACCGTCCGGAGAGGGGTGTCGGACCGCGGCCTCGGCCCCACTTCCCTCGCTGCTTTCACCCACAGACTGCCTCGCGCCGTTGTCGGACGCGAGCCGTACGCTGGGCCCCATGCAGCAGACCTCGTCGGACCGGCACGAGTACCCCGCCCACTGGGAAGCCGACGTGGTGCTGCGCGACGGCGGTACCGCGCGCGTCAGGCCCATCACCGTCGACGACGCCGATCGCCTGGTCAGCTTCTACGAGCAGGTCTCCGACGAGTCGAAGTACTACCGCTTCTTCGCGCCGTATCCTCGCCTGTCCGCCAAGGACGTCCACCGCTTCACGCACCACGACTTTGTGGACCGGGTGGGACTCGCGGCCACCGTCGGCGGCGAGTTCATCGCCACCGTACGCTATGACCGCATTAGTGCCGACGGGCGTCCCGCGTCCGCCCCCGCCGACGAGGCCGAGGTCGCCTTCCTGGTGCAGGACGCGCACCAGGGCAGAGGTGTCGCCTCCGCCCTCCTGGAGCACATCGCTGCTGTCGCCCGCGAGCGCGGCATCCGCCGGTTCGCCGCCGAGGTGCTGCCCGCCAACAACAAGATGATCAAGGTGTTCACGGACGCCGGCTACACCCAGAAGCGCAGCTTCGAGGACGGCGTCGTACGCCTGGAGTTTGACCTCGAACCCACGGACCGGTCCCTCGCCGTGCAGCGCGCGCGGGAGCAGCGCGCCGAAGCACGGTCCGTACGACGGCTGTTGGTGCCCGGCTCGGTCGCCGTCGTCGGCGTCGGCCGCACCCCCGGAGGGGTGGGCCGCAGCGTTCTCGGCAACATCAGGGACGCCGGTTTCACCGGCGACCTGTACGCCGTCAACAAGGCCTTCCCCGAAGGGCAGAAGGAACTCGACGGGGTACCGGCCCACCGCTCGGTGCGCGACATCGAAGGCCCCGTGGACCTCGCGGTCGTCGCCGTCCCCGTCGAACACGTCCCCCAGGTCGTCACCGAGTGCGGCGAACACGGGGTGCAGGGGCTCGTCGTGGTCACCGCCGGCTATGCCGAGAGTGGCCCCGAGGGACGCGAGCGCCAGCGCGAACTCGTCCGGCACGCGCGCACGTACGGCATGCGGATCATCGGGCCGAACGCCTTCGGGGTCATCAACACCGCCGCCGACGTACGGCTGAACGCGTCCCTCGCCCCCGAGATGCCCCGCCCCGGACGCATCGGACTGTTCGCCCAGTCCGGCGCCATCGGCATCGCCCTGCTGTCCCGGCTGCACCGACGCGGCGGCGGCGTCACCGGAGTCACCGGCGTCTCCACCTTCGTGTCGTCCGGCAACCGCGCGGACGTGTCCGGAAACGACGTCCTCCAGTACTGGTACGACGATCCCGACACCGACGTCGCCCTCATGTACCTGGAGTCCATCGGCAACCCCCGCAAGTTCACCCGCCTCGCCCGGCGCACCGCTGCGGCGAAGCCCCTGGTCGTGGTTCAGGGCGCCGGATCCGCCCCCCAGGGGCACGCCGTACGCGCGACACGTCTGCCGCACGCGACGGTGTCCGCGCTGCTGCGACAGGCCGGCGTGATCCGCGTCCAGACCATCACCGAACTCGTCGACACCGGGCTGCTGCTCGCGCGCCAGCCGCTGCCCGGCGGGGCACGGGTGGCGATCCTCGGGAACTCCGAGTCACTGGGACTGCTGACGTACGACGCGTGCCTCTCCGAGGGGCTGCGGCCGACGCCGCCGGTGGATCTGACGACGGCGGCGACGGCGACGGACTTCCACCGGGCGCTGTCCGGAGCGCTGGCCGACGACTCCTGCGACGCGGTGGTCGTGACCGCGATACCCGCCGTGGGGGAGGGCCCGGCGGAGGACGCGGCACTGGCAGAGGCCCTGCGGTCGGCGGCGGAGACCGTCCCCGGGAAGCCCGTGCTGGTGGTGCACGTGGAGCTCGGGGGGCTCGCGGCGGCGCTGTCGGCCGCGACCAGTACGGCACCGCGGGCCGTTTCGAAGCGGGAGGACTCGCAGCGCTCCGAGGAGCGACCGCCCAGCGCGGTGCAGGCCCCCGAAGGCGTCGGACTCATCCCCGCCTACCCCGCCGCCGAACGCGCGGTCCGCGCCCTCGCCGAAGCCGTGAAGTACGCCCAGTGGCGGCGCGAGGCCGTCGACCCCGGCCGGGTGCCCGAGTACGAGGACATCGACGAGAAGGGGGCCGCCGAACTGATCGGCGGGCTCCTCGCGCGCGGACAGGGCCTCACGCTCGGCGTCGACGAGACCTGCGAACTGCTCGGCATGTACGGGATCGACGTGCACCGCGCGCTGCCCGCGCCCACCCCCGATGCCGCCGCCGAGGCCGCCCGCACCCTCGGCTACCCGGTCGCCCTCAAGGCCACCGCCCCGCACCTGCGCCACCGCGCCGACCTGGGCGGCGTACGCCTGGATCTCGCGGACGAGGACCAACTGCGGCGGGCGTACGCCGAGTTGGGCGAGCTGTTCGGCAGGCCGGAGGAGCTGCGGCCGGTGGTGCAGCGGATGGCACCGCGCGGGGTCGACACCGTCGTACGGGCCGTCATCGATCCGGCGGCGGGCGCCGTGCTGTCGTTCGGGCTCGCCGGAGCCGCGTCGCAGCTGCTCGGGGACACCGCGCACCGGCTGGTTCCGGTCACGGACCGGGAGGCCGCTTCGCTGATCCGGTCGATCCGGACGGCACCCCTCCTGTTCGGCTGGCGCGGCTCGACGCCCGTCGACACGCCTGCCCTGGAGGAGTTGCTGCTACGGGTGTCGCGGCTGGTCGACGACCATCCCGAGGTGGTCGCGGTCAACCTGGAGCCGGTCGTCGTCGCGGCGCACGGACTGAGCGTGCTCGGCGCCTCCGTGCGCCTGGCCCCGCCGCCGGTCCGCGACGACCTCGGCCCGAGGACGCTTCCGGTGTACTGACGGACCTCCCCGCGCGCGGGGAGCCGCTTCCGGGTGCTGGTCCCGGGTACTGAGACGGCTGTGACAAGACCGTGCTCGGCGGTGCCTCGCAGTCAGTGGGCCACCGTAGGATGGACGTCATGGCCAAGACCAGTACGACGACCCAGGGGCTGCGTGCGGCGATCGAGCGCAGCGGCTACTACCCGGCCCTCGTGGCCGAGGCGGTGGAGGCCGCCGTGGGCGGCGAGCCGATCCGGTCGTTCCTGGTCCACCAGGAGACCACGTTCGACCAGAACGAGGTGCGCCGGCATGTGACCGTGCTCGTCCTCACCGGCAACCGCTTCATCGTCAGCCACACCGACGAGCAGGCCGCCGACAGCACCTCCCCGACGCCGTACGCCACGACGTCCACGGAGTCTGTGAAGATCGGCCGGATCTCGTCGGTGGTGCTCAGCCGCGTGGTGGCCAACCCGGAGTCGTACAAGCCGGGCACACCGCCCCGCGAGGTCGTGCTGACCATCGGCTGGGGTGCCGTCTCCCGGATCGACCTGGAGCCGGCCGCCTGCGGCGACCCCAACTGCGAGGCCGACCACGGCTACACGGGCAACTCGACGGCGGACGACCTGAGCCTGCGCGTCAGCGAGGCCGGGGACGGACCCGAGACGGTGCAGCAGACCCTCGCCTTCGCACAGGCGCTGTCCGAGGCGACCGCGGACGTTCCGCGATAATGGCGCAGCCCGCAACCTGGGACCACCCCGAACCCCTCGCCGTAGCCTCCGCGCCCGTCCCCGAGTACGGCTCCGGCTCCCTCGCCGACCTGCTGCCCACGCTGGCCGCCGGCATGGGCGTGCCCGGTACGACCGCGGCGATCCCGGAACTGACCCCGGCCGACCGCAACTGTGTCTTCCTGGTCGACGGCCTCGGCTGGGAGCAGATCAAGGACCACGCCGACGAGGCGCCGTACCTGCACGCGCTTCTCGGCAGCTCGCGCGGCGGCACGGGGCGCCCGCTGACCGCCGGTTACCCGGCGACTACCGCGACCTCGCTGGCCTCCGTCGGCACCGGCCTGCCGCCCGGCGCGCACGGCCTGCCCGGCTACACCGTGCGCAATCCGGCCACCGGCGAACTGATGAACCAGCTGCGCTGGCAGCCGTGGACCTCGCCGAAGCCCTGGCAGCCGTACCCCACGATCTTCCAACTCGCCCAGGACGCGGGCGTGCACGCCGCCCAGGTGTCGTCCCCCACCTTCCAGAACACCCCGCTGACGAAGGTCGCGCTCAGTGGCGGAACGTTCCTCGGGCGGTTGACCGGCGAGGAG
The DNA here is from genome assembly GCF_053891435.1 of Streptomyces sp. NPDC002276. Classification (NCBI taxonomy): domain Bacteria; kingdom Bacillati; phylum Actinomycetota; class Actinomycetes; order Kitasatosporales; family Streptomycetaceae; genus Streptomyces; species Streptomyces sp. NPDC002276. Next base: position 631,408 of record NZ_JBSFCQ010000003.1, on the reverse strand, counting down.
CGCATGGACCTCGCGGCCGAGCAACTGGCCGCCGGGGACCGCTCCTTGGTGTACACGTACTACGCCGAACTCGACGGCGCGGGCCACCGCCACGGCGTCGCCTCCGACACCTGGCGCGGTCAACTCATGTACGTCGACCGGCTCGTCCAGCGCCTCGCCGAGCAACTGCCGCCGCGCAGCACGCTGTACGTCACCGCCGACCACGGCATGATCGACGTGCCCTTCGACGAGGAGCACCGCATCGACTTCGACGCGGACTGGGAGTTGCGCGCCGGAGTCGCCCTCCTCGGCGGCGAGGGCCGCGCCCGCCACGTCTACGCGGTACGGGGCGCCGAGAACGACGTACTGACCTGCTGGCGCGAGGTGCTCGGCGAACAGTTCTGGGTGGCGTCGCGGGGCGAGGCGATCGCGGCGGGCTGGTTCGGCCCGACGATCGACGAGCGTGTCCACGACCGCCTCGGCGACGTGATCGTGGCGGCCCGGGACGACGTCCTGGTCATCGCGTCCGAGCGGGAACCGAAGGAGTCGGCGATGGTCGGCAACCACGGTTCCATGACCCCTGCCGAACAGCTGGTCCCCCTGCTCGAAGTACGCTCCTGAAGCCCCACCGTCCTCCTGTTTGCCGAAAGGTGCTCAACTCCCCATGCCCGAGCTGGTGTTCTTCTCCGGAACGATGGACTGCGGGAAGTCGACCCTGGCGCTCCAGATCGAGCACAACCGCTCGGCGCGCGGCCTGGCAGGAGTGATCTTCACGCGCGACGACCGCGCGGGCGAGGGAAAGCTTTCCTCACGCCTCGGCCTGGTCACCGACGCGGTGGAGGTCGAGGACGAGCAGGACCTGTACGCGTATCTCGTCGACCACCTCTCCCAGGGCGGTCGCGCGGACTACGTCATCGCCGACGAGGCACAGTTCCTGGCGCCCGTACAGATCGACCAACTCGCGCGCGTGGTCGACGACCTGGGCCTCGACGTGTACGCCTTCGGTATCACGACCGACTTCCGCTCCAAGCTCTTCCCCGGCTCCCAGCGCCTGGTCGAACTCGCCGACCGCGTCGAGGTCCTCCAGGTCGAGGCCCTCTGCTGGTGCGGCGCCCGCGCCACCCACAACGCCCGCACGATAGGCGGCGAGATGGTCGTCGAGGGCGCCCAGGTCGTCGTCGGCGACGTCAACCAGGCGGACGCGATCGGCTACGAGGTCCTGTGCCGCCGCCACCACCGCCGCCGCATGACGTCGGCCACGGCGCGGGCGGCGGCGCTCTCCCCGGACGTACTCCCTATGACGTCGGCCTAGGGCTCACCTCTGGGCTGCCCTCGAAGGGCTAGTGCGGCCCCTGGATCACCGAGAACATCGCGCCCTCGGGGTCGGCGACCGTGGCCACGCGGCCGTGGGGGCTGTCGTGAGGTGGTTCGAGGGTGTGGCCGCCGAGGTCGGTGACGCGGCGCAGGGCCTCGTCCGTGTCGGCGACCTCGAAGTACGTCATCCAGTGCGGGCCCCGGTCACGGGGCAGGGCGGTGCCGATGCCGTGGATGCCGGCGACCGGGGTGCCGTCCAGGTGCAGGGTGACGTAGTCGAGGTCGGCGGAGTCGACCGGCACCTCCTCGTAGCCGAAGACCGCCTCGTAGAACTTGGCGACGCTCGCGGTCTCGAAGGTCAGCAGCTCGTTCCAGGCGGGTGTGCCGGGGACGCCCGTGATGGACGTACCGAGGTGTTCCGCGACCTGCCAGATGCCGAACACCGCCCCCGACGGGTCGGAGCCGATGGCCAGACGGCCGGCCTCGGCCGCGTCCAGGGGGCCCACCCCTACCGTGCCGCCGCACATCCGTACCGTCTCGGCCGTCTGGTCCACGTCGTCCGAGGCGAGATACGGCGTCCAGGCGATGGGCAGATGCCGGTCCGGCGGCAGTTGGCCGATGCCCGCCACCTCCTGCCCGTCGAGCAGGGCCCGCGCGTAGGGGCCGAGCTGATGGGGACCGGGTTGGAATTCCCAACCGAACAGCTCTCCGTAGAACTCCTGAGTCGTGGTCATGCCGTGCACCATCAGACTCACCCAGCAGGGTGTGCCCTGCGTACGCCGAGTGTGCGTGTCGCCGTTCAGGCCGGCCGACCCCCGTGCCTCGGTCATCGTCACCTTCTCCTCGGCCCCTCGCGGTGGCCGTGTCTTCCGCACTGCGGATCCGCGTGCCGCAGCCGCGGCACGCCCCGAGCCGATGCTCGCACCCCCGGTGGCGCCGCGCGCCCCGGCCGCGCCGCCGACGGGCGGCTCACGTACGGAGGATGCCCGGTCTGTGGCTCCTCGTCCGTTTCCGGTTGATTGCCGTGGGGTGTCCATCGGTTGTACACCATGTGCTCGATCCAGTACGCCTCGTGATCGAGACTGCCCGGCGGGCACAGTAGTCGGACCCGGCCGTGTCGGCCACCCCTTGCGCGAGGATGGTGGCCATGAACGCCATCATCTCCGCATCCGAACTGGCGAGCGATCTGGCCGGGACGAACCCGCCGGTCCTCCTCGACATCCGCTGGCAGCTCAGCGTCGCCAAGGCCGCAGGTGAACCGCCCTTCGACGGACGCGCCGAGTACACGGCCGGGCACATCCCGGGCGCCGTCTACGTAGACCTCGACCAGGAACTGGCCTCCGCCCCCGGAGCCCGCGGTCGACACCCCCTCCCCGACACCGCGCGCTTCGGCGCCGCGATGCGCCGAGCGGGTGTATCGGCCCACCGCGCGGTCGTCGTGTACGACGGCGGCCAGGGCTGGGCGGCGGCCCGCGCGTGGTGGCTGCTGCGCTGGTCGGGTCACCCGGACGTGCGGGTCCTCGACGGCGGCCTTCCCTCTTGGGAGGGTCCTTTGGAGACCGATACGCCGACGCCGGCCGAGGGCGACTTCACGCCGGAGCCGGGGGCCGTGCAACTCCTGGACGCGGATGGTGCCGCCGCACTGGCCCGCAGCGGGGTCCTGTTCGACGCCCGCGCGGGGGAGCGTTACCGGGGTGAGGTGGAACCGATCGACCGGGTCGGCGGCCACATCCCGGGCGCCGTGTCCGCCCCGACCAACGAGAACGTCGGCACCGACGGCCGCTTCCTCCCGGCGGAGGAACTGGCCGCCCGCTTCAAGTCGTTGGGTGCCACGGAGGGGACGGGCGTCGGCGTGTACTGCGGCTCCGGCGTCTCGGGCGCCCACGAGGTGCTGGCCCTGGCGGTGGCGGGTATTCCGGCCGGCCTGTACGTCGGCTCCTGGTCGGAGTGGTCCGCGGACCCGGAGCGACCGGTCGCCGTCGGCCCCGACCCGCAGTAGCGGCCGTAGAGCGACGAAGAGGGCCCGCGCCGAAACCGGCGCGGGCCCTTCCCGTCGTAGCCGAACTCCCTTACGGGGAACTGCTCGTAGGGCTGACTACTCCTGCTTCTTCCTTCGGGTGCCGAAGACGATCTCGTCCCAGCTCGGGACGGCCGCTCTGCGACCGGGACGGACGCCGTCCGCCTCGGCCTGGCGGTCGGTGGAGCCGATGAGCCGGTCGCGGTGGGCACCGACGGAGCGGGGCATGAGCACGTCCGCGTAGGCCGAACCGGCCGAGGCCGCGGGCGCCGGGGGCTCCTCCGCCTCCGGTTCCTCGACGGGCTCCTCCGGGGTCTCCGAGGGACGCTCGGGGACCACCATGTCGCCGCGGAAGCTCGGTACCGCCTCCAGGAGGCTGGTCAGCGAGTCGCGCTCGCTCTCCTCGGCCACCACCTCGGGCGACGGCAGCGCGGGACGCTCCGGGCGCTCCAGGGCGCGGTCCAGCGGGCGGTCGCGGGGCAGCCGGGCGATCCGTGGGACGAACGGGAAGCTGGGCTCGGGGGTGGCGGAGAGGTCGTCGGACTCGCCGATCAGCGAGCGTGCCTCGTCGTCGACGGCCTGGACGAGCCGCCGGGGCGGGTCGTACGTCCAGCTCGCCGAGTGCGGTTCGCCCGCGACCCGGTAGACCAGCAGGACCTCCCAGGTGCCGTCGTCGCGGCGCCAGGAATCCCACTGGACGGTGTCCTTCTCGGCACCGCGCAGCGTCAGCCGTTCCTGGACGGCCTCGCCGAGCTGGGGTCCGGCGTTCTCACCGGGGCGGCGGACAGGGGTCTTCCGCGCACGCTCGGCCATGAAGGCACGCTCGGCGAGTACGGGACCCTCGAAGCGGCGCACCCGGTCGACGGGGATGCCGGCGAGTTGCGCGACCTCCTCCGCGGAGGCGCCGGCACGTATACGTGCCTGGATGTCTCGGGGGCGGAGATGACTCTCCACCTCGATCTCGATCTGGCCGAGGCGGGGACGGTCGCCGCGTACGGCGGCGCGCAGACGCTCATCAATCGGAAGCGTGTACTCCGTGCTGTCCGCAGCCTTCAACACCAGCCGTGTGCCGTCGTTAGAGACGGCCACGACACGCAGTTCGGGCATGGGGACCTCCCGGGTGGTGCCTGCCGACGTCACGTGCGTCGCTGCTTCCGCTAGTCGAGTGTGGCCTGCCCGGGTGCAGCCTGCCACAACCTTGCCGAGTTGCCCGGCGTGTCGGGCACGGGCCCGAACTCGCCGTTATGGCACGGTTACCTATTCGCAACGCTAAGTGACCAACTACGTCACCCTGTGCAACTGGCCCCTTTGGGGCGGTCCAAAAGGCCGCGGACGCCCTGGCAGGAGACCGCACCCAGGGCTCGCAACAGTACTCCATTTGGACCACGTGCGTGGATTGGCACGCTGCCCAACTTCTTGTGGGGGGCGGGACTTGGCGGTCCGGGGCGGGGTTCGCGCGATCTTGAAAGTGGCGTACTTCACGTAATAGCCGGAATCGGAACTACCGGTTTCGGTCGTAAGTCCCTTTGTCGTATGGGCAGTTGATCAGATGCGGGAAAGTAGGACTGGGCCTGGAATGCGTACAAGGCCCGATGTCGGCAGGGAGCGGACCGATCTGAGCGTTCCTCACGTCGTCGTCCCCGAAGTCCGGTGACAGCGGTGGGGAACCGGGTCCGTCCGATTCCCCGTCCGGCTCCCCTGCCCGGCTCCCCGAACGGCCCGTCGGTCGCGCGGAGGCACCATCCGGCGGCAACGGCGGTGCTACGGCGCCCGGTCCGACGCCGACGCCGAGCGCTTCGGGGGACGGTGCTACGCCGCCCCCCGGCCGAGCGCGTCGGCTACTGACCCAGCACCCTCCGCAAGTAGTCGTTCTGGAACCGCCGATCAGGATCCAGCCGGTCCCGCAGCGCCGTGAACTCGCCGAAGCGCGGATAGACCCCGGCGAAGTACTCGGCGTCCCGGGTGTGCACCTTGCCCCAGTGCGGCCGGCCCTCGTGCGCGGTGAGGATGCGCTCGGCCGCGGTGAAGTACGCCTGGTACGGAGTGCCCTTGTACATGTGCACTGCTATGTAGGCGCTGTCCCGGCCGGAGGCGGTGGACAGGGCGATGTCGTCCGCCGGCGCGGTGCGGACCTCGACCGGGTAGCTGACCCTGAAGTCGGAACGGTCGACCATCGCCTTGAGTTCCCGCAGCGTGTCCACCAGGGCCGCGCGCGGGACGGCGTACTCCATCTCGACGAACCGCACCCGGCGGGGCGAGGTGTACACCTTGTAGGGGATGTCCGTGTAAGTCCGTGTGGACCAGGCCCGGGTGGAGATCTGTGCGATGGTCGGGATGCTCGCGGGCGCCGCGCGGCCGACCCAGTTGGCCACCTGCCAGAGGCCGTTGGAGACGAACTCGTCCTCGATCCAGCCGGCCACCTTGCCCACCGGCTGCTCCGGGCCCGCGCTGCGGTTGTTGCGCTTGGTGTTGGTGCTCGCGGTGTGCGGGAACCAGTAGAACTCGAAGTGCTCGTTCTCGGCCCAGAGTTCGTCGAAGCGTCCGGTGACCTCGTCGAAGGTCATCGGCTCCTCGCGGGCCGTGAGCAGGAAGACTGGCTCCACGGCGAAGGTGATCGCGGTGACGACACCCAGGGCGCCGAGGCCGATCCGGGCCGCCGCGAAGACGTCCGGGTTCTCCTTCGCGGAGCAGGTGAGCACCGAGCCGTCCGCCGTCACCAGCTCAAGTCCCCTGATCTGGGCGGCTATGGAGGCCGACTCGCGTCCGGTGCCGTGGGTGCCGGTGCTGGTCGCCCCGGAAACCGTCTGCTCCATGATGTCGCCCATGTTCGTGAGCGACAGACCCTCGCGCGCGAGAGCCATGTTGAGTCTCTTGAGCGGGGTGCCCGCCTCGACCGTGACCGTCAATGCATCGCGATCAATGTTGCGGATGCCGGTCAACAGTTGAGGACGGATCAACACACCGTCCGTGGCGGCGATCGACGTGAAGGAGTGCCCACTGCCGACGGCCTTCACCGTCAGACCGTCCTCACCGGCCCTGCGGATGGCCGCGGCCAGTTCCTCGACGGAGGCGGGCGTGACCTCCCGCGCGGGCCGGGACGCGACCGTCCCGCCCCAGTTACGCCACGTGCCGTTCTTCGCGCTCGCTGTGGTGCCCAACAACGGTGCCTCCCCGACCCGGTGCCGGTCTGCTGAGCCGGCGGTACCCGAGGAAACCCACCGCGACCGCGACGGCTCCGGCGACCACCGGAACCCCGTACCCGGCCCGCGCGCCGGCTGCGTCGATCACCCAGCCGGCGACGGAGGAGCCGAGCGCGATCCCGACCGCCAGGCCGGTGCTCACCCAGGTCATGCCTTCGGTGAGCTTCGCGCGAGGTACGTGCTCTTCTATGAGGGACATCGTCGTGATCATCGTGGGTGCGATGGACAGTCCCGCAAGGAACAGCGCCACGGCCAGAAGCGGCAAGTTTCCGACCAGTAGGAGGGGGATCATACTCACGGCCATCGTGCATATGCCCAGCAGCCACCGACGTTCCGGCGCTCCCCGGAAGCGCAGCAGCCCGAACACGACTCCGGCCACACAGGACCCCGCCGCGTAGAGGGCGAGCACCACGCTGGCGCCGCCCTTGTGACCCCGCTCGTCGGCGAACGCCACGGTGACCACGTCGACCGCCCCGAAGATCGCCCCGGTCGCCACGAAGGTGGCCACCAGGACCTGGAGACCGGCCGCCCGCAGCGCCGATCCGCCGCCCTCGGCACCCTTCACGCGCGGGTGCGGAGCGGGCTCGGTGGCGCGCTGAGCCGTCAGCCAGAAGACACCGACCGCCAGGAAGCAGGCGGCCAGCAGGGGACCCGCCTCGGGGAACCACACCGTGGACAGTCCGATCGAGATGATCGGCCCGAAGATGAAGCACATCTCGTCCACCACGGACTCGAAGGAGTACGCGGTGTGCAGCTGCGGGGTGCCCCGGTAGACGGCCGCCCAGCGCGCGCGGACCATCGCGCCAAGACTCGGCACCGAGCCGATACCGGCGGCGCACACGAACAGCATCCAGTCCGGCCACCCGAAGCGGGCGGCCAGCAGCAGTCCGGCCGCCGCGGCCAGCGCGACGAGCGTCGCCGGACGCAGCACCCGCTGCTGCCCGTACTGGTCGACCCAGCGCGAGATCCGCGGCCCGATCGCGGCGGCGGCCAGCGCGATGGTGGCCGACAGCGCGCCCGCGAGCCCGTAGCGCCCGTTGATCTGGGAGATCATCGTGACCACGCCGATGCCCATCATCGACAGGGGCATCCGCCCGAGGAACCCCGCGGCGGAGAAGCCCTTGGAGCCGGGGGCGGCGAACAGGGCGCGATAGGGGCTGGGCACGGGTGACTCCGGTCGAAAGGGCGCGGTGGCGGCTCGGCGGTGCGGGGTGGCGATGTGATGACGGCTCAGTAAGGTGCGAATGCGGCTGATACAGCTTACGAGCAGGTGGGGCCCGTTGCACCCGCCCGTGCTGCTCGCCCGTGCCGCGCCCGATGCACCCGACCCTGATGGCCCCGACGCGCCCGTCCGCGCCGCCCCGGCGCACCTTCCCGGAAGCCCCGGGTTCGCGGCCCGGTACCCCTCCGTTTCCCGGCTGTCAGTGGCGGGTGGCAGGATCGGAGACATGCCAGACGTGCTCGATGCGACTCCCTACGACGCCCTGCTCCTGCTCTCGTTCGGCGGCCCCGAGGGCCCGGACGAGGTGGTTCCGTTCCTGGAGAACGTGACGCGCGGGCGAGGCATCCCCAAGGAACGCCTCAAGGAAGTGGGCCGGCACTACTTCCTGTTCGGCGGGATCAGCCCCATCAACGACCAGAACCGCGCCCTCCTGGACGCCCTCCGCAAGGACTTCGCGGACCACGGTCTCGACCTGCCGGTCTACTGGGGCAACCGCAACTGGGCCCCGTACCTGACGGACACCCTGCGCGAGATGGCCGCCGCCGGCCGCCGCCGCATCCTCGTCCTGGCCACCAGCGCCTACGCCTCCTACTCGGGCTGCCGCCAGTACCGGGAGAACCTCGCCGACTCCCTGGCCACGCTCCAGGAGGAGGGCCTCGACCTCCCGAAGGTCGACAAGCTGCGCCACTACTTCAACCACCCCGGCTTCCTGGAACCGATGATCGACGGGGTGCTCGAATCCCTCGCCGACCTCCCCGAGGACGTCCGGGACGGCGCCCACCTCGCCTTCTCGACCCACTCCATCCCGACCGCCGCCGCCGACACCTCCGGCCCGGCCGAGGCCCACGGAGACGGCGGGGCTTACGTCGAGGAACACCTGGACGTGGCCCGGCTGATCGCCGACGCCGTCCGCGAACGCACCGGGATCGACCACCCCTGGCGGCTCGTCTACCAGTCCCGCTCCGGAGCCCCGCACATCCCCTGGCTGGAGCCCGACATCTGCGACCACCTGGAGGAGCGCCACAAGGCCGGCGTCCCCGCCGTCGTCATGGCACCCATCGGCTTCGTCTCCGACCACATGGAGGTCCTCTACGACCTCGACACGGAGGCCACGGCCAAGGCCGAGGAACTCGGCCTGCCCGTACGCCGGTCCGCCACCGTGGGCGCCGACCCGCGCTTCGCCGCCGCCGTCCGCGAACTCGTCCTGGAACGCGCCGCCGTCGAGAGCGGCCGGCAGGTCACGCCCTGCGCCCTGGGCGCCCTCGGCGCCGGCCACAACCTCTGTCCGGTGGGCTGCTGCCCGGCCCGCGCCCCGCGTCCCGCCGCCGCAGGCGCCGACAGCCCCTACGTATGAGGAGCGCCGTGACCGACCCCCTGCACCAGGAACTGCTGGCACTCGCCCAGGAGGCCGCCCACAAGGCCGGCGCGCTGCTACGGGACGGCCGCCCGGCCGACCTCGCGGTCGCCGCCACCAAATCCAGTCCCATCGACGTCGTCACCGAGATGGACATCGCTGCCGAGAAGCTGATCACCGACCTGATCTCCGAACAGCGGCCCGACGACGGGTTCCTGGGCGAGGAGGGCGCCTCCGTCACCGGCACGAGCGGCGTCCGCTGGGTCATCGACCCGCTCGACGGCACGGTCAACTACCTCTACGGGCTGCCCACTTGGTCCGTCTCCATCGCCGCCGAGCTGAACGGCGACACCGTCGCCGGGGTCGTCGCGGTCCCGATGCGCGGCGAGACGTTCCACGCGGTGCTCGGCGGCGGGGCGTGGGCCACGGGCGCGTGGGAGGGCGAACGCAGGCTCGCGTGCAGGCCCGCGCCGCCCCTGGAACAGGCGTTGGTGTCGACCGGCTTCAACTACGTCACCGAGGTCCGTGTCCATCAGGCCGATGTGGCACAGAAGTTGATCCCGCTGCTGCGGGACATCCGCCGGGGCGGCTCGGCGGCCGTGGATCTGTGCGATGTGGCCGCGGGGCGACTGGACGGCTTCTACGAGCGGGGGTTGAACCCGTGGGACCTCGGTGCGGGGGACCTGATCGCCCGTGAGGCGGGCGCCATGAGCGGTGGACGGCCCGGAGAGCGACCGGGGCGGGATCTGGCTGTCGTGGGGAGTCCGGGAGTCTTCGAACCCCTCCAGCGCCTCCTGGAGGACTTCGGCGCCTGGCACGACTGACGCTCACAAGACCAACGGCGAAAGCAGAAGCCAACGGCGCGGGCCCACCCACTCTCACTGTCCCCACGCGCCGGCCGAGAGGGAGCCGTAGGGGCGCGCCGGTGTCGAGAGCCCCAGCGCGCGGAGGCCCGAAGGGCTGAGCACGGTGGGGCTCTCGACACCGGCTTGAGGCGCCCCGAAGGCGACCGAACCAAAAGAGGTGCGCGAAAAGCAGCAGGGCCCCGGCGCTGGATTCGCCGGGGTCCTGCTTTTCTGCTGTTTGCGCTGATCAGACGCTTGTCGCGCTGACCTCCACACCGTGGTCGGCGGCCAGGCGGCGCAGGTCGTCGAGCTCGGCCTGTTCCACCTCGACGAGGAAGTCGTCGCCTTCGTCGCGAGCCCGCGTCAGGTCGGTCTCGGTCGCCCTTATGCGCTGCAGAAGTCCTGCGGTGAATGCGTCCATGCTGCGCCCCCTCGTCCTGGGTCGTGGGTCGGGTGGCACGGGGGTGTGCCGTTCGGAAGGGGCGATCACGTCTGCGGATGCGAGTGCCCAGCGCTGCCCTGGCTGGGCGGCGACGGTGCCGGACACCCACGCCCGCTCTGCGGAAGCGTTGGACGTACCACAAGGTGGCTTGCCACATGCAGAGCGTGATCGCGGGGTGTAAATCCGTCCTCCCCGCGCTCCCTTCGGTGGAAACCTCAACCCATCGAGAAAATCCCGCATTCCCGGGCCTCATACCTGACCTTCATCTCGCGCCCGGCCGCCTTACAGCCGACTTATGGCCGAAAAGGGCAGGATGGAGGTCACACAGCCACGAAGACCCTGCCCGCGTGCGCCGAGACGCGCTACGCGGGTGGACAGAGGAAGGACAAGCGACGTGCGCGTACTCGTCGTCGAGGACGAGCAGCTGCTCGCCGATGCGGTGGCCACCGGACTGCGCCGGGAGGCCATGGCCGTCGACGTCGTGTACGACGGTGCGGCCGCCCTGGAGCGCATCGGCGTCAACGACTATGACGTGGTCGTCCTCGACCGCGACCTCCCGCTCGTGCACGGGGACGACGTCTGCCGCAAGATCGTCGAGCTCGGCATGCCCACCCGCGTGCTGATGCTCACGGCGTCCGGCGACGTCAGCGACCGCGTCGAGGGCCTGGAGATCGGCGCCGACGACTATCTGCCCAAGCCCTTCGCGTTCAGCGAGCTGACGGCACGCGTGCGTGCCCTCGGCCGACGGACGAGCGTGCCGCTGCCGCCCGTCCTGGAGCGCGCCGGCATCAAGCTCGACCCGAACCGCCGCGAGGTGTTCCGCGACGGCAAGGAAGTCCAGCTGGCGCCCAAGGAGTTCGCCGTCCTGGAGGTGCTGCTGCGCAGCGAGGGCGCCGTCGTCTCCGCGGAACAGCTCCTGGAGAAGGCGTGGGACGAGAACACGGACCCGTTCACCAACGTCGTGCGGGTGACGGTCATGACGCTGCGCCGCAAGCTCGGCGAGCCCCCGGTCATCGTCACCGTGCCCGGCTCCGGCTACCGGATCTGAGTCCACCGTGGCGACGACCCCCGCGCCTCCCCAGGCGCCCCCGAAGCCCACGTGGGACCCCAGAAGGCCCGAACCGCCGTTCCCCTGGCTGCGCCCCACCATCCGCATAAGGCTCACGCTGCTGTACGGCGGGATGTTCCTGATCGCCGGGATACTGCTGCTGTCGATCATCTACCTGCTCGCCGCGCACGCGCTGAACGTGGGCAGTGAGCTGCCCTTCAAGGTCATCTCCGGCTCGGTCGGCAGCGGCACCTGCAACTTCCCGTCCGAGCCGTCGGCGACCACGCTCAACAACGCGATGAACCAGTGCGTCAACGAACAGCGCCAGCACGCGCTGGACGACCTGCTCAGCCGCTCCCTGCTGACCCTGCTCGGTCTCGCGATCATCGCCTTCGCCTTCGGGTACGCGATGGCGGGCCGGGTGCTGTCCCCGCTGGGCCGGATCACCCGGACCGCCCGCGCGGTGGCCGGCTCGGACCTGTCCCGCCGGATCGAGCTGGACGGCCCGGACGACGAGCTCAAGGAACTCGCGGACACCTTCGACGAGATGCTGGACCGGTTGCAGCGGGCCTTCACCGCCCAGCAGCGTTTCGTGGGGAACGCCTCGCACGAGCTGCGCACCCCGCTGGCGATCAACCGCACGCTCCTGGAAGTGCACCTGTCGGACCCCGGGGCCCCTGTCGAGCTGCAACAGCTCGGCAAGACGCTGCTCGCCACCAACGAGCGCAGCGAGCAGCTCGTCGAAGGCCTGCTGCTGCTGGCCCGCAGCGACAACCAGATCGTCGAGCGCAAGCCCGTGGACCTCGCGGAGGTCGCCGAGCAGGCCGTCGACCAGGTGCACGGGGAGGCGAGCGCGAAGAACGTGGTCATCCGGGGCGAGCGCAAGCCCGTCGTCGTCCAGGGCAATGGCGTCCTGCTGGAGCGGATCGCCCTGAACCTCGTGCAGAACGCGGTGCGGTACAACGTGCCGGAGGACGGCTGGGTCGAGGTCACCACCGAGGTCCAGCACGGTCATGCGGTGCTGATCGTCTCGAACACGGGTCCGGTGGTCCCGGCGTACGAGGTCGACAACCTCTTCGAGCCCTTCAGACGGCTGCGTACGGAGCGAACGGGCAGCGACAAGGGTGTGGGCCTGGGTCTGTCGATCGCGCGCTCTGTGGCGCGGGCGCACGGTGGCCATATCTCGGCCCAGCCTCGCGAGGGGGGTGGGCTCGTGATGCGAGTCACCCTGCCCATCTGAGATCATGTCGCCGACACACGAGGATGTTCGCTTTGCGCGGAATTTTCTGGCCGCATCTCCGGCACTCTTGTGTGTGATCGATCACAAGCACGATTTTCGGGGCATCTACTCTCCGTGATCATGCACCCTGTCGGAAAGCCGGGAAAATCCGGGTTTTCAGGGGTCTTGATCACGGGAAGTACACGGTGAGGTGCCTTTGAAGAGCGGCATGAGGACCGTGTACGGTCCCCTTCGCCATCCAAGCCGATCACTCTTGAGGGGTCCGGTTGGGTGTCGATTGAGTAACAGACCTTGATGTGAGGCAAAATCTCCGCCTCAGGTCGGGCACAAGTCCGGCCTCTCACGCGTTACGTGCGCTGGAGACACCGCAGACACCCAGAGGGGGAGAGCGCGACATGGCAACGGATTACGACACCCCACGCAAGACCGACGACGACGTCGACTCGGACAGCCTTGAAGAGCTCAAGGCGCGTAGGAACGACAAGTCGACTTCCGCAGTGGACGTCGACGAATTCGAGGCGGCCGAGGGCCTCGAACTGCCCGGAGCGGACCTCTCGAACGAAGAGCTGGCCGTCCGGGTGCTGCCCAAGCAGCAGGACGAGTTCACTTGCATGAGCTGCTTCCTGGTGCACCACCGCAGCCAGCTGGCCCGCGAGAAGAACGGCCAGCCGATCTGCCGCGACTGCGACTGAGGAGGGGTCGGCCGTGACTGGCTCGACCCCACCCTGGAAGCGCCGCTCCCGCCCGTCGGGAGCGGACGAAGGGCCGACAGACGGTCCTCATGGCGCGCGTGACGACGAGCGGGGCTCATCCGAACAGGGATCAGCCTCGCTCGAACCGGCGGCCGACCGGGCTGACCTCCTGGTGCCCGCCGACGTTCCCGCAGCCGCCCCCGTCGCCAAACGACGGGTGGCGGTGATCCGGGACAAGGCCAAGGAAGGCGTCCGTAAGGGCGGCAGCCGGGCCAGGGCCGGTCTGGCGTACCTCGCCGACCGAATCATCGACATCGCCCCGAGGATCCCCGTACGGGACCTTGAGGCGCTTCGGCGGCAGTTCCCGGGTCTCGGCCCCGAGCAGCTCGCCGACAAGCTGGTGGCGGGCGCGGCGAACGCGACGTCGACCGTCGGCGCCGGAATCGGTGCCGCGGCGATGCTGCCCGTGCCACCCGCCATGCCCACCGAACTGGCCGCCGAGATCACCGGTGTCGCCGCGATCGAGCTGAAGTTGATCGCCGAGCTGTACGAGGTCTACGGCGTCCGTCCGCCCGGCGACCTGAGACAGCGCAGCACCGCGTATCTGAACTCCTGGTCCGGGGAGCGCGGTATCGACGTGACCAAGCCGTCGACCATGAGCGCCGCGCTGAACGGCCACATGAAGCGCGAACTGCGCCAGCAGATCATGAAACGCATGGTCCGCGACCTGCCGAACCTGATGCCCTTCATGGTCGGCGCCGCCGTCGGAGCGGTCATGAACCGCCGGGACACCAAGAAGCTCGCCGAACGCATCCGCAAGGACCTGCGCAAGGCCCAGGTGCCCTGGGACGCGCTGCCCGAACTCCCGCCCCTGGAGACCCCGCCGGACCCGCTCAGAATGGGCGAGATCCCCAAGGAACTCGGCCGCTAGAGGACCGGAGGGGGCTGGTCCTAGACGGCTGCCGCCCGTGCCGCCTTCAGAGCCTCCGCCAGCCGCTCCGGCTCACGCGTCGACAGGTACAGGTACGGTGTCGGGTCGGCCGGGTCGGTGACCTCCACGCGCAGTGCCGTGGGGATGTAGGAGCGCAGCAGCAGGAAGGCACGGGTGTCGGCCTTGTAGGTGCGCCAGGCGCGGGCCTCCTCCGGGTCCAGGATCTCCGCCTCGCCCAGGGCCGTCACCGGGATCTTCGCCTCGCCGGCGATCAGCGAGTCGCCCACGATCCGGATGCGGAGCGAGCCGTAGGAGCTGGCCATGACCGCGGCGAACGCGGTGCCGCCGACCAGGCCGCCGAGCAGCGGCAGGGTGCCGAAGGGCAGCAGGATCAGGGCGAAGGAGACGCCGACCAGGAACGAGATGAACCACCACGAACGGGGGGCGGTGAGGCGCTCGTCGTAGGGGGAGGCGGAAAGCTGCATGAAGCCAAGCTTGGCACGGTGTCCGGAACCTACCGACGCGCGGGTAAGGTCTGCGGCTGTGAGTGGTACTTCTCCAGCTCTTAAGCCTCCGTCCGACGCCGTGAAACCGGTGCGGCACCCTGACGCGCCCGCGCCCGGTGAGTTGCTGGGTGCCCACTACGAACAGTGTTTCGGGTGTGGCGGCGACCAGCCGCACGGGCTGCATCTGGCGGCGCGGGCCGGCGAGGGCGTGACCATCACCGCCGAGTTCACCGTGCGGGCCGCCCACCAGGGCGCCCCGGGCCTCGCGCACGGCGGAGTGCTCGCCAGCGCGCTGGACGAGACCCTCGGCTCGCTGAACTGGCTGCTGCGGACGATCGCGGTGACCGGCCGCCTGGAGACCGACTTCGTGCGGCCGGTGCCCGTGGACACCGTGCTGTACCTGGAGGCCGAGGTGACGGCGGTGGCCGGGCGGAAGATCTACTCGACCGCCACCGGACGCATCGGCGCCCCCGACGGGCCGGTCGCCGTCCGCGCGGACGCGCTTTTCATCGAGGTGAAGGTCGACCACTTCATCGACAACGGCCGCCCGCAGGAGATCCGGGCCGCCATGGACGACCCGGACCAGGTCCGGCGTACCCGTGCCTTCGAGGTGAACCCGTGAGCAGTGGCCGTAGTCCCCTGGACGTACTGATCCGGCGCGTCGACCCCGACGTACCGCTTCCGTCGTACGAGCACCCCGGTGACGCGGGCGCCGATCTGCGGACCACCGAGAGCCGGGAACTGAAGCCGGGTGAACGGGCCGTACTGCCCACGGGGGTGTCTGTCGCGCTCCCGGAGGGGTACGCGGCCTTCGTGCACCCTCGTTCGGGGCTCGCCGCCCGCTGCGGTGTCGCCCTAGTGAATGCCCCGGGGACGGTTGATGCCGGGTACCGTGGGGAGATCAAGGTGATCGTGGTGAATCTCGACCCGTACGAGTCGGTACGGTTCGAGCGCTTCGACCGGATCGCCCAGCTGGTCGTCCAGCAGGTCGAGAGGGTCCGCTTCCAGGAGGTCGCGGAACTTCCCGATTCGGCGCGGGCCGAGGGGGGCTTCGGGTCCACCGGCGGTCACGCCGCCGTGGGCGCCACCACGGGTGGGAATCGATACGCTTCGGTCGTATCCGACCGGGAAGGACAGTGACGTGTTCGGACGTCGCAAGAAGGGCACTGCCGCCGAGGACGCGGCGAGCGAGGCCGAGCAGGTCGTCGACGACGTCGACACTGAGGCGGACGCGGTGGAGCGCGTGAGGCTCGAACCGGAGCCCCGCCCCGACGGACCCTGGGACGACTCGGAGGTCGGCGATCCCGCCGAGGGCCGGGTGGACCTGGGCGGTCTGTTCGTGCCGGGAGTCGACGGCATGGAGTTGCGGGTGGAGGTCGCGGGTGACGCGATCGTCGCCGCCACCGTGGTCCTCAAGGACAGCGCCATCCAGTTGCAGGCCTTCGCCGCCCCCAAGCGCGAGGGCATCTGGGGCGAGGTCCGCGAGGAGATCGCCAGCGGCATCACCCAGCAGGGCGGCATCGTCGACGAGGTCGAGGGGCCGCTGGGCTGGGAGCTGCGCGCGCAGGTTCCGGTGCAGTTGCCGGACGGCACGGGCGGTTTCCAGGTGGTGCGGTTCGTCGGTGTGGACGGTTCGCGCTGGTTCCTGCGCGGGGTGATCTCCGGGCAGGGCGCGGTGCAGCCGCAGGCGGCCGGTCTGCTGGAGCAGATCTTCCGGGACACCGTCGTCGTGCGCGGCGAGGGCCCGATGGCGCCCCGCGACCCGATCGTCCTGAAGCTGCCGAACGACGCCCAGATGGTTCCCGAGGGCGTCCAGCAGGAGGAGGCGGGTTCCCGCTTCTCCGGCGGCATGGGCCAGTTGCAGCGCGGACCGGAGATCACCGAGGTCCGCTAGCAGGTCAGCAGGAACAGACAGACACGAAAGGGTCGTACCCCTCCCGGGGGTGCGGCCCTTCGTCGTGCGCGCACTCTTGACGGCGTATTGGTCTGTACCTATGGTCTCGGCTCAACGCCCAGGTTCATCAGGGTGCTCTTTGTTCACATACAAGAACGGAGTCACCGTGCGCCGCGCTGCCCTGCTCTCCGTCGTCACCGCGCTGGTCCTGGGCTTCTTCGCCCAGCCCGGCGCCACCGTCACCGCCCAGGCCGCCCCCACCACCTTCGTCCATCCCGGAGTCGACGTCTCCAGGAGCCAACTGGACTTCGCCCGCACCGAGGCCCTCGCCGACGCCCAGCCCTGGAAGGGCGCCTACGACCAGATGATGGCCAGCTCCTACGCCAGCCTCAGCCGGACCCCGAAGCCCAGAGCCGTCGTCGAGTGCGGCTCGTACTCCAACCCCAACTACGGCTGCACCGACGAACGCGAGGACGCGATAGCGGCCTACACCGACGCGCTCGCCTGGTACATCACCAAGGACGCGCGCTACGCCCAGAAGTCCATCGAGATCATGGACGCCTGGTCGGCCACGATCACCAGCCACACCAACAGCAACGCGCCCCTCCAGACCGGCTGGGCCGGAGCCTCCTGGCCCAAGGCCGCCGAGATCATCAAGTACACGTACACCGGGACATGGACCAACTCGGCCCGCTTCTCGACCATGCTCCGCAACGTCTACCTCCCCGAGATCATCAACGGCTCCAATTCCAACGGGAACTGGGAGTTGACGATGATGGACGCCGCGATCGGCATCGCCGTCTTCCTTGAGGACAGGACGTCGTACGACAAGGCCATGGCGCTCTTCCGGACGCGGACGGCCGCGTACATCTACCTGGCCTCGGACGGCAGCGTGCCGAAGACCGTGCCGAGCCAGAACCTCGACACCACGGCGAAGATCGTCAGTTACTGGCAGGGCCAGTCGACCTTCGTCACCGGGCTCACCCAGGAGACCTGCCGCGACTTCACGCACACCGGGTACGGCCTCTCCTCGATCTCGCACGTCGCCGAGACCAGCCGGATCCAGGGCACCGACCTCTACGGCACCGACGTGGGCGAGCGGCTGCGGCAGGCGCTCGGGTTCCAGGCCAAGTACCAGCTGGGGACGGCCGTGCCGAGCTGGCTGTGCGGCGGGTCGCTGACCCTCGGGCTCGGGCCCGTCACCGAGGTCGGCTACAACGCCCTGCACAACCGCCTGGGCATCGCCATGACCAACACCCAGACGCTCACGCTCAACAACCGCCCGGCCGGTACCAACAACCTCTTCGTGGCCTGGGAGACCCTCACCCACGGCGACAACCCCAACTGAGCACCGCCACGCCCTGATGTCCGTACGGGTGCCATACGGGTGCCGTACGGGCATCAGGGATGTGTCAAAGACGTCCCGGACCAGGCTCGCCACTCCTTTTGTCGGACTTATTGGCCGTAAAGTCGACGCTGCGTACACGGGTGTGACGGGAAGACAATGGGGCCATGGGACGCGGCAAGCTTCGGATCTACCTCGGTGCGGCACCGGGCGTCGGCAAGACGTACGCCATGCTGTCCGAGGCCCACCGCAGGGTGGAGCGGGGCACCGACTGCGTGGTCGCCTTCGTGGAGCACCACGGCCGGGCCCGCACCGAGGTGATGCTGCACGGCCTGGAGCAGGTCCCGCGCGCGGAGCTGGCCTACCGGGGCACCGTCTTCACCGAGATGGACGTCGACGCCGTACTGCGCCGGGCCCCCGCCGTCGCCCTGGTGGACGAACTCGCCCACACCAACATCCCGGGCTCCCGCAACACCAAGCGCTGGCAGGACATCGAGGAACTCCTCGCCGCCGGCATCGACGTGGTGTCGACCGTCAACATCCAGCACCTGGAGTCCCTCGGCGACGTCGTCGAGTCGATCACCGGAGTGCGCCAGCAGGAGACCGTGCCGGACGAGGTCGTCCGCCGGGCCGACCAGATCGAGCTGGTCGACATGTCGCCACAGGCGCTGCGGCGACGGATGGCCCACGGCAACATCTACAAACCGGACAAGGTCGACGCGGCCCTCTCGAACTACTTCCGCCCCGGAAACCTCACCGCCCTGCGCGAGTTGGCCCTCCTGTGGGTGGCCGACCGGGTGGACGAATACCTCCAGGAGTACCGCAGCGAACACCAGGTCTCGGCGATCTGGGGCTCGCGCGAGCGGATCGTCGTAGGGCTGACCGGCGGTCCCGAAGGGCGGACGCTGATCCGGCGGGCCGCGCGGCTCGCCGAGAAGGGGGCCGGCGGGGAGGTGCTCGCCGTCTACATCTCCCGCAGCGACGGCCTGACATCGGCCTCCCCGAAGGAACTGGCCCAACAGCGCACCCTGATCGAGGATCTCGGCGGCACCTTCCACCACGTAGTGGGCGACGACATCCCGGCCGCGCTGCTCGACTTCGCGCGCGGGGTGAACGCCACCCAGATCGTCCTCGGCTCCTCGCGCCGCAAGACCTGGCAGTACGTCTTCGGGCCCGGCGTCGGCACCACGGTCGCCCGCGAGTCCGGTCCCGACCTGGACGTCCACATCGTCACCCACGAAGAGGTCGCCAAGGGGCGCGGACTGCCGGTGGCCCGGGGCGCGCGACTCGGCCGGGCCCGGATCGTCTCGGGCTGGCTCGTCGGTGTCGTCGGACCGGTGGGCCTCGCGCTCCTGCTGAACGCGATCCACCTCGGGCTCGCCAACGACATGCTGCTGTTCCTGTCCCTGACCGTCGCGGCGGCGCTGCTCGGCGGACTGCTGCCGGCACTGGTCTCGGCGGCCCTCGGGTCGTTCCTGCTGAACTACTACTACACGCCCCCGCTGCACCGGCTGACCATCGCGGACCCCAAGAACATCGTCGCCATCGCGATCTTCGTCGGCGTCGCCGTGTCCGTGGCCTCCGTCGTCGACCTCGCCGCGCGGCGCACCGAGCAGGCCGCCAGGCTGCGCGCCGAGTCCGAGATCCTGTCCTTCCTCGCGGGCAGCGTGCTGCGCGGCGAGACCAGCCTCGAAGCGCTCCTGGAGCGGGTCCGGGAGACCTTCGGCATGGAGTCGGTGGCACTGCTGGAGCGCAAGAGCGACGTCGACCCCTGGACCTGCGCGGGCCGGGTCGGCGTCGGGGTGCCGCTTGAGCGGCCCGAGGACGGCGATGTGGACATGCCGGTCGGCGACCACATGGCCCTCGCGCTGACCGGCCGCGTACTGCCCGCCTCCGACCGCCGGGTGCTGGCCGCCTTCGCCGCCCAGGCCGCCGTCGTACTGGACCGCAGACGCCTCCGCGAGGAGGCCGACCAGGCCCGGGCCCTCGCCGAGGGCAACCGCATCCGTACGGCCCTCCTGGCGGCCGTGAGCCACGATCTGCGGACGCCCCTCGCCGGCATCAAGGCGGCCGTTTCGAGTCTGCGCACCGACGACGTGGCCTGGTCCGAGGAGGACCGGGCCGAACTGCTGGAGGGCATCGAGGCGGGCGCCGACCGGCTCGACCACCTCGTGGGCAACCTCCTCGACATGTCCCGCCTCCAGACCGGCACGGTGACCCCGATCGTCCGGGAGATCGACCTCGACGAGGTGGTGCCCATGGCGCTGGTCGGGGTCCCCGAGGGCAGCGCGGAACTCGACATCCCGGAGACGCTGCCCATGGTCGCCGTCGACCCCGGGCTGCTGGAGCGGGCGGTGGCCAACCTGGTCGAGAACGCGGTCAAGTACAGCCCGTCCGACCGACCCGTCCTGGTGTCCGCCAGCGCCATCGCGGACCGCGTGGAGGTCCGGGTGGTCGACCGCGGCCCCGGAGTCCCGGACGAGGCCAAGGACCGCATCTTCGAGCCCTTCCAGCGCTACGGCGACGCCCCGCGCGGTGCCGGAGTCGGGCTCGGCCTCGCCGTGGCGCGTGGCTTCACCGAGGCCATGAACGGCACCCTGAACGCCGAGGACACACCCGGCGGCGGCCTCACCATGGTCCTCACGCTCCGCGCGGCGAAACCATTGGAGCTCGCGCCGGAGGACAGTGCCGTAGAAGACGGGCATGACGTGAAAGACGTACAACCGGAAAGGCAGGTCTCATGACCAGGGTCCTCGTGGTCGAGGATGAGCCGCAGATCGTGCGGGCCCTCGTGATCAACCTCAAGGCGCGGAAGTACGAGGTCGACGCGGCGGCCGACGGGAAGACCGCGCTCGATCTCGCCGCCTCCCGCCACCCCGACGTGGTCGTCCTCGACCTGGGGCTGCCCGACATGGACGGCGTCGAGGTGATCAAGGGGCTGCGGGGCTGGACCCGGGTGCCGATCCTGGTGCTGTCCGCCCGGCACTCCTCCGACGAGAAGGTCGAGGCACTGGACGCGGGCGCCGACGACTACGTCACCAAGCCCTTCGGCATGGACGAACTGCTGGCCCGGCTGCGGGCCGCCGTGCGCCGGGCCGAGCCCACCGGGGGCGGCGAGGACGACGTCCTGGTCGAGACCGAGGAGTTCACCGTCGACCTGGCCGCCAAGAAGGTCCAGCGCGACGGCCGGGACGTACGGCTGACCCCCACGGAGTGGCATCTGCTGGAGGTGCTGGTGCGCAACACCGGGCGGCTGGTCAGCCAGAAACAGCTGTTGCAGGAGGTGTGGGGGCCGTCCTACGGGACCGAGACGAACTACCTCCGCGTCTACATGGCACAGCTTCGGCGCAAGCTGGAGACGGACCCCGCGCACCCGAAGCACTTCATCACGGAGCCCGGGATGGGCTACCGGTTCGAGCGCTGACGACGTGGGTACGTCGCTGTCGGTGGACCCCGGTACGCTTCAGATATGAGCGCTGTCTCCCGTTCCGAAAAGCCGGCCGGCCGGTTCCGGCGCATGCTCGACCGGCTGTCCTCCTCGCAGGAGGACCTGGAGTCCGAGGAGCTGCGTGAGGACACCGAGACCGAGGGCTGTGTCCGGATCGGCGACTGCCACGACCGACAGATCGTGACGGTTACTGGTACCTTGCGCACGGTCACGCTGCGCCCGCGGGCCGGAGTCCCGGCCCTGGAGGCCGAGTTGTTCGACGGCTCCGCCGCCCTGGACGTGGTGTGGCTCGGCAGGCGTTCCATCGTGGGCATAGAACCGGGACGCAAGCTGATCGCGTCCGGCCGGATCTCCATGAGCAGAGGCCGCCGGGTGCTCTTCAACCCGAAATACGAACTGAGACCCCTCGGACGGGAGTAGCCGGTGACGTCGCTCGACAAGCCGACCACAGAGACCGTGGACGCCGAAGACACCGAGCAGGACGTCCGGGCGGTGACCGAGGCGGCCCTCTTCGAGGCGTTCGGCGGGCTCCGCGGCATGATCGAAACGGTCCTGCCCGGCCTCCTCTTCGTCACCATCTTCACGATCAACAAGGACCTGCACTGGTCGGCGATCGCCGCCCTCGCCGTGTCCCTGGTGCTGGTCGTGGTCCGCCTGGTGACGCGCGACACCGTCAAGCACGCCTTCAGCGGTGTCTTCGGCGTCGCCTTCGGTGTCGTCTTCGCGATGATGACCGGCAACGCGAAGAACTTCTACCTCCCCGGCATGCTCTACACGCTGGGCCTGGCGCTGGCCTACATCATCACGACCCTCGCGGGCGTCCCCCTGATCGGCCTGATCCTCGGCCCGGTCTTCAAGGAGAACCTCTCCTGGCGCACCCGCAACCCCGGCCGCAAGACGGCCTACGCCAAGGCCAGTTGGGCCTGGGGCCTGATCCTGCTCGCCAAGTGCGCGATCCTGTTCCCCCTCTACTGGTGGGCCAACACGGCTCAACTCGGCTGGGTCCTGGTCGCGTTGAAGATCCCGCCCTTCCTGCTGGCCGTCTGGCTGACGTGGGTCTTCCTCGCGAAGGCACCCGCCCCCATCGACGTGTTCGCGGAGATGGAGGCGGAGGAACAGGCCGAGAAGGAACGCAAGGCGGCGGCCGAGGCCTCGGGCGAGGACCAGGACGTCACGTCGGGACGGCACCGTCGCGACGCGTAGCGTGCGCTTCTTTGGCTACGACGATCTACGCCGATCCACGACGAGGAGGGGCGCCCTGAGATCTCAGGGCGCCCCTCCTCGTCGTAGACGACTGCCGGACTAGCTCGCCGCGTCGTCCCGGCGTACCGACAACAAGTCCTCCAACTGCTCCTCGCGCGCCTGGGCCGCCACGAACAGCAGTTCGTCGCCCGCCTCCAGGGAGTCCTCGCGGGTCGGGGTCAGGACGCGGGTACCTCGGATGATCGTGACCAGGGAGGTGTCCTCGGGCCATTCCACGTCGCCGACCTGGGTGCCCGCGAGGGCGGACTCCTCGGGGAGGGTCAGTTCGACGAGGTTCGCGTCGCCGTGGCTGAAGCGGAGGAGGCGGACCAGGTCGCCGACGCTCACCGCCTCCTCGACCAGGGCGGACATCAGACGGGGCGTCGAAACGGCCACATCCACACCCCAGGACTCGTTGAAGAGCCACTCGTTCTTGGGGTTGTTGACACGGGCGACGACGCGCGGGACGCCGTACTCCGTCTTGGCGAGAAGGGAGACGACGAGGTTGACCTTGTCGTCGCCGGTCGCGGCGATCACCACGTTGCAGCGCTGGAGCGCCGCCTCGTCCAGGGACGTGATCTCGCAGGCGTCGGCCAGCAGCCACTCCGCCTGCGGGACCCGCTCGACCGAGATCGCGGTCGGGGCCTTGTCGATGAGAAGGATCTCGTGACCGTTCTCCAGCAGCTCACCGGCGATCGAACGTCCGACCGCTCCGGCTCCGGCAATGGCGACCCTCATCAGTGACCGCCCTCCTCTTCGGGACCCTTGGCGAACGCCGCCTCGACCTTGTCGACCTCGTCCGTGCGCATCATCACGTGCACGAGGTCGCCCTCCTGCAACACGGTCTGCGAAGAGGGCAGCATCGCCTCGCCGAGACGGGTGAGGAACGCCACGCGGACGCCCGTCTCCTCCTGCAACCTGCTGATCTTGTGCCCGACCCAGGCGGCCGAGGCGTGCACCTCGGCGAGCTGGACGCCGCCGGTGGGGTCCCGCCACAGCGGCTCCGCGCCCGAGGGCAGCAGCCGGCGCAGCATCTGGTCGGCGGTCCAGCGGACCGTGGCGACGGTGGGGATGCCCAGGCGCTGGTAGACCTCGGCACGGCGGGGGTCGTAGATACGGGCCGCGACGTTCTCGACGCCGAACATCTCGCGGGCCACCCGCGCGGAGATGATGTTCGAGTTGTCACCGCTGGAGACGGCCGCGAACGCGCCCGCCTCCTCGATGCCCGCTTCGCGCAGCGTGTCCTGGTCGAAGCCGACCCCGGTGACCCGGCGACCGCCGAATCCCGGGCCCAGCCGACGGAAGGCGGTGGGGTCCTGGTCGATCACGGCGACCGTGTGCCCCTGTTGCTCCAGGGTCTGGGCGAGAGCGGAACCCACTCTGCCGCAGCCCATGATGACGATGTGCACGACCGTCCTTCCGGTGTCCTGAAATCAATGCTCAGCCCCATCAGGGTCTCAGACCGAGGCCAAAGTACACACGTCCGGCCCTTCCGGGGCACCCCTGTGCGTCAGCGGCGCCCGATGCTGCGCACACTGGCCAGGGTGAGGATTCCGAGGCCGACCAGGGCGGCGACGGCGCCGATCAGCTCTGCGGTCGAGGGCATGGAACCTCCAGGGGGCGGGCGGGAGCGGGGTTTTGTCATATAGACACGGAGTCGCCACTCCCGACGGAATCCGCAACTCCACTCGTCACCGATTTCACCCGTGAGGCAGATGAGAGGCAGATGACATGGCTCAGGCAGGTGGCGAGTAGAGGATCGCCTGTTCGAAGGCCTACGATCCTCTGTTGTGTCCAAACTGACCGACGTGCCCAAGCGCATCCTCATCGGGCGCGCACTGCGCAGCGACCGGTTGGGCGAAACGCTCCTGCCGAAGCGCATCGCACTCCCCGTCTTCGCTTCCGACCCGCTGTCCTCCGTCGCGTACGCGCCCGGCGAGGTGCTGCTGGTCCTCTCCATCGCGGGCGTGTCGGCCTACCACTTCAGCCCCTGGATCGCGCTCGCGGTCGTGGTGCTGATGTTCACCGTGGTCGCCTCCTACCGGCAGAACGTCCACGCCTACCCCAGCGGCGGCGGCGACTACGAGGTGGCCACCACCAACCTCGGCCCCAAGGCCGGCCTCACCGTCGCCAGCGCCCTGCTGGTCGACTACGTCCTCACCGTCGCCGTCTCGATCGCCTCCGGCATCGAGAACCTCGGCTCGGCGATCCCGTTCGTGGTCGAGCACAAGGTGATCTGCGCGGTCGCCGTAGTGGTGCTGTTGACCCTGATGAACCTGCGCGGGGTCAAGGAGTCCGGCTCGCTGTTCGCGATCCCGACCTACGTCTTCGTCGCGGGCGTCTTCGTCATGATCGCGTGGGGCGCCTTCCGCGGACTGGTCCTCGGCGACACCATGCGCGCGCCGACCGCGAGTTACCACATCAAGGCCGAGCACCAGGGCCTCGCGGGTTTCGCGCTCGTCTTCCTGATGCTGCGCGCCTTCTCCTCCGGCTGCGCGGCCCTCACCGGCGTCGAGGCGATCTCCAACGGCGTCCCGGCCTTCCGCAAGCCCAAGTCGAAGAACGCGGCGACCACCCTCGCCGCGATGGGCATCCTGGCCGTGACGATGTTCTGCGGGATCATCGCCCTCGCCATGACGACCAAGGTCCGCATGGCCGAGAACCCCGCCACCGACCTCCTCCACAACGGCGTCGCGATCGGCTCGGGCTATGTCCAGAACCCGGTGATCTCCCAGGTCGCCGAGGCGGTGTTCGGCAAGGGCAGCTTCCTGTTCGTGGTCCTAGCCGCGGCCACCGCGCTGGTCCTGTTCCTGGCCGCCAACACGGCGTACAACGGCTTCCCCCTCCTCGGCTCGATCCTCGCCCAGGACCGCTACCTCCCACGCCAGCTGCACACCCGCGGCGACCGCCTGGCCTTCTCCAACGGCATCGTGCTGCTCGCCGGCACCGCCACCCTGCTGATCGCGATCTACGGCGCCGACTCGACCCGCCTGATCCAGCTGTACATCGTGGGCGTGTTCGTCTCCTTCACCCTCAGCCAGACCGGCATGGTCCGGCACTGGAACCGCCACCTCGCCACCGAGAAGGACCCCGCCAAGCGCCGCCACATGGTCCGCTCGCGCGCGATCAACACGTTCGGCGCGTTCTTCACGGGTCTCGTCCTGGTCGTCGTCCTGGTCACGAAGTTCACGCACGGCGCCTGGGTGGCGCTGCTCGGCATGTGCATCTTCTACGCCACGATGACCGCGATCCGTAAGCACTACGACCGGGTCGCCGAGGAGATCGCGGCCCCCGAGGGCCCCAGCGACGACAGCCTCCGCCCGTCCCGTGTCCACTCGGTCGTCCTGATCTCCAAGATCCACCGCCCGGCGCTACGGGCCCTGGCCTACGCCAAGTTGATGCGCTCGGACACCCTGGAGGCGCTCAGCGTCAACGTGGACCCGGCCGAGACCAAGGCGCTGCGCGAGGAGTGGGAGCGGCGCGGGATCGACGTACCGCTGAAGGTCCTCGACTCTCCGTACCGCGAGATCACCCGCCCGATCATCGAGTACGTGAAGGGCCTGCGGAAGGAGTCGCCGCGGGACGCCGTCTCCGTGATCATCCCCGAGTACGTCGTCGGCCATTGGTACGAGCACCTGCTGCACAACCAGAGCGCGCTCCGCCTGAAGGGCCGGCTGCTGTTCACGCCGGGCGTGATGGTGACGTCGGTGCCGTACCAGCTGGAGTCCTCGGAGGCGGCGAAGAACCGCGCGCGCAAGCGGCAGGAGTGGAGCGCGCCGGGTGCGGTGCGGCGAGGTCCCGCGGAGGAGCGGCACAGCGAGTCGACGAAGTCGAAGCTCTAGCCGGGACGGCTTTGTGGTGAGCGGTCGGGCAGGGCCCACGTAGACTGGTGGGCTGTTGTCCGGCCGTTCCCCCTTTGACGTTGTGGAGTCACCCCGCCATGCAGGCAGAACCGAAGAAATCGCTGGTGGGGGAGGAGTACGAGGTCGAGGTGGGCCCCGTCGCCCATGGCGGGCACTGCATCGCCCGTACGGACGAGGGCCAGGTGCTGTTCGTCCGGCACACGCTGCCCGGTGAGCGAGTGGTCGCCCGGGTCACCGACGGCGAGGAGGGCGCGCGGTTCCTGCGCGCCGACGCCGTGACGATCCTGGAGGAGTCCAAGGACCGCGTCGAGGCGCCCTGTCCCTACGCGGGCCCTGGCCGCTGCGGCGGCTGCGACTGGCAGCACGCCAAGCCCGGCGCCCAGCGCCGCCTCAAGGGCGAGGTCATCGCCGAGCAGTTGCAGCGGCTCGCGGGGCTCACGCCCGAGGAGGCCGGCTGGGACGGCACGGTGATGCCGGCCGAGGGCGACAAGCTGCCCGCGGGGCAGGTCCCGCAGTGGCGCACGCGCGTGCAGTACGCGGTGGACGTCGACGGCAACGCCGGTCTGCGCAAGCACCGTTCGCACGAGGTCGAGCCCGTCGAGCACTGCATGATCGCGGCGCCGGGCATCAGCGAACTGGGCATCGAGGAGCGCGACTGGTCCGGCATGGCATCGGTCGACGCGATCGCGGCGACGGGCTCCCAGGACCGCATGGTGATCCTGGAGCCCCGCCCTGGAGCCCGCCTCCCCCTGGTCGAACTCGAACGCCCCGTCTCCGTCATGCGCGTCGAGGAGCACGACGGAGGCATCCACCGCGTCCACGGCCGCGCGTTCGTCCGCGAGCGGGCCGACGGCCGTACGTACCGCGTCGGCAGCGGCGGCTTCTGGCAGGTCCACCCGATGGCCGCGGACACCCTCGTCAAGGCCGTCATGCAGGGCCTGCTGCCGCGCAAGGGCGACATGGCGCTCGACCTGTACTGCGGCGTAGGCCTTTTCGCCGGTGCGTTGGCCGACCGCCTCGGCGACAAGGGCGCGGTCCTCGGCATCGAGTCCGGCAAGCGGGCCGTCGAGGACGCGCGGCACAACCTCGCCGGGTTCGAACGGGTACGGATCGAACAGGGCAAGGTCGAGAGCGTGCTCCCGAAGACGGGGATCAGCGAGGTCGACCTGATCGTCCTCGACCCGCCGCGCTCCGGGGCCGGCAAGAAGACGGTGGAGCACTTGTCGTCACTGGGGGCGCGGAAGATCGCGTACGTGGCGTGCGATCCGGCGGCGCTGGCTCGGGACCTGGGGTACTTCCGGGACGGGGGGTATCGGGTGCGGACTTTGCGGGCGTTCGATCTGTTTCCGATGACTCATCATGTGGAGTGTGTGGCTGTGTTGGAGCCGGTGGCGAAGAGCTCCTGACCGACAAGGCCGGGTGAGGCTTCGTCCGCCGCGTCGGGTGGCACAGGCTGGGTCCCTGGCATGATGCGCGGTCATGGGGACGAGAGACGACAGCGACGAGGCGTACGTCATTGACCTGTGCAACGAAGTGCTGGGGGAGACCGCGCAGACGCAGCACAAGTTCGACTGGCTTCAGGGAGATGTCGGTACGGCGGGCCGACGGGTCAAACTACCCGTCGATGCCTACTGGCCGGAGCATCAACTGGTGGTCGAGTACAGAGAGCTGCAGCATGACCGGCCTGTGCCGCATTTCGACAAGCCGGACAGGCTGACGGTCAGCGGTGTCCATCGAGGTGCGCAGCGGGCCCTGTACGACGCGCGACGTGACGTTGAGATCCCCGCGCACGGGCTCCGGCTGCTGGTCGTCCGCCCCGCCGACCTCGACGCGGACAGCCGTGGGCGTCTGCGCCGAAACGCGGAGGCCGACATCGCCGTATTGAGGAGGATCCTTGCGCGTGGCAGTGACGAGGACCGGGTCACGGATGCCTTCCGGGCCTGGCTGCTGACCGAAGGCTGGACACCGGTGACTCCGGCAGACCGTTGGACGGACATCGAAGCGGTACGCCAGAGTGAGCGTCTGGTCGGCGAAGTCAAGGGACGAACCAGTGAGAAGGGTGTCGACGTCGACATCGCCTATGGCCAGCTCCTGCGCCGTATGACCGGTGACCAACCGGACACGCGATACGCGCTGGTTCTCCCCACCGCGTCGGTCAAGGCCGCCGAGCGCGTTCCGCTGCACATACGACGACTACTGCGCGTCGACCTCTACGAGGTGACTGACGACAATCACGTGCGACGACTACATTCCGTGTAGCCGTTGCCTCTTGCGGCGACTCTCAGGTCACCGCCTCAGTGGAGAAGCGCTTCGGCTCCAGGAGCGCAGCGCGTGCACCGTCGAAGTCGGCGAGTCTCATCGACAACGTGGCCACGGCCAGCCGTTGTGGAAGCGCTGCCGAGAACTTGAGTCCACGTACTGCTCGGCGGTCGACGTCAGGGAGGACAAGCGCCGGGTCGGCCTGGACGGCGTCGATCGCGCTGCGCCACATGCTTGGGTTCAGATCCTCCCGTAGACGCAAGTAGCAGTCCGTCGGCCGCTGTACCGGGTCGGCGATCGACGCCAGCGTTGCGGACAGCGTCGCGTTGGCGCGGTATCCCGCCCACGTCCACCAGCGCACGTCGTTACCTTGCCGAGCCACCAGCGTTCCACCGGGGTGAACCACATGTGGCGCATCCTCATCGCGCCATTCCTGGAGGCAGACTTCGGCACGCCGGGTGAGCGAGACAGGAGGGTCTGCGCCCAGGAGGACATCCCGCATGGCGCGCGTCAGCGCATACGACAGGCCGGCGATTGTTCCTCCCGACCACTTGGCGACTCCGCCGCTCTCGACCGGTTCGACGAAGACACGTTTCCGGCCCCAGTCGATGAACGTCACTTGCCAGTTGCGGCCGGCCAGCAACAGTCGCCGTGGGCCCGGGCGTTCTTCGGTGAGCACGGAGGGATCCATCCGGCCGATCTCGGTACGTCCTGACAGCACGGTGAACTGAGGTGGCGCGGTGAAGGAGGCGGTCAGCTCGATGAAGTGCCGTCGCCCGAAACGGTGTTCGGCCTCAGGCCCGATGAACAGCATGCCGCCGTCGGTGTCCAGGAAACCCTGCTCGGTCAGGTGACGCAGGATGGGAGCGGCCGAACGGTCGAAGGGAGCGAGGCCGTTCCATTGGTCGGGCCAGAGCTGGTCGCCCAGCTTGTGTTCCTGGAGTGTGGTGGCGAGCAACTGCTGGGCGACGAGATGGCGCGGCTCGGGTGGCGGGACGACCGGTTCGACCCAGCCGCGGCTCCAGAGGAGAAGGAGACCGGCAGCCTGCAGCAGGGAGTCCTTGCGGGTGGCCAGGAACAGACAGTTTCGGGTGCTCCCCGCACGGCGCCCGGTGCGGCCGATGCGCTGGAGGAACGAGGCTACGGAGCCAGGTGAGTCGATTTGGACGACGCGGTCCAGGTCGCCGACATCGATGCCCAGTTCCAGGGTGGAGGTGGCGACGATGACGCAGTCGCGCGCCTCGGCGAAAGCCTGCTCGGACCGGGCCCGTTCGTCCGCCGAGAGCGAAGCGTGGGACAGGAACACCGTGACATCGCGCGCTCGGAGCGCGGCGCCCAGTTCCTCGACCTGTCGGCGGGAGTCACAGAACACCAGTCGTTTCTCGCCCTTGTGTAGGACTGAGAGAACCTTGGCCGCGTTGGAAAGGGAACCCACGTAGTCGAGTTCGATGTCGCCCGGAGGCGGCCCGGCCATGCCACTCCCGGTGCCCCCGTCGGACGCGTGGCTTGTGACGTCCGGGGCGACGACCCGTCCCGGACGTCGGCCGGCTCCTGACCCTTGCAGCCAGGCGAGCAGTTCCTTCGGATTCCCGACCGTCGCCGACAGTCCGATCCGCTGGATCGGACGCCCCGCGACCCGTTGCAGACGTTCGAGCACCGCCAGCAGGTGCCAGCCGCGGTCGTCGCCGGCGAACGCATGCACCTCGTCCACGACGACGACCCGGATCCCGCCCAGTAGGTGCGCGTGGTCGGTTTTCACCCCGATCAGCATCGCCTCCAGCGACTCGGGCGTCGTCAGGAGGATGTCGGGTCTCTCGGTACGGATGCGCTGGCGCTGGGACTCCTTCGTGTCCCCGTGCCACAGGGCCGCGCTGCGTCCGAGCCACTGCGCGTACGCGTCGACCCGGGTGACCAGGTTGTTGAGGAGCGCCTTGAGCGGGCAGAGGTAGAGGACCGAAGTGCCAGTCCAGCCTTGGGCGGACATGGCAGAGAGCACCGGCAGGCAGGCGGCCTCGGTCTTGCCGCCGGCCGTGGGCGCGAGCAGCACGGCGTCTTCACCGTCCATCACCGGATCGATCGAGGCCCGTTGCAGGGGCCGCAGGTCCGGCCAGCCCAGCGTGTTGACCACGTGATGCAGGATGACGGGGTCGAGCCGTTCGACGGGGTCCGCGGCCGATGTCATCACAACTCCAGGTCGATGTCGTCGGCTGCCGACGACGCGGCCAAGTTCCGCTCGACGTCGGTAAGTTCGCTGCTGCCCACCGTGAGCCGGTAGTGCTGCCGTGGGTCGAAATCCGGGAACTGGTCGATTCGGTCGAGGACGTCGCCGACCAGTTTCTTGAGGAAGAGCCGGGGTGCGACGCCCACTTTGCCGCCGAGGGCTCCGCCCACCGCGCGGGCGAGATCGGAGATGTAGGTGTCGTCCGCCAACGCTTTGATCCGGTCGGGAGAGTCCGCCCCGGACGCGTAGAGATCGCGAATGGTCACCCCGAGGCCGGTCAGCGACTCCAGGGTGAACCCCGACAGGCGCAACTGGACGGCGCGTGGGTTGTCGAATCGGGGATCGGTCGTGAAGTCCGTGGCGATCCGCTGGGCGAGCGGTGGGAGCCGCTGCACACCCTGTTGACCGTCGTAGAAGGCGGGTGTGCCGGTGATGACCAGATACAGGCCGGGGAACCGCCCGGAGTGGACTTCGTCGATCAGTTGCCGCAGCGAGTTGAGCGCCTTGTCGCGGGCGTCCGACCGCACTCTCTGCAGAGTCTCCACCTCGTCCAGCACGACGAACAGCCCCCGGTGGCCGGAGTCCCGCAGAACGGTGAGCAGCCCTTGCAGGAAGCCCAGTGCGCCGAAGTGGTCAAGGTCGCCGCGCACTCCTGCCGACCGGCGGGCCGCCGCCGCTACGTGGGGCTGCCCGCCGAGCCAGGCGAGGACGGCCGCCGCCGTCGACTCGTCGCCCTCGGCGAGCGCGGACCGGTATCCGCGCAGCGCGGCAGCGAAGGACGGGGCGTGCCGGGACACCTCGGTCAGCCGGGCGGTCAACAACTCCTCGACCGCGCCGCCCAGATCGTCCTCGTCCGCTCCCGCGGCGAGGGCGTCCTCCTCCAGGGCGTAGAACCAGGCGTCCACGACAGGACGGAGTGCGCTCGGCGGGAAGCTCGGGGTGGACAGTCGCTCGGTGAGGCGCCGGTAGACGGTCTCCAGCTTGTGCAGCGGGGTCTCCGTCTCCGAGATCTGGATCTCGGAGACAGCGAAGTTGCGTTGCTTGGCGCGCTCCCCGAGCCAGCGGGTGAAGAACGTCTTGCCGGAACCGTACTCACCCCGAACGGCCTTGAAGACCGAGGCACCGGAGGCGACCGCGTCGAGTTCCGCGTCCAGCGCGGACTCGAAACGGCCGAGGCCGGTGGCCAGGAGATCCAGGCCGCTCTCGGGCACCGCACCGCGTCGGAGCGCGTCGAGGGCGGTGCGCCGCCGGGCGGCGGAGACGGGAGAAGGGCGAGGGCCGGTCACCCGCTCATTGTCCCATCCGCGCTGCCCGGCTGACCGTGCTCAGAGATCACCTGCGACGGAGACTGCCGTATCCGAGGTTGCTCGTGAGGAAGGTGACGAAGTCGCTGCTCTTCGCGGTCTTGTCGGGCCCAGACCGGCTCTCTCGCTGGAATGCGTTGAATTGCTCCTGGAGCGACGTCCACAGCGATTCGAGGCGCGTGGACGTCGGGAAGACGCCCTCCCGGGCAGCGTTGTTCAGGGTTTCCGGCTTGCTGAACACACGGCCCACGAGGTCCACGGCGCCGAGCATGGCGAGATGGAAGCGGAGGTTGGTGTGCAGGGAACGGACGGCGGGATCCGATACCGACTGCAGATACTCGTCTACCTGGCGTTGCACTCTGGCCAGCCACAGGTAGACAGGGAGTTCCGTCTTCTCGGAGAAGACGCGGCGGTAGTCCGAGTCCGATTTCAGCAGGCTCGACGGGCGGGCGCGCGCGTAGTCGGGTTGTCCCAGAGCCATGGCCATCACGGACTGTGCGAGCAGCGGGATGCTGACGATACGGTTGGTCGACTTGCCCTGGTTCCGGTAGAAGTTCTTGCGCCGGTCGTAGAACCAGTCGTGTTCGAGGAAGTACGACTCGATCTGCCGCTGGATGTCGTCCGTGGCCCGGAGTGAGGCGACCGGCACGCTGGTCTGCCGGTTGGTGGCGCGGATGACGGAGTCACGGGCCGCCTGATCCACGGTGACGAGAATGCGCACCTGTACGAGCCGGTCGAAGACGGCGTCGGTGGGATCGGCGGCATAGAGGTCGTGGAGTGTCTCGTGGAGCGTGTACGACGTCTGGAGACCGTTGACGATCTGCACGTCGGAGAGGCTGAGTCGTTTTCCGACCGAGGTCGCCTGCGAGCACACGATGGTGATGCCGTTGTTGAGCCACCAGAATTCGGGTGCTTCCGGGTTCTGGAGAGATGCTGTGATCTCCCGGTTCACCTCGACGTTTCCCTGGTAGTCACGGACGTTCCAGTCGAAGATGTGGGACTTGATCGCCCCGGTCTCGTCGCTGAGGAAGTCGATGTACTCGCCCAGCGAGACGAGGGCGATATGGCTCGTCCCGTGCGTGATGCTCTCCCGGTAGGGAAGCTCCAGGGTGTACGAGGGGAGGGTGCTGGCCCGCTTCCAGAGTTCCGCGGGGCCCAGGAACTCGACCTCGCCGGTGGAGACGGCGAAGGCGTTGGAGAACTGTGCCTCCAGGATCTTGGCCTTCGCCTGGACCTTGGGATGCACTTCGCTCGCGTCGCCGCGCGTCACGTACGAGAACTTGATCAGGACGGTCGGATGACGGCTGAGGAGCCGCAGCAGCGCTGTCCTGAACAATCTGAAGCGGACGAGCAGGTCTTCCGTGTAGAGGATCCCGACGGTGGCCTCGTCGACCTCCATGTCCAGGAGGTTCGTGCAGGTGGACGCCACCTTGTCGAGGGCCACCTCGGAAAAGCCGGGGCTCGTCTTGGCCTGGACGAGCCAGAGCGTCAGCTGGGTCCCCTGCTCCACGTTCGAGACGGCCGAGGTCTGCTGAAGGATCTCGCTGTCCTCGTGCAGGAGCCGACCACCGAGGAAGACGTACACCCCGTCGATGCCACCGTCGTTCGCCCCGCCGATCACACCGGCTTCGATCTCCTCCTCCGAGAGACCGAAGCCGTGCAGCGCGTGTTCGCTCGCAAACCTCTCGAAGGCCGCGTCGAACGAGAGGGGGACGGCGCGGGCGTTGCGACGCTCCTCGATCATCTGGTTGATTAACACACGGTCGTTGGCGCTCATGGCTCCCGGCTCATCGGTGGGCGACAGAACTGATGGAACGTCAGGTCAGGTCGAACTGCATGCGGAGCAGGGAGAGATCGAGGCGGACGGTCCGACCGTCCGGCAGGGTCTCCAGGACCTGCACTCCGTCGTAGTTGAGCAGTTGGCGCAGGATGGCCGCGAACCCGTCGGCCCGGGTGGTCGGGTAGGACACGCGCTGGGCGAGGGCCGTCACCGGGAGGGTGCCTCCGGCGTCGAGCAGGGCCCGGATGGCTCCTTCCACCTTGTCCATGGGCGGTTTGCGTGCGAGCAGCCCGATCTGCCCCTGGAACGCCTCCGAGGCGAAGAGGCCCGAGACGAGGGTGTCGTCGGGGTCGACGACGGTGGCCGTCACCAGCGTCTCCGCGTTGTCGGACGCTGGGACGACGGCGACATCGAACAACGAGTCGTGCGTACGCGCGAGTTGGACCTGGACCTTCGTCGGCTTCTGCCGCGCCGGCCGCTTCGCGGTGGACGCCGGGGCGGGTTGGACGCTGGCGGTGTACGACGCGGGCTCCTCCAACAGCCACCAGGTTGGTCGCGGATCCCCCAACTCCCGCCAGGCCGGAGGAGGGGGAGCCCCGAACGGCAGGAGAGCCAGGACCGGAATCGTGAACTCGGCGAGGGACGCCCCGCCGTGGTAGCCGGCCTTGCGAGCCGTGTACCGGGAGTCGGCGTCCCACAGGGCTACGATCGAGCCTCCCGGCTGCGGCGCGACCACCCGGGTGCCGCGCAGCGCGACCTCGGCGGGGCCCGTCTTGCCGTCCGGGGCGCGGTGCCGGGCGGACAGCGGTGAGCCGGTGTCCACCTTCAGCCCGTGCCGGTCGACGACATGCCCGTGGTCGCTCGTGATGACCACGGCCATCCCCTGCGAGGCGGCGAGCCTCAGCAGATCCGGCAGGCCCGGGATGTGCACGGCCCGCCAGGCCCCGTCACCCAGCTTCTGTTCCTTCGCGAGCCGGTCGTCGATCGCGTTGAGGACGACCGCGACATGCGTACGGCCGTCCATGAGCGCCTCGGTGAGCACGGGCCCGAACGTGTCGCCCGCGCTGTCGGCCCGCAGGTCGTCCTTGTGGAACACGGCTGCAGGCGCCCCGGCCCAGAGCGGGAGGGCGGGGAACAGTTGTGTCTCGTCGTTCTGCGATCCCTGCGTCAGCCTGCCCGCGAACAGTGAAGTACGGGACACGGCGGTGAGGGTGGGCAGAGCCGCGGCCATGGCACGGCGTCGCGGACGTTTCCCCTCCTCGGTCACCGGATCGAACTCGGCCCAGGAAGCGCGCAGTTCCTCACCCAGCTCGGTGGCGATGGCCGCGCTCATACCGTCCAGGACGATCAGCAGCACGCGCCGGTCGGTGCCTCGCACCACCGGTTTCACCACCCGCTCCAGGAATGTCTCCACCGTCAACATCCCGCCGGGATCGGTGCCTGCCGCGGTCCATGTAGCCAGAACGCCGACAAAGTCGCGGTCGATCGCGTGCCGGCGTTCCCGTACGCGCTCGGCCAGCGCATCGTAGGCGGCCTTCAGCCGGTCGTCGGGGTCCCCTCCGGCCTCGATGTGTTCCAGGGCCCGGTCGACCCACGCGGTCTCGTCGACATGGCGCTTTATGGCCGCACCGACATGGGACGCCTCCGTCGTCGGCTCGGTGGCCAACCACTGGACGAGCCGCTGCGCCATGCGGGTCCGCTCGATCCGCGACTGGATCTCCGTTCCTTGTGCGCGCCGGTGTTCGCTCAAGGAACGGACGGCGATGTCGAGCGGTCCGGGCTCACCAGCTGCGAGGGCGGTCCCGACAGCGGCGAACCTGGCGTCGAGGCCGGCCGGCAGGAGGGGGCTGTTCCTCGCGGCGGCTTCCGCGCCGAACTGACGGACCAGCGCCGAGGCACGCTCCAGCACCGTGTCGCCGGCCCGGCGGGCCTCGCGGGCTTCTTCCGGGCCTGCGACACCGGCCCTGGCGGCTGCGGCGAGAAGCGTGCCGACGTAGTCCTCCGAGGCCCGGCCGAAAGCGGCAGCCATGGCGTCGAGTTGCTCACCCCGCGCCGGGGGGCGCTCCCCGAACCAGCGCTCCGCGCGACCGCGTGCCGTGTAGACGGTCGCGTCCGGTTCGGCATGGCACCACAGCGCGGCGCAGACGAGCCCGAAGGCCACCGCGTCCGGTCCGTGCTCGGCCTCGACGAGGGCCAGGAGCGCCCGCCCCGCGAGTCCGGCCCGGTCGTCCTCACCGAGGAACTCCGCCAGGCCGCCGCGTTCGGGGCCACGCAGTGCCAGGAAGCGCTCCGGCCGACCCGGGAGCAGGGACCAGCCGAGCAGCGCATGGGTGTCCAGCCTGTCGGCGGACGTGGTGTGGTCCTGCCGGGCCGACTCGTCCTCGTAACTGCCCAGCCTCAGGCGGCGCAGCGCGAGCGCGGACAGGGCCGTGCCGCGAGACAGGATGCCGCCCCCCAGCCGGGGCCAGCCACCTCTCGGCGGTGCCGCGTCCAGCAGGGCTTCCGCGGCCCATTTGTCGTCCCTGAGCCGCTGGTCGACCTGGTGCGCGCCGAACGCGTCACGCACCACGTCCCAACTGTCCACCGTGTCGATGCGCTTCTTGTGGGCGCGGGCCAGGATGGCGGGGTCGAGTTCGTTCTGTTCGCGGTCGGTCAGGACGACAAGCAGGGTCGGGCCGGTCGCCGTGCCCGACAGGTGGCCGAGCAGCAGTTCGTGCACGGCGAGCGGGGAGGGCGCCGCGGCGATCCGGGCCGACAGCCCGTCGCCCCAGGCGTATTCGGCGGGTCCGTCCCACCGCGGCGACGAGCGCAGCAGCACGGCCCGCCGCTGGTCCTGGCCCGCGAGCGCGTCGGCCAGCGAACTCTGGGTCGACAGGTACTGGGTGATCGTCGCGAGGTTCAGCCGTACCGCCACCGTGCTGGTCGTCGCCGTGCTCATCCTTCGACGACCTGCCAGGTGAACGCGACCTGAGCACCGGGTTCGCGGGCCGCCAACTCGGCGATCTCCGCCTGCAGTTCGGCCACTGCCCTGGACGCGGTCGTCCGTCCGCCGCCGGAGCGTCTCACCCGCCCCGGGGTGGACGGGCCCGGGCTCGGTGTCTGATCGGGCACGGCCGGATGACTCGTCGCCGTGTCGAGCGGTACGTCACTGGGCCCCGGGGCTGGGGCCGGGGGAGCGGGCGGCGGAGTCGGCGTCGCACGGTTGCGCTTCAGCAGCGCCAGCACCTCGCGCTGCGTGCGAACCAGCGCCTCCTTCAGGTCGTTGGTCCGCTGGTCGCTCTGCGCGGCGTTGCGCAGGGACTCCAACAGCGCCTCGCCCTCGGGTCCCTCTGAGGTGGCCAGGTCGAGGGTGGTCCACGACGTCGAATCCAGCGCCTGCGCCACCGTGCGGGCCTGCTTGACCGAGGTCCCGAACCGGTCCGCGCCGACCTCCCCGAAGTCGAAGGCGGCCAGAGCCTCGACGGTCTTCCGGGCTCCGGCGGCACCCTGACCGGCGGAGCGTGTGAGTTCCTGGAGCAGTTCTACTGCCCGCCGCGCGAGGGCGAGGCGCCCGCCCTCGGCGGTCTCGTCGAGGTGGAGGAAGCCGACGTGCCGCTCCAGTTGGGTCACCAACTCGCGGGCAGCCTCCAGGTGGGCGCCTGCCTGCTGGGCGATCTGCCGGGCGAGCTGGTTGACCATACGGCCACGCCGCAGCGTGGGGGCCGGCTCGCCGAACACCGCCGTGAACCGCTGGCGGGCAGTCGACCAGTCCTCCTCGGACGGCAGCGGCTGGCTGCGCAGCGCGTCATGGTCCTTGATCTCGTTCAGGGCGGGCGCCGGGTCGAGGGGGGTACCCGCGCGCACCCACACCCGGTCGTCCATCTCGGCGAACGAGGCCACGACGAGCCGGGCGAGGAAACCGGGCAGGCCGCGAGGTGTCGGCCGGTCCGTCCAGTCGGTGAGGGTGATCAGGCTGAGGTCGCCGGTCACGCCCTGCCCGCTGGCGAGCTGCCGGAAGTGGTCCGTCCAGTACTGCGACAGCTCGAAGTAGGCCTCCTTCTGCTGTCCCAGCCGTAGCGGAGTGGCTACCCGGCGCATCAGATTCCGGTCGGGGGCGGGGACTTCGGCGCGCCCGTCGCGGGCCTCGGCGGCGGCCCGTACGT
Source organism: Streptomyces sp. NPDC002276 (assembly GCF_053891435.1). Lineage (NCBI taxonomy): Bacteria > Bacillati > Actinomycetota > Actinomycetes > Kitasatosporales > Streptomycetaceae > Streptomyces > Streptomyces sp. NPDC002276. Next base: position 593,120 of record NZ_JBSFCQ010000003.1, on the reverse strand, counting down.
GTGTGAAGACCTTTCGGGCGTCGGCAGGCTTTACGACCGTGCCGGTGTTGTCGGGGTCGAGGTTCGGGTGGTCCGGGTACTGGCTCGCGAGCAACTTGTCGGCGATGTGCCGGATACCGTCCCGCATCGATTGGCCGATGGACAGGATCAACCCCTCGACCTCGCGCAGCGACTCCAGATGGTCGCCGAAGCCCAGCTCCACATCGGTGGCCTTCTTGTCCGCGAGGCCGTATGCCTGCTTGAAGGCCGCCTTCACGTTCTTGAGCAGTGACTCCCGCTGGGTCTCCAGAAGTCCCTTGGCGCGGGCCCGGTTGTCGGGGCTCAGATGGCCCGCGTACTGGCCGTCGAACCGCTGGCTGTCGGAGAGCGCCTTGTCGATGACGACGAGGCGGCGGAAGTCGGCGTACCGCTGGCTGGAGAGGTGGGTCGGCAGCCACGCGACGCTGCGGGACGGCTCGCCCTGCCGTTCACGCAGCCGCTGCATCCGGTTGGCGTCCTCGCGCGGCCCCCACTCGCTCTCGTCGAAGGGGAGGTCGATCACGATCCGCCAGTGCCCGTCCTGCTGGGGCATGAGGTCGTGGTCCGGCAGCGCGTCCTCGTCGGCGACATTGCCGAACACCACCTCGACGCTGCGGTCGGTGCCGCGCCACGCGAAGTGCAGCTCGTTGATCAACTGCGACTGGTCGATGCCGAGTTCCTCGACGAGGAGCCGTTTGGCGAGGGCCTCGCGGTTGCCCGGGTTGTCGTTGACGTTGGCGTTGGCGATCACCGAGTCGACGTCGACACCGGACAGTTCGAGCCGGACACCAGGGTTGGCCTCGGTGCCGGTCTCCTTGATCTCGGGGAAGCGGCCCGCCCACTCGGCGACCTTGTTCTTCAGGATGCCGTACTCGCGGCCGGGGATCGGGGCGACCACCGACCCGTAGTTGAGGGCGGACAGGCGGCGGATGGTCAGGTCGGACAGAGCGGGGACGCTCGGGGCTAGCGCCGACAACAGCAGCGTGCCGACGATCCGGTTGTCACCGACGAACTGCCTGATCCGGGCGCGCAGTTCGGGGTCGGTGACGCTGTCGGGCCGGTGGGCGTACTGCTCGATGTTCTCCTCCGTCACGTTGTGCGTGAGCAGGAGGTAAGGCCGCAGCTTGGTCCGGTACAACTTGTCGGCGGCTTCGAAGACCACCTTCAGGCTGTCGGTGAACGGCTTGTCGCCGCCCGCCGTGATCAGTGGGTACAAGTCGCCGACCGGGATCAGGTCACCCAGCCGCAGCTCGGCGCGGTGGGCGGCGAGCAACTGCCCCATCAGCTTCATACCGGTTCGGTTGCGCTGGAGCGCCGACGACACGTGGACGAGGGTGTCCATGAACGCCGGCGAGAAGGGGTACGTCAGCCGGAAGCTCTCCTCGTCGGCGCCGATGCCGTCGGCGCCACGGTCGGAGCCCAGGAGCGTGTCCCATACCTCCTGACGGATCCTGCGGGTCTTCTCGAACTCGGCGTCGACGAGTGCGGCGGACGCGTCGTCCTTGGGCTTGAGGAGGCGGGCGTGGGCGACCTGGGGGAGGTTGCGGTCCTCCAACGTGATCTTGTCGAACCGGCCCGAGGCCAGGTTGAGCGTGTCCTGGATGGACGCCTCGGCCGCACCCGACACCTCCTCGCCGACCAGCTCGCGCAGGTCGCGCTGACGGGCGATGAACGAGATCACCGGGACGGCCCGACGGGCGTCGCCGCCCTCCACGAAGTTGGTGATCTTGCCGGCTTCCTTGGCCACGAACTTCTGGTCGTGGATGAGGGTCGCGAGCCAGAGGATCAGCTCGTCCATGAACAGGATCAGCCCGTCGTAGCCAAGCGACTTGGCGTGCTCGGCGATCACGGACAGACCGGCGTCCAGCGAGACGAACCCGTGCTCGTCCTCGGCAGCGTTCTTCGCGAAGCCCGGCAGCAGGTGCGTGCTCGCGTCCTGCACCAGCCGCGCCCGCAGCTCGGCCGGCGTCGACGGGCTGACCAGGTTGAGTGCCTGGCCGCCCTCGTGGACCTCCTCGGCGGCGAGGGCCGTGTCGAGCAGCTCAGGTGTCCAGCCGAACGCCTCGCCCCACTCGTCCTCCTCGCCGTCCGAGCCGTCGCCGTCCGCCGAGGTGAGGCCGCCGATCACCGCCTGGTCGCCCATGCGGGACCGCATCGCCCGGATGTCGTCGAACAGCGCGTCCGTCCGGTACACCTGTGGCGTCGGAGCCTCCGGGTGCAGCTTCTTGACATGACTGACGTACCCGCCGAGGACCCGCTGCTCCAGGGCCTTCGCCCCGAGCATGTGGTACGGCACCAGCAGGAATCGCTTCCCCTCCGTGCCGAGCCACTCGTGCTTGGTGAGCACCGGGTCGAGGTCCGTCCGCGCGCGGGCCGCCGGGGCCCCGCTGAGCAGGGCGTGCAGCACCGCCATGAAGTGCGACTTACCGGAACCGAACGACCCGTGCAGGTAGGACGCCTTCGAGGTGTGCCCGTCGAGCGCGGACCGGATCAGCCCGAGCGCCTCGTCGAAGTTCTCCAACAGCCGTTCCGTGACCACGTAGTCCCGCAGCGCGCGCTCCGCACCTTCGGGAGTCGTGGCCTCCGAAAGCTGGAGGACGAAGTCCGAGGTGGAGATGGACTCCTTGATGTCGATGACATCGCGGAGGAGGGGCGGCTGCTGGGCCATGAACAATCACTCTCCGACGGGCGGCTGCGCGGGCTCATCCGATCGTATGGCGTACCACTGACAACGGATAACCACTTTTCGCACACGCGCGACTACACGAGGACGGGCGCCTCCACGCCGGTCGCCGGATGCACGAGCGAGCGCAGCTTGTCGCGCGTCTCCGGATCCGTCGAGTAGATGATCGTGCCGACCATGCCCCGCGTCAGCAGCACCTTGTATGTGTTGCGGATCAGCTGGTCGATCTCACTGTCCGGCGTCGCCTTCGTGAAGATCGGATCCTTCGAAGCCGTACGGTCCACGACCCACCGATCCGTACGCCACACCAGGTCGGGCCCGATGATCACGCCTGACCAGTCGTATTCGAAGCCCTGCGCGGTGTAGACGCAGCCGACCTGCCCGAAACCATCCGGGTCGGTGGCCCACAGGGGCGCGGGCGGAGCACCGAGTACGGACCGCTCGCCGTACACGTTCCAGGGCCGCGCCCACTGCCCGATGACGACGTCGGCGGGCAGCTCGGTCATGTCCGGGGTGACCTTGGTGGTCCACTTCCAGCAGTAGCCGGCCGACATCCGCGCGCCGTAACCGTCCGCCCGGCGCGCGACGAGGAAGTCCTCCAGCTCCTGCGGGCTCTCGGCGGTCCGCAAGTCCAACTTGCCGTCAGGCTCCCACGGGTTGGGCGTGCCGCCCTCCAGCCCGAGCAGGTCGACGACCCACTTCTCGTAGGCGTCACTGCCGCCGCACCGGAACTGCCCGTCCAGTTCGATGACCGTGCATTCGAGTCCCTGCGCGGCAGCGGCCCGCTTGATCTCAGCCTTCGTCCCCATCTCGCCGGGTCGCACCACCTGGTGCTGGTCGAGCAGGAACACCGGCACCCGGGCCGCGTCGATCAACTCCGCCACCTGCGGTCGGCCTGTGCGCAGTTCAGCCTTGGTGTAGCGATTGGCGGAGGTCTTGCGCAGGCGGTGGGCCTCGTCGCAGATCAGTACGTCGAGGTCGTTGGGCTCGGCGGCCATGAAGCTGTTGAAGTACATGAACAGCTTCTGCACAGCGGGCTTCCGGGCCCCGGCGACCTTGCGCATGGTCTTGGTGAACGACGCGGACCCGGTGGCGTGCAGAGCGGTCACGCCCTGCCGGTACAACTCACCGAGCAGCGACAGCGCGACCACGCTCTTGCCGGAACCGGGCCCGCCGGTCACGATGACAACCTGCTTGTGGTTGGACCGCTTCGCCTTGCGTACGGCGGACATGACGTGCTCGTAGGCGACCCGCTGTTCGGCGAGGAGGATGAACTGCTCGCGGTCGCGGATTTCGGCCGCAGCGACGGCCATCAGTTGCTTCGACGGCCGGATCTTGCCGGCGAGCAGCATGTCCGCCGCCTCCGCGCCGGGCTTCGCGGCGAGCCGTGAACGCAGGAAGTCCAGGAAGGCGCCGCGCTGTTCACCGGTGTACATCCGGCCGTGCTGGTCCTCCTTCACGCTCCGCAGACCCGCGATGCGGGATTCGGCGGCGTTGTGCAGGAACGCCACTCCGGCGAGGGCCTTCGGCATCCGTTCCAGGGCGCCGTTGAACGACAGCAGGTATTCGCAGTAGCCCCGGACCTGCTCGATCGGGTTGAGCACGGCGTCCGGGTACGCGTCGATGCGGCACAGCAGCGGCTCGTCCTCCTCCGGGTAGGCCGCGCTCCACTGCTTCAACTCGACGATGACGTACGACGGTTCGCCCGTGGTCGGGTGTACGCCCGCGAGTACGGCGTCGGCGCGCTTGCTGGTGAGCGGCAGGCTGTACTCGATGAGAACCTCGACGTCACCGAGCCCGGCGTCCATGAGGGCGTTGACGAGAGCCGGGAGGCTGCGTTCCCAGGACCTGATCTCCGACTGCCCGGCGCTCCTGCCGTGCAGGTGACGGAAGTTCTCGGTCAGATGCAGCGCCAGTGACCCTTCGAGGATACGGGTGGCCACGGACGCCGCGGACTCACGGAACAGCAAGGAAATGCCCCCAGGCAGCACGAAGAAGACTCGTGCGGGTGGGGGCATGTCCTTCGGTGTCCGCCGCGCGCCGCGGGGGCGGGGCGGATTAGGAAGCCCGTCGGGCCGCTGAGATTGGTTCTCGACATCCTAGGTGAGGGCGTTGATCACGGGGAGGCGATTAGTGCGGAGTCGGCCATGACGGGGTGGTGGGTGGGTGTCGGGGCGGTGCGGCTTCGGATGGGTCGGATGTGGAGTGGTGCCGTCATCTCGGCTGCCTGCTGCGGGAGTTGACGTCGGCGACGAGGTCGCTCAGCAACTCGGCCTGGGTGAGGGGGCGGAGGTCGGTTCCGCTGATTCCGAGACCCGGTTGTGCTGGGTGAATTACCCTGCGTAGTCCGGCTGTTACGAGAATGCGGCCGGAAGTGGGCAGCCGAGTTGTGGGCGGGGCGGTGGTTCCCCGTCGCGCTCAGGTGGTTCCACACGTTCCACCTCGCTCACGTGCATGTCCCGGAGGAAGTGGTATGCCGCAACGACGCGTCATCACCGGCCGCAGCCAGGAACCCCGTCAACGGTTCGCCGAGGAGTTGCGGAGGCTACGGGCTGCGAGCGGGCTGAGCTTGCGGGCGCTCGGTGAACGGCTGGGCTGGGACGCGTCGTTGTTCGGCAAGATGGAGAACGGCGAGACGCTCGGCAGCTCGGAGGTCGTTCAGGCCCTCGACACGCACTACGAGACGCCGGGGTTGTTGCTGGCGTTGTGGGAGTTGGCCGTCGGGGACCATACGCAGTTCCGCGAGCGGTACCGGCGGTACATGGCGTTGGAGGCGGAGGCGGTGAGCTTGTGGCACTTCGCAGTGAGCGTGCTGCCGGGGTTGTTGCAGACGCCGGGGTACGCGCGGGAGATGCTGACGGTGGGCGGGCTTGAGGGGAAGGAGCTTGAGCAGCAGGTCGAGGCGCGGATGGGGAGGCGGGAGTTGTTGGAGGGGAAGGGTGCGCCGCCGTTTCGGACGATCCTGTCCGAGGCAGTGTTGCGGACGCCCTTGAGGGATGTGGGGGAGTGGCGAGGGCAGTTGGAGTACGTGGTGGCCGTCGCGGAGCGTCCTAATGTGACGATGCAGGTGCTTCCCCTGAGCGCCGGGCTGCATGGCTTGATGAACGCCACCGTGATGTTCCTGCGGCTGGCGAACGGAAGTACGGTGGCTTACACGGAGAACGGCTACGAAGGCGATCTCATTGAGGAGAACGCTCCGGTTGAGCGTTTGCAGCGTGGGTACGATGCGATGCGCGATCTGGCGTTGTCTCCGGCTGACTCGTGGAAGTTCGTCTTGGCCACGTTGGAGGAAGTGCTGTGCGACCCATTGACCTGAGTGCCGCAGCTTGGCGCAAGAGCAGCTACAGCAATCAGGACGGAGGCGAGTGCGTCGAGGTTTCTGACGGCTTTGCTGCCGTTGTTCCGGTACGGGACAGCAAGGTTTCCCACGGGCCAGTGCTCATGTTCCCTGCTGGCGGGTGGACGTCCTTCGTTTCGGCAATCAGGAACGCGCAGTTGAGCGACTGATCAGGCAAGGCAACGGCCCCGCGATCTGTCCCGATCGCGGGGCCGTTGGCGTTACCGGCGGACTACTTCTTGGTGGTACGGCGTCCTCTGGTCGCGGCGGCCGGGCGCCAGTCGCGCAGGTCATCGTCGGTGAGGCCGTGCTTGCCCTGTTCCATCTGCCGGTCGCCCTCAAAGAACTTGGCGGGGGTGGGGGCGAAGAGCGGATCGGGCTCGTTGTGCCACTGGTTCAGCCAGGGCTGGAGTTCCAGCAGCCCGGCGAGGAGCGGGGTGACCTCTTCGGTGGTCAGGCCCTCGTGAGTGGCGATGTACGTGTCGAGCGCGATCGCCTGCTCACGGTGGTCCCAGCCGGCCCAGCCGTAGAGGTCGGGGGTGGGGACGTTGGTCCGCGCGTACGAGATGAACCGCTCCTTCGGCACGTCCAGCTTGCCGCGCGCTCGCCAGTACGAGCTGCGCAGGAAGTCGGCCGAGGTGTACTTCGGCGGCATGGGGATGGAGTCCCGGATCTTCCGCTTGGCCGGCTCGTCCGGAGCGGCGTCCTCCTGCCGCTGGAGGTCCCAGACGTTCTCCCAGTCGGCGCGCTTCTTGAGGGCAGCGGGCTTGTAGCGCAGGGCGGGGAGGAAGGGCACGTGCTCGTCGGTCATCAACTCGGCGACTACGGTGGGTAGTTCCTTGTGGGGTGCGTAGATCTTGGCTACGGAGACGAAGTCCTCGTCGCGGGAGAGGTTGTCGGTGAGGCGGGAGAGGGTGACGAGGGCGGGCATTCCGTTCTCGTCGAACCAGTGGGCACGGTCCTCGATCCGGTCGAGCAGCCAGCTCCGGAGTGCGTTCTCCTGGAGCGAGTCCCATCCTTCGGTGGCCCATCGCCGTTTGTATTCGGGTCGCTCGATCATGCCGATGGCGCGGGACGACTCGATGGCCTCGATGCGCCTCTGGACGACCTCGCGGTAGGCACCGGGCCAGTGGGCCGGGATCTCGGTGATGGGTGTGGACCCGTGCCGCTTGAACCACTCGTCACTGGCTTCGCCTGCGGCGACCCGACGTGCGAGCACGATCTCGAAGGCGCGCTCGCCAAGAGAGAGTTCGGGGATTTCGGGCGAGGTGGGGTCTTCGGAGGTGCGCAAGTCTTCGGGGTGCAGACCGTACAGCGAGTAGACCTGCCAGTCCAGTTCCTCCTGAAGCGCGATCATGCGGGCGCGGATGGAATGCAAAGTAGCGCGAGTATTGTTCAGGAAAGGAATGGCGGGGATGGTTTGACTTGCAAAAGCAGAGAGACTGGAGTCCGAGATTTGGTGAGTGAGACTGTCCAGAGTGATGGCGATAGAAGTTGGATAACTGGAGGGCAACGGAAAGTCCTGGAGTTTCGTGCCAGTGAACTCGTAAAATTGTTCCCAGAGCTCGGTCTTAATCCCAGACTGATGTCCCTCAGTTCCCTTGCTGTGGCTCACCATCTTGAGCCAGAATCCGGCTGTTGAGCTATTGAGCAGCCCGAGAAGCTGCAAGTGCTCCTCTTCGCTTGCCTCCCGGTGCAACTTGATCACAGGTGCGGTGCGAGTGCAGGCTGCTCTGTCCCGGTCGAGGCAGAAATGATTATGCGTTGCTACAAAGGAAAAATTGATCGACCATGTGTGGGCCTGGAGGTCCTTGGGGAGTTGATGCCATTCCCACCATGGGCGGTGATCGGTGAAGTACGTTCCGCCTGAAAAGGTTGCTCGACCTCCCAGTTCCGTCCGACAGGGCCAAATCCAGGAGGCGAGGCGTGGGAAGGCGCTCAGGTCTCGTAGATTCCGCTCGGCATCGTAAGGGTGGAAAATGTAGTCACCGTTGCTGTATGTAAAGTCTCGGACTTCGTCCCCGACAATTAGCCGCTTGGTGTATTCTTGCTCGGCGCGGACGCGCCGGAACGTTTCCCGAGGTGCTGTCATTGCATCATCTGCAGCCGGGATCCCGTAAAAGCCGATGCGCGATGCGTCACGCCTTAGGGTGGCTTTCTTAGATTCGTTGATTCGCTCAAGCATCTCAAGGCCGCCATCAGTCAAGACCCACGGCTGCTTGCCGAAGTAGCGTTCCCGTCTCAGGTCCCCCACCGAGACCCACTGACTGGCGGATCCGGGGTCATCGATCTGCTTCACGAGCGCGTTCCACACAAGTCCATCCTCGCCATTCTCTGGCACGGCAGGCTCACCTTGCACGCTACGCACCGTTCGAATTGATGTCGATCGTTGCGTTCCTCCGCGCCGCCTCCCGATTAGGATTACCGTAGGAGTTCCATGCCCCGGAACGTATGCTCCGGAAGTATCAATGACCTCGGTCAGCTCCACCTCATGCCCAAAGTACGTCTCAATCAGTCGTGTGCCGAACTCGCGCTTCATGAAGGAGTTGGCCGTAATCTGCCCGACCATCCCGTACCCAAGCCCGCTCTCTGCGTCCCCCGTCTTCGCTAGCTCGAAGAAACGCTGAGCAAACGGCACCGAAAGTGCATATTTTCCCGCACACGCGTCGTATAGTACCCGGTAGAGTTCGTTTAGCTTCTTATCTTTCACTGTGATGTACGGAGGGTTCCCCACCACCACGTGATACCGACCCGGCTTCAGGATCTCCGGGTACTCGTGGACATCCTCGGTCTCATATTTGAATTCGGTCAGCTCATCCACTCCCTCCTCCCCCAATTGATCGAACAGGTTTCCCTGTTTATGGCGGTGCTTGATCAGTGAGTCGCCCACCGCCAGGTGAATGGGCCACTCATAAAAAGCCGCTTCCCTCAGCGTGTGCACGCCACTGGCTGCCATAGCCGCGACGAGCAACCGGAACCGTGCAATAGCCACTGCGAATGGGTTCAAGTCCACTCCGTGGACTGAGTCCAGTGCCGCCCGCACCCTCGCGTGTCGGTCACCGCCGGGCTGGCCGTTCGCCCGGAGTCGCACCAATCGCCGGAAGGCGCCCAGCACGAAGTGTCCCGACCCGCATGTAGGGTCGATCATCTTTAGGCCTTCGTACCCGAACTCCCGCACTACCGGATCCATAGTCCGGTCGAGGATGAACTCCTCTACGAACTCTGGAGTCTGAAGCAGTGCATATGTCTTCCGAGCCGCCTCGCTCAGGTTCTGGTACAGGTCGCCCAGGAATCGTGTATCCCATCCGCGCGTCCCGTCGCCGTCCTCCTCCAGCGGGTCCGGGTCCGTGAAGTCGTGGACGAGAACGCCCCCCTCATCCCGCCCCCGCCAGAAGTCCACCAACTCCCGCGCACCGTCATGCGACAGCGGGATCTGGAACAACGGGTTGTGCCGCCGGTCAAACAGCAACCGCCCCGCCTGCCCCGCCCCCAGTTCCTCGAACGCCTGCTCAAGCCAACCTCGGTACGTTGGGTCGTCCGACCGCGCGACGTATTCCTCGAACCGAGCCAGTGCCAAGTCACGTCGATCGCCTTCCGGTGCCGTCAAGTACGGCTCCGGAATCAGCCCGTTGTCCTCGCAGAACCGTACGAACACAGTCCCCAGCACCCACGCCACCGCGACCTGCGTGACCCGCTCGTCCAGCCAGGAGTTCCAAGTGGACGCCGTACGGCCCAACTTGCGCGCGCGGTCGTACTCGGCGCGTAGCTTCTCGCCCTCGGCCACCACCTTGACCTGCTTGCCGAGGTCGGTCTCGACCGCCTTGACCTGGTGCTTCAGGTCTTCCAACAGGGCTTTGCGGTCGATCACTTGTCGTCTCCCTCGTTACCGTTCGCGTTCACATTCACGCCCACGACACTCACGTCCGTCACACCGGACAGGTAGTCCTTCTTCACCCACGAGTCCGGCAGGTCTATCCATTCGCCCAGGCCGGCCTGGTAGGCGACTGCCGTGTGGCCCAGCTTCGGTTCACGCCCCGGGTCCGCCTGCGGTACCAGCAGCCACAGTCCCCGCCCGCCCTGGCGAGCCGCCTCCGCGAGCCGGTCGAGGACGCCCATGCCGTCGTAGCGAGCGAACACGGTCACCTCGGTCAGCAGAACCGGGCCCGAACCGGTCCCTGGGGCGAGCAGTTCCCGTACCTGCGGCTCCACCGTGCCCCAGGCGGTCCGTGCGTATTCGGTGAACTTCAACGCGCCCCGCGAGCCCGGCTCCGCCACGTCCGCCTTCAGCAGCGTCTCCCATGTCGGCTTCGTGCCCGGAGGGACCAGGGCGTGCATCGACTCCAGGAAGAGTTCGGTCACGGACACCGTCTGCGCGCCGATGCGGTGGCCCGACAGCCTCCGTACCGCCTCGACCGTCCGATCGTGATGCACCGTCAGGACCCGGTAGCCGTCCCGCCGGGCCGAAGCCAGAAGCCGTTCGTCCGCGCGGACTCCGCTCGCCACGAACGGGTCGTCGGAGTAGCGGGTCGCCGCGCCGGCCTCCGTCGACTGACGCCAGTTCCCGCCCGTCAGATAGGTGGACGCGCTGTCCATCCGCGTCGGCAGATAGCGGAGCGTCCGCGTGTCCTCGCGCGTCGACAGAGTCAGATCGAAGCCCGCATCGCGCAGCGCCTTGGTCAGCGGGCCGCCGGTCGGGAGGCCGTGTGCGTTCGCGCCTCGGGCGTTCCTGATGACCAGCTCGGGGAAGCGTGCCCGTACCCGCTCGTGGACGTCCTCGCCGGTCAGGCCCGGCTGCCGCGCCTCCGGTACGCCCGGAATCAGCCGCACCAGGCCGGCCTGGGTGAGGCGTAGGGCCCGTACCAGGGGCAGGTTGCGCGGGTAGATCTCCAGGCGGGGTGTGGCCGCCGCGTTGACGGATGCAGCGGCGGCCAGTTCGACCAGGCGCCGTTCGTCCCAGTCCACGACGCCGGGCGGAGGGGTGAGCGCGCCCAGCTCGCTCAGGACCGTCGTGGCCGTCGGGAGGCTTTCGAGACGGGTCAGGCGGTCTGCCGTCTTGCCCAGTCGGGTGGCGTAGTCCAGCAGACCCGGAGCCGTCGGGGTGTCCGGGGCGTCGACCTCCCGTACGTCCAGCGCGAGCAGGCCCGCCGCCAGCACGTCCTCTGTTGCCTTGCGGTTGGCCTGGTGCTGGAACTCCGCCTCCTCCGGCTGGAGTTGCTCGACCTCCACGACCGCTCGTACCGCCGCCAGAGCCAGCGCGCGCCGCTGTTCGCGTCCCGCCAGTTGCGTACCGCGTCGTACGGCTAGGGCGTCGGCGATCTCCACTGCCGAGGCGACCCGGCCGAGGCCCACCAGCAGGCCCACGATCTCGTCCCGCAGTGCCTGGACCGCAGGATGCTTCTTCCAGCGCTTGCGCTCCTCCTTCAGCATCTGCGGGATGCGCCCGGCCGACAGGCCGAGGGCTTCGGCCACGTCCTTCTGTTTGGGCCAGACTCCGATACCGGGCAGCTCACCGTGCTCGTCCGGGAGGCGCAGCAACAGCCGTACCATCTCGACCTTGTTGTTGTTCGAGCGGTTGTTGTTCAGCTCCGGGACGAAGAGCGTGGCGAGCAGGTCGAGGCTCAGCGAGCGCAGTGCGGACTCGCTCAGGCCCGCCGCTCCCTCGCCCACGGCCAGGGCTCCGGCGACCGCAGACTCGGTGGCGGTGAGCTGGGCCAGTTCCTCCTTCGCCTCCGCTCGGCCCTTCGGGGTGAGCGGGGAGAGCGGTGCCTCGCGCAGCAACTTGCCCCACTGGCGTTGGCGGCGCTGCACTTCGGTGCGCGTCTTGGTGCCGAGACCCGGGGCGTTGAGGAGCTTGCTGCGGCTGTAGTCGAGGAGGCCGCCGACGGTGGTGATCTCAAGGCCGTAGAGGAAGGACTCGGCGGCCGGGGTGAGGCCGGCGGCCGACAGGTGCGTCTCGCGGGTGACCGCCGCCGCCAGGCGTTCGCGCTGCTCGTCGGCGGTGAGCGGTTCGGCGTCCGCGATCGTCGCCGCGCGCTCACCTGCGACGGCCTCCTGCGGGGCCGGCTCGGGGTGGCGGGAGCGGTGGCTAGACGGCACCGTCTGCGAGGCGTCGAGGAAGATCTTCCTCCAGGCGTCCCGCATCGGCTTCAGCTCGGGGAAGCGCTTCGCCGCGTCCCGGTGCAGGGCCTTGCGGAAGAAGGCGACCAGACCGTCCCGTACGGCCGGTTCGAAGGCGTCGGCCTGGACGGTCGGGTACGGGAACTCCTTCGGGTCCGTCATCCGGGGCGGGACCGAACCGTCGCCCCACCTGGGCAGCTCGCGCGAGGCCATCTGGTGCAGGGTGACGGCGATGGCGTACCGCTCGGCGTGCGAGTCGTACGCGGTGCGGGTCAGGGTGCCGATGAACGGGTCCAAGTAGCCGTCGGTGCCTGCCTCGTAGTCCTTCGCCGAGTAGCCGGCCAGAGAGAAGTCGATGAGGACCAGCTCGCGGGTGCGGTTCGGGCGGATGCGGATGGCGATGTTGTCCGGCTTGATGTCGCGGTGCCAGACGCTCTCGCCCTCCAGGAAGTCCACGGCCCCGAACAGGTAGTCGCCGTACGCCTCCAACTGGTCCATCTTCAGCCGACCGTGCTCGCGCAACTGGCGCGCGACCGTCTCCTCACGGCGGCGGGTGCGTGTGCCGGTGCCGGAGTCGGCGGTCTCGGTGCCCTGCTCGGTGGCCTCGCGCTCGTCGCCCACGTACTCCAGGGCGAGGACCGTACGGGACCCGATGCGCAGGGGTTCCGGCTCGACGAGCCGGATCACCCGCGAGTCGGGGCGCAGCCGGTTCATCACCTCGGCCTCGTGGACCAGTACTTGGCCCCGGCTGTCCGAAAGGGCCACTTTCAGGACGGCGAGCGGCCTGGTCTTGCGCGCTTCGGCCTGGAGGTCGCGGACGAGGAAGGCCCGGCTGGTGGAGCCGGTGCCGAGGCGGCGGCGGACCTCCCAGCGACCGCCGAGGACGTCGCCGGCCACCGCCTCCAGCGGGTCCTTCTCGGGGTCCTCGGCCGGTTCGGGGTCGGGTGGCGAGGTCGGGGCGGTCAACGTGTCCTCGACGATTTCCAGCATCTCCAGGAACTCGTCCACCGAGGAGAGCCGCTGTCCGGGCCGGTAGGCGGTCGCTGCCTGGACGAGGAAGTCGATGTCCTCGGAGAGGTCGTCGACGAGTGAGCTGGGGCGCAGCCCCTCGCCCGCCTCAAGACGTGCCAGCAGCTCCGCCTGGCTCGCGGCCGGTGCCTTGCCGGTGACCAGGAGATACGTGAGGACGCCGAGGCCGTACACATCGAGGTAGACCGGGTCGGCCTTGAGAGCGGTCAACTCCGGGGCGAAGTACGGGTCGGAGCCCTCCGCCAGGTGCATCGCCGAGAGCGCGGTCGGTGCGAAGCGGGTCATGCCCTGTCCGCTGTCGCCGTCCGTGCCGGAGGCGCGCTGGGTGGCGATCTGCCAGTCCGAGATCTCCAGGCGCGGGGTGAGCCAGGCGGCGTCCTCACCGACCGTCTGCCCGCGCCGGCCCCGGTCGCGGGGGATCACGTGCACGGCACGGGCGGCCAACGCCCGGTGGTGGATGCGGGCGGAGTGCGCGGAACGCATCGTCTCGGCGAGCTGGCGGACCAGCGCCATCCGGCCGAGGATGTCGAGGCTCTTGCCGTACTGGAGCAGGTACTCGTCGAGGCGGAGCGTGCGTGGGTCGTAGTCGAAGATCAGGGCCGGACCTGCCGTGTGCCCGGACGGGTAGTACTGCTTGAGCTGGACCGCACCCGGGTGCTTGAACCGCTGGAGGACAGCCGCCTCACGACGGGCCGCGTTCTCCACCGACCGCCGGATCGACGCGTCCGATCCGCGCTCGCTGAGGTAGACGCGGACGCGGGCGACCTCGGGCAGCTCGCTGTGGCTCGCCTTGTAGTCCGCCCAGGTCGGACCCGAGTCGAAGGACTTGCGGTCCAACTGGTACGGGCCGACCTTGTACTCGGCGTCACTGCGCCGGATGCCGATCCGTTCCAGCGCGGTCCTGATCTCGCGGGACTCGACGGCCGTGATGCGGCGCCGCTCGTCGCGCGGCGGCTCCTTCAGCATGGTGACCAGCTCGTCCACGGTGTGGACGCCGTTCTGGTCGTGGGCGGGCAGACGGACACGCAGACCGCCGTCGGTGAAGCAGACGGCCTCGCCGACCCACACCCGCCTGCCGTTCTGGCCGAGCAGGCCGGCCAGCTCCTTCGCCTTCTTGTTGACCAGGTGGAGCGGATTGCCGTGCGGGCGGCGATGGCCACCGGGGGTGGTCTGCACCCAGGTGCCGTTCTCGCTCGTCACGGAGCCGTGCCAGTCCTTGAGCTCGATCATGTAGACGCCGCTGGGGGCGACGACCAGGAGGTCGACCTCGCGGACGTGACCGGTGTGGGCGGTGAACGTGAAGTTCGACCAGGCCCGCCAGGGATCGGCGTCCGGCAGCTTCTCCCGGATGGCTTCCAGGCCACGGTGTTCATGGTCGAACTCGGACTCGGTGACCGTGGTCCACCGGCCTTGCCGCATGCGTTGTCCCCGCCTCTTGGTTCCGTCCCCAGTCACAGTCCGATCGTGGCGTTGCGTGCCGTTTCCGCCACGTCACGAACCTGCTGAATCCTAGCCGCGGCTTATGACAGTGGGTAAGCCGTGCGTCAGGCCGCAGCCGTCGGCCGGGGGCGCACAACGAGGGACGCACGGGGAAGGAACGGTGGTCAGCGCTCCAACGCGCCACCCAATCGGCTGGTTCGGCTGAAGAAGCACTGGCAGGGACGAAGGCTTTCCCGCTACTCATGGAGGCTTGGGTCGGGGAACGGGGGGATCCGATGCTGCTCGTCGTGGCGTTACTGGTGATCGGCGGTACCGCGCTGGTGTCGCGTTGCGGGGGCCCGACGGTCTACCACCGGCCATGTCGCCGCAGACGCAAAGGGCTGTTCGCGCGCTGCCGGGACCACACCTTCACCTTGATCACGATCACCGACCTGGCTGGTCTCGCGCTGTTCGGGCTGGCCTGGGGTGTGTGGGCGCTCTTCGGCACGGTTGCCTGATGCGGCGCAGACGGAGTCAAGGAGGGTGGGCGGCAGTTCCATGGTGGGCATGGGTCATCGGCGCCTTCGTCGGGGTCAGCGGCCTGTGGCGGGCGGCCGAGCAGTGGCCGGTGTGGGCGGCCGTCACGCTGACTGCCGTGGCGGTGGGACTGGGCTTGAAGCCGGGGCGGTCGGCTCTGCGGAGATGGACCGACCGTTCCGCGCTCGCCGCCGGGCCCGTTCGGTATTCGCTGGCGCATCTCGATGCCCTCGACCCCCGTGCGTTCGAGCTGGCGGTCTGTGCCCTGCTGCGCCGCGACGGACTGACCGCGCAGCACGTGGGCAGAGCCGGGGACAAGGGCGCCGACGTACTCGTCACCGACCGTTCGCGACGACGGGTCGTCGTGCAGTGCAAGCGGCTGAGACCGGACCGAAGGGTCGGGGACCAGGACGTGCAGCGGGTCAACGGCACGTACCGTCACGACCACGGCGCCCACTTCGCGGTGATCGTCACCACCGGTGGCTTTACGGCAGCGGCGCGAGCCAGCGGCCCACGCTATGGGATACGTCTGGTGGACCGGGATGCGCTGGAGCGGTGGGCGGACCTGGGCGAGCCGCTCTACACAATCCTGCGGGTTCCGGACGAGGGTGCACGACCAGGACGCCGGGCGCCCGGAGTGTGGCGCCGGACCAGACACTAGGGTGACGGTGCATCAGCAACGCCCCAACCCTGTTACAGAGCAGTCCAGTTGACGGTACGAGGGGGAACATGTCCGACGAGACCGGGTCCGTGCGGATCCAGGTGTTCGGCGCCGACCCGCGGCATGCGGAGCTCGAAGCGCGCGAACTCCGTGATGTGCTGCGGAGGTTGGACGGCACGCAGGTGCGCTTCGCTCCGTCCGAAGCGCCGCACGTCACGGAGGACGGCGCGAAAGGGTCGGAACTGCTGACCCCGGAGGTCGTGCTCGTGCTCACCACGGGCACCCTCGCGCTGGCGAGGACTGCCATCAAGGCGTGGGTCGAGGTGCGCAAGAGCCGCAAGGTGCGCGTGGTGGCCGCCGACGGATCGGTCACGGAGTTCCAGGGCGGAGTGTCCGGGCGCGAGGTGAAGGCGCTGCTGGACGGCCGGCCTGACAGGCCGGGCGCCGGATCGGTGGATGAGCGATGAGCCGCAACCATGCCTTACTCGTGGGCACCGCCGTCTATGACGATGTCGCCTTCCCGGCCCTGCCTTCCGTGCGTGCGGACGTTCACTACCTGAGCCAAGTGCTGGAGATGCCGGCGGTCGGCCGGTACGAGGAGTGTGTTCGGGTCGAGGACTCGTCGAAGACGGCGATCAAGCAGGCCGTCGAACGGTTTCTCGGGGACCGCGAGCCGGACGAGCTGGTCGTGCTCTATCTCAGCGGCCATGGCGCGTACGACCGTGAGGACGGTCAGCTCTACTACGTCACCACGGACACAGAGGCGGACCGGCTCCAGCAGACCGCGCTCGAAGCCTCCTACGTGACCGACCAGTTGGAGAAGTGCGCCGCTCGGCGCAAAGTCCTGCTGCTCGACTGCTGTTTCAGCGGCAGCGCGGTGCAGGGCTTCCGCAGCAAGGGGGTCTCGCACTCGGACACCTCACCTGTGGTCGAGGCCAGCGGCGTGTACGTCATCACGGCGTCGCAGCACTGGGAGCAGGCCTTCACCACCGATGCGGACCAGCCCTCGCAGTTCACCAGAGCCGTCGTCGAAGGCCTGCACTCGGGACAGGCCGACCTGGACGGTGACGGGCACGTCTCGGCGAACGATCTGTTCCGGTACATCAGCCTTGACTTGCGGAAAGCACCTGACGGACGCCGACAGACACCGACACAGTCCAGTCTTCAGGTGACCGGCGACATCTTTCTCGCCGATGCCTCCGCCGGCCGTCAGATCCCCGCCCTCAAGCCGCTGCCCGCCGGGCTCACCGCGGTCACCGACGGCGTCGGAGGGGCGACACCGGCACGGGCCAAGGCCACCCCGGCGAGGTACGACGACTCCGCCTTCACCGACACCGACTGCGCGGGGCTGCTGACGTACTACCAGCACTGTCTTGAGGCGGAGAACTCCACCGACGAACTGCTGCCGTTGGTGGGCAGCGATCCGCCCCGTGTGGTCTGGCCGGCAGGAGAGGAGGTCCTGCTTTCTGGCACGGAAGCCACGGTACAAGCGCCGGAACGCGTCGCGGATCTCGCCGAGCGTGCCCACAAAGATGGCACCGACCTCTGGTACGGATACCCCGTCGCCGTCCTCTACGACGGCAAGCGACAGGTGTGCGCCCCGCTCGCCATGCGTCAGATCGAGGTCGAACGCGATCCACAGGGACACAGTGTGGTGACGCCCACCGGGCCGATCGTCCTGCATCCCAAACTCGTCCTCGACCGGTTGGGCAAGGACGAAGGCAATGAACTGCTCGCCGCATACCAGCCCAACTGGCGGCCGGGCTTCCGCGCGGACATGGTCCGCGATCTGCGCAGCCTGCTGCAGGAGTTGGGGCTCCCCGACACGGAGCATCTCGATCCCGGATCGCTCGGCGACGGCAGTTCCCTGTACGCCGCGCACGAAGGCGCCCGCAATGTGGCGATCGTCTTCGCCGCACGGTCGGACTCGGCGGCCACCGCACAGCTGATGAAGGACTACAAGACGCTGCAGATGAGCATCGGACAGTTCGCCGGTACCGCGCTCGGGGCGCTCACCGGGCAGGCAGATCCGGCAGCGGACGAGAGTGCCGAGCAGGAGGTGCAGGTCGTCGCCCCGCTGGAACTGAACGAAGGGCAAGAGGCAGTCATCCGGGCCGCTATGGTCCGCACGCTCACCGTTGCCACCGGACCGCCCGGCACCGGGAAGAGCCAGCTCATCGTCAACGCGGTCGCCACCGCCAGAGCGGCCGGTCAGACGGTGCTCGTCGCATCGACCAACAACAAGGCGGTGGACGAGGTCTGGGAGCGCTGCGAAGCCGTCGCCCCAGGGCTTCTCGTCCGTACGGGCAACCAGGCCGCAGTGGAGGAAGAGCTGCGGACACTGGAGCGACTGGCCCGCAGCGTCCGGCCCAACCGGTCTTCCCAGACACACCGGGGCGAACTCAGGAACCAGCTGCGGGAGCAGGCGGCAGTGCGTCGTCAACTCGCGGATGTCGCCCGTAGGGAGCGGCAACTGGCAGACCTCGGCCGTCTGCGTTTCTCCTACGCCGAACAACATCATGCTGACGCGCAGAGGCTTGGTACGGCCTTCGGTGACGATGTGTCCCTCGCCCGCTGGCTGCGCCGGGCTCGCACGGCGGTGCGCTTCGGGATCTTCGGAGGGTGGCTGCGAAACCGATGCCTGCGCGGTCTCGCCCCGTTGGCCGTGCAGGCCGCAGGCCGCCCGGAGTTCGCCGGACTGGTGTCCTTCGCGGAGGCCGAGGCCGCCTGGCGGCAGAAAGGCGTCGAAGCCGATGCGACACCGGACGACCGTGCATTGTCGACGAGGCTTCGGGAGACCGATCAAAGAGTCCGGGAGACAGCGGCAGCACTGCTGCAGGCCGCGGTGACTGAGCAGGCAGCGACCGCGCGTGCGGCCATCCACGACCGCATCGAAGCCGTGAAGTCACGGTCACCACGACAGTGGTCGTCCTTGGAGCGTATCCTGCCGCAGGTGTCCGGCTGGGCCGTCACCGCAAGGTCCCCACGGCGGTTCCGGGACCGGGCAGCCCTCTTCGACCTGGTCATCGTCGACGAGGCGAGCCAGTGCTCCACGGCGGACGTGCTACCCCTGCTCTTCCGCGCGCGGCGGGCCCTCGTCATCGGCGACCCCATGCAGTTGCAGCACATCACCACACTTCAGCCTCGGCAGGAGGCCGAGGCATACAAGGGGGCGGGACTACGGGCGAGCTGGCTCGACGAACACCGGCTCGATCACCGTCGTTACTCCTCGTTCCACGCGGCAGCCCACGCGGGAGGAAAGACGCTGCTGCTCGACGAGCACTTCCGTTGCCATCCCGACATCGTCGGCATCTCCAACCGGTACTGCTACGGCGGCCGGTTGACCGTCCTCACCCAGCCCCGGTCGCTGCGACGCCTCGAAGGAGTCGATGCGGTGCAGTGGCTCGATGTGACAGGAACGGCGCGCAGAGGCGCCAATGGTTCGTGGGTGAACGAGCAAGAAGCGGATCGCGTCCACGTATCGGTCGAGCGGTTGTTGAAACGGCTGCCCGAAGGGTCGACGGTCGGCGTGGTCACCCCCTTTCGAGCCCAGAAAGACCTGATCGCCAAGCACTGGCAGTACGAGTCGCGTGTACGGGTCGGTACAGTCCACACCTTTCAGGGAGGCCAGCAGGACGTGATCCTGTTGTCGCTCGTCGCTGGCCCGAGGATGCGCCCCAGCGCGGTCAACTGGCTCTGCCGCGAGGTCAACCTGTGGAACGTGGCCATCACACGCGCTCGTTCGCATCTCATCGTGTTCGGCGACCACGACTTCTGGTCGGCCCGTGCGGGGATGCCACACGCATTGCTGGACGCGGCCGAGGCCAAGGCCGAGCTGTCCTCGTCCGGTACGGGCTCCGGACAGCACGATGAGCTGGTCGGTGACCGGCTTCAACTCCTCCTGACGGACAAGATCTCAGGCGTCCTGCTCGACCGGGACGCCACGGCCGACGGATACCCCTGTGACTTCGACGTCCGCCGGGGTACGGACGCGGCCCAGATCCAGCTGGATCACGGGGCGTCCGCAGGCATGGAGGAAGCTCGTCATCTGAGGCTCGCCCTCAGCCATGCCGCCCTGTTGCCGAACGGTCTGCGACTGCCTGCCTGGCAGGTGTGGGCAGGTCGAACGGAACGAGTGACGTCGAGGCTCAGCGGCCAGTGACCGTGAAGCGCAGATAGCGGAGCAAGGACAGTGCGCGCGCCGACCGCCTGGCCGTTGCGATCTCGGCCTCGACAGCGGCCAACCTGCCGTGTGCGTCGCCGAGTTGTCGGGCTCGCTGAGCGAACTGCTGACGCTGCTGGGCAGCGTGGTTGGCGGCGACCTGGTCTTCGCCGGCGAGTCTGGCGAGGCCTGACCGAAGCTTTTTCCCCGCGTCTTCGCGCACTGTTCGGGCCGTGGTCTCCGTCGCCAGTCGCCGGCGGCCCAGATCCGCCTCGCGTCGTGCGAAGTCGGCTTCGATGGACTGGCGTCTGGCCGCGGGCAGGCTCGATGGTGCGCGTGAGGAGACGCGGGCGTACTGCCGTACTCGCCACGCCTCCAATGTGTTGGCGCGGTTCTCACCGATTCCCTTGATGTCGAGTCGGCGCCCGTCTGCCGTGTTGATCAGCCCTGTGACGTTGTTGTACCGACCACCTGCCGCGACCAACGTGATGCCGGTGAAGTCCGCCGCAGTCCGGACTCCTTGCGCGGCGAGGGCTTGGACGAGGGACCGTCCGATGCCAGTCAGCTCTTTCTCGTCGAGGCGGACCTTGCGTAGCCCACCGTCGATGAACTCCTTGCGGTGACTCACCAGAGCTTGGTCCAGAGCCGCCCGGCGCTGCCCTGTGAGGGCGGCGATGTTTCTGTCGACGGCTTGCTGGTCCTGGACCTTCTTCTTCTCCGCCGTCTTGATCGCCTTGTCGTGGGCGCGCTCCAGTTTTGACTGAGCGGCTGTGAGCTGGCTCTTCCGGGCGGTCTCTGAAGTGTCGAACTCCTGCCGCTCCCTTTGGAGTTGGTCAGCGGCCCGTACTGGGCCGAGGGCGGCTCGGCGCTTCTCCCGGAGTTGACTCAGGTGGGCCCGCAGAGCCTTGGTCTCCGGACGCGTACCACGCGTCGTGCGGGTGGTGAGCGCTGTGACGCCCATGGTTCCGCCGTACGACAGTGCCGCGACGAGCGGGGAGATCAGCTGGGCGAGAGCGAGTGAACTCGGCGCCAGCACAGCCAGCGGCAGCAGGAGCCCCAGCAGTACATCCGCCGTACGGCGGTGGGTGTACTTGACCGGAAGTGACCCCGCGGGCGTTGCGGATACGCCCGCCCCTGTCGCGGCAACGGTGGCGGCGACGTGACCGTCAAGCCAGTCGGGCCGTCGGCCCGCACCTGTCCTGGGGCCGGGAATGCGAGAAGCGGACGTGGGAACGACCGCCACCGAGAGGCGAGGGACGTGCGGTAACGGTTGCCAGGCCAGTATTTTGATCTGTTCTGCCAGGTCGCGCACGGTGCTGTCGGCGTGATTGAGCAGAGTGGGGAGACGCACGGATCCGGCGGGATCCTTGAAGTCGTCCTCAGCCAGCAGGAGGTACTCGCCGTCCGGTTCGTGCAGGCGTGTCCACAAGGACGGATCTGCCGCGACGGCGTGCAGGGCGAGATAGATGACCCAGTTCGAGAAGTGGTCAAGTTTGCTGTCGAAGTCGTCGTCTCGCGCCGGGGACTGGTAGTTGCGGTGTCCGCGTTCCGTGCTGTGACGTCCCTTCAGCGCCGGTACGAACATGCCGTCGTAGTCGACCAGCCGGAAGGTACCGTCCTGGGCGACCAGGAGGTTTCCGTGCTGCAGATCGCCGTGTGCGATGTCGTGCGCGGCCAGATCCGTGGTGAGTTGAGCGAACCGCTCGGCGAGTTTCCGCACTGCCGTGCTGTCCATGTAGTGATGGTCGAGCCAGTTGGAGAGGGTCACGGCCTCCACCCAGTCCATCTTCAGGACCGGAAAGCGTGACCCGTTGACGAGAATACCGTCCGGCACATAGTCGAAGCCGATGCGCCAGGGTTGTGATAGCGAGTTTGGATCGATGCCGGACAGCTTGTCGCTGATCGCCTCATAGCGGTCCTGCTGATCGCGTACGTAAGAGGTGAAGCACTTCAGGGCATAACGGCGGCCTGAGGTGGACGTCAGGGAGAAAACGCTCGCGAACTGCCCGGAGATGGGGCGAGGAAGGCCGAGCTTGTTGACCTGCGGCCGGGCTCCACTGAGTTCACGGTCCCGAAAGCACACCGACGTGTTCTGCAGTGCTTCCTGGTACTCCCGGCCCGAAGGAAAGGCCGGCGGCCCTTGTATGCCCATGCCTCACTGCCCTTCGACATCAATGCGCACGACGGCCACATCGTCGTTGTGGAGTGCGCCCTCCGCGCGAAGCTCCTGGAGCCAGTCGGAAAAGCGAGGACCGTCGTGAGGACCCGAGAACTCTGACAGTTCGCCCAGGACCCGCGCGTGATCCGCGGCCGAAAGGAACCAGTGGGCGAGTGCGTCGGTCATGAGGAGCAGGCGGTCGCCGGCTTCGCAGACGCCTTCGGTGAACAGCGTCCGGGCCGCGATCAACGCGCTGTCGCGATTCAGGCTGTTGAAAAGACTTGGAGTGACGCCGAACTCTTCAGCTTCCTCTACCGGGAAGGATCTGAGTACCTTCCCGTCGCGCATGTGAAAGAGACAGCTGTCACCCAATGCGGCGCATCGCCAACGCCAGGCGCCTTCCGGTACCGGGTCCATGCGCAACATCAACAGGGTGGCAGACGCTCCGGCTGTCAGTTTCGCCTGCTCGTACCACTTCAAGGGATTCCCCTGTGCGGCGCGTGCGGCAGTGTACTTGTCGAGCCACGGTCCCCAGAGCGAGACAGCGGCTTGGGCGAACGACTCAAAAGAAGGTCCACCGAGAAAGACCCGTTCGTCCTCCCAGGCGTGCTGGGCGGCGGACCCCGCCAACAGATGTGCCCAGTCCCTGGCCAGGACACTCTCCGTCGCTCCGTCGGACATGCCTACGGTCAGCGGGGCCTCGACCAGCTCATCGAACAGTGGAGTGGGCACGATGTGGGCGGCATCTTCACACTCGGCTTCTGTACTTCCGTTCTTTGGCGCGAGAAGCCGGGTGAGGTAAAGGCCGCTCGAAGTCACCGGAGTTCGGTGGCGCGGGTGCCGATGTCAAGGAATTGGACCACGGACGTGACGTCGGCGTTATAGACGAAGCCGCGGGTGCTCTCGCTCACGCGCTGCCCTTGGGAAGCGGCGTAGGAGCGCATGTGGGTGGGCAAAAGGCTCGACATGGCGAACAGTGCGCGAGCGTAGTCGTCGGGCAGGTCGGCATCCGAATCGGGGAACGTGCTGGGAGCGCCACCGGCCGCGGAGACATGCAGGTTGAACAGGAGCACCGGACCGTCAGCCGTCGCGTGCGCAGTGATCGCGGCCGCTGACGTGGCGGGATCACCGTCGGTCGACTCTCCGTCGGTCAGATTGAGAACGATGGGCGGAAAACTACCGGGATAGCGCTCGGTCCAGGCCGCCACGAGGGTTTCGGCGTACTTGAGCGCGCGATTCATGGGAGTTCCACCCTGCGCGACAGGATCCATCCAGAGCGGGAATTGCACCGTGGTCTCGACCAGCCCGCCGGCACCGTCCGATACTTTCTTCGCCCGGGTCTCGATTCTCGCGGGTGCGTCGGCGACCTCGCTCAGAGGAACCAAGTCGCGCCCAGCGAGCTCTCCTTGGAAGGCGGATCCCACAGCGCTTCCGTAACCGATCACCGCGATATGGAAATAGTCGCGTACGCCTTCCTCTTTGGCGCACTTGACCGACAGTTCGGTCAGGAGCCGGTTGATGGCATCGGCCACTACGTCGGCTTTCCTCGTGGGGTCCTCACCACCGATCGGATCGGTCATGGAAGTGGACTGGTCGACCAGAAAAATGAAGCAGGTCGGACTTGTGCGGCTGATCTCGGCTGTGTAGGGCATGCCGGCGCGGGACCCTTCCCCCGTTGACGTGAAGGACTTCTCCGGGTGTTGTTGAGCGACTCACCGGACCTGTCCTTCCTGACCAGTTGCAGACTATCGGCCCTGGTGCGGGCATCGCAGGGGAACAGAGTTGCCGATCTGCGCACTCAACGGTCACTTGTGCGCTTTCGCCGACGATTTCCGGCCATCCCGCACAGGTGCGGGCGCGGATCCGGAACAACGGGTCGACGACGAGATGTGCGGGGAACTCCGGGCGGTCGCGCTGCAAGGCATCGTCACAACCGGACCACCACCAAGACCAACGGCATGCTCTCCCGCACCACTTACTGGGACGTCGACAACCCGCTGCCCCAGATCGCCGACGAGACCAACGGCTCCGGCACCCTGATCGGCGACTACCGCTACGACCACCTGGGCGAGGCCCAGACCCTGCGTACCGGCGCCGGCACCTACTACGACCACCATGACCTGTCCCGCTCCGTCACCGACCTCACCAGCTCGGCCGGGGTCGACCAGACCAGGTACAGCTACGACGCGTACGGCACCACCATGGCCACCACCCTCGTCGCCGGCGCACCGGCGCACCGGCCAACCCCTTCGCCTACACCGGCCAGTACCAGGACCCCGCGGGCACCGCCCTCGGCTACCAACTGCGGGCCCGCACCTACGACCCGGGCACCGGCCGCTTCATCAGCACCGACCCCGCACCGAGCGCCGTCGCCGCCCCCGCCACGTCCTTGTACGCCTACACCGACGACGACCCGACCACCCTCACCGACCCCTCCGGCGCCTGCCCCGAATGTGTCGGCGCCGCGATCGGCGGTATCGTCGGCGGAGTCAGCTACTCCCTCAGTCAGCCCCACGACTTCAGCTGGAGCGGCTTCGGCACCGCCGCGTGCAAGGGCGTGCTGTACGGCTTCGGCGCCGGACTCCTCATGCCCGCGGCCGGCGCGGGAGCCGTGGACCTCCTCGGCCTGGAAGAGGGCGGCACCGCCGCCACGGTCAACGCGGGCGTGGGCGCGGCCTACACCTGGGCCTTCGACAGTGCCCTGTGCGAACCCACCACCCCCGGCGACCTGCTCCTCGGAGCACTCGGCGGCGCGTTCTCCGGCCTGCGCCCCGGCGAATCGCCCACGTCGCTCTCGGCGGTCGAGGACGGCGGCACACCGCCGGGTACCTGGTGGCCCGACCACGTCACAGTCGGCCCCGGTGAGATCAGGACCGGCGACGTGTTCGGCGACGTCGTCGTCCGGGGCGGAACCCTTGTGGGGCACGTGCGCGGTGGCACAACGGTCATCACGGGAGGCGGGACCGTCATCGGCAACGTCCACAACGTGATTCCGCTCGGCCACCACAACGTCATCGGTGAGCTGGGTCCGGAGGGTGCGAACTCCCTCATCGGTGATATTTCCGGCTTCGTAGTCCAGGGCCGCCGCATCCTCGGAGAGATCAACATCCACGGCCGCAGGATGGGACCGTTCGACCGGGCGCAGAGCCCCGAACCCGGATCCGCTCGGTCGACCGAAGGAAGGGTGCCCGCCCGGGCGAAGACCTGCCGGGCACCCTCCCCCCCGTCACGAACCGCCTACCCCCTCATCGCGACGTAAGACCGCTGATCCGCCACAGCCCGTCGTTCGCGGTGTACGCGTCGCCGGATGCCGCCAGGGAGAAGCTGAAGGCGTTGATCCCGAGGAGGTTGGTGACGTGGGACTGGACCCCGGTGGTGGGGTTCACGCGCTTCACCTCGTCGCCGACGTAGAAGTAGACCAGGCCGTCGCCGCCGACCGAGATCGACGTGGGTTCGTAGGCCTCGCTCGCCAGTACTCGGGTCGCGCCGGTGGTCACGTTCGTCTGGAGGACGCGGCCCTGGCCCATGTCCGCGGTGTAGGCGAGGCCAGCCTTGTCGAAGGCGAGGCCGTAGGAGAAGCCTAGGCCCGTGGCGACTACGCGGGCTGTTCCGCCGTCCGGGACGGCGATGAGTTCGCCGTTGGTGTCGGTGGCGTAGGTGGTGGTGCCGAAGCGGGCCACCCCGAAGAGTGAGGGCAGGCCGGCGGCCAGGGTGCGGTGGCTGCCGGTGGCGAGGGAGACCTGCTGGAGCGCGCCGTCGAAGTTGGTGATGTACGCGTTGCCGCCGTCGACGGCCACTCCGCGGAGGTTGCCCAGACCGGTCGTGACCGTGCTGAGCGCTCCACTGGCCAGGTCGAGCTTGAGCAGGTCGCCGCCCGAGTACGCCAGGTACACCGAGCCGGCGTTGTCGGGGGCGATGGCGACAGGGGAGCCGGCCGCCGGTGCGATCCGCACGCAGTCCGTGGACGGGCACTTGACGTCTCCCGTCGCGGCAACTGCCGGAGCGGCGAGGGTCATTGTCGCTCCCGACGCCAGCAACGCGCCGAGGGCCAGCGCCACGCCCAGCGCGCGGCCACGGCTGGTGAGCGAGCGGGACGAGTGGGGCGAGCGGGGCGAGTGGGTGGGACGGTCGAGCGGGGGTCGGGTCGCGGTCGTAGATCTCGTCATTGAGTCATCCGTTCCTGTCCGTCGACGATCGGTGGGCCCGCGGGATCGCCGCGAGCACTGCACCGGACACGTGGCCGGGGTACGGGGAGGTTCACCGAGACGGCTGGATCGGCCGGATCGGCCGGATCGGCTGGATTGACCGGATCGGCTGGATCGGCCGGATCCCGATTCAGGGGCGGGTCGCTCGTGCGGATTCCAGGATCTCGGCCAGTCTGAGGGTGTCGGCGAGGTAGCGGTCGTAGGGGAAGTCCTGTTCCCGCAGGCCGCGTTGGAGGGTTTCGGCGAGGGGTTTTCCGTTGGCGTGGTAGGCCTCGCGGCCGGTGGTGGTGAGTTCGACGAGGCGGCGTCGCGCGTGCTGCGGGTCGGGGGTGACGCGGACCAGGCCGTCCTCCTCCAGGGGGCGCAGGGCGCGGCTGATCGCCGGGTCGGAGACTCCGAGGGCCTGTGCGAGCCGGTGTTGGGTGGCCGGTTCCACATCTTCGAGCGCGCCCAGCAGTCTGATCTGGCTGTAGCTGAGGCCGCCGTCGGGGTCGGTGTTCCGGCGGGCGAGATCGCCCAGCAGGGAGACCACGCGGTGCAGCAGGTCTGAGAGTCCGTCGTCCATTCGTGCAGCGTACCTCAATGTTGCCAAGTTAATATTAACCATGCAAGACTCGATGCATGGACACCTTCTCGTACCTCGCGAAGACCGCACTCCCCATGCTCTGGCTGCTGATCGCGGCCACCGGCGCACTGATCCGCACCCGCCACAGCCCCTCCCCGCGGGCCAGGCTGGAGACCTGGCAGCGGTGGTGGGCGATCGGCGCACTGGCCTGCGGAAGCCTGTGGATGACCTTCTCGTTCCTCGCGATCCCTGACACCATGGCCACCGCGATCGGTTTCCGGCGGACGCCGTTCGAGTTCGAGATCGCCTTCGCCAACCTCGGGCTCGCCGTCATGGGCCTGCGCGCCGCCTCGTCGTCGGCCACCGCCCGGGAACGCGTCACCATCGGTCTGGGGGCCGGAATGTTCCTCTGGGGCGCGGTGATCGGCCACCTCTACCAGTGGTTCGCCCGCGGCGACCACGCCCCGGGCAACACCGGGGGAGTCCTGGTCTACGACGCGCTCATCCCGGCCGTCATGATCGTCCTCGCCCGGCGCGAGCAGCGGCTCTCCGCGACCGAGCGGGCGGCCGTACCGGCCCTCGTCTGAACGGCAGCACGGCAGCACACCCACCACCGCCCGTCCCCTGGAAGGATCTCGTCGCCTTGACGTCCAAGACCGCCCTGGTGACCGGAGCCGGCCGCGCCGCCGGACTCGGGTTCGCCGTGGCCCGCCGCCTCGCCGAACTCGACCACCACGTCGTGCTCACCGCACGCGACCTCGCCGCCGTGGAGCCACTGGCCGAACGCCTGCGCCAGGACGGTCGCGCGGCCACCGCCCTACGGCTGGACCTGTCCGACCGGGCCGGCATGGAGGCGGTGGCCGACCACCTCACCCGGACCTTCGGCCACCTCGACGTGCTGATCAACAACGCAAGTGCCATGCCCGACTTCAGGACCCTCTCCGCGCTCGACGCCGACATGGACGCGGTGCGCTCCGCACTGGACGTCTCCGTCGTCGGACCGTGGGCCCTGACCCAGGCGATGCTGCCGCTGCTGACCGCCGCGCCCGCGGCCCGGATCGTGAACGTCTCCAGCCTGGCCGCCCAGCAGATCGCCACCGGACTCGACCTGGGCGCCCCCCTGCGCTCTCCGGCCTACTCGATGGCCAAGTACCTGCTCAACGCGTTGACCGGGGTCCTGGCCCGCGCCCTCGCGGACACACCGATCCTGGTCAACGCCGTCGACCCCGGCAACACCGCCACCCACCCCGAACGCGCCGACGCCGACGCCGATGACGCGGACGACCGCCCCGCGGCCGAGAGCGCCCACGACATCGTCCGCGCCGCCACCCTGGGCGCCGACGGGCCGACCGGACAGCTCTTCAGCCGGGAACACCCCCTGCCCTGAGCGGGACGAGCCCCCGGCCGGTATCCCGACTTCGCGGCGCCCTGTACGAGAACGGCCTCACGCGCCACCCGCGAAGTGACAAGCGGCCCGCTGCCCCGCCGCCGTCACCGTGAGTTGGGGATCGCTCTCCACGCAGATCGTCCGCTCCGGGTGGGTGAGCGGGCCGATCGGGCACCGGGTGCGGAAGCGGCAGCCGGAGGGCGGGTTCGCCGGGCTCGGCAGGTCGCCGCGCAGGATGATGCGCTCCCGCTCGGGCGCCGCCGCGCTCGCCACCGGCGACGACGACAACAGCGCGGTGGTGTACGGGTGTTGGGGGTTGCCGTAGACGTCCGCGACCTCGCCGTACTCGACGATCCGGCCGAGGTACATCACCGCGACCGTGTCACTGAGGTGGCGGACCACGGAGAGGTCGTGGGCGATGAACAGGTAGCCCAGGCCGAGTTCGTTCTGGAGTTTCTGGAGCAGGTTGATGATCTGCGCCTGGACCGACATGTCCAGCGCGGAGACCGGTTCGTCGAGGACGAGGGTGCGGGGGCGGCGGGCCAACGCCCTTGCGATGCCGATGCGTTGGCGCTGGCCGCCGGAGAACGCGTGCGGGTAGCGGTCGAGGAGTTCGGGGCGCAGCCCCACCTGCTCCATCAACTCCCGTGCCTCCGCTTCGAGTTCACTGCCCCCGATGCCCCGGATGCCGAGCGCCTCGGTGAGGGACTGGCGGATCGTGCGCCGGGGGTTGAGGGAGGCGTAGGGGTCCTGGAACACGTACTGGACGGACGACCGGACCCGTTTGAGGTCCTCCTCACGCATCGCGCTGACATCGGTCCCGTCGACGCGGACCGTGCCGCCGGCGATCCGGTTGATACCGACCACGGCCCGCGACAGCGTCGACTTGCCGCAGCCGCTCTCCCCGACGAGCCCGACGGTACGGCCCGCCCGCACGGACAGGCTCACCGAGTCGACGGCGTAGACGGGCGGTTCACGGTGGAACAGGCCGCGTCGGCGCGAACCGACGTCGACCCGCAAGTCCTGGATCTCCAGGACGAGTTCGTCCGTGGCGGGCTCGGGGCGCGGCGGCGCGGGAGTCGTCACCTCCGTGCGTGCCGGGGACACGTCGACTCCGCGTTGTGCCACGAAGCAGGCCGCCGTCTGGCCGCTGTCCCCGATCTCCAGTAGCTCAGGCGGCGCCTGCGCGCACGCCTCCTCGGCGAACGGGCAGCGGGGTTCGAAGGCGCAGCCGGGCGGCAGCGCGGCCGGGTCGGGCGGGGTGCCCGGGATCGCCGGGAGCGGGCGGCCGGTGAGGTCGTCGTCGAGGCGGGGCATGGCGTCGAGAAGCGCCGCCGTGTAGGGGTGGCGCGGGTGGTTGAAGACCTGCTCGACGGTGCCCTTCTCGACCGTACGGCCGCTGTACATCACGACGACGTCCGTGCAGAGTTCGGCGACCACGCCCATGTCGTGGGTGATGATCGCGACGGCGATGCCGAGTTCGGTGCGGAGCCTCGCGAGCAGGCGCAGGATCTGGGCCTGGATCGTCACGTCGAGGGCCGTGGTGGGCTCGTCAGCGATGAGCAGGGCCGGGTCGTTGGCCAGCGCGATCGCGATGACGACGCGCTGGCGCATACCGCCGGAGAACTGGTGCGGGTACTGGTCGATCTTCGTCGTTACGTCGGGAATGCCGACCTGGTCGAGGAGTTCGGCCGCCCGCCTGCGCGCGGTCTTCCTGTCGACGCCGTGGACCGTCATCGCCTCGACGATCTGGTCGCCGACCTTCATGACCGGATTCAGCGCGGCCTGCGGGTCCTGGAAGACCATCGCGACCTTGCTGCCCCGGCGCCGCCGCATCTCGCGTTCGGGGAGCGCGAGCAGGTCCTCGCCCTCGAACTCGACGCTGCCCGCGACGACTTGGCCCGGCGGGCGCAGCATCCGCATGATCGAGCGCGCGGTGACGGACTTGCCCGAGCCGGACTCGCCGACGATGCCGAGGACGTCACCGGGATAGATGTCGAAGCTGACACCGTCGACGGCTTTGACGGCGCCGCTCCTGAGCTTGAACTCCGTGCCCAGGCCTGCGACGCGCAGCAACGGTACGGCCCTGTCCGTGACGGCCTCCGGGGGTGGTTGGGTCATGGGGGAGTCGGTCGTCGGGGTCATCGGCGATTCACCGCCTCGTTGAGTGCGTCCGACATCAGGCTGACGCCCACCGCGAGCAGCAGGAGCAGCGCGGCCGGGCCGATGATGTAGGTGGGTGACTGGACCACGAAGCGCAGACCGTTGTTGAGCAGCACGCCGAGCGAGGGCGTGGGCGGCTGCACGCCGAGGCCGACGATGGACAGGCCCGCCTCGATGTAGACGCCGACGACCATCCAGACGGCGCCGTTCACGACGATGGCGTCCATGGCGTTCGGCAGCACGTGCCGGACGAGGAGTTGGCGGCGCGAGACCCCCAACACCCGTGCGGCGAGGACGTATTCACGGTCCTGCTGGCTGAGCCAGGCGCCGCGGGCCAGGCGGCCCGCGCTGGGTAGGCCGCCGATCAGGATGGTGAGGAACAGCGCGAACCAGCCGGCGCCCAGGACGGCCACCAGACAGACCCCGAGGATCAGCCCGGGGAAGCCGATGATCACGTCCAGCAGGCGTTGCACGCCCGCGCCGAGCCAGCCGTAGAGCGCGCCGGAGAGGCCGAGGAGGGTGCCGATCGCCATGC
Source organism: Streptomyces sp. NPDC002276 (assembly GCF_053891435.1). NCBI lineage: Bacteria > Bacillati > Actinomycetota > Actinomycetes > Kitasatosporales > Streptomycetaceae > Streptomyces > Streptomyces sp. NPDC002276. The sequence goes on along the minus strand of NZ_JBSFCQ010000003.1, from coordinate 562,144 downwards.
TCAGGGGCACCGCCGTGAGGATGAGGCTGAGGTCGACGCGCAGGCCGTAGACGCTGCGGACGAAGATGTCGCGGCCGAACTCGTCGGTGCCGAAGAGGTGTTGGGCCGAGGGGCCCGCGAAGGTGGTCGTGCCCTGGTGGTCGTAGCCGCCGGGGAAGAGGACGGGGGCCAGCAGCGCGGCGAGGACCATCAGCACGAGGATCGAGAGGCCGATGACACCGCGCGGGGTGCGGAACGCCGACAGATAGCGGGCCAGGGTCGGGTTCAGGCGGCGGCGCGCGGGCACCGGCAGGGACAGGGGTACGTCCGTCATCACTGGTCTCCCAACCTGATCTTGGGGTCGAGCGCGGCCAGGATCAGCTCGGTGACGATCTGGCAGAGCACCGCCACGCAGACCACACCGAGGATCAGCACCTGGAGCACGGTGAAGTCGCGGGTCGTCACGCTGGAGACGGCGAGCTGGCCGAGGCCGTTGCGGTTGAAGATCGACTCCATGACCACGGCACCGGCGAGCAGGGTGCCGATCTCCAGACCGATCGCTACGACCGCGCTCCCGAAGCTGTTGCGCAGCACATGGCGGAGCGTGATCCGCTTCGGCGAGGCCCCCTTGGACAGCGCCAGGTCGACGTAGTCCTCGTTGCGGACCCGGGTCATCTCCGTCTGGAGGAGCCGGGCCACGCCCCCGGCCGGTGAGAGCGCGAGGGCGACCGCGGGGAGGACCAGGTACTGGATGCCGATCGCCGGGTCGTGCACCATGCTCACCTCGCCGCTCACCGGCAGCCAGCGGTGGTAGACGCCGAACACGAGGATGAGCGCGAGCGCGACGAGGAACGACGGTACGGCGACCAGGACGCTGTTGCCGAGGTCGAGCGCGGTCCGGGCCCACCAGCGGCGGGTCGAGCCCGCCAGCACACCGAGCGCCGTACCGAGGACGACCACCAACAGGGTCGCGAACACGGCCAGTTCGACGGTGCTCTCCAGCCGGTCGCCGATCAGGCTGGCGACACTGCGGTGCAGCAGGTAGGACTGGCCGAGGTCGCCGTGGAAGAGGCCGGAGATCCAGTCCCAGTACTGCACGACCGGCGACCGGTCCAGGCCCAGCTCCTTGCGGATGGCGGCGATGTTCGCGGCGGTCGGGTCCGAACCGGCCAGGGTGACGGCGACGTCACCCGGGGCCAGCCGGGGCAGGGCGAAGGCGACGACGGAACTCGCGAAGAGCACGAACACCACCGACGGCACCTTGCGCAGCAGATACCCGATCATTTCGACAACCAGGCCGTTCCGAGGTCGATGAAGCCCGCCTGGGTGGACTTGATACCGCCCACCGTCTGCGTCCGCACGGTCAGCGTGGGGCGGGTGATCAGCGGGACCGTGAAGGCCTGGTCGAGGAGGTACGCGTTGTAGTCGTGCACCGCGCTCTTCTGCTCCTCGGTCGACGTGGCGGCGGTGACCTTCTGGACCAGCGCGGTGTACTGCGCGCTCTTGAACTTCAGCAGGTTGTCGCTCGCCATGTACTCGGGCCGGCTGACGACCTGGGACGCGGGCGAGAGGGCGTTGCTGCCCATGATCAGGACCGCGGGCGCGCCCATGTCCCGCTTGGCGATCCGCTCGTCGTAGTCGGTCGGGGCGAGCGGCACCGCCTTGGCGGTGATGCCGACGGCGGCGAGGTTGTTCTTGACGATCTGGAAGATGCCGGTGGACTCGGGGCTGTTGAGGGTGACGACATCGAGCGACACGTTCTTCACGCCCGCCTGCGCGAGCATCTTCTTCGCCTTGTCCGGCTGGTACGTGTACTGCTTCGCCTGGGTCGCGTCGTACCCGACGGTCGAGGTCCGCCACGGCAGGTCGGTCGCGGTCGCCTGGCCGCCCTCCACCTGCTGGTTGATGCGGTTGCGGTCGATCGCGTACTGGATCGCCTGCCGCACGGTCTTGTTGTCGAACGGCGCCTTCGTCACGTCGAACGCGAGGGAGAGGGCCGATCCGCCCGAGGTCACCAGGGCGTAGCCGGACTGCTGGGCCAGGCTGCGCGAGTCGAGGGCGGCGATACCGGTGCCGTACTGGACGCGACCGCTGCGGATGGCCGACACGATGGCGGTCGGGTCGTTGATGACGTTGATCTCGATCTTGTCGAGATGGGTGTCCTTGGCGTCCCGGTACTTGGCGTACTTGGTGAGGACGATCTTCCCGCCGGGCGTCCAGGACGTCCAGGAGAAGCGGCCGGTGCCGTCGACGACCTTGCCGGACGCGTTGCCCGCGTAGGTCGCCGGGTTGACGATCGGCATCGTCTCGAAGAGGTCGAAGACGTTCGGCGTCGGCTTGGCGAAGGTGAGCTTCAGCTCGTGGTCGCCCTCGGCCTTCATCGACGTGATCTGCGCGGCGATCGGCTGGTTGGCCGCGCCCGCCGCCGGGTCCTGGGCCTTCTTCAGGGTGAACAGGACGTCGGCCGCGGTCAGTTTGCTTCCGCTGTGGAACGTGACGTCGTCGCGGAGCGTGATGTCGATGCTCTTGGCGTCCGGCGCGAGTGTCCAGGACTTGGCGAGGACACCGGTGGGCTTGCCGGTCTTGGAGTCGATCAGCGTGAGGGTCTCGAAGACCTGGTACTCGGTGAGGATGTTGCCGACCGAGGTCTTCAGGAAGCCTCCGGGGTCTACGTCACTGGTCTGGGCGACGACGAGGGTGCCTCCGTCGCGCACCGCCCCGGTGGACGCGGAACTCTGGGCGGCGGGCTGGGTGGCGGCGCTGCACGCGGCCGAGGTGAGCAGGGCGGTGCCCACGGCGACGCCCGCGGTCAGTCTGCGGTACCGGCTTTGCTTGGTGAGTGACATCGGAACTCCTTGTGCTGCGAGGGTGGTGGGAAGGAGCTTGGGTGAGGGGCCGGTCGCACCGTCGGCGACCGGTCGGCGCAGGTCAGCGGTCGCCACACAGGTCGAGGGCCACCTTGCCCCAGGGATGGCCGGACTCGACGGCACGCAGCGCGGCAGCCGCGTTCTCGAACCGGAAGACGGAACGGACCATCGGATCGAGCCGTCCGTCCGCCACCCGCCGGGCCAGTCCGGCGAGCGATTCCGTCGTGCTCTCGCGCGACAACGGGCGGGCCCCGAACCGGGCCGCCGTCTCGGCGTCGGCCACCGTGAGGATCCGGCAGCCGAGTGACATCACCGGCACGACGCTCCGCAGCGCGTCCCCACCCACGAGATCGAGGATCACGTCGGCCCCGTCCGGCAGGGTCTTGCGGAGTCGGGTGCTGAAGTCGTTGCCGTCGTAGGGGATGGCGGTGGCGCCCAGTGATTCGACGAACTCGCGTTCGGCCGTGGCGGCCGTGCCGGTGACGAACGCCCTGGCGTCCTGGGCGAGTTGCGTGGTGTCGGTCATGTCTCCGCTCCCGGGGATCGGGTCGGCCCCGTCCGGCAGGGTCTTGCGGAGTCGGGTGCTGAAGTCGTTGCCGTCGTAGGGGATGGCGGTGACGCCCAGTGATTCGACGAACTCGCGCTTGGCCGTGGCGGCCGTGCCCGAGACCAACACCCCGGCTTGCCGGGCGAGTTGCGCGGCCACGACACCGACTCCGCCGCCGACGCCGAGTATCAGCAGGCTCTCGCCGGGCTTCGGTGCGAGCTGTTCGATCGCGTCGTGGGCGGTGCCGGCGGCCACCGGGAGGACCGCCGCGTCGGTCCAGGAGATGTCGGCGGGCTTCGGTGCCGTTCGGCGCGCGGTGAGCAGCGCGTGGTGCGCGTAGCCGCCGCAGCCCCGGTCGGTGGAGCCGAACACCGGGTCGCCGACCGCGAACTCGTCGACGCCCGGGCCCAGTTGTACGACCGTGCCCGCGGCCTCCCGTCCGAGCACGGCCGGCAGGTCGAGGTGCAGGAAGGTGCGGTGCATCCCCGAACGCACCTTCCAGTCCACCGGGTTGACCCCGGCGGCCCGCACCTCGACGAGGAGTTCGCCGGGCCCCGGCACGGGCGTGGGCAGATCCAGGAACCGCTGCACCTGCGGTCCGCCGTATGCGGTGAATCCGTACGCTGCGGGCACGTCGAGCCTCCAACTCCGGGTGCCGGAACGGTCAGTGCTGCTGTCGGGCCCACTCGCCGCAGAGCCGCACGCTCTCCTCGGGGGTGGGCTGGGCGCCCTTGTCGACCTCGATGACCAGCCAGCCGTCGAAGCTGTCGGGCAGTGCGGCGAGCGTGGCGGGAATGTCGACGGAGGCGTGGCCGGGTTCCGCCCACAGACCGGCGAGGACGGTCTGCTGGTAGGTCCAGCCCTCGGCCCGGCCGCGCGCGGCGATGTCGGCGTGGAAGTCCTTGACGTGCATCGCGGCGACCCGGTCCCCGTACTCGCGGATCAGGCCGATGACGTCGGCGCCCGCCCAGCCGAGGTGGCCGATGTCGGGGCCGAAGGACAGGACGTCCGCGGGGATGGTGTCGAGGATGAAGCGGGTCTCCTCCTCGGTCTCCGCCCAGGTCCCGATGTGCGGGTGGAAGGCGGCGGTGATGCCGTTGGCCTTCGTCGTCTCGCCCATCCGCGCGAACACGTCCCGCACCCGCTCCAGCCGTTCAGGAGTGGCGTCGGCGCCCACCGCGGGGCGGTGCACGCGGGGCGCCTGCTTGTTCATGCCGGTGGCCACGAAGACGGTGGGCAGGCCGAGTTCGGCCATCTGCGTGCTGATCCGGTCGGTCTTCTCCAGATGTGCCCGCAGGCTCTCCTCGTCCAGGGGCAGCGGGCCCGAGATGTAGCCGGGGGCGGGCAACAGGCCGTGATCCGCGAGGAGTTGACCGTACTCGGCGGTGCTGAGGTCCGCCGGTACCTCCGCGTGCACGGAGTTGATCCCCGACTCCTTGATGACCTTGAGGCGTTCTGGCAGCGGCGGGGCGATGGTGGGGTCGATCCAGCCGTCGTCGGTGGCGATCCACTGCAACGGGTTGATCGCGATCTTCTCGGGGCTGATGGTCACGGGAGGCCTTTCGCAGAAGGTGATCGGGGGCTGAACTGTCAGGCGGAGTAACGGGGTTCGGGGCGTTCGCAGCTGCTCTCCAGCCGCACGGTGCGGCCCGAGCGCGAGGAGTCCTCCACCGCGCAGAGCGCTTCGAGGACGTGGAAGGCGAAGGACGCGTTGGCGCGGTGCGGCCCGCCCTCGACCGCCGTCGCCAAGTCCCGTACGCCCAGGCCGCGTCGGGCCTGTTCGCGGGTGCCGACGGCGCCGAACAGCTCGACGGCCGGCTCCAGCACCGTCCACTCGGCGTCGCCGTGCCGGCGCAGCCGTACGTCGCCGTCGAAGTGGTTCGGGTTGGGCAGCGAGAGGGTGCCCTCGGTGCCGTAGATCTCCATGGCGGGCAGGTCGGTGTCCCAGACGTCGAAGCTCATCTGGGTGGTGCCGATGACCCCGGACGCGAAGGTGAGGACGGCGGCGGCGTGGGTGGGGACGGTGACCTCGACGGAGTCGACGGTCCGCTCGGGCGAGGTGACGGTCCGGATCGGGGCGCCGATGCGGGTGCTCGCGCCGACCGACCGCACCGGGCCGAGGGCGTTCACGAGGATCGCGAAGTAGTACGGGCCCATGTCCATCACGGGGCCGCCGCCCTCCTGGAACAGGAAGGCCGGGTTCGGGTGCCAGGTCTCGGCCTTGCTGTGGCCGATGAACGCGGAGGCGCCGATCGGGGTGCCGATCGCCCCCGAGTCGATCGCCTTGCGCAGCGTCTGGCTCGCGCTGCCCAGGAAGGTGTCCGGCGCCGCCCCGAGGATCCGCCCGCTGCTTGCCGCCGCGGCCAGCACGGTTCGGCCCTCCTCGACGGTGGTGGCGAGGGGCTTCTCGACGTAGACGTGCTTGCCGGCCTCCAGGGCGGCGACGACGGTACGGGCGTGGTGCACGGGCGGGGTGAGGTTGACGAGGATGTCCACCGTGTCGTCGGCGTAGAGCTCCGCGTCGTCGCCCCAGGCCGCGATGTCGTGCTCGGCCGCGGCCTGTTTGGCGCGGGCCGTGTCGATGTCGCCGACGCGGACGATCCGCAGTTCCGGCCAGCGGGCCAGGCCGGTCACATACCGGCCGAAGATGTTGCCGCTGCCCAGGATGCCGATGCGGTGCGGGTGCTTGACCATGCCGTGGGTTCCTCCGGGGAGAGAGCGGAACGAGCGAGCGGGTCCGGGGTCGGGGGTCGCGGAAGTGACCGGTTCCGGCCGGGTTGTTCGGCATTTAAGGGCCGTGCCGCCGAGTGGCACGAGAGCCGCGGTCCGGTGAGCGGACCATCGAGGGCTCGGTTATCGAATCGTGATGAATCGAGTTGACGGGGTGTCAGACGCCCGTGCGGGGCAGGGGTAACCGGTCGTGCGGGCGCGGCCGGTCGACGTGCGGGAAGAGGGAAACACGCAGCTCAGACGTGATGCCCGACTTGCCGGGAAGTCGGCGGGAGCGCGCGGACGACGTGCCGAAGTGCCGCCCGGGGAGGGCGGATTCGCACCTGGACAGGACCTTGATCGCCAGTGCGTGGTCCGTCGAGTGATCCGATCTCATTGCCTCGGATTCCTCTTCTGGCTAAAATCCCGAACTTTTTCGAGCCGCCCGGGAGCCTTCGTGCCGCTGTCGTCCGATCGGCCACGGCGTGAACACCGGGTTGCCCCACACCATCGTTTGGTTCGTATGTGAGGGACAAGATGCCGTTTTTAGTTTTTGTGACGCACTAAAGATGGCGGAATGCCCTGACCGCGGCGGTCCGAATGTCCTGGTTGACGGGCTCGCACCCCAGGCCGGATGGTGAGAGGGCTCAGGGAGGCGGAATTAAGATCGTGACGTTTCATAAAGACGGGATCCATCCGACCGCGCCGGTGCTGCTGCCCGCGGTCCCCGTGGGTCTGCGCCGGGTCCTGGATCTCGTCGTCTCGGGCGAGGCCACCAGCCGTGCCGACATCGCGCGGCGCAGCGGACTCGCCCGCTCGACGGTCGGCCAGCAGGTCGCCCATCTCGTCGCGCACGGCATCCTGGAGGAGATCGAACCCAGCGAGTCGGTGCGCGGCCGCCCGCCCCGGGTGCTGACGCTCTCCCCGCGCGCGGGCACCATCGCCGTCGCCGATGTCGACACCCTGGCCTCCCGCGTCGCGATCGCCGACCTCACCGGACGGCTGCTCGCCGAGGACACCGTGCACGTCCGCCTCGACTCCGGGCCGGAAACGGTGCTGGAGCGGATCTCCGAGCGGCTGCTGGGCCTGCTGGAGAAGGCCGGGCGCGACCCCCGCCGGGTCCGGCACGTGGTGATGGGGCTGCCCGGGCCCGTCGACTTCCAGCACGGCTGCGCCGTACGCCCCACCGGTATGCCGGGCTGGGACGCCTACCCGGCCGCCGAGGCGCTCGGCGCGCGCTTCGGCGCCCCCGCCCTGGTGGACAACGACGCCAACCTCATGGCGCTCGGCGAGGCGGTCCAGGACGAGATCGACACCCCGGTCCTCTGCCTCAAGATCGCGGCCGGCATCGGGGCCGGACTCGTCACCCACTCCGGCGAGATCTACCGGGGGGCCGACGGCGCCGAGGGCGATGTCGGCCACATCCGGGCCGCCGACGGCGGCGACTCCCTGTGCACCTGCGGCAACGTCGGCTGCGTCAGAGGCGTCGCCTCGCACCGGGCCGTCCTGCGCACCCTGGGCATCCCCGAGACCACCGACGACGATCCCCGGCACGGCGAACGCGAACTCGCCGAGCGCATCGCCGACAACGACCCCTCCGCCGTGCACGCGCTGCGCCAGGCCGCCGCCGCGATCGGCGAACTCGCGGCCATGCTCGTCCTCATGTACAACCCCCGCACCCTGGTCCTCGGCGGCCCGCTGAGCGACCTGCGCGACGACCTCCTGTCCGGGGTGCGCGCCGTGGTCTACCAGCGCGCCCTGCCCCTGACCACCCGCAAGCTGACCATCACCACGACCCGCCCCGACGGCACCTCCGCGCTCCACGGCGGCATCGCCCTCGCCCTGCGGGAGGTGTTCAGCGACCAGGGGGTCGCTCGGCTGCTGGTGGAGGACCGGGAGGACCGACCCGCCCGCTAGTCCTGTCCGCTAGTCCTGTCCGGCCGAAGGCTTTGGCCAGCTGTCGAGGAGCTGGTCGTCGGTCATGGCCGTCGGGTGCGGGTGCGGGGCCGGTGACGGGTCGAGGCCGAAGCCGACCATCAGGGCCTCCGCGTAGCGGCGCCAGGCGTCCGGGGCCACGTCGTTCGTGCGGTCGGCCACGGCGCCGATCATGTACAGGAAGGCGTACACGTCGGCGCTGGCGAAGTCCTCGCGGACCGCGCCCGCCGCCACCGCCCTGGCCACCAAGCCGTCCACGAGCCGGCCGAGCTGGTCACGCGTCCGGGCGGTCGTCCCCTTGGTGAAGTCGGCGTTGGCCAGGACGACTTCGAGGGCGCGGTCCTCGGCCCGCATCCGTGCCGCCTCCAGCAGATAGTGCCGTAGCGCACCGGCCGGGTCCCGCTGTTCGGCGGCCGTGGTCGCGAGGTGCAGGAACACCGCGAACCGCTCGGTGAACAGGGCGTCGATCAGCGCCTGGAGGTCCGGAAAGCGCCGGTACACCGTGCCGACGCCGAGGCCCGCCTCGCGGGCGATCTCGTTGAGGGGGACGGCGGCCCCGCGTCGGGCGAACAGGCGGTCGGCCGTCGTCATGATGAGGCGGCGGTTCCGTTCCGCGTCCGCGCGCAGCGGGCGTTGTGTTTCGGGGCTCACGCCGGGACATTCTCCGGCATCCTCACCTCGACCGGTCGGCGCGGGTGCCGTACCAGGACGCAGACGCCGGTGACGGCGCTCCACAGCAGCCACGAGTAGACCCCGCCCCGCTCGAAGATTCCGGCCGTGCTCGTGGAGGCGCCCACGAACGCCTCGCTCAGCAGCCCCAGGGCGCCGACCGCGATGCTGAACACCCGGTAGGCGCGCGGCAGTTGGAGGCTGCGCAGGGAGCCCGCGAGGATCACGATCGTGTTCGCGCACAGGATGGCGACCGCCGCGCCCCCGACGTGCAGCCCCAGGCTGTAGCCCGGGCCGTCCGGCGAGCCGTGGAACAGGCCGACCAGCAGGAAGCCCACCGCGTGCGCCGCGGCGAGGGCGATGACGACCCGGCGCGCGCGGCCGGTGAGCAGGGTGAGCGCCAGCAGGATCGCGCCGGTCGCGAACAGGACGCCCTGCACGATGAACGACGTGTTCATCAGCGCGTGATCGGGCGAGCAGATGGTGCGGCCCTGGTAGTGCGTGCCGCAGTCGGGGACGCCCAGGTCGCTGATGTAGTTCGTGGCGTAGCTGTACGGCGGTGAGGTCCAGGCGGCCGCGGCGACCGCCTCGGACACCACCCACTGCACCGCGTTCAGCAGCAGGACGACGGCCGCCAGCGGCAGCCGGTTCTTGCGTGACATCAGAACTCCTCTCGACAGGTCATGCGCACCACCCTACATTAAGTGGATAGATCTATCCGGTTAGGGCCCGGCAGCTGCGTGACGAGCGTCACAAAGCGAGGTTCGAACTTCGAGGGCCGCCGCGCATCTAGTCGGCGTCCACTGCACTCCACCGAGGAACAATCAATGTTGGCTTATCTGCCCGGATTCGCCCCCTGGATCGTCGCCGGCGTCCTGACGTCCTTCGACTGGCGCTGGGGCGCGCTCGGCGGTCTCGTCACGGGGCTGCTGATGATGCTCAACGACCGTCGCCGCGGGGTCGGCTTCGACGCCCTGGTCCTGGAGATCAGCACCCTCGCCTACTTCGTGGTGATCGGCGCGATCGCCGTCGCCAGGCCGGACTCGTCGCTGGCCGACCACACCGACGTCATCTCCTTCGTCTGGCTGGGCGGCACGGCCTGGGGAAGCCTGGTGGTCTGGAGCCCCTTCACGCTGGGGATCGCCAAGCGGCAGACCCCCCGCGAGTACTGGGACACGCCGGGGTTCCTCCAGGTCAACAACTACATCACCAGCGCCTGGGGAGCAGGCTTCACCTTCATCGCCGTCAGCCTGGCCGTCGCCGGCGCGGTGGACGCCCCGGCGTGGGTGGGCATCACCGCGCATGTCGTCGGGCTCGTCGGCCCCGCGGTCTTCACGAAGGTCTATCCCGCCCGCGTCCAGGCCCGGCTCATGGCCCTGGCGCAGGCCCAACCGCCGGTGCGGGCCGTTCAGTGACCCCGCGGACCAGCACCGAAGCACTCACCCACAAAGGAGTTGACGCATTGTGAGCATCGCGAAGAACATCGTCCTCGTGCACGGCGGATTCGTCGACGGATCCGGCTGGCGGGGCGTCTACGACGCACTCCGCGCCGACGGCTACCGCGTGAGCGTCGTCCAGAACCCGACCCTGTCCCTCGAAGACGACGTCGCCGTGACCAAGCGGGTCCTCGACGCCCAGGACGGCCCGACGGTACTCGTCGGACACTCCTACGGCGGCGCCGTGATCTCCGAGGCAGGGAACCACGAGAACGTGTCGGCGCTCGTCTACATCGCGGCCTTCGCGCCCGACAAGGGCGAGTCCGTGAACACCCTCATCGCCGACCCGCCGCCCGGGGCCCCGGTCCCGCCGATCCTGCCGCCCGTCGACGGGTTCCTCTTCCTCGACCGGGAGAAGTTCGCCGCGTCCTTCGCCGGGGACCTGCCCGCCGCCGACGCCGAGTTCCTCGCCGACTCCCAAGTGCCGTGGGGACTGGAGGCGTTGGGCGGTGCGGTCACCCTGCCCGCCTGGCGCGCCAAGCCGAGCTTCTACCTCGTCGCCACGGACGACCGCATGATCCCGCCGCCCGCCCAGCGGGCCATGGCCGAGCGCGCCGGTGCCACGGTCGCCGAGACCGGCGGCAGCCACGCCGTGTACGTGTCCAAGCCCGCCGAGGTCGCCGCGTTCATCGGGAAGGCGGCGACCGGCACCACCGCGTGAGGCCTCCGCGCAGGCAGTCGTGGCGGCCGCGGTGCTCAGCGCGGCCGTCGCACCGCGGCGGCGGATGCCCGGCGGGTGTCCGCCGCCGCGGCCAACTCCCGCCCGGACCAAGGCGGTTCGGGTGCACGGCTCGACAAGGAAAGCACCGATGACCGACGAGACAACCGTTCCGCTGTACCTCCGGGGCCGCTTCGCCCCGGTCCCCGAGGAGCACACCGCCGCGCGGCTCACCGTGCGCGGCACCCTGCCGCCCGAACTGGACGGCCGCTATCTGCGCAACGGCCCCAACCCGCTGCCCGGCGAGGACAAGGGCCACTGGTTCACCGGCCCCGGCATGCTGCACGGCATCCGGCTGCGCGACGGCGGCGCCGAGTGGTACCGCAACAGGTGGGTCCGCACCAGGGAGTTGGAGGGCCACCCCTTCGTCCGCGAGGACTTCAGCATCGACCTGGCCGCGACACCGGCCAACACCCATGTCATCCGGCACGCCGACACCGTGCTCGCGCTGTGCGAGGTCGGCCTGCCCTACTGGGTCACCCCGGAGCTGGACACCATCGGGCCGTACGACTTCGGAGGGAAACTCACCACCGCGATGACCGCGCACCCCAAGGAGGACCCGGTCACCGGTGAACTCCACCTGTTCGGGACCGGGTTCGCGCCGCCCTACCTCACCTACCACCGGGTCACCCCGGAGGGCGAACTGCTCGACAGCCGGCCGATCGACGTGCCGGGCCCGACGATGATGCACGACTTCGCGATCACCGAGCACCACATCGTGTGGATGGACCTGCCCGTGGTCTTCGACGCCGAACTGGCGGGACGCGGTGGCATGCCCTACCGGTGGGCCGAGGCCTACGGAGCCCGGATCGGGATCATGTCGCGCGAGCCCGGCGTCACCGAGGTGCGCTGGTTCGACGTCGACCCCTGCTACGTCTTCCACGTGGGCAACGCCTACGAGGACGCGCAGGGGCGGGTGGTGCTGGACGCGGTGCGCTACGACGACGCCGGGTTCCGGAAGGTCTGGGGCGACATCGGCGGACCCGGCGGTTCAGGTGCCCCCGGCGTGCCGACCGGCCAGGTCGGAGTGCGGGAACCGGGTCACACCCAGGCGCCGTCCGTGCTGTACCGGTGGATCCTCGACCCGGCGGCCGGCAAGGTTGCCGAGTCCCAACTCGACGACCGCGAGGCCGAGTTCCCCACCCACAACGAGACCCTCACCGGGCGCCCGAACCGCTACCTCTACACGGTCAACGGCGACGGCATCGCCAAGCACGACCTCGCGCGCGGGACCGACGACGTCCACAAGACGCCCGGCAGCCGCTACTCCGGCGAGGCCGTCTTTGTACCGGCGGCCGACGGCACCGCCGAGGACGAGGGCTGGCTCCTGTCGCTCCTCTCGGACGACGACGGCGCGGCGGGCGAACTCCTCGTCCTCGACGCCGCGGACCTCTCGGTGCAGGCGGTCGTCGAACTGCCGTACCCGGTCCCGTCCGGCTTCCACGGCAGCTGGCTGCCCGAGACCGGCACCCGGTCCGAGGAGTGAGAACGCCCTTGCCGAGGAGCCGCTCCGGCGTATCTTCCTCGGCAGGGGCCCCTCGACCCGATGCACGAGGCCCTGGCAGCACACCGTTCGCGATGCGTCGTCATGGAGGCTTCGGACTCATGGTGCCCCTCAACCACCCCACGGACGAGGAACTCACCCGCAGGGCCCAGGCGGGCGACACCGGCGCCCTGGGACTTCTGCTGACACGCCATCAGGCGCCCATGCGCGCGGTCGCGTTGAGCCTGCTCGGCTACGGCCCCGACGCCGAGGACGCCGTACAGGACGCCGCGTTGACCGCGCTGCGGCGCATCGGGGACGTGCGGGAGCCCGCTGCCGTGGGGGCGTGGCTGCGGGCGATCGTACGGAACTCCGCGCGGATGCGGCTGCGGGCCAACCGGGAGTTTCCCGGGCTCGACGGGCTGGAGCAGTCGCGGTCGCGGGACGACGGGCCCTCGCACCCGGAGCGGCTGATCGAGCAGCACGCGATGCGGGACTGGATCTGGGACGCGGTGGAGGAACTGCCGCAGCAGCAGCGGCTGGTGCTGATGCTGCGGCACTTCAGCGGGATCACCTCGTACCAGGAGATCGCCGAGGCCTGCGAGGTGCCGGTCGGCACCGTGCGCAGCCGGCTCAACCAGGCCAGGGCGAAGATGGCCAAGGTGCTGCTGTCCACCCGGACGCAGGGCCACGAGGACGCCGCCGCGATCACCGAGGACAGCCGACAGGAGGCCGAGGTCACGCTGGACGGCGCGATGCGCGGTCAACTACCCGGCGAGATCCTGGAGTTGTGGCCGGCCGAGACCGAACTGGTCGGTGTCCTCAACAAGGAGGGCGGACGCGTCCATCCCTTCCCGGCCATGCGGGAGACCCGCACCAAGGGCGTGACCCAGCATCTGCGCCATGTCGTGGCCAGCCGTGACATCGCCATCTGGGAGATGGAGGCCGTCAACCCCGCCGGGATCTCCAACCCCTGCCCGCCCAGCCTCGCCTGGCTGATGTTCCGGCAGGACGGGCGGGTGCGGAAGCTCCGGGTGGTCTTCCCGGGGAAGCCGTCAGGCGGCGGCCAGCAGCCCTCGTAGCGCCGCCGTGTCGATGACCCGGGCGCGGGACGGGAACACCTTCTCGACCAGCAGCCGGTGGGTCTCGGCGTCGGGGTCGGCGACGCCGTCGGACAGGACGAGGACGCGGTAGTCGCGGTCGGCGGCGTCCATGACGGTGGACAGGACGACACCGCTGGTGCTGATCCCGGCGAGCACCAGGGTGTCGATGCCCCGCTCGCCCAACTGCTCGTGGAGATCGGTCGTCGAGCCGGAGCCGTAGCGGATCTTGCGGACGACGACGTCGCCGTCCTCGGGGGCGAGGCGCTCGTCGATCTGCGTCGAGGCGTCCTCGTGGTGCAGCATCTTCGCCCCGGCGACGCCGCCGAAGGTCGGGTTGTGCTCGGGGACGGCCGCCCAGTCGTCCTCGGTGAAGGCGACGCGGACGTACCCGATGGTGCCACCGGCCGCGCGGACGTCGGCGATGGAGTCCTTGACCCGCTCGACGAGGGCGTCGGAGTCGGGCGCGGCGGGGACGATCCCGTTCTGGAAGTCCATGACCAGCAGCGCGGTCCGCGCGGGGTCGATCGTGGGGAGGGGGGTGGTGCTCACGAGGGGTTCTCCTTGATTGCGTACTTCATAGGGGGTCAGGTGGTCGTGCCGCGGCCCATCAGCCGGCGGTCCAGCACGGTCAGCAGCAGGACCACGACGCCCGCCCCGACCAGGACGAGGCCGAGGATGTGCAGGCCGTGGTCGCTCGCGCCGTCGCGGAAGACGATCCCGCCGATCACGGCGGACGTGATGGTGCCGAGGTAGCCGAAGGTCCGGAACAGCCCGGAGGCGGTGCCGATCTGGTCGGGCGGCGCGGCGAGGTAGAGGGCGGTCTGGTTGCCCACGGTGGTGGCGGCCGAGGTGACGCCGAAGACCAGCGAGACCAGCACGAGCGCGATGGCCGGGCTGTCCGAGGTGAGCAGCATGATCCCGGCCGAGCCGATCAGCATGGTCACCGCCGAGGCGATCAGCGGGCCGCGCACCAGGTTGCGGCTGGCCAGCGGGCGCGAGAGCAGCGCGGAGACGGCGCCCATCGGCAGCAGCAGAAGTCCCGCGGTGACGGTGGAGTACCCGTGCGCGGCCTCCATCCACTGCGTCATGCCGTACATCACCGAGTAGGTGCCGAGCAGGGTGAGTCCCTGGCGCAGATAGGTGCGGGTGAGGGCGCCGTTGGCGGCGAGGCCGCGGAAGTCGAAGAACGGCGCGGTCCTGCGCAGCTCCCACCGGACGGTGGGTACGGCGGCCAGCGCGAAGACGGCGAGGGCGATCCAGTCCAGCCGGGGGAGGTCCATCAGGAAGATGACCAGCGCGCTCATCGTCACGGCGAAACCGAGGATGCCGAGCAGGTCGATCCGGTCGGCGACCCTGCGGAACCGCCGGTCCGCGCGGTCGAGCGCCGGGTCCTTGGGCAGCCAGCGCACCGCCATCACCATCGCCATCGCGGTGACCGGGATGTTGATGAGGAACGCCCAGCGCCAGCCGCCCGCGCCGACCAGCAGCCCACCGATCGGCGGCCCGACGGCGGCGGTGGCCATACCCGCGATCGCGATCCCGCCGAGCACCCCGCCCGGCGGCCCGTCGAGCCCGGCGTCCTCGGCGCGGCGCCGGATCAGCACCATCGCGCAGGGGAACGCGGCCGAGGTCCCGATCCCGACCAGCACGCGGGCGACGGTCAGCATCGCCAGGTTCTGGCCGAGCCCCCCGACGACACCGCCGAGCAGCACCAGCACGATCCCGGCCAGGAAGATCCGGCGCGCCCCGAGCACCTCCGCCAGCTTGCCGGCGGTGGGCTGCGCGATGGCGCTGGCCAGGTACAGCGAGGAGACCAGTACGGCGGTGCTGCCGACCGAGACATGCAGCTCGGTGGCGATCGGCACCAGCGCGGTCGCGATGATGGAGCTGTTGACGGGATTGAGGCTCGCGCCCACATACAGCGGGGTCGTGAAGGTCCAGGCGAACGGCTTGCGCGCGAGGTCGCGCGCGGCGGCCACGGCTTTGGCGGCGTCGGCGCTCATATGCGGCCGTTGTCCAGCTCGGCCCCGGCGAGGCGCTCCAGCAGCTCGATGGCCTTGTCGACGTCCTCGCGCTCCTCCGGGGCGACCAGCTGGTCGATGGCCCGCGCCAGGAAAGTGGCACGGCCCTTGAGCAGCGTGTCGATCAGCTCGGTGGCGGAGGGGTCGGGGCTCATCAGCTTCTTGCGGCCGTCCCGCGCGTCGGGCTCGCTGTGCACCAGCCCGGCGGCCTTCAGCACGGCCAGACTCTGCGCGATGGACTGCGCGCTGACCCGCTCCAGCGCGGCCAGCCGCGCCGCCGTGACGGGCCCTTCCCGTACGACGCTCCCCAGCACGGCGAGCTGCGTGGGCGTGAGACCGGTCGCGTGCTGCCCCGACTCGGTGCGCAGCCGCGCCCGCAGCCGGATGATCGCGTCGCTGAGCCGCTGCGCGGTGGCGACGGTCGGCGGCCGCTCGGGGTTCGTGTTCATGACCCCACCGTAAAACTGCACAAGCAACTTTGCCAAGTTACTTGTGCAGTTTTGGCTGTCTACCGGATCACACCCCCAGGTGGGCGCCGAAGAAGCCGCTCAGCTTCTCGACGGCGGGCGTGACGTACTCGTCCCGGTCATAGAGATCCACGTGCGAAGCGCCCTCGATCCACGCCAACTCCTTGACCCCATAAGCCTTTTGATACGCCTCCACACTCATCCAGGAGGTCACGGCGGCCCGCCCGGCGATAAACAGCACAGGACGCGGCGCGATCAGGCCGAGGGACGAGAACGCGTCGAAACCGGCGATACGGTCGACGCTCGACCAGGTCAGGGACTTCGCCGAGCGGGGGTGCTGTGCGCGCGGAGTGCAGTAGTACTCCCAGCCCTCGTAGGCATGCGGGCCGCCCGCGCGAGCCTCCTCCTCGGTGGCCGGGAAGAGCGGGAAGCGCTCGACGTCCGCACCACGCGCCTCCGCCGCCGCGGCCAGCAGACCCTGTACGACGGCCGGGTCCTGACCGCCGTCCGCACCGAGCCGGAACTGCCGTGAGATGTCGACGGCGCTCACCGTGGCCACCGCCCGGACACGCGGGTCGGTCGCGGTGGCCGCCAGCGCGTACCCACCGGAGGCACAGATGCCCAGCACCCCGACGCGCTCGGGGTCGACCCCGTCGAGAGCGCCGAGGTAGGAGACCGCGGCCTTCAGGTCCTCCACCCGCTGCCCGGGGTCCTCCAAGCCGCGCGGCTCACCCTCGCTCTCCCCCTGGTACGCGGCGTCGAAGGCCAGCGTGACGAACCCCCGCTCGGCCAACAGGCGTGCATACAGGCCGGAGGCCTGTTCCTTCACCCCGGTCCCGGGATGCCCGACCACGATCGCGGCCCGCGGAATCCCATCCGGGCGGTACAGGTGACCGGCGAGCTTCAGGCCGGCACTGGGAAAGACGACGTCACTACGCATGGGGGAGCACTCCAGTGGGAGAGAGGGGAAGCCGTTCTACGGCCATGCCCCCACCGTCGGCCCGCCCGCCCCCGCGCCACCAGGGACGGCTCTGCCTATGCGGTTCTGTACCAGGCACACGCGCGCGGCCCCGACGACACTGGAGGCATGACAGACCCCGACGCATCCCTCTCCGGCAACGAACTGGGCGACTTCCTGCGCGCCCGCCGCGCGGAACGCGACCCGAACGAGGCGGGCTTCCCCGACGACGGCCGACTGCGCCGCGTACCCGGGCTGCGCAGGGAGGAACTCGCCCACCTCGCGCACGTGAGCGTCGACTACGTGGTCCGCCTGGAACAGGGCCGCACCCGCCGTGGCTCCCGCGCAGTTCTGGACGCGCTCGCCGACGCGCTGCACCTCGCACCGGACGAGCGCGCCTACCTCTTCACCCTGGCCGAGGTCGCCCCCGGCCCGGCCGCCCGACCGGCCGGACGGCCCGAAGTGGCGCCCCGGCTACGGCAGTTGCTCGACACGATGCACGACGTCCCGGCGATGGTGCTGCACCGGGGCATGGACGTACTCGCCTGGAACCGCGCGGCCTCGGCACTCCTCACCGACTTCGGCGCGCTGCCCCCGGCCGAGCGCAACCTGATCCGGCTCACCTTCCTCGACGCCGACTTCCGCGCCCTGTACGCCGACTGGCCCCGGGCCGCCCGCGAGTGTGTCGCCGTCCTGCGCATGGAGGCGGGCCGCACCCCGCACGACCCCGCGCTGACCGCCCTGGTCGCCGAACTCGGCGCCCGCGACCCGGACTTCCGTACCTGGTGGGCCGGCCACCAGGTACGGGGACCGCGGCAGCTCACCAAGACGTACGTCCATCCGGTCGCCGGTGAACTCACCCTCGACGTCCAGCAGTTCACCGTCGACACCCACCCCGAGCAACTGCTCGTGGCCTACACCGCGCCGCCGGACTCGCCCTCGCAGGAGGCACTGCGGTTCCTGTTGCAGTGGGTCGACGGACTCACCGGCGTTCAGGCGTGGGGGAGTTGAGCGGAGACGCTCAGCCGCCGACCGGTGTGCCCGGAAGGGGCGTACGCGCGGGCCGTTCGGCCAGCACGTCGAGGATGTTGTCCACCGCCAGGTCGACCATCGCGGCCCGGGTCGCCTCGGTGGCCGACCCGATGTGGGGGAGTGCGATCACGTTGGGCTCGGCGACCAGCGGGGACAACTCCCGTCCCATCGGCTCGCGTTCGAAGACGTCGAGCCCGGCCGAGTGCAGGCGGCCCTCGCGGACCGCGTCGAGCAGGGCCGCCTCGTCCACGACTCCGCCGCGCGAGGTGCTGACCAGCGTGGCCGTCGGCTTCATCGCGGCCAGTTCGCGGGCCGAGATCAGATGGCGGGTCTCCTCGGTGAGCGGCACGTGCAGCGACACCACATCGGCGTCGGCCAGCAGCGCGGCCAGGCCGACCGAGGTCGAGAGGTCGTCGTCGGGGGCGTACGGGTCGTGGTGGATCACCCGCATCCCGAAACCGTGCGCCCGGCGGGCCACCGCGCGGCCGATCTGGCCGTAGCCGATCAGCCCGAGGGTGGCGCCGTGGACGTCCAGGCCGAGGTAGTCGTGCATCCGGAACAGCCCCCAGGAGCCCTCCGCGAGGCTCGCCCCGGCCGCGCCGAGCCTGCGGCGGGCGGCGAGGATCAGCGCGAAGGTGAGGTCGGCGGTGGTCTCCGCGAGGACGCGGGGCGTGTGCGTGACGACGACCCCGCGTTCCTCGGCGGCGGCCCGGTCGACGTTGTCGAAGCCCATGCTGGCGAGGGCGACGACGCGCAGGGAGGGGCCCGCCGCGTCCATCAGGGCCGCGTCCACCGGGTCGTTGCCGAGGGCCAGAACACCGCTCACCCCTGGGGCGAGGGCCGCGAGGTCGACGGGGCCGGGCTTGCCGGTACCGGGCCAGGCCACCAGTTCCGCGCTCTCGGAGAGGCGGTCCAGGCCTCGGCCGGGCAGGTTCTCACGGGTGGCGAGGACACGCTTCTTCATGTGTTTCTCCAGTGACGAGCCGCGTATTACCGACCGGGCGAACGATTTCGAAGTGGTTGCCAAGAGGTTTCGAAAAAAGCTAGCCCCGGCGGTCACCGGAAACAAATAGCGGATTTGTGTGACGCTATTGCGCTTCCTTATCCTTGTCGGCGTCGATATCCTCGTCGGTGTCGATCAGTTCCAGGAACAAGTCGTGCACGGCCAGCGCGGGTTCCGAGAGCGGCTGATTGTCCGAGGTGACCACGGACAGTTTCACCGTGGTGACGGGTTCCACGATCCGCCGTACGGACAGGGCCCGGACATCGAGAATGGCGCGCGCCGCCGACCACGGCAGGACCGTCGCGCCGAGGCCCGCGTCCACCGCGTTGACCAGGGTCAGCGCCGACTCCACCTCGCCCACCACGTTCAGCCGCAGCGACGCCTGCTGGAAGGCCGCGTCCACCACCTGCCGGATCGTGTGGATCCGGCTGGGCAGCAGCAGCGGCAGGTCCGCCAGTTCCGTGAGCCGCACCTCGCCCCGCCCCTGCGGCGCAGTGTCGCCGGGCGCCTCGATCAGGAGGAGGTCCTCGGTACGCACCGGCTCGAACTGCACACCCCGCAGCGGCCCGGCGCCGTAGATGAACGCCATGTCCATCCGGCCCGTCATGATCGCCTCGCTGATCACCCCGCCGAAGTTCTCGTTGATGTGCAGCAGGATGTCCGGGTAGCTCTTGAGCAGCGGCAGCGCGAGGGCGGCGCCCAGGCTGTACGGCGCGAGGCCCACCGACACGCCGCCCGCGGGGGCCCGGCCGGAGACGTCCACGGCGGCCTGCGCGAGGTCCACCTGCCGCAGGATGAGCTGGGCGTGCCGGTACAGCGCCCGGCCCGCCTCGGTCGGGGCGACCCCGCGCTTGCTGCGGATCAGCAGCTGCTGCCCGAACTGCGCCTCCAGGGCGGACAGTTGCTGGCTCAGCGCCGGCTGGGCGATGTGCAGGATGTCGGCCGCGCGCGTGATGCTCCCCGCGTCGATGATCTTGATGAACGAGTAGAGACGTCTGGTGTCCATGCGCGGGGCCTTCCGGGTGGAGCGAAGCCTCATCGTAGGGAGGGATCATCCCGAAGCACAGCCCCGGCGAGCGGCGGGTGTGAGGGGAGTCATAGCGGTTCGCGATAACGCCAGACCGAACGGATATTGGCGATCACGCGACGGGCGCAATAAGTTGTGCGGAACATCCAGGGCATCCCCCTACCGGAATTACCCTCCCACAGAATTCCCTTTCTCGGAGTTCCCCGTTCCCGCATTCTCTCCCGGAGGACGTCATGACCCCCATGGTTGATCTCGTCGCCGATCTCGGCGAGGGATTCGGCGCCTACACAATGGGCGACGACGCGGCCCTTCTGGAGATGCTCACCTCCGCCAATGTGGCCTGCGGATTCCACGCCGGCGATCCCCGCATCATGGACGCGACCGTGCGGACCTGCGTGGAGAAGCGGGTCGCCGTCGGCGCCCACCCCAGCTTCCCCGACCTGGTCGGCTTCGGCCGCCGCGCGATGGACCTCACCCCCGACGAGGTCCGCACCGACGTGCTCTACCAGATCGGCGCCCTCCAGGCCTTCGCCGTCGCCCACGGCACCCGGGTGCACCACATCGCCCCGCACGGCCGCCTCGGCAACCTGGTCGCCGTACGCGCCGACTACGCCCGCGCCGTCGTGGACGCCGTGGCCGCTCTCGACGAGTCGCTGATCGTCCTCGCGCAGGACGGCGAACTCGCCGACGCGGCCCGCGCCCGCGGCCTGCGGGTCGGCATCGTGGGCATCGCCGACCGCGCCTACCGCGCCGACGGCACCCTTGTCCCGCGCTCCGAACCAGGCGCGGTGATCCACGACCCCGACGAGGTCGCCCACCGCACCCTGCGCATGGTCACCGAGGGCGTCATCCGCAGCGCCGACGGCACGGACGTCCAAGTCTCCTGCGACACCGTCCTGTTGCACGGCGACAGCCCCGGCGCGATCGCCCTGGCCGGCCGTATCCGGGAGCAACTCCGCACCGCGGGCGTCGAGATCACCTCGCTGGACAAGGTCCTGACCGGCAAGGGCGCCTGACATGAACGGCAATGTGGCGATCACCGACTGCGGCGACTCCGCCCTCGTCGCCAAGACCGTCGGCCTGGACGCCGAACCCGCCTGGCGGCTCGTCCACGCCCTCGCCGACGCCCTGAACGCCGTACAACTCACCGGTGTCCACGACGTGGTGGCCACCTACGACGCCCTGCTCGTCGAGTTCGACTGCGCCACCACCGACCACGCCACCGTCCGCCGCGTCCTGGCCCACGAGGCGACCCGCCTCGGCCCGCACCCCGCCCCGACGACACCCCCACGCCGCTTCGTCGTCCCCGTCGTCTACGGCGGCGAGTACGGACCGGACCTGCCGGAGGTCGCCGCCCAACTCGGCCTGTCCGAGGGCGAGATCATCGCCCTGCACTCAGGAACCGACCTCACCGTCCGCTGCCTCGGCGCACCCGCCGGAGCCCCCATGACGGACGGCCCGCCCTTCCCGAAACCGGTACCGCGCCTCGCCTCGCCCCGCACCCGCGTCGACGCCGGTTCGGTCGCGGTCGCCGGACGACAGGCGGTCATCTGCCCGATGCCGTCACCCGGCGGCTGGCCCCTCCTGGGCCGCACCCCGGTACGCGTCCTCGACCCGCACAGCGACCCGATCACCGCGTACCGCCCCGGCGACACCTTCCGCTTCAGGCCCATCGAGCCCCAACAGTGGGACGAACACGCCGACTTGAGCCTGGCGGACTGCCATGGCTGACACCCTCACCATCCGCACCGCAGGTCTCGTCACCGTGCAGGACCTCGGCCGCGTCGGCCGCTCCCGCTACGGCCTGCCCGCCAACGGTGCCGCCGACCAGCACTCGGCGCGCGTCGCCAACGTCCTGTGCGGCAACGACGACCGCGCCCCGCTGCTGGAGATCACCGCCCTCGACTTCGCGTGCGTCCCGTCCGGCGACATCCTCGTCGCGGTGACGGGCGCCCCCGCGGACGTCACCGTCGAAGGTGTCGTACGACCGCAGTGGGAACCGCTCCCGGTCCGGGCCGGCGAAACCATCCGCGTCACCGGCATCCATCGCGGCCTCCGCGTCTACCTGGCCGTACTCGGCTCGTTCAACGCGGACTACCTCCAGGGCAGTTGCGCCCCCGACACGATCCTGGGCTTCGGCCCGCCCCTCCGCGCAGGCGACGAACTCGCCCTGCGCACGGCCTGCCCGCCCATAGATCACCCCTTCTCGCGGATACCGCTCTTCCGCCTGAACGCACCCGTCCCCCCGTTCCCCACCACCTGGACCATCGACGTCACCGACGGCCCCGACCGGGCCGAGTTCGGCGACACGGCCCGCCGCCTCTTCGAGTCCCCCTTCACGGTCACCCCGCGAAGCAACCACATCGGCCTGCGCCTCCAGGGCGACCGAGTACCCCGCCGTGTCACCAAGGGCGAGGTCCTCTCCCGAGGCGTCCCCATCGGCGCCGTAGAGGTACCGGCCGGTGACGAACTCCTCGTCCTCCACCGAGGCCGCGGCGTCACGGCCGGTTACCCCGTCCTGGCCGTAGTCACCGCCACCGGCCTGTCCGCCCTCGGCCAGGTCCGCCCCGGCCAGACGATCAACTTCCGCCACCGCACCCGGGACCAGGCGGTCACGGCCCACCGCGCACAACGCCAGGCGATCGACGCCCTGAGATCCAGGGTCCGCACGGCTTTCGAGGCTCTACGCATCCGCGCCCCCGCACCTTCTTGACACCGGCCCGCCCTCAAGGGGCGCGGGGCTGTGACATATGCGGCTCCGCCGCGTGGGCGCACCTAGCCCCCACCGACCCGCACCACATACCAACCCCCCAAAAAGAAACACCCGCACGGAGCCGCAACACCCCTCATCCCCCGCCTGCTGCATAGATCAGGAGACGCCATGAGTACCGTGGCCGCTCAACCCGTCCCCAACACGGTCGACCCCAGAACCGCCCGCAAGGTCACCCTCGCGGGCTGCGTAGGAATCTTCGCCGAGCTCTACGACAACGGCATCTTCGGCTTCATGGCCGGATCGCTCGCCGCCGTCTTCTTCCCCGGCTCCGACAACGCCGTCCAGCTCGTCTTCCTCGGCTACGCCGTCTCCTTCTTCTTTCGCCCGCTCGGCGCGGTCATCTGCGGCCACCTCGGCGACCGCATCGGCCGCCAGCGCATGCTGGTCTTCGTCATCCTCCTCATCAGCGCCGCGACCGCGGCCATCGGCGTGCTCCCCAGCTACGCCAGCATCGGCGTAGCCGCCCCCGCCCTGCTGATCCTGCTCCGCGTGGCGCAGGGCTTCTCCGTCGGCGGCGAGGCCTCCGGCGCGATGAGCTTCCTCGCCGAGCACGCCCCCGAGGGCAAGCGCGGGCTCTACACCAGCTACGCGCAGATCGCCTCGTTCCTGGCCCTGCTCACCGGCACCCTCGTCGCCGCCGCGATGACCAGCGGACTCGGCAACGACCGTATGGAGTCCTGGGGTTGGCGCATCCCGTTCCTGCTCGCCGTGCCGCTCGGGATCGCCGGCATCTACATCCGCAAGCGCATCAGCGACACCCCGAACTTCACCCGCCTGAAAGAAGAGGACGGCCTCTCCAAGAACCCGCTCAAAGAGGCGTTCGCGTCCGCCGAGCACCGCCGCGCGATGCTGCTCGCCCTGTTCATCCCCCTGATGAACGGCTCCGGTTACTACGTCCTGTTCAGCTACATGCCCACCTTCATGAGCAGCGAGCTGGACTTCACCAAGGTGCAGGGCCTCCTCGTCACCGCCTCCAGCCTGGTCGCGATCTGTATCGCCATCCCCTACATGGGCCGCCTCTCCGACCGCGTCGGCCGCAAGAAGGTCCTCGCCGGAGCCGCCGTCGGGATGGCGATCGTCGGCATCCCCTGTTACCTGCTGATCGGCACCGGCAACGTGGCCCTCGCGGTGATCGGCGCCTGTGTCATGGCAGTTGTGTTCGCCGGCCACACGGGCGTCATCCACATCCTCCTGGTCGAACTCTTCCCGACCCGTGTGCGCTACTCCGCCTACGGCCTCGGCTACAACGTCTCCTCCGCCCTCTTCGGCGGCACCGCCCCCCTCCTGATGACGTACCTCATCGACCGCACGGGCAACGTCAACATGCCGGCCTTCTACGCCGTGATCACGGCCCTGGGCACCCTCCTCGCGGTGTCCAAGGTGAAGGACCGCGCGCACCTGCCCCTGCGCGACGCCTGACAGCCCCAACCCCACGAACTCCCGGCACCCGCACGCCCGTTGCACCCCCCACCCCGCACAGCAAGGAGCACCTCAGCATGCCCATCTCCGACTACAGGACGGCCCTCGTCACCGGAGCGTCGACCGGCATCGGAGCCGTGGTCGTCGAACGGCTCGCCAAGCGCGGCCTCGAAGTACACGCCGTGGCCCGCAACGCCGACCGGCTCAACACCCTTGCCGACGAGACCGGTTGCGTCCCCCACGCCGTCGACATCACCGACACCGAGGCGCTCACCGCCGTCCTCGACGGCCTTCAGATCGACGTCCTCGTCAACAACGCGGGCGTCTCCCGCACCGGCAACATCCTCACCGCCGACGAGTTCGCCGTCGACGAGCAGATCGCCGTCAACATCCAGGCCGTCCTGCACCTGGTCCGCCTGCTGATGCCCGGCATGGTCGAGCGCGACCTCGGCCACATCGTCAACATCAGCTCCATCGCCGGGGTCTACAACTTCGGCGGCAACACGATCTACCACGCCACCAAGGCCGCCGTGCACACCCTCTCCCGCCAGCTCCGCGTCGACGGCTACGGCCGCCGCGTCCGCGTCAGCGAGATCTGCCCCGGCCGGGTGGAGACGGAGATCTTCGGTCGCCTCCTCGGCGACATGGAGGCCGCCCAGCGCGAGTTCTACGACGGCTACGAGTCCCTGAAGCCCGAGGACATCGCCGACGCCATCGAGTTCGCCGTCGACGCGCCCCGGCACGTCAACATCGGCCACATCGAGATCCTGCCCACCTTCCAGGTGCCCGGCGGCCTCAACTTCGAGCGCAGGGAGGGCTGATCACATGAAGACGGCAGAACGACTCGGCCGCATCAAGCCCTCGCC
The DNA here is from genome assembly GCF_053891435.1 of Streptomyces sp. NPDC002276. NCBI lineage: Bacteria > Bacillati > Actinomycetota > Actinomycetes > Kitasatosporales > Streptomycetaceae > Streptomyces > Streptomyces sp. NPDC002276. The sequence continues at coordinate 537,072 of NZ_JBSFCQ010000003.1, read as the reverse complement.
CAGCACGGCGGCGGCCCAGCGCGTCCGCGAACTGAAGGCCCAAGGCCTCACCATCCTCGACCTCACCGTGGGCGAGCCCGACTTCGACACCCCCGACCACGTCAAGGCCGCCGCGATCCGCGCCATCGAGGCGGGCGAGACCAAGTACACGCCGGTGAACGGCACTTCGGCCCTGCGCACCGCGATCGCGGGAAAGCTGCGCGAGCGTCACGGACTCGACGTCCCCGACTCCCGCATCACCGTCGGCGGCGGCGCGAAGCAGGTCATCTTCCTCGCCCTGATGGCGACTCTGGACGAGGGCGACGAAGTGATCGTCCCCGCCCCGTACTGGGTGTCGTACCCGGACATGGTCCGCGCCAACGACGGCACCCCGGTCATCGTCGACTGCCCGGAGTCGGACGGCTTCAAGCTCACGCCCGAGCGGCTCACGGCGGCGATCACCGAACGCACCCGCTGGCTCGTCCTCAACACCCCGGGAAACCCCACCGGATCCGCCTACACCACCGCCGAACTCCGCGCCCTCGCCCAGGTGTTGCTGGCCCACCCGCACGTCGGCGTCCTCACCGACGAGATCTACGACGAGATCTGGTACGGCGACCAGGGCGCCCCGTCGCTCGCGGCCGTCGAACCGGGCCTGGCCGACCGGGTGTTCCTCACCAACGGTGTCTCCAAGACGTACGCGATGACGGGCTGGCGCATCGGCTACGGCATCGGCCCGGCGGACTTGATCACCGCGATCAACACCCTCCAGTCCCAGACCTCTTCGTGCCCCTCCTCGGTGAGCCAGGCCGCCGCTGCCGCCGCGCTCACCGGACCGCGGGACTTCGTCCAGGACACCGTGCGCGTCTACCGCGCCCGCCGCGACGAGACCGTGAAGCTCGTCAACGACATACCGCGGCTCAGCTGCACGGTCCCGGACGGCGGCTTCTACGTCCTCGTCAACTGCCGAGCGGCGATCGGGCAGTTCACCCCCTCCGGCACCCGGATCGAGAACGACCAGGACTTCGCCCTGCACCTCCTCGACAGCCAACAGGTGGCGGTGATCCACGGAGCCGCGTACGGCGCGCTCGGCTACTTCCGTATCTCCTTCGCCACTTCGACGGACGTCCTCACCGAGGCCTGCGAGCGCATCGCGACGGCCTGCGCCGCACTGACCGACGCCCCCTCCGCCTGAAAGCCCGCCCGAAAGGTCGTCATGATCCGCGTCAGCACGAAGTTCGACCGGCCGGAGCCCGATCTGGTCAAGCAGCTCAGCGCCTTCTCCTCGGCCACCGTCCACGAGGCACAGGGCCGCCTCGGCGCACTGGACTCGGCCATCAAGCCGGTCGACCGCACGATGTCGCTCTGCGGCCCCGCCTTCACGGTCCAGTGCGCCCCGCGCGACAACCTCATGCTCCAGACCGCCATCGCCTACGCCCGCCCCGGCGACGTCGTGGTCGTCTCCGCCGGCGACTACGAGGAGGCGGGCTCCTTCGGCGACGTCCTCGCCAACGCCTGCCAGTCCAAGGGCCTCGCCGGTCTGATCACCGACACCGGCGTCCGTGACACCGAGGACCTGCGTGCGCTCGGCTTCCCGGTCTTCTCCCGCAGCGTCTCCATCAAGGGCACGGTCAAGGAGACCGTCGGCCCGATGTGCGAGCCGGTCACCGTCGGCGGTGTCCTCGTCCGCCCCGGCGACATCATGCGCGCCGACGCGGACGGCGTGGTCGTCGTCCGCCGCGAGGACGCGGCCGAGGCGGTCGCCGCCTCGCGGGAACGGGTCGACGCCGAGGCGGGTTTCATCGCCGCGTACCGGGCGGGCAGGACGGTGATCGAGATGTGCGGCCTCGCCCCGGTATTGGCGGCGAAGGGCCTTGTGATCGAGGAGTAGGACCGGCTGAGTACCGCGCCTGTACATTCCGTACCCACGGCTGAGACCCAGGTTCGGATGCCAGGATGAGGCGCCATGACGGCAGGGTGGGGTGCGCGCACGGTACGGTCCGCGGTGTTCGCGGCCGTCTGTGTGGTGCTCGCCGCCCTGGGACACGTCCTGATGTCCGGCCGCCATGTCCCCGCATGGGCGCTGGCCGCCGGACTGGCCGTGACCGCGGGCGCCGCCTGGTCCCTGGCGGGCCGTGAACGCGGCCTCCCACTGATCGTGACCCTCGTGGTCGCCACCCAGGCCGCGCTCCACTCGGCGTTCTCCCTGGCACAGCCCGCGACACAGCGGACGGCCATGGACATGGGGTCCACAGACATGGGCTCCATGCATATGAGTGCAGCCGACTCCATGGATATGGGCCATATGTCGGCGACCTCCACCACCAGCGCCACCTCCTCGCCCGGCATGCTCACCGCCCACCTTCTCGCCGCCCTGCTCTGCGGCCTGTGGCTGGCGTACGGCGAACGCGCCGCGTTCCGCCTGCTGCGAGCCGCAGCCACCCGCCTCGCGGCTCCGCTACGACTGCTGCTGGCGCTGCCCGTCCCGCCGCACCGCCCGCGGCTGCGTCCGCGCCGCCCCCGTTCCGACCGGGCGCCGCGGCTTCTCCTTCTCGGCCACGCGATCACCTCTCGGGGCCCGCCCCTGGGGACGGCTGTCGTCTGACGACAGCTGGCACCCCGAGGCCGCTCCCGCGCGCCTCGGGCCCCGGCCGTACCCCCGCGCCCTTTCCCGGCGCCGCGGGACGGCCGGTTCCCCTTTCGCGGATGATCGAGAAGGACTCCAGGTGATCACTCCTGCCCTGCCCGCCGCGCCCGATTCGATGGAGTCGAGCGACGAGTCGGTGACCAACTGGGCGCTCGCCGCCCGGCACGGCGATCCCGTCGCCGTCGAACATCTCGTGCGCGCCCTGCACCGCGACGTCCTGCGCTATGTCGCCCATCTGGGTGCCGATCCGCAGGCGGTGGACGACCTCGCGCAGGACACGTTCCTGCGGGCGCTCGGCAGCCTGCGCCACTTCGAGGGCCGGTCCTCGGCCCGCACCTGGCTGCTGGCGATAGCGCGCCGCGCGGTGATCGACAGCTACCGCCGCGCCGCCACCCGCCCCCGCCTGTCCGACGTACAGGACTGGCAACTGGCCGTCGAACTCGCCCAGCCCCAGGGCCTGCCCGGCTTCGACGACGGGGTGGCGCTGCTCGATCTGCTGGACCTGCTGCCGGACGACCGCCGTGAGGCGTTCCTCCTCACCCAACTCCTCGGTCTGCCCTACGCGGAGGCGGCGGAAATCAGCAACTGCCCTGTGGGTACGGTCCGTTCGCGGGTCGCCCGGGCGCGGGCCACCCTCCTTGACCTGCTGACCGACGAGGGCGCCTCATGCCGAAGCCGATGAGCCCTGCGGGTCGGCGGCCAGATCCGGCAACAGGGCGCACATCGCCTCGCGTTGGGCCGGTCCGACGAACTGGGTGAGGGCCCGCTTGACCGTCTCGGAGAGGGTCTCCGACGCCTCCGTCAGCAGGCGTCGGGCCTTCTCCGTGAGGGCGACCTCGACCCCGCGCTTGTCCCCGCAGACCGACTTGCGGGTGACCAGGCCCGCGTGCTGGAGACAGGCGATCTGATACGTCAGCCGTGTCTTCGGGCGGCCGAGCAGCTCGGCGATCCGGGTCATGCGCAGCCCCTCGGGCTGCTCGGCCAGGAGGCACAGCACCAGGAACTCGTCGTGCGAGACGTCGAGGTTCCCCTTCACGACCGAGCGCAGCTCCTGCTCCACCGCGCCGGTTGCCGCCAGCAGCAGCATCCAGGCCCGCAGCTCGGGCGGGAGCAGCCCGCCGCCCTGCGAGGAGGGGCATCCGGGCTGGTCGGCAGGGTGCTCAACAGGGTCGGCCATGGTTCCGAGTCTACCTGTTATCCAAATTTGGAGGAGATGGTTGTCCACTTTTGGATAATGGGCTAGCGTGAGGCTCATTCAAATTTGGACTACTGGAACCAGTGGGAGAGATCATGACCGTCGCCGTCGAAACCGGGGTGTGGCAGCTCGACCAGGCCGCCTCCACCGTGGGCATCAGCCACAAGACGATGTGGGGCCTGGTCAATGTGAAGGGCACCTTCGGCACCGTCACCGGTCAGGGCGAGGTCCGGCCCGACGGGTCCGCGATCGGCACGCTGACCCTGGCCGCCGCCTCCCTGGACACCAAGAACGCCAAGCGCGACAAGCACCTGCGCTCCGCCGACCTGTTCGACGTCGAGAAGTTCCCGGAGATCACCTTCGCGGTGCGCAGCGCGGAACTGACCGGCGACACCGTGCACGTCGTAGGTCAGCTGACCGTCCACGGCATCAGCCGCCCGCAGTCCTTCACCGCCCGGCTCAAGGACGCGAGCGCCGAGGCGCTCACCCTGGACGCCGAATTCACCGTGGACCGCGACCAGTTCGGCCTGGGCTGGAACCAGATGGGCATGCTGCGCGGCCTGACCACGGTGACGACCACGCTGCGTTTCCTGCGCACCGCCGCCTGACGGACCGTCAACCCGCGGGCTGCAACTGGACGTCCGAGCTGGACAGCGTCTGCGGGGTCGCGGTGAACGCGCGCACCCGGATCCGGACCGTCTTGTGGGGGAGGGTGAACTTCCCCCCGGGCGCCCGGAGTTCGATGCGCCGCGTGCTGTGCGCGGGCAGTGTCGTCGGTCCCTCCACCTGGGACCAGAACCTGCTCATGCCCTGACCCGTGGTGAGCATGTAGTGCGGCGAGAGGGCGCCGTCGGACGAGTTGGTGACCTGGATGCTGAGCCGGGTCACGACGGCGGGCCCCGCGCGCCGCACCCCGGTGAGCTTCATGCTCATCGGCGGCGCGCCCGTCGCCGCCACGGCGGCGCTCGCCAGCGCGGGCGTGAGCAGCAGCACGGCCGCCACGACCCTGACCCGGCGGCGGTGCGGGCCGGACAGCGCCCGGGGGCGCGGCTGCCACGCGTCGCGGAACTCGGAGAGCGGTGTGGTGACCGCCGCCGCCAGCCACAGCGGGGTCATCATCAGGTAGTAGCCGTCCTGCGAACGGGTCGCCAGATAGAAGGCGCACCAGGGCAGCACGGTCGCGGCCGGGCCGAGCCGCCGTACGAACAGCATGAACACGGCGAGCAGTCCCGCCGCCAGCAGCATGCTCGCGTGGGAGTACCAGTCGAGCCGGTCGCTGCCGTTCGTGAAGTACAGCGAGATGTCCACCAGGCCCTGGCCGTGCACCACCGCGCCCTGGGTCAGCGGCAGCGCGATGCCCGCGATCCAGGTGCCCGGCTCGTGCGCGATGAAGTACGTGTTGATCAGCAGCCATACGGTGAGCGCGACGGCGATGATCCGCAGCAGCACCGACGTCGCCTGCCTGGCGCCCAGTTCGCCGCGCCGCACGGCGTAGATCCCGGCGAGCAGGAACGGCGTGAGGAACCAGGGGAGTTGCTGCGCCGCGCAGGCCGCTCCCAGACATGCGGCCTGGGCGATCCCGGCCGCGCCGAGCCGGCCGCCCCTGCCGATCCGGGGCCAGCGGATCACCACCGGGATCAGCAACGCCATGGCCAGGACGGCGGGATAGCCCTGCCGGCCGTAGGTCGGCAGCAGGCCGAGGCCCAGGCACGCGATGGTGGCCGCCGAGCGCCACTGGGTGGGCAGCAGCCGCCACATGAGGACCGCGCCCGCGATGAGCGCGGCGGTGGCGACGGCCGTCGCGGGGGCGCCGCCGTGTCCGATCCACAGCAGGGGCGCCGTCAACAGCGTTTCCAGCGGCGGATATCCGTACGTGTAGTCGTAGCCGCCGGTCACGGTCGGGGTCAGGGCGACCCCCTGGCCGGAGTGGAAGAGCCACGGCCAGGGCTGTCCGTAGATCGGGTGCCCGGCGACCAGTTCCTTGGCGGCCTGGGTGGTGAGGACCGCCTCGTCGCCGCCGTTGTGGAACACGGACCACGCGGACAGCGTCAGCAGCACCGCCGTCACCAGGACGACGAGATCCACCCGGGCCAGCGACCGCGACCGGCGCACCACCAGGGCCAGCACCCCGCACACCAGGATCGAGACGTAGCACAGCGAGACGACCGCCGCCACGACGAGCCGGTGGCTGGCGGCCTGCGTCCACACCGGGCGGACACCGATGAACAGACTGATGTCGGCGAGCAGGGTGAGGATGCGATGCCACTGCGCGGGAGGTTCCGGGGCGGACACCGCCGACTGTGTCCGCCGACCGGGTGTCACCTGAGGTGTTTCTGCCAAGTGCACGACATAGGAGGCTATTCGGCCCTGGTGAGCGGGGTGGCGTGCATCGTGAAGAGTCGGGTGTGAGGGCGGTAAGAAGTCCGGTTTTGTGGCGGGAAAGCAGCAAAAGCGAACGACATTGTTCAACTGACCGAAGCCATCAGTTCATTCAGTAAACATCGCGCACATACCGTTTCGCCGCCGCCAGTTGCTTCACGTACGAGGCCGCCTCGGCCTCGTCGAGACCGCCGTGCGCGACCGCGATGTCACGCAGCGCACGGTCCACGTCCTTCGCCATCCGCGAGGCGTCACCGCACACATAGAAGTGGGCGCCCTGCTGCAACCAGTGCCACAACTCCGGCCCGTGCTCACGCATCCGGTCCTGCACATACACCTTGGCCCGCTGGTCCCGCGAGAAGGCGGTGTCGAGCCGGGCGAGCGTGCCCTCGTCGAGCAACTCCGCGAGTTCCTCCTCGTAGTAGAAGTCCGTCGCGCGGTGCTGCTCGCCGAAGAACAGCCAGTTCGGCGCCGGGTGCCCGAGTGCGCGCCGCTCCTGGAGGAACCCGACGAACGGCGCGACACCGGTGCCGGGTCCGACCATCACCATCGGTGTCGCGGGATCGGCGGGCGGCCGGAAGTGCGGTGCGGGTTGCACGAACACGGGCACCTCCGTGCCTGCCTCGGCGTCGGCGTCGGCGAGGAACGGTGAGCAAACCCCGCCGCGCGGACGGCCGTTGAGATTGTCGTAACGCACCACCGACACCGTCAGCGAGACGCTGTGCGGGTCGACGAGCGGGCTGGACGAGATCGAGTACAGGCGCGGCTGAAGCTTCTTGAGGACTCCGGCCCAGTCCTCCGCGCCCGCCTTCACCGGGTACTCGGCGAGCACGTCCACCGCCTGCCGCCCCCAACTCCACTGCGCCAGCCGGTCCTTGTTGTCGGGCCGCAGCAGCCTGCGCAACTCCCGGTCGTCCCGGGCCCGTTCGGCCACGAAGCGCAGCAGGTCCGGGGTGATGCGGGTGATGTCCAGCTGCCGGTGCAGCGCTTCGGCGAAAGGGAGTTCTCCCATGCCTTCCAGTTCTACGACCGCCTCGGCATCGGTGCCGGTGGCGGCGAGCCACTCGTCCACCAGGGAGGGGGAGTTGACCGGCCGCACGCCGAGGGCGTCACCGGTCTCGTACGTCAGGTCGGTGCCGCTGGTGTCGAAGGTGAACCGGCGGACCTCCTTGCCCGCGCCGGGTCGGCTGAGCAGCCGGTTGCCGACGAGTCGGGCGAGCACGGGGGCGGGCTTGGGGGCGCGGGCGGGTGGTTTCGCGACGGTCGTCTCGCTGCCGAGCGCCGTGATCACCTGGCCCAGCCACGCGTCCGCCGACGGCTCGAAGTCCGGCTCGCAGTCCGTGCGCGGGGTCAGCCGCACCCCGCCCAACTCGTCGAGCCGCGCGTCCAGTCGGCGCCCGTGCCCGCAGAAGTCGTCGTACGACGAGTCGCCCAGGGCCAGCACCGCGAACCGCACTCCGTCCAGCCGGGGCGCCTGCTCGCCGGAGAGCGTGTCCCAGAAGCCGGAGCCGTTGTCGGGGGCGTCGCCGTCGCCGAACGTGCTGGTGATGAAGAGGAGATCGGCGTCGGCCGGAAGCGTGCCGACGTCCGCCTGATCCATGCCGAGCAGGCTCGCCCGGTGTCCGGCCGAGCCGAGACGCTCGGCGGTGGCCGCCGCCAACTCCTCGGCGTTGCCGGTCTGCGAGGCCCACAGGACGACGATCTGCCGCCCCGCTTGCGGCTGTTGTGCGGGCGCGGCTGCCGACCTCGAATACATCCCGGCGAGAACACCGTTGACCCACAGGGCGTGTTCGGTGCTGAACGGCGCGTCCGGCGGGAGTGTCGGCACACCCGGGGCGCCGGACTCGATGCCCGCGAGGAAGCCCGTGAGATAGACGCGTTCCTGCGCGGTGAGCACGGGCGGCGGGGCGGGGTCGAGCCCGAAGGGATTCGCGCCCGGGGTCACGGAGGTCGGCTCAAGTGCCTTTGGCCGATCGTCCGTCGGCGCGCTCGCCACCTTCGCCAGCGACACCGCGCACACCTTGAACTCCGGCTGGAACGACACCGGATCGACCGCGTCGCTCGTCACCGCGTTGACGCTCAGGTACTCGCCGAAGAGGTCGTTCCAGTGGAACGGCGCGAAACAGTTCCCGGGCCGTACCCGGTCGGTCACCACGGCAGGCAGGACCGCCCGTCCCCGCCGCGATGCGACCTCCACCGAGTCGCCCTCCGCGATCCCCAACTCCCGCGCGTCCTGCGGATGCAGCTCGACGAAGGGCCCGGGGTTCAGCTTGTTGAGCTTGGCGACCTTCCCCGTCTTCGTGAGCGTGTGCCACTGGTGCTGAAGGCGTCCCGTGTTGAACACGAACGGGTAGTCGTCGTCGGGCAGTTCGGCGGCCGGCGTGTGCGGCCGGGCGTGAAACACCGCCCGCCCACTGGGAGTTGGGAACCGCAGCTCACCGCCGCCCACATACCGGATGGGGTTGCGGTCCGGCCCGCCCTCCGCCGCCGGCCACTGCACCGGCGTGGTCCGCAGCCGCTCGTAGGTCACCCCGCGCAGGTCCCACCCGGTCACCGGGTTGAAGAACCGCCGGATCTCGTCGAAGACTTCCTCCGCGCTGTCGTAGGAGAAGCCCTTCTCGTAGCCCATCGCGCGCGCCACGGCGGCGATGAGCCGCCAGTCGGACATCGCCTCGCCGGGCGGGTCGACGACCGGGCGGGCGAGGGTGAGGGTGCGTTCGCTGTTGACGAGGACGCCCTCCGACTCGGTCCACAGGGTGCCCGGGAGGACGACGTCGGCGTACGCGTTGGTCTCGGTGTCGGTGAAGACGTCCTGGGTGACGACGAACTCGGCTGCCTCCAGGCCCTCGATGACGGTCCGTCGGTTGGCGACGGAGGCGACCGGGTTGGTGCAGATGATCCAGCAGGCCTTGATGTCGCCGTCGGCCATCTTCCGGAACATCTCGACGGTGCCCCGGCCGACGCCGTCCGCGCGGAGGGTGCCCGGCGGCAGGCCCCACACCTCCTCGGTGAACTCCCGTTCCGTGTCGACCAGTACGGACCGCTGACCCGGCAACCCCGGTCCCATGTAGCCCATTTCACGGCCGCCCATCGCGTTCGGCTGGCCGGTGAGGGAGAAAGGCCCGCTGCCGGGGCGGCAGATGGCGCCGGTCGCTAGATGCAGGTTGACCAGGGCGTTGGTGTTCCAGGTGCCGTGCGTGGACTGGTTGAGCCCCATCGTCCAGCAGCTCATCCACTCGCCCGCCTCGCCGATCAGCCGGGCCGCCGTACGGATGTCGTCCTCGGCGAGACCGGTGAGGGCGGCGACCGCGTCCGGCGCGTAGTCCGCGAGGAACTCGGGCAGCGCCTCCCAGCCCTCGGTGTGCGCGGCGATGAACTCCGGGTCGGTGTGCCCGTTCTCGTGCAGCAGCCGCAACAGGCCGTTGAGCAGGGCGAGATCGGTGCCCGGCGCGATCTGGAGGAACAGGTCCGCCTTCGCCGCCGTGGCGGTGCGGCGCGGGTCGACGACGATCAACTTGGCGCCCGCCTTGACCCGTTCCATCATCCGAAGGAAGAGGATCGGATGGCAGTCGGCCATGTTCGAGCCGATGACCAGGAACGCGTCCGCCCGCTCGAAGTCCTCGTACGAGCCCGGCGGACCGTCCGCGCCCAGCGACGACTTGTATCCGGCGCCCGCACTCGCCATGCACAGCCGGGAGTTGGACTCGATCTGGTTCGTCCGCACGAACCCCTTGGCCAGCTTGTTCGCCAAGTACTGGGCCTCCAGGCTCATTTGCCCGGAGACGTAGAAGGCGACCGCGTCCGGCCCGTGCTCGTCGACGATCCTCCGCAGCCTGCGGGCGGTCTCGGCGACGGCGTCCGCGACGGGCGCGGGCGTCGGCTCCGCGCCCCGGTCGTCCCGGACCAGCGCGCCGGTCAGCCGACCCGGCGCGGCGAGCATCTCGGCCGTGGTCGCGCCCTTGGTGCAGAGCCGCCCCGCGTTCGCCGGGTGCGCCTTGTCGCCGGACGCCTTGAGGACCGTACGCCTGCCGTCGGGACCCGCCCCGACGTCGAGCAGCATGCCGCAGCCCACACCGCAGTACGAGCAGACCGTTCGTACCTGCTGTGTCCGGAGGCTCGTCGTCATGCCGTAGACCGTACGAATTGCCCGTTACGCCGATGTCACGCGGCTCGATCATGAGGGGTTACGCGCGCTGCACAACCGGCCGGGGGCCGGTGTGAGATGCGGCCGATCTTGTCGCGGAGTGTGTCGCTGTTGGGCCGAACGGGTGACAGTGCGCAACAATTGCCGGATGCAGACTGCCAGCGCGACCCAGGACGGAGCATGCCGGTGAACAGCCACGATGTCACCGACGAACAGTGGGAGGGGCTCGCGCAGGTAGTGCCGCTGCGAGGCCGGGACGCCTGGCCGTCCGCCGTGAGCCACCGGGCCGTGCCCGAGGCCGAGACCGAGCCGCGCCGCCGCTTCGTCGTCCTCCGGGTGAACGTGTTCGGGGACGCCCGCGAGGTCGCGGAGACCCTGATGGCGGGCATACCGGTGCTCCTCGACCTGACCGGCGCGGAGACGGACGTCGCCAAGCGGGTGCTCGACTTCAGCACGGGTGTCGTCTTCGGCCTGTCGAGCGGGATGACCCGCGTCGACCGGAACGTGTTCCTGCTCACACCTCCGGGGACCGAAGTGCGGGGGCTGATGGAGGGGGCGGGGGTTCCGGGCGTGTGAGCCGCGCGAGGGCGGTGGGGGCGGTCCCTCGATCGTAGGAAGGTCCCCGCGAGGGAACGGTTCGCCTCACGGCGGAGGCCTACGGTCCGGATATGGCCGTGTCCCCGCAGTCCCCCCAGTCTCCGCAGTCCGCTCCGCCGTATGAGCCCCGCGTGCCGCCGCAGGCCGCGGCACCCCGGCCGGCGCCTTCCGTATCCCCGGAGTCCTCCCCCGACCGGCCACACCTCACCGAGCTGCGCCTGTCGGCGTTCGCCACACACCGAGGCGCCGGGTTCCCGCTCGGGCCGCTCACCCTCTTCGCCGGGCCCAGCGGCTGCGGCAAGACCAGCGCGCTGCGCGCCTACGAGGCACTCGCGCGGCTCGGCGGCGGGAGCGAGGTGGGGGAGGTGTTCCCGGACCCGGTCGCCTGCGTCCCGGACCGGGCCCGGCCCGACGCCCAGCGTCGGCGCGGCTTCCGCATCGGCTGTACGGCGGACGGGCCCGAGGGTCCGGTACGGCTCGACGTCGCCGTCCAGGCCGAGCCCGAACTGCGCATCGTGGGCGAGCGGTTGACGTCCGGCGGCCTGGTCCTCCTGGAGACCGCCCTGCGCGATCCCACCCGCCGCTCGGTACAGGCCGCCTGGCACACGGCTGGTTCGTCACCGGTCACCCGCGCCCCGCTGCCCGACGACCGGCTCGGCACCGCCCTGCTGCCGTTGCGGGTCGCGGGCAAGACGGACGGACAGCGTCAAGTCCTCGCCGCCGCCGAGCAGATGGTGGTCGCCCTGCGTTCCGTCTTCGCCTGCGACCCGGCGCCCGGGCGGATGCGCGCACCCGTGCCGCTCGGCGACGGGCGGCTGCTGCGGGACTGCGCCAACCTCGCCGACGTGCTGTGGCGCACCCGGAGCGAGTGCGGGCGGCGCCACGCCCAACTCGTCGCGGCCGTCCGCACCGGCTGCGCCGGAACCGTCGCGGACGTGCTCGCGGAACCGCTGGGCGACGGCCTGGTCAGGGCCGTGCTCGACCGGGGCGACCGCGGGCGCACCGGCTTCGGACGGCTCGGCGACGGTGAACTCCGTTACGCCGCCCTCGCGTTGGTGCTCCTCACCGGCCCCGGTGTCCTGGAGGTGGACCCGCCGGGAGAGGTCCCGGCCGCGATGCAGACCCTCACCGTCCTCGCCGACGGCCTCGACCGCGCACTGGACCTACGGCAACGCGCCGAACTGCTGCGGCTCGCCGCCCGGATGTGCGAGCGCGGACACATCCGGCTGGTCGGCGCGGTGAGCGACGCGTCCTGGGCCGACCGGATCGAGGGGGTCACGGTGGTACACCTGGAGCCGTGACAGAACATCTCGACGTGGCGAAACTACAGCGCAGACTGGCCGAGTTCGCCGCCGCCAGGAACTGGCAGCCCTACCACACCCCCAAGAACCTCGCCTCCGCGCTCAGCGTGGAGGCCTCCGAACTGGTCGAGATCTTCCAGTGGTTGACCCCCGAGGAGTCCGCCCGGGTCATGGACGACCCGGACAGCGCGCACCGGGTGCGGGACGAAGTCGCCGACGTGCTCGCCTACTTGCTGCAACTGTGCGAGGTACTCGGCATCGACCCGCTCGCCGCGCTGGAGGCGAAGATCGACCGGAACGAGGACAGGTTCCCCCGGCCGTGACGGCCGTAATGGACAAGTTGGGGGAGCCGACGCGTCCATTTTCACTCTCCGGAGTCATTCATCTGTCCGCAACCGATTTGTTGTCCACAGATTTCCGCCTTCCTCTGGCTTTTCGCCTCAGGGACTCTCACTCTGGGTAGTGGACAAGGGAGTTCGGGTGGACGTGCGACCGGCACGTCGGGATATGACGGGGGCAGTGCATGGACGCGATGCGGCTCATCGTGACGAGCAGGCGCGCCCTGGCCGGAAGCGGGGACGTGCCGGGGACCATGACGGAGGTGTGGCAGGCGCAGGCCCTCGCCCAGGCGATCGGCAGCCGCCTCGCGGTCTTCGGTCCGCCCGAACTGCGCGGCGAGGCACTGGGGTTGACGGAACTGGCGGGCCGGGGCTGCGGCGTCCTCGACACCCCGGTGCTCGCCGTCGAGGACCTGCGGGCGGCGCAGCTCACGGAGTTGGGCGACGCGCGCCTCGCGCTCCTGTGCCTCGGCGGCCTGCTCGGCGAGGTCGGTATCGCCCTGGTCGGCATCGCCTGCGCGGCGGACGACGAGGGCACGTACTGGCAGTGCATGGAGGCGATCGACGCGGCGGACGAGTCGCGGGACCGGGTCCTGGAGATGCTGCGAAGACTGGCGGACCGGGAGCGGGCGGAGATACCGGAGCGGGAGGCGGGGTGAGAGAGACGTCCGCCTCCGGCGCCGCAGAAGCGTCAGACGGTCGCGCCGCCCTCCTCGGCGGACACCGACCCCGTGCTTCCGGCGGACTGAAGGTCCGCGTCGAGGGCGGACAGGTCGGCGTTCAGTGACGCCATCAGCTCCTCCATCTGCTGCAACAACCCCTTCGGTTGCGCAGGCCCGCCCTGCTGCGGCACGGCTTCTTCGGACATGACGGCCTCCTCGGCCCGTGGCCTCCGAGAGCGGAGGCCGATGCGGGTGACGCCCCGACGTCGCCTCGCCGGTGCGGGAATCCGGGCGGTCCGGCTCCGCCCGAGCCAACGATCATCAACGGGGCCGGTCACTGGCACGGGCAGTCCCCGTGCGCACGGTTGACGCAATTTCACCCGACCGGGCAGGAGTGGGGCCGCAGGGACCGGTGGGGTTGACCGGCAGCCCGGCGTGCAGGATGGAGGCATGGATCTCCGCATCTTCACCGAGCCCCAGCAGGGGGCCACCTACGACACCTTGCTCGCCGTGGCCAAGGCCACCGAGGACCTCGGCTTCGACGCCTTTTTCCGGTCCGATCACTTCCTGAGCATGGGCTCCGGCGACGGCCTGCCCGGCCCCACCGACGCCTGGCTCACCCTGGCCGGCCTCGCCCGCGAGACCAAGCGGATACGCCTCGGCACCCTGATGACGGCCGGCACCTTCCGCCTCCCCGGCGTCCTCGCCATCCAGGTCGCACAGGTCGACCAGATGTCGGGCGGCCGGGTCGAACTCGGCCTGGGCGCGGGCTGGTTCGAGCAGGAGCACAAGGCGTACGGCATCCCCTTCCCCAAGGAGAAGTTCGCCCGCCTGGAGGAGCAACTGGCCATCGTCACCGGCCTGTGGGCGACCAAGCCCGGCGACACCTTCGACTTCCACGGCACGTACTACGACCTGACCGACTCGCCCGCGCTGCCCAAGCCCGCGCAGACCAGGATCCCCGTGCTGATCGGCGGCCACGGCGCGAGCCGTACCCCGAGGCTGACCGCGCGGTACGCCGACGAGTTCAACATGCCGTTCGCCTCGATCGAGGACAGCGAGCGGCAGTTCGGCCGGGTCCGCGCCGCCGCCGAGGCGGCCGGTCGCAAGGCCGACGACCTGATCTACTCCAACGCCCTCGTCGTCTGCGTCGGCAAGGACGACCAGGAGGTCGCCCGCCGCGCAGCCGTGATCGGCCGCGAGGTCGACGAACTCAAGGCCAACGGCCTGGCGGGCTCCCCGTCCGAGGTAGTCGACAGGATCGGCCGCTACGCCGAGACCGGCTCCCGGCGCATCTACCTCCAGGTCCTCGACCTCCACGACCTGGACCACCTGGAGCTGATCTCGTCCCAGGTGCAGTCGCAGCTGTCGTAGCACCGCGCGGGCGGGGGTGGGGGTGGGGGTGGGGGTGGGGTACCCCCTCCAAAAAAGTGTGTCACTTTCAGGGGAAAGTGACACACTTTTTCAGAACCCCTACCCCACCCCCGCCTCGGCGGGGGCCGTCGCCGACACCCCCGCACCGACGGTCGGCCGTCGGCCCGGGAGGAACGCGGCCAGCGCCAGGGCCGCCAGGGCCGCCGCCGAACCGATACCCATGATCACGCGGAAACCGTTGTGGGAGGGGACCGTCAGCGAGCCGAACGTCGTCGTCATGTGCGCCAGTACGACTCCGGCGACGGCGCTGGAGGCGGACGTACCGATGGACCGCATCAGGCTGTTGAGACTGTTCGCGGCGGCCGTCTCGGACAACGGCACGGCCCCCATGATCAGCGCGGGCATCGCGCCGTACGCGAAACCGACCCCGGCGGAGATGACGCAACACACCACGACGACCTGCCAGACCGCGGCCAGCATGACGACGCCGAGGCCGTAGCCGGCGGCCACGACGAACGCGCCCAGCATGAGGGTGACCTTGGGACCGGCCGCCGCCGAGATCCGGGCGGACAGCGGCGCCGTGGCCATCATCACCAGGCCCGAGGGGCCGAGCGTGAGGCCCGCCGCGAGCACGGTCTGGCCGAGGCCGTAGCCGGTGAGCGTGGGCAGTTGGAGCAGTTGCGGCACGGCCAGCGACATCGCGAACATGGCGAAGCCGAACACCACGGACGCGAGGTTGGTCAGCAGCACCTGACGCCGCGCGCTGGTCCGCAGATCGACCAGCGGCCGGTCGGTGCGCAGCTCCCACCAGCCCCACACCAGCAGCACGGCGAGGGCCACGGTGAGCAGACCCGTCGTCGTCCCGCTGCCCCAGCCCCAGTCCGCGCCCTTGGAGACGGCGAGCAGCAGACACACCAGACCGATCGACATCCCGACGCCGCCCACGACGTCGAACCGGCCTCCGCTGCGCACCGCCGACTCCGGTACGAGGGCCACGACGAGCGCGGTCACGACGGCACCGAGCACCGCCGCCGTCCAGAACAGCACATGCCAGTCCGTCTTTTCGGCGATGAACGCGGCTGTCGGCAGCCCCAGCGCACCGCCCACCCCGAGCGAGGCGCTCATCAGCGCGGTCGCCGATCCCAGCCGCTCCGGCGGGAGTTCGTCGCGCATGATGCTGATGCCGAGCGGGATCACCGCCATCGAGAAGCCCTGGAGCGCCCGCCCGACGATCATCGGCGCGAGCGAGTCGCTGAGCGCGCCGACCACCGAACCCACTATCAGCAGAACGAGGTTGAGCAGCAGCATCCGCCGCTTGCCGTACATGTCCCCGAGCCGCCCCACCACCGGGTTGGCGACGGCACCGGCGAGCAGGGTCGCGGTGATCGCCCAAGTGGCGTCGGACGGCGAGGAGTTCAGCAGCTTCGGCAGTTCGGGAACGATCGGGATGATCAGCGTCTGCATCAGCGAGACGGTGATCCCACCGAGGGCCAGGACCCAGACGACGGCGCCGGAGCGCGAGGACCCGGACCCCTCGACGGGCGGGGTGGGGACGGCGGACGCGGACATGGCGAAGCCTCCGGCTGATGCGTGCGACAGGGGGCCGAACGAAATGAGTCTGGCATGTTTTTCGTACGCCATACGCAAAATAAGGGGAGCCCGGCCCGGAAAGTGCCGGAGCGGTAGCCTTCCCCTGTCCGGGCACGGCTGTCGCGGACGGAGAGGTGCGGCGGATGACGCAGGTGGCGACGGGTTCCGGCCGCCGGGGCAGGGGGCGCCCGCCCCGGCTGTCACGGGAGCGGATCGTCGAGGGCGCGGTCGAGGTACTGCTCGCCGAACCGGCCGTGTCCCTCACCATCAAGCGGGTCGCCGACGTCGTCGGCGCCGCCCCCATGGCCCTCTACCGCTACTTCCCGGACCGCGACGCCCTCCTCCAGGCCGCCGCCGACCACGTCCTGGAGGCCATGCGGCGCGACCCCATCCCCGAGGGCCCCTGGCCCGACCGGCTCCGCGCCTGGATGCGCGCCGGGCGGGCCAACCTCCGCCCCTACCCCCAGCTCATGCCGTACATGACGACGACCCGGCACCCCGCCTGGACCCCCGGCCTGACCCGGCTGCGCGAGATCCTCCTCCCGGCCGGCCTCTCCGCCGAGGACCTGGCCCTCGCCGCCACCCTCATCTCCTCGACGCTGCTCGGCAACGCCGTCTACGAGGGCTACCGCAGACCCGACGACGAGATGACCGCCCTCCTCGACGACGCCCCCGCCCCCGACCCCGCGACGGACGCCCTGCGCCCCCTCCTCACCGGCCTCCCCGCCGCCCACGCCCGCCTCTTCGACACGATCCTCGACCAGACGGTCACGACGGTGGAACGGCTGGCCGGGAACCCCGCGCGATAACCGAAGGCGCAGCTCGCCCGCCCTGTGCGAAGGTGGGACGGTCGTCCTGCCGAGCCCCCGGTGTCACCGACCCCGGGGGCTTCCGCACGTACGGCACCGCACTCATCCACCCGTCGGAGAGGTCCTCCGCATGTTCCTGACGATCAGTACCACCGGCACCCCCGAACTCCCCGCCACCGACCTCGGGTTCCTGCTGCACAAGCATCCCGAGAAGGCGCAGGCGTTCTCCACGTCCTACGGCAAGGCACACGTCCTCTACCCAGAGGCGGATGCCGGGCGCTGCACGGCGGCGCTCTTGCTGGAGGTCGACGCGGTGGCGCTGGTCCGGCGCGGCAAGGGCAAGGGACGCGGCGGAGCGCCCGACGCGGCGCTCGCACAGTACGTCAACGACCGCCCGTACGCGGCCTCTTCACTCCTCGCCGTCGCACTCAGCGCGGTCTTCTCCAGCGCCATGCGCGGCGTGTGCGACGCCCGCCCCGAGCGCGCGGCCCGGCCACTGCCCCTGCGCGTCGAGGTACCCGCACTGCCCGCCAGAGGCGGAACCGACCTCGTACAGAAGCTCTTCGCACCCCTCGGCTGGACGGTCACCGCCCAACCGGTCGCACTGGACGCCGAGTTCCCCGACTGGGGCGACTCGCGGTACGTGAGCCTCGTACTGGAGTCGGAGACGCTGACCCTCGCCGAGGCGCTGCGCCACCTGTACGTCCTGCTACCGGTCCTCGACGACGCCAAGCACTACTGGGTGGCCCCCGACGAGGTCGACAAACTGCTGCGGGCCGGCGAGGGCTGGCTGCCCGCGCACCCGGAGCAGAAGCTCATCACCAGCCGCTATCTGTCCCGCCGTTGGTCGCTGACCCGGGAGGCGATGGAGCGACTGGAACTGGTACGGCTCGCCGAGGCCGACGACAGCGAAGTCGAGGAGATCGACAACGCCGTCGAGCCGGAGACGGAGACGGAGGAGAAGCCGACACCGCTCGCCGTGCGGCGCCGGGACGCGATCGTCGAGGCGCTCAAGGCGTCCGGCGCCGCCCGTGTGCTCGATCTCGGCTGCGGACAGGGCCAGTTGGTGCAGGCGCTCCTCAAGGACACCCGGTTCACGGAGATCGTCGGCGTCGACGTGTCGATGCGCGCGCTCACCATCGCCGCCCGCCGCCTCAAGCTCGACCGCATGGGGGAGCGGCAGTCCTCGCGCGTCCAGCTCTTCCAGAGCTCGCTCGCCTACACCGACAACCGCCTCAAGGGCTACGACGCCGCCGTGCTCAGCGAGGTCGTCGAGCACCTCGACCTGCCCCGGCTGCCGGCGCTGGAGTACGCGGTGTTCGGCGCCGCCCGCCCGAGGACGGTCCTCGTGACGACCCCGAACGTCGAGTACAACGTCCGCTGGGAGACCCTCCCCGCCGGACACGTCCGGCACAGCGACCACCGCTTCGAGTGGACGCGCGCGGAGTTCGCGGAGTGGACGGCGAAGGTCGCCGGGCGGCACGGCTACGAGGTCGAGTTCGTACCGGTCGGACCCGACGACCCCGAGGTGGGCCCGCCCACCCAGATGGCGATCTTCAAGCAACTGACCACGAAGGAGGCGAAGGCGGCATGACCGAGACACAGCACAAGGGGCGAGTCCTGCCCGTCACCGACCTCTCCCTCGTCGTCCTGATCGGCGCCTCCGGCTCCGGCAAGTCCACCTTCGCGCACCACCACTTCAAGCCGACCGAGATCATCTCCTCGGACTTCTGCCGGGGCCTTGTCTCCGACGACCAGAACGACCAGAGCGCCACCCCGGACGCCTTCGACGTCCTGCACTACATCGCGGGCAAGCGCCTCGCCGCCGGCCGCCGCACGGTCGTCGACGCGACCAGCGTGCAGCAGGACAGCCGACGCCAACTGATCGACCTGGCAAAGCAGTACGACGTCCTGCCCATCGCCATCGTGCTCGACGTACCGGAGGAGGTGTGCGCCGAGCGCAACGCCACGCGCTCCGACCGCGCCGACATGCCGCGCCGCGTCATCACCCGCCACACCCGCGAACTCCGGCGCTCCCTGCGGGGCTTGGAGCGCGAGGGCTTCCGCAAGGTGCACATCCTGCGCGGCGTCGAGGACATCGAGAACGCCACGATCGTCACCGAGAAGCGCTTCAACGACCTGACCCACCTCACCGGCCCCTTCGACATCATCGGCGACATCCACGGCTGCGCCGCCGAACTGGAGACCCTGCTCGGCAAGTTGGGCTACGACGACGGCGTCCACCCGGCGGGCCGCACGGCCGTCTTCGTCGGCGACCTCGTCGACCGCGGCCCCGACTCGCCCGGCGTGCTGCGCCGCGTGATGTCCATGGTCGGGTCGGGCGACGCGCTGTGCGTACCGGGCAACCACGAGAACAAGTACGGCCGTTACCTGAAGGGCCGCAAGGTCCAGCACACCCACGGCCTCGCCGAGACCATCGAGCAGATGGAGGAGGAGACCGAGGAATTCCGCGCCCGGGTGAGGGAGTTCATCGACGGACTCGTCAGCCACTACGTCCTCGACGGCGGCCGACTGGTCGTCTGCCACGCGGGCCTGCCCGAGAAGTACCACGGCCGCACCTCCGGCCGGGTCCGCTCACACGCGCTGTACGGCGACACGACCGGCGAGACCGACGAGTTCGGCCTGCCCGTGCGCTACCCGTGGGCCGAGGACTACCGGGGCCGCGCGGCGGTCGTCTACGGCCACACCCCGGTCCCGGAGGCCACCTGGCTCAACAACACCATCTGCCTGGACACGGGCGCGGTCTTCGGCGGAAAGCTGACCGCGCTGCGCTGGCCGGAGCGGGAGCTGGTCGACGTACCGGCCGAGCAGGTCTGGTACGAGCCGACCCGTCCGCTGCTCACCGAGGCACCCGGCGGCCACGACGGCCGCCCGCTCGACCTGGCGGACGTGCACGGCCGACGGGTGGTGGAGACCCGGCACGCGGGCCGGGTGTCGGTCCGTGAGGAGAACGCGGCGGCGGCCCTGGAGGTCATGAGCCGCTTCGCGGTCGACCCGCGCCTGCTGCCGTACCTCCCGCCGACGATGGCGCCGACGGCGACCTCGCGGGTGGACGGCTACCTGGAGCACCCGGCGGAGGCGTTCGCGCAGTACGCCGAGGACGGGGTCGCGCGGGTCGTGTGCGAGGAGAAGCACATGGGCTCGCGGGCGGTGGTGCTGGTGTGCCGGGACGCGGAGACGACGGCCAAGCGGTTCGGTGTCGAGGGTGGCCCGACGGGCTCGCTCTACACCCGCACCGGCCGTCCCTTCTTCGACGACCAGACGGTCACGGAGGAGATCCTCGGCCGCCTGCGCACGGCGCTGGACGCGGCAGACCTCTGGGCGGCTCTCGACACCGACTGGGTGTTGCTGGACGCGGAGTTGATGCCGTGGTCGCTGAAGGCGTCCGGGCTGCTGCGCGGTCAGTACGCGGCGGTCGGCGCGGCGGCCGGGGCGGTGTTCCCGGGCGCGCTGGCCGCGCTGGAAGGCGCTGCCGGACGGGGCGTGGACGTGACGGACCTCCTCTCCCGGCAGCGCGAACGGGCCGCCGACGCCTCGGCGTTCACGGACGCGTACCGCCGCTACTGCTGGCCGACGGACGGCCTCGACGGTGTCCGCCTGGCCCCGTTCCAGCTCCTCGCGGTCCAGGGCCGCAGCCTCGCCGCACTCCCGCACGACGAACAACTCGCCCTGCTGGACCGGCTGGTGGAGCACGACAGCACCGGCCTCCTCCAGACCACCCGCCGCCTGTACGTCGACACCGGCGACCCGGAGTCGATCCGGGCGGGCGTCGACTGGTGGCTGGAGATGACCGGCCGGGGCGGCGAGGGCATGGTCGTCAAGCCGGTGGGCGCGGTGGTGCGCGGCGAGACGGGCCGACTGGTCCAGCCGGGCATCAAGTGCCGTGGCCGCGAGTACCTGCGGATCATCTACGGCCCCGAGTACACGCGCCCCGACAACCTCACCCGCCTGCGCGGCCGTTTCCTGAACCACAAGCGCTCGCTCGCGCTGCGGGAGTACGCGCTGGGTCTGGAGGCCCTCGACAGGCTGGCCGAGGGGGAGCCACTGTGGCGAGTCCACGAGGCGGTGTTCGGGGTCCTGGCCCTGGAGTCGGAACCGGTGGACCCACGTCTGTGATGGTGCGGGTGGGAAAGGTTTTTCAGCCCACCAACCGCAACCGTTCCCCACAAACCCCCACCCTCACCACCTGCCCCCACGTCAACTCCACCGCATCCCCCTCCATCCCATCCCCGAACACAACCAACTGCTCGGACTCGACAGTGAGTCGCAACCCCGCCGAACCGTTCAACTCACCAGCGACCAACGACGTACCGGTGACCGGCGAAGGCCAAGCCTCCCGTACGAACCACACCAACCGGCCCTCCGAGGGGTGTGGCAGGGCGAGCGCACTGCCCCGCTCCTGCCACACCGACCGGAGCCAGCCGGAGGCCCCGGTGCCCGTTCCCACGAGCACCCCGGAGGACGCCTGGGCCTCGACGACACCCCCGTCGCCCTCCAGACCCAGGCGGTATCTGGCCGTCTGATGACCGACGGCGCCCAGATAGATCTCGTTCAAGGCCACCAACCGCTGCGTGTCGTCGGCGACGGCCTCGACCATGGTGAGTTCGTCCACACCGGTGCCCGCCGCGAGGGCGGACGCCAGCAGGACGCCGGCGTCCGACGGCCGGTGCCGTACCAGGACACCCGGGTTGCGACCCGGATCCGTGTCGAAGCCCAACACCGGTTGCCCGGCGAGGTACTTGGCGACGTTCGCGACCAGTCCGTCCTGCCCGACCACGACCACCACGTCCTCCGGCGCGAACAGGAACCGGTCCAAGTCGGCCCGTTCGACCTGCGTCTGACGCCACGTCAGCGGTACCGCCGAGGAGACCTCGGCCAGCGCCCGCCTGGTCCGGCGGTGCCGTTCGGCGACCTCTTCGATGTCCCGGCCGCGCGACCGCAGGAAGTACGCGGCCTGGCCGTGCGTCCCGTGCCGGGCCACCAACTCCTCGTACTCCGTGGTCCGGTGGACGAGGACGACCCGCGGTGCGAGACTCACGCGCCGGCCCCGCCGCCACCGCTACCGCCACTGGCGCCGAGCCTGGCGAGCAGCCCCGTCAGCACGTCCGGCGAGATCGTGACGCTGTCGATGTTCGGCAGGTTCTCCGCGAGCCGCGTCCCGGTGAGCGCGTTCAGCGTGGCGACGTCGACATCGGCGTGCACCCGCAGCCAGGCCGCCTGGGCATACGCCCGCGCGTCACCCACCTCGCGCGAACCCTCGGCCTCGGCACGGGCCAGCCGTACGGAACGCGCCGCCTCGGCGTCGGCGAGCCGTACCGTGCGGGTGGCCTCGGCCTCCGCGCGGACCCCGTCGGCCGCCGCGTGCTCCTCGGCCTCGCGGCGGGCGTTCGTACCGCGCTGGTCGACCAACTGCTCCTCGCGGCGGGCGAGTTCGATCTGGCTGTCCAGTTCGTTCTCGGCGATCGCCCGTTCGCGCTCGACGGCCACCGCCCGCCGCTCGTAGGTGGCCTTGTCCGCCTCCTGCTGGATCTGCTCGCGGGCCGGGGTGCGCAGCGCCCGCTCCACCTCGGGCTCGGGCCGCAGCGCCATCACGCGGACGGCGACCACCTCGATGCCGGTGGCGGGGAGGCGGGGTTCGGCGCCGAGTCCCGCCGCGATCCGCTCCCGTACCGCCGTCACCCCGTCGACCAGCGCGGACGAGAGGGTCGTCCGGGCGAGCACGGCCAGCGCGTGCTGCTGGGCCGTCTCGGTCAGCAGGGTGCCGAGCTGTTCGAGGGGCGCGCCCCGCCACACACCCGTGTCCGGGTCGACGGAGAAGTCGAGCCGCGCGGAGGCGAGGGCCGGGTCGCTGATCCGGTACGTGACGGTCGCCTGGACCGCCACGTCCTGGAAGTCGGACGTACGGGCATGGAAGGTCATGGCCAACTCCCGGTCGTCGACCGGTACTTCGGAGAGCGCGGCGGTCAACGCGCGGAACCAGAAGCTGAGTCCGGGCCCGTCGTGCAGCAACTTGCCCGAGCGGTGGTGGCGGATGTGCGCCGTCGGAGCCCCGCGCAGGTGGCGCCAGCCCAGGCGCCGGGTGATGTCGGCCATCAGAGTCCCTCAGATCCGGTCAGCAGATCCCGTGGGATCCCGCATCGATCTCGTCAGTAAGACGATAATCGCCAGGCGCACTTGTCGTCAAGAGGACGAGAACAAGTGGCGGTACGACAAGCGGTGCGACAAGCGGTGCGACAAGCGGTACGACAAGTAGGGGGTGAACTCGGTCGGAGATGGTCAGGATGGAGACATGGCACTCCATGTCGACTCCGAGACCGGGCGGCTGCGCCGCGTCATCCTGCACCGGCCGGATCTTGAGCTCAAAAGGCTCACCCCCAGCAATAAGGACGCCCTCCTCTTCGACGACGTGCTCTGGGTGCGCCGGGCGCGCGCCGAGCACGACGGCTTCGCGGACGTGCTGCGCGACCGCGGCGTCGCGGTCCATCTGTTCGGCGACCTGCTCGCCGAGGCCCTGGCGATCCCGGCGGCCCGGTCACTGGTCCTGGACCGCGTCTTCGACGAGAAGGAGTACGGCCCCCTCGCCACCGACCACCTCCGCGCCGCCTTCGAGGCGCTGCCCGCCCCCGAACTGGCCGAGGCGCTGGTCGGCGGCATGACCAAACGCGAGTTCCTGGAGGCCCACGCGGAACCGACCTCCGTCCGCTTCCACGTCATGGACCTCGACGACTTCCTCCTCGCCCCCCTCCCCAACCACCTCTTCACCCGCGACACCTCCGCCTGGATCTACGACGGCGTCGCCGTCAACGCCATGCGCTGGCCGGCCCGGCAGCGCGAGACCGTCCACTTCGAGGCGATCTACCGGCACCACCCGCTCTTCCGCACCGAGAAGTTCCACGTCTGGTCCGAGGGGCAGGCCGACTACCCGTCCACCATCGAGGGCGGGGACGTACTCGTCATCGGCAACGGCGCCGTCCTCATCGGCATGAGTGAGCGCACCACCCCGCAGGCCGTCGAGATGCTCGCGCACAAGCTGTTCGCCGAGGGCTCCGCGCGGACGATCGTGGCGCTCGACATCCCCAAGCAGCGCGCCTTCATGCACCTCGACACGGTGATGACGATGGTCGACGGCGACACCTTCACCCAGTACGCGGGGCTCGGCATGCTGCGGTCGTACACCATCGAACCGGGCGTCGGCGACAAGGAGTTGAAGGTCACCGACCATCCGCCGGAGCACATGCACCGCGCGATCGCCGCCGCCCTCGGGCTGGACGGGATCCGTGTCCTGACCGCCACCCAGGACGTGCACGCCGCCGCGCGCGAGCAGTGGGACGACGGCTGCAACGTCCTCGCCGTCGAGCCGGGCGTCGTCGTCGCCTATGAGCGGAACGCCACCACCAACACGTTTCTGCGCAAGCAGGGCATCGAGGTGATCGAGATCCCGGGCAGCGAACTGGGCCGGGGCCGGGGCGGACCGCGCTGCATGAGCTGCCCGGTCGAACGGGACGCCGTATAGCCGGACCGGGGACGGGTCGCCGTATAGAAATGCTGGAAGTCGTATAGAATTCCAAAAGTCCTTGTACCTGCACCGTTGGAGCGCCCTCATGGCGACAGTCCCGACCGCCCTCGCCGGCCGCCACTTCCTCAAGGAGCTGGACTTCTCCGAGGAGGAGTTCCGCGGCCTGATCGAGCTGGCCGCCGAGCTGAAGGCCGCCAAGAAGGCCGGGGGCGAGACGCGGTACCTGTCGGGGAAGAACATCGCGCTGATCTTCGAGAAGACCTCGACGCGCACCCGCTGCGCGTTCGAGGTCGCCGCGGCCGACCAGGGCGCCTCGACGACCTACCTCGACCCCTCGGGCTCGCAGATCGGGCACAAGGAGTCCGTGAAGGACACCGCGCGCGTGCTCGGCCGGATGTTTGACGCCATCGAGTACCGGGGGGACAGCCAGGCCGCCGTGGAGGAGCTGGGCGCCTACGCGGGCGTCCCCGTCTACAACGGGCTCACCGACGACTGGCACCCCACCCAGATGCTCGCCGACGTGCTCACCATGACCGAGCACAGCGACCGGCCGCTCAAGGAGATCGCCTTCGCGTACCTCGGCGACGCCCGCTTCAACATGGGCAACTCCTACCTGGTCACCGGCGCGCTGCTCGGCATGGACGTACGGATCGTCGCCCCGAAGTCGTACTGGCCGGCGGAGGAGATCGTCACCGCCGCCCGCGCGCTCGCCGAGCGGAGCGGCGCGCGCATCACCCTCACCGAGGGGATCGAGGACGGTGTGACCGGCGCCGACTTCGTCCTCACCGACGTGTGGGTCTCCATGGGCGAGCCCAAGCAGGTCTGGGACGAGCGGATCGCGGCCCTCGCGCCGTACGCCGTGACCATGGACGTCCTGCGGGCCACCGGCAACCCGGACGTCAGGTTCCTGCACTGTCTGCCGGCCTTCCACGACCTCGGCACCAAGGTCGGCCGCGAGATATACGAGACCCACGGCCTCGACTCGCTGGAGGTCACGGACGAGGTCTTCGAGTCGGCCCACTCGGTCGTCTTCGACCAGGCCGAGAACCGACTGCACACGATCAAGGCCGTACTGGTCGCGACCCTTGCCTGAGCAATTAGCCCGCCGGACGCCACTGCGCCGGTACGACGGGCAGCCGGAACCACACCGCCTTGCCCGACTCGGTGGGGCGGTGGCCGCACGACGAGCTGAGCGCGCGGATCAGCAGCAGACCGCGCCCGTGCTCCTGCCAGGGGTCGGGCTCCTCCTCGGCGGGCTCGGTCAGGGTCGCGGGCGGCTCCGGGTCGGGGTCGTGCACCTCGACCCGGCAGCCGGAGGGCAGCAGCTCGACCACGAGCTCTATGGGGGCGTCACCGGCGGTGTGCTCCACCGCGTTCGCGACCAGCTCCGCCGTCAGCAGCTCCGCGGTGTCGCTGTCGGCAGTGTGCTTCACCTCGGACAGAGCCGTACGGACCAGTGCGCGGGCCACCGGCACGGCCGCGGCGGTGTGCGGCAGTGCGATGCGCCAGGAGGCGGAGGCGGAGGGGCGTTCTTGCAAGGCGGGTCCGTTCATGGAGCAGGCTGTCCTGCTTTCAACTATATGAATGGTACGGCGCCCTTTGTCAGAGTCTCTCGGCGGGCTCCGTGCGGGACCTTCGTCCCGGTACCGAGCGGCATACCCGGTTCGACGCCCTCTCTCGCACGACAGCTCCCCTTGTTACCGCGCTATTGACATCTCGTGACAAGAACGCCCTCGGGCCCCCGTTTCGCAGGGGGGCCCGAGGGCGTCGCGGAGTGAGTTGATCAGGCCAGATCCGCCATCCCCGCCGTGAGTGTGGCGCCGTCCGCCGGGTCGATCACCAGGAACGCGCCCGTGCGACGCGAGACCGCGTAGTCGTCGAGCGCGAGCGGCTCGGCGGTGCGCAGGGCGATCCGGCCCAGATCGTTCGCGGTCAGCTCGGCGGCACCGCCGAGATCCCGTACGACGGCCTTCACCGTCCGGGTCGTGTGGCGCAGCAGCACGCGGTCGCCGACCCGCAGCGGCCGGTCGGCCAGATGGCAGACGGCGGCCCGGACGTCCTGGGTGAGCACGGGCGCGTCGACCCCGGCGGTGATCATGTCGCCGCGCGACACGTCCCGCTGGTCGGCGAGCCGCAGACTCACCGACTGGGGCGCGTACGCCGCCCCGGCCTCGGTGCCGAGCACAGAGATCCCGGCGATCTCGGAGGTCTCACCGGACGGATGCACCGTCACCCGGTCCCCGACCCGCAGCGAACCGGACACCAACTGCCCCGCGTACCAACGGACTTCGCCGTCCCGGATGACGTACTGCACGGGGAAACGGGCCGGCGCGTCGGACGGATCGGCGCCCACCGGGACGTTCTCCAGGAACTCCAGCAGGGCAGGACCCTCGTACCAGTCCATGTGCGCCGAACGGTCCACCACGTTGTCGCCGACCAGCGCCGAGACCGGGATCGGGGTGAAGAACGGCAGCCCCAACTCGGCCGCGTGGCCCGCGAATTCCTCGACGATCCGCTCGAACACCGCCTGCTCGTACCCGACCAGGTCCATCTTGTTGACGGCCAGCACCACATGCGGCACCCGCAGCAGCGCGGCCACGGCGGCATGCCGCAGCGTCTGCTCCACGACACCGTTGCGCGCGTCGATCAGGACGATCGCCAACTCGGCGGTGGAGGCACCCGTCACCATGTTGCGGGTGTACTGCACGTGCCCCGGGGTGTCGGCGAGGATGAACCGGCGCCGGGGGGTGGCGAAGTAGCGGTACGCCACGTCGATCGTGATGCCCTGCTCGCGCTCGGCGCGCAGTCCGTCGGTGAGCAGCGCGAGGTCGGGCGCGTCCTGCCCGCGATCGGCCGACACCCGCCGCACCGCCTCCAGTTGGTCGGTGAGGACCGACTTGGAGTCGTGCAACAGCCGTCCTACGAGCGTGGACTTGCCGTCGTCGACCGAACCGGCCGTCGCGAACCGCAGCGTGTCGATGGTGGTCGTGCTCATGGTTAGAAGTACCCCTCGCGCTTGCGGTCTTCCATCGCGGCCTCGGACAGCTTGTCGTCGGCACGCGTCGCGCCCCGCTCGGTCAGCCGCGAGGCCGCGATCTCGGCGATCACGTCGTCGAGCGTGGCGGCTTCGGAGTCGACGGCGCCAGTGCAGGACATGTCACCGACGGTCCGGTACCGGACCTGCCGCTTCTCCACGGTCTCGTCCGCCTTCGGCCCGCCCCACTCGCCGGCGGTCAGCCACATTCCGCCCCGATCGAAGACCTCGCGGTAATGCGCGAAGTAGATGTCGGGCAGTTCGATGCCCTCGCGGGCGATGTACTGCCAGACGTCCAGCTCGGTCCAGTTGGACAGCGGGAACACGCGCACGTGCTCGCCGGGTGCGTGCCGCCCGTTGTAGAGGTTCCACAGCTCGGGCCGCTGGCGCCGGGGGTCCCACTGCGAGAACTCGTCCCGCAGCGAGAACACCCGCTCCTTCGCCCGCGCCTTCTCCTCGTCCCTACGGCCGCCACCGAAGACCGCGTCGAAGCGCTCGCTCTGGATCTTCTCCGTCAACGGGAGCGTCTGGAGCGGATTACGGGTCCCGTCGGGCCGTTCACGCAGCACACCGCGGTCGATGTAGTCCTGTACGGAGGCCACATGGAGGCGCAGCCCATGTGCGGCGACCACACGGTCGCGGTACTCAAGGACCTCGGGGAAGTTGTGTCCCGTGTCCACATGCAGCAGCGAGAACGGCACCGGCGCGGGCGCGAACGCCTTCAGCGCCAGGTGGAGCATGACGATCGAGTCCTTGCCGCCGGAGAACAGAATCACCGGCCGCTCGAACTCACCCGCCACCTCGCGGAAGATGTGCACCGCCTCGGACTCCAGAGCATCCAGATGCGAGAGCGAGAAGGTCACAGCAGCCCCCGCTCGGCGAGCACCGCGTACACCGCGTCCGCCGACTCCCGCGGGCTCTCCGTCTGCGTCGCCAGTGTGAGCGCCGGGTCCGTGGGCGGTTCGTACGGGTCGTCGACGCCGGTCAGACCGGTCAGCGCGCCTGCGGCCTGACGGGCGTAGAGGCCCTTCACATCACGCTCGCTGCACACCTCCACCGGGGTCGCGACATGCACCTCGATGTACGGCGTCCCGCTGGCCTCGTGCCGTTTGCGGACGGCCTCGCGGCTGTCGGCGTAGGGGGCGATGACCGGGACGACGGAGAGCACGCCGTTGCGGGCGAGGACCTCGGAGACGAGGCCGATGCGCTGCACATTGGTGTTGCGGTCCTCGCGGGAGAAGCCGAGGCCGGCCGAGAGGAAGCGGCGCACCTCGTCGCCGTCGAGGACCTCCACGCGATGCCCTTCGGCTCTCAGACGGTCGCTCAGGTGTTGGGCGATCGTCGTCTTGCCCGCACTCGGCAGTCCGGTGAGCCAGACGGTGGCTCCCTGAGCCCTTGCCGTGGTGGTCATGCGCAACAGTCCTCTTTCTTACCCGACGAGCGACGTCGTCGAAGGTTAGGTAAGAACTCTGAGAGGACCTGTTAAAGAGGCTGAGGTTTAGCTGAGTGACCGGTGGTGCGCAAGAGGTCACAGGGGTTCGTCATGAACTGTTCATGATGCCCGCGAACTCCGCCCCCGCGTCCCGCAGTCGTGCGTGCAGTCCCCGGAACACCTCGGCCGAGCGGGCGCCCGGCCAGTCCCGGGGGAGCAGGCGGGCGGGGAGGCCGGGGTCGACGTAGGGGAGGTGGCGCCAGGAGTCCAGGGCGAGGAGGTAGTCGCGGTAGGCGTCCTCGGGCGGGGTGTCCGCGCGCCGCTCCCAGTCCGCCAGCACGCGCGCGTGGCGGTCGAGGAACGCCTCGTGCTCCTTGGCGATCGCGGTCAGGTCCCACCAGCGGGCCACGGCGTCGGCGGTCGCCGCGAAGCCGAGGTGCTCACCGCGGAAGAAGTCCACGTACGGGTCGAGCCGCAGCCGCCCGAGGATGTGCCGGGTCTCCTCGTACAGGCGGGCGGGCGCGATCCACACGCCCGGCGCCGCGGTGCCGAAGCCGAGGCCGGACAGCCGGGAGCGCAGGATGTGCCGCTTCTGCCGTTCGGACTCGGGGACGGAGAACACCGCGAGCACCCAGCCCTCGTCGTCCGAGGGGCTGGCCGCGTAGATGCGCCGGTCGCCGTCGTCGAGCAACTGCCGTGCCTCGGGCGAGAGTTCGTAACCGGCGGCGCCCTGGGCGGTGCGGGCGGGCAGCAGCAGCCCGCGCCGTTTGAGCCGGGACACCGACGAGCGCACCGAAGGCGCGTCGACGCCGGTGGCGGCCAGGAGCCGGATCAGTTCCGCGACCGGAACCGGGCCGGGCACGAAGCGGCCGTACGCGCCGTAGAGCGTGACGATGAGAGACCGTGGAGCATGCTGGTCGGACACGTTGATCATCTTAGGTCGTCAGCATCGCTGCTGGTCACCTGGGGTACGCAAGCTCGACCTTCACGGTTCGAAGATCACCGTGGGCGGCGCGTCCATGAAGACGATCACGCGGGAATGATCACGCGGGAATGATGAGGTGGAACGGTCAGGCGGCGACGGCGAGTTGGCCGGCCGGTACCCGGTGCGGGGCGACGATCCGGCCGTCGGGCAGCAGCAGGCCGCTGTCGTCGAAGACGATCGCGCCGTCGCACAGCAGCGTCCAGCCCTGCTCGGGGTGGGCGGAGACGACGTGCGCGGTGTCGGTGTCGGTCACGGGGCACGAGGACTGGTGGGAACACATGGCGTACCTCCACGTCGGATGCGATCCGTTCCGGCGGCTCCTTCGCCGCCCGCATCGCATATACAGACCATCCTCCCGTCGCGAACTCATCGGAACAGGCTGCTGTGAAGCGTGACAACACGCGGACAACACTCGGACGGTTCCACGACGCTCGGTGCGGACTCGCCACCGAAGGAGTGACGATCACGGGAGTTGGGGCGCTGGACCGGTACCAGTGGAGACCTCTGCTTCGGATGCTTCAGGAGGTATTCCCCATGTCCCTTCGTACCGCCCTCGGTTCGGCCGCCGGTGCCGCGCTGCTGCTGGTCTCCGCCGCCCCCGCCGCGACCGCGTCCGCCGGTTCCTACGAGACGGTGACGGTCGACCCCACGGGAAGCATCGCCCCGGACGGCACCGTCACCCTTTCCGGTACCTACCGCTGCCTCGGCAACTCGGGCCCGGTCTTCGTCAGTTCCTCCGTCTCCCAGGGCGACTCCGCGGTCCGGCACGGCATCGGCGGCACCCGGGCGGTCTGCGACGGCACGGAGCACAGCTGGGAGAACTCGGGCAAGCCGTCCTCCGACCCGTTGAACCCGGGCCCGGCCCAGGTCGAGGCCACGGTGATGGAGTTGTCCCCCCAGGGTGGTCTGCCCCTGCCCCGCTTCCACGCGGCGCAGCACCAGGACATCACCCTGACCGAGAGCTGAGTTCCACGCCTGCGGCCCGCCGACCTCAAGGTCGGCGGGCCGCAGGGGAGTTCGGATCGCTCAGTGCTGGGTGTTGCTGGCCCAGATCGGGGTCGACCCCGAGTAGATCACCATGTTGCCGTCGCCCTGGAGCCTGAGGTAGGCGCCGTTGTGGCCGGGGGTCTGGCTGGCCCAGACGGGCTGGTTGCTCGATGTGTAGACGACGAGGTTGCCGTCCGCCTGGAACACCGCGTGGTAGTTCGAGCCGAAGGTCATGGTGGCCCAACGGGCCTTGTTGTTCTCGTCGTACAGCACGAAGTTGCCGTCGGTCTGCATGCGCAGCCGTGCCTTCTTCGCGTTGATCGACTGGCCCGCGCTCAGCACCCGGGTGGCCGTGACGAGGACGTCCGACGGATAGTTCGACGTCGTGGTGGAACCCGAAGTCCCCGACTTCGTCCCGGACTTGGTGCTCCCGGACTTGGTCGTGGTGGACTTCTTCGTCGGTTTCGCCGCCGCGGTCGGCTTCTTCGTCTTCACGGTCGTCGGCTGGCTCACCGGCTGCGCGACGCTCGTCTTCCCCGGCGAGGTCTTGTGCGGGGCTGCGGTCTTCGGGGTGGCGTGCCGCGCGGGAGTGGACGGGCCGGACGAGGCGTACGCCCCGGTGCCCTGCGTCGCGCCGTCGCCGAGAATGGTGCCCGCCTGGTCGGCGACCACCCGGTCATGGCTCTCCGGGGTACGATCCCGGCTCATCAGCAGCCCCGGTACGGCGATCAGCAGCGCGCCGAGCACCGCCGCACCGGCCAGCAGCGGGCGGCCCGGGCGGCCGACGGACGCGGCGGCCGTGTCGCCGGGGACGGGTCCGTCCCCCTCGGGGGCGCTCGCGGCCACCGCCATGGCGGGTGCCTCGGGCTCGGCGGCCGCCTGCCGCGCCGGTTCGGCGGCGCCGGGCTCCGGGCCGGCCGGCCCGTCGGGTTCCGCCGGGCCGCGGCCGGTACCGGCGAGCGCTTCGGTCTCCGCGGCCGAGGTCGCGGGACCGCTCAGCGCCGCCGCGACGGACTCCGCGGAGCCGGTCCCGGCCGAACCGGCAGCCCCTGAACGGGACTTGGGTGTCGCACTCGCCGTGCTCGCCGCCGCGGACTCCTCGATCGCCGAGGTCTCCGAGGTCTCCGAGGTTTCCGAGTTCGCGGAGGTCTCCGACATCGACGCGGTGGCCGCTGCCGAAGTCTCAGCCGAGTTCTCAGCCGAAGTCTCTGCCGCTGTCTTCCTCGCGGTCGGTCCGGTTCGGTCTGTCATCCGCCCTGTCCGCCCCAATCGCCCAGCAGTTCGTCATACACCTGTATGGACAATCCTTTCACGCGCATACACGCACGGGTGCCAACGACGGTTCCTTTCCCGGGAGTTAACAATCGCCACGCGCAAGCTCAGGCGCTGGTACGGCTGTTGTCCGACGGCACATAATTTGCCGTACGGCATGATGGGGTTGGCCGCAACCGACAGGTGCCGACACGAGGAGGTCAGCTGAGTGCGCCAGGTACTGACGGTCTGTCCGGAGGGCACCGGGGACGCCCGGACGATCGGAGAGGCCCTGGCCAGGGCGCGCGGAGGCGCGGTCCTGAGCGTGCGCCCGGGGACGTACGAGGAGAATCTCGTCGTCACCACCCGGGTGACCATCGTCGCCGAACAGGCGCGCGGCACCGTCCGGTTGGCACCGCGCAAGGGCATCGTGATCTCGCTGCGCGTGGACGCGGTGATGCTGACCGACCTGGTGGTCCAGGGCCATGACGAGGAACAGCCCGCAGTGGACGCCTCGCACGGGCAGGTCGCGATGCAGGGCTGCGATCTGTCCGGCGCCTCGTGGACGACCGTACTGGCCCGCAACTCCGGGTCGTTGGCGATGCGCGAGTGCCGGGTCTCCAACCGCACCGGCGCCGGGGTCGTCGTCACCTCGCCGACCGAGAGCTCGCTGGAGTCCTGCACCCTCGAACACCTCGGCACCAGCGGTGTGGTGATCGGCGAGCGCGGCCGGGCCACCCTGCGCGGCTGCACGATCCGGGACGCGCGCGGCAACGGCTTGCTCGCCAACGGCGACGCGCAGGGCTCGGTCGAGGACTGCGACCTCGCCTCGACGGACAAGCCCTCACTGGCACTTGAGGAGCGCAGCGCGATCCGGGTGCTGCGGACCGTGATCCGCGACACCTCCATCGGTGTGCATGTGACCAGCTCCGCCCGCTGCGAGCTGGAGGAGGTGCGGGTCACCGGCTCCAGCGGCCCCGGCATCATCGTCTCGCACGGCAGCGACCCGGTGCTGCGCCGCTGCCGCACCGCCCGCACCACGGGCAACGGCCTTCTGGTGACGGACCGTTCACGCGGCACGTACGAGGACTGCTGGCTGACCGGCGCCCAGATGGCGGCGCTGCGGGTGGCCGGTGCCTCCTCGCCCACGCTGACCTCGCTGACCGTCCGGGACGGCGAATCGGACGGCGTCCTCCTCGAAGAGGACGCGGCGGCCGAGCTGGAGCGCGTGGAGATCATCGACGTCAAGGGCACCGGTGTGGTGATCCGCGGCAACGCCAACCCCCTGGTGCGGCGCGCCCGGATCACCGGCGCGGGCGGCTCCGGCGTCTCCGTGCGCGACGGCGGACGCGGCCGGGTGGAGGACTGCACGGTGGAGGCACCGGGCGGCGCTGGCGCGGAGATCGCGGCGGGCGGCAACGTCTATCTCGCGGGATTCCGGGTCAACAGCCCCGGCGGCGCCGGTCTGGAGATCGGCGGCGAGGGCACGGCCGCGCTCCGCGACGGCGAGCTGGTCTCGGCCGGTGGCTGCGGTGTACTCGTGGACACCGGCGGCGAGTTGACGGCGAACCGGGTACGGACCGCCGCCTCCGCCGAACACGGCTTCCTGGTCCGCGACGGCGGCCGAGCCTCCCTGAACGGCTGCGAGGCGGCCGGCAACGACCGCGACGGCATCCGCGTCGAGTCGGAGGCCCCGGTCTCGGTCGTGGGCTGCACGGTCCGCGACAACAAGGGCGGCGGCCTCGTCCAGGCCAAGGCCGGCGGCCGGTTGGCGGTGGAGAACCTCACCAGCACCGGCAACGAGTCCCGCGACGCCTGGGGCTTCGGCGAGGCCGAGGGCACCGACCCGGCGGGCACCGTACCGGAGTCGGAGGGGCCCGGCCGCCCCGACGGACCGATGGCCGCGCTGGAGGGCCTCATCGGCCTCGACAACGTCAAGGAACAGGTCCGCACCCTCGTCAACCTCACCCAGCTGGCCGCGCGCCGCGCCCAACTCGGCATGTCCGCACCGCCGATGAGCCGCCACCTGGTCTTCGCGGGCCCGCCCGGCACCGGCAAGACCACCGTGGCCCGCCTCTACGGCACGATCCTCGCCGAACTGGGCGCCCTGCGCTCCGGGCATCTGGTCGAGGTCTCCCGCGCCGACCTGGTCGCCCAGGTCATCGGCGGTACGGCCATCAAGACCACCGAGGCCTTCGAACGGGCCCTGGGCGGCGTCCTGTTCGTCGACGAGGCGTACACCCTCACCTCCGACTCCCGTGGTTCCGGCGCCGACTTCGGGCGCGAGGCCGTCGACACCCTGCTGAAGCTGATGGAGGACCACCGCGAGGACGTGGTCGTCGTCGCGGCGGGCTACTCCGACGAGATGCGCAGCTTCCTCGGCTCCAACCCCGGTCTGGCGTCCCGCTTCTCACGGACCGTCGAGTTCGAGAACTACTCGGTGCCCGAGCTGGTGGAGATCATGGAGAGCATGTGCGTACGCCACCAGTACGCGCTCGCCGACGAGACCCGGCACGCGCTCGCGGTCCACTTCGAGCGCATACCGAAGGACGCCGGCTTCGGCAACGGCCGTGCCGCACGGCAGGTGTTCGAGGAGATGGTGGACCGCCAGGCCGTACGGCTGTCCGCGCTCACCGACGTCACCGAGCAGGACCTCTCGCTGCTGCTGCCGCAGGACATCAGTGAGGAGGCGGCCCGTACCGCCGCCGACGGACCCAACGCCGTCGACCCCGGCGACGACGCGCTCAGCAGGCTGGACGCGCTGGTCGGACTCCACGCCGTGAAGCGGGACGTCACCGACCTCGTCAACCTGGTGTCGACCGCCAAGCAGCGCGAGGCCGCCGGACTCCCGGTGCCCCGCCTCAGCCACCACCTCGTCTTCACCGGCCCGCCCGGCACCGGCAAGACCACCGTGGCCCGCCTCTACGGCGAACTCCTCGCCTCCCTGGGCGTGTTGCCGCGCGGCCAGCTCGTCGAGGTGTCCCGCGCCGACCTCGTCGGCCGATACGTGGGCCACACCGCGCAGTTGACCCGGGAGGTCTTCGAACGGGCCCTGGGCGGCGTCCTGTTCGTCGACGAGGCGTACACCCTCACCCCGCGCGAGGCGTCCGGTTCCGACTTCGGGCGGGAGGCCGTGGACACGCTGCTGAAGCTGATGGAGGACCACCGGGACAAGGTGGTCGTCATCGTCGCGGGCTACACCCAGGAGATGGAGACGTTCCTCGCCTCCAACCCGGGTCTGTCCTCCCGGTTCTCGCGCCGGGTCGAGTTCGCCGACTACTCCTCGGACGAGCTGGTCACCATCGTCCGCGAGCACGCCGTACAGCTCGGGTACGAGTGCGCGGCCGGACTTGGACCGGTCCTGCGGCAGTACTTCGACGGCCTGCCCCGCGACCGGTCCTTCGGCAACGCGCGCACCGCCCGCCAGATCCTGGAGCGGATGATGACCCGACAGGCGGGCCGGCTCAGCAGACTGGCCGTCCCCAGCCTCGACGACCTGCGCCTGCTCCTCCCGGAGGACCTCGCCGACCCGACGGCCACCTCTCCCTCATCCAGCGGGGTGGCACGGGCATGACGACGACACACGGCAAGGTCTCCGCCGCCGTTCTGGCGCTGCTGCTGACCGCCTCCGCGAGCGCGCTCGGCGCCGGGTCCGCCACGGCGGCCGGGAACACGGTCCAACTACCCGTCCTTTCCACGCGGTTGGACGCCGACGCCGCGTGCGCGGCGGGCTCGTCGGTCCTCGCCACCGACCTGCCGTGGGAGCAGGTCTCGCTGCAACTCACCCGGACCTGGCCGTTCGCCTCGGGCGCCGGGGTGACCGTCGGCGTCGTCGACACCGGGGTCTCGGCCTCCGCACCCGCGCTCAAGGGCCGGGTCACGGCGGTCGGCGACGCCGGGACCGACTGTGTGGGACACGGCACGTTCGTGGCCGGGCTGATCGGCGCCGCCGTAGCGGACGGGGTGCGGTTCGCGGGGGTGGCGCAGCAGGCGCGCATCCTCGCGGTGCGCGGCAGCGACGCGCGCGGCGCGGTCACCGCCGAGCGGGTCGCCGACGGCATCCGGGCCGCCGTGAACGGCGGGGCGAAGGTGGTGACGGTGTCGGCGGCGCTCGCGGCCAACACTCCCACGCTGCGCGCGGCCGTCGCGCTGGCCGCGAAGAAGGACGTCCTGCTGATCGCCGCCGCCGTACCGGACACCCCGGCGACGGCGACCTCGGCGACGGACAGCCCGCCCGCCCGCGACTACTACCCGGCCGCCGACGACGGGGTGCTCTCCGTCCTCGACGTCGACGTGGACGGCAAGCGGCCGACCGGCGCGTACACGACGTCCAGTGCCTCAATTGCCGCGCCCGGTGACGGAGTTGTCGGCATCGGCCCGAAGAAGACCGGCCACTACATCGGCTCGGGCGCGTCACTGGCCGCCGGTTTCGTGGCCGGGGCGGCGGCGCTGGTGCGCTCCGTCCACCCGGAGTTGACGGCCGCCCAGACCGCGAGGTTGCTGCGTACGTCCGCGTACCCGGCCGACGTACCGCGCCTCGACCCGTACGCGGCCGTCACGTCGGTCCTGACCGGCGCCACCACACCCCCACGGGGTGACTCCGCCTCCCCGGTCCACCTCCCGGCCGACAAGGCCGCCGGACCGCTCCGCCGCGCCCTGTGGCCCGCGTCGGCGGGCCTCGCCGTGATCATCGCGGTGGTGTGGCTGGGGCTGGTGCTGCCCCGGGGCAGGCGCCTGGGCTGGCGGCCGTCCAGGCCGTCCCGGCCCTCGCCGCCTGAAGGTACGGCGGAGAGTGCGGAGAGTTCGGTTCCCGCCGGCGTCGGTGCCCAAGGGACCACGGAGAGCTGACGACCGAGGGGCGGGAGCCGGTCGGCTCCCGCCCCTCGATCGACGTGCCTCGTCCGCCCGTTACTCCTCCGCGCCCGCCGCCAGCGCCGTCTGGATCAGCGACGGCTTGCGGCGGACGATGTGGAGGGCTCGGCCCGGCGGGAGGACCCGGGGCTTGACGTTGCCGAAGACGTAGCCCTCGGACGGGGAACAGGACATCAGGACGCCCGGGGTGTTGACCTCGTCCAGGCGGCGCAGGAGCTGGTCGTTCAGGCCGCGGCCCGCGCCCGTCGCCGAGCGGGCGACCACCACGTGCAGGCCCAACTCGTGGCCCAGCGCGAGGTGTTCGAAGAGCGGGGCGAAGGGGTGGTCCATGACCGTGCCGCCGCCGACCATGTCGTAGTCGTCGACGAGGACGAACAGACGCGGGCCCGTCCACCAGTCGGCCTGCCGCATGCGGGCCGGGGTGATCTCCTGGCCCGGGACGCGGGTGCGCAGGGCCTTCGCGGAGCCGCCGACCAGTTGTTTGAGGGCCTCCAGGGCCACCGCGTGGCCGAGGCGGTACTCCTCGGGGACCGCGTCGACCAGGCCGCGGCGGTAGTCCACGACCAGGATGCGCGCCTCGGCCGGGGTGTAGCGGGCGACGACGGAGTCCGCGACCAGCCGGAGCAGGTTGGTCTTGCCGCTCTCCGTGTCGCCGACGGCGACCAGGTGCGGGGTGCGGGAGAAGTCGTGCCAGACGGTGCCCAGGGTCTCCTCGTCCTGGCCGAGCGCCAGCTTGAGGCTCTGGCCGTCGCCGAGTTCGGGTTCGGCGAGTTCGGCCGCGGGCAGCCGGTGCGGGAGCATCCGGACCTGGGGGGCGCGCGGTCCGTGCCAGGCCGAGGCGATCCGGTCGACCAGGTCCGCGACGCCCTCGCTGAGGGTCTCGGGGTCGGTCGAGCCGTCGCCTCGGGGGAGTGCCGACAGGAAGTGGAGTTTGGTCTCCACGGTGAGACCCCGGCCCGGGATCTGCGGCACCGCGCTCGCCTTGCGGATGTCCACGACGGAGTCCATCGTGTCGCCGAGCCGCAGCTCCAGCCGGGTCGCGGACTGGTCGCGGACGGGGGCGGTGAGCTCCAGCCAGCGGGCGGTCGCGACGATGAGGTGGATGCCGTAGTTGAGGCCGCTGGTGGCGATCTGGTTGAACGTGGGGATGTACTGGTCGAAGTTCTGCCGGACCGCCGACCAGCCGTCGATCACCAGGAAGATGTCGCCGTGCGGTTCGTCGGGGAACTCCCCGGCGGCGCGGCGGCGCCGGTAGGTGGACATCGAGTCGATGCCGTTGTCCAGGAAGAACTGCTCGCGCTGGGTGAGGACCGCGGTGACCTCGGCGACCGTACGGCTGATCCGCTCGGTGTCGAGGCGGGCCGCGACCCCGCCGACGTGCGGAAGACCGGTCAGCTGGGAGAGCGTGCCGCCGCCGAAGTCCAGGCAGTAGAACTGGACTTCGCGCGGGGTGTGGGTGAGCGCGAGCGCCATGATGAGGCTGCGCAGCACCGTCGACTTGCCGCTCTGTGAACCACCCGCGACGGCGACATGGCCGCCCGCCGCGGCGAGGTCCACGACGAGCGGGTCACGGCGCTGGTCGAACGGCTTGTCCACCAGGCCGACCGGGACGCGGAGCTTCCCGGCGCCGTTCCAGCGGTGTGCCGTCAGTCCGCGGTCCGGGTCCTCGGCGAGACCGCCGAGCAGCACGTCGAGCGGGGACGCGGTGTCCAGCGGCGGCAGCCACACGCGGTGCGCGGGCGGCCCGGAGTCGCGCAGCCGGTCCAGGGCCACCGCGAGCAGGCTCTCGGCGTTCTCCTCCGCCTCGGGCTCCGGGGCCGCGATCGCGGCCGGTGCCGGAGCGCGCGGCACGATGTACCCGGTCGACCAGGGCACCACCTGCGTGGCGACCCGGGCCTGCGCGACGGCACCGCCGCGCCTGCGGTACGGGCCGGAGACGTAGGCCGCGCGGAAGCGGGTCAGGGCCTCGATGCCGCTCTTCAGGTAGCCGCTGCCCGGCTGCGACGGCAGTTCGTACGCGTCGGGGACCCCGAGGACACCCCGCGACTCCATCGCGGAGAACGTGCGCAGACCGATCCGGTACGACAGGTGCGACTCCAACTGGTGCATACGGCCCTCGTCCAGGCGCTGCGAGGCCAGCAGCAGATGCACGCCGAGCGACCGGCCGAGACGGCCGATCATCACGAACAGCTCCATGAACTCCCGGTGCGAGGCGAGGAGTTCGCTGAACTCGTCGACGACCACGAACAGGCTGGGCAGCGGGGCGAGATCGGCGCCGCCTGCCCGCGCCTTCTCGTACTCCAGCGCCGACGTGTAGTTGCCCGCGGACCTCAACAGCTCCTGGCGGCGGATGAGTTCACCGTGCAGCGCGTCCTGCATGCGCTCCACCAGAGCGGCCTCGTCGGCCAGGTTGGTGATGACGGCGGAGGTGTGCGGGAGTTCGTCCAGACCGAGGAAGGTCGCACCGCCCTTGAAGTCCACCAGGACGAAGTTGAGTGTTTCGGAAGAGTTCGTGAGCGCGAGACCGAGGACCAGGGTGCGCAGCAGCTCGGACTTGCCGGAACCGGTCGCGCCGATCAGCATGCCGTGCGGGCCCATGCCGCCCTGCGCGGACTCCTTGATGTCCAGCTCCACGGGCCGCCCGTCCGCGCCGACCGCGACCGGGACGCGCAGCCGGGCGGAGCCGGTGTGCCGCCGCCAGATCGTGTCGGGGTCGAGTCGGTGCAGGTCGGCGATGCCGAGCAGGGTCGTCAACTCGGTGTCGTTGGAGAGCGGTTCGACCGCGTCGGAGGAGAGACTCATCCGGTACGGGGCGATCAGCCGGGCCAGTGACTCGGCGGCCACCGGACCCACCCGGTCGGGGCGGCCCAGGACCGTGGTCTGTTCCTTGCGGCTGCGGTCGGTGCGCACCAGCGCGACCGCGTCCGGGGACACGTCCAGGCGCAGCGTGGTGCGGCCGGGCCGCCAGGTGAGGGAGTCGGAGAGGTCGAGGACGATCGCGTTGCGGTAGCCGGGCCCGTCGAAACGGTGGCCGGACGGGATGCCCGCGCCGTCCACCACGACCACCACCAGCGGTTCGTCACGGCCGGGTACGGCGTCGGGGTCGAACGCGGGGCGCTCGGAGAACTCGCTGCCGAGCTGGTCCTCCAGATCGGCGAAGGCGGAGGCCACCATGCGCAACGGCCCCGCGCCGTCCGTCTCCTGGGGATGGTGATTGTGCGGCAGCCACTTCACCCACTCCCACTCCGCGCGCACCTCGTCGGCGGCGCAGACCGCGATCCACAGCTCCTCCGGCGGGTGGAACAGGGCCAGTTGGGCCAGCGCGGCCCGCAGCATCCCACGGGACGCGTCGCGGTCACCGCGGACCAACACCCTTGACCAGGACCGCAGATACAGCGCGATGGGCTGGCCCGGGACGGTGCTGTAGGCGCGGATGAAGCGCCGCAGGGCGTGCGCGCACAGCGGTTCCAGGTCCTCAACGGGCTTGCTGGAGACGGGAGTCAGCCGCATGGCGAGCTGCTGGTCGCCGACCGCGATCCGCACCTCGCCGAAGTCCTCGTCCTTCACCCGGCGTTCCCACAGCCGCGTGGTGCGGACCATGGTGCGCAGCACCCGGGGCTCGGGATGCCGCCAGGCGAGAGCGAGCTGCTGCTCGACCACGGCCCGCTGCACGGTACGTCGGCTCTGCGCCAAGTAGCGCAGATAGTCCCGGCGTTCACCGCGCAGCCGCTGCTTGCGGTCACCGGCCTTGCGCATCACCTGACCGACCATCATCGCGCCGGCGGCCATCACCATCATGCCGAGCGCGAGGTACATGAAGATGCCGCTGGACTGGCCGCCCGACCGCATGAACATCATCATCATCGAGACCGACATCATCGCCATCGGCAGATACGTCCACACCGCGGAGGTGTCCGGGACGATCTCCATGAGAGTCGGCGGCTCCTGGAGGACCAACTCGCCGGCGGGCATGTCGGGTCCGCGACGGCGGGCCGGACGACGGAACAGGACCACGCTCAACGCTTGGGGCTCCTAACGGACTTCGCGCACCTCGGCGGTACGTGGGGGGGCGTGCACCGGATCAGGCCTCGGCAATGCACGGTGGAGGACGCTGCCAACGTCGTTCATGGGGGCTTCGGTTGACACGCGTCGTAGGGAGTGTCAGTAGTGTGCACCCCGTCAACTCTGTACGTCCATGTCACCCCCCGCTTCACCAGCACCGTGTTTCCCGCAGTTCCCCCCACCTCGCACGCCGCGCCGCGTGCCCCCGTTTCGATGTCCAGGAGACGTGAGCCCCGGTATGACCGACACTTCCGTGACCGGCCTGTGCCATCTGACCGTGCGGGCACCGGCCCGCACCATCGACCTCGCCGTACCGTCCGACGTGCCCGTGGCCGACCTGCTGCCCACGGTGCTGCGGTACGCGGGCGAGGAGGCCGAGGAGACCGGTCTCGAACACGACGGCTGGATACTCCAGCGCCTCGGCGGCCGGCCGCTCGACGAGGAGGCGACCCTCGCCTCCCTCGAACTGACCGACGGCGAGGCGCTCCATCTCCGCCCGCGCACCGAGGCGTTGCCCGAAGTCCGCCTCGACGACCTGGTCGACGGCATCGCCGCCGTCACCCGGGACCGGCTGCACGGCTGGAGCCCGGAGGCGGCCCGCCGCCTGCTGCGTGGCCTGCTCGCGCTGGCGGTGCTGACCGGTCTCGTCCTGCTGGCCCTGCCGGGCGCCCCGGCGTCCCTGCGCGCGGCCACCGCCGTGGGAACGGGCCTGTTGCTGCTGGCCGGGGCCGCGTCGGCGAGCCGGGCGGTCGACGATCCGGCGACCGGTGCGGTCCTGGGCCTGCTGGCGTCCCCGGCGCTCGCGCTCGCGGGCTGGCTGGTGCCGGGCGGTGAACTGAGCGGCCCGCAGGCCCACCAGGTGCTGGGGGCACGGCTGTTGGGGGCGGCGGCGGCCTGGGCGGGCGGCGCGGTCCTCGCCCTCGCGGCCTCCGCGACCCGCACCCCGCTGTTCCTCGCCTCGGCACTGGTCGCGCTCGCCGCGGCGACCGGCGGCGCCCTGATGACGGTGTTCGACGTACCTACGGCCGCCGCGGCAGGGGTGATCGCCGCGCTGACGGTGCTGCTCGGGGGCCTGGTGCCCTCGCTGTCGTTCAAGTTCGCCGGGATGCGGATGCCCCCGCTGCCGACCACCCCGGAACAGTTGCAGGAGGGCATCGAGCCCTACCGGGGCAACGACGTGACGGTCCGCACCGAACTCGCCGGCGAGTGGATGACCGCGCTCTACGGCGCGACGGGCGTGCTCTCGTCGGCCTGCCTGGTGGCCCTGGCCCGCCGCCCGAGCCTCCCCGCACTGCTGGTCGCCCTGGTGCTGTCGCTGCTGCTGCTCCTGCACGGCCGGGGCCTGGTCAACACGGCCCAGCGGCTGGTGCTCGTACTCCCGGGCGCGTGGGGCCTGTTGCTCCTCGCGTTCGGCTGGGGCCTGCGCCTGTCCGGCACCGAGCGGACCCTGCTGGTCGCCGGGCTGCTCGCGGTGGCGGCGGCGCTCACGGTCGCGGTGTGGACCGTACCGGGCCGCCGTCTGGTCCCGTACTGGGGCCGCGCGGCGGAGATCCTGCACTCCCTGCTGGCGATCGCCCTGCTGCCGCTGACGCTGTGGCTGCTGGGTGTCTTCGGCACCCTTCGCGGCATTTTCGGCTGACCGCCCGCGAGGGCCGAACCGACCAGAACCCGAACCTGAACGACCGAGCAGGAGGAAAACGTGCGGTCCAAGCGCGACCAGGTGCAAGCGCACACGTTCATGATGGGCCGCCTGACCTCGGGCATGCTGCTGGCCGACCCGGACGCACCGGAGAGCCCCCTGGGCCGGACCAGCAGAGGCGCGCTGGTCGGGCTGATCGTCGGTGTGCTGGTCTGCGGTGGCGCGCTGGTGTACGGGCTGCTCAGGCCGGGCGGCAACGACGCCTGGCGCAGCGGCGACACCCTGATCGTCAACAAGGACACCGGCGCCCGTTACCTGTACGCCGACGGCCGGCTGCGCCCGGTGCGCAACTACGCCTCGGCCGTGCTGATCGGCGGCGCCGACCTGAAGACCACGTCGGTCGGCTCGGCCTCGCTCGCGGGCACCCCGGTCGGCCGGCCGGTCGGCATCACCGGCGCCCCCGACTCCGTACCGTCGACAGGGGAGTTGGAGTCCTCGCCATGGGAGGTCTGCTCCACGGGCTCCGGCGCGCAGACGACCCTCGTGCCGGGCGCCCCGGTGGAGACGACCTCGGTCGGCGCGAAGTCGGCGCTGGTGGTGAAGGGCCCGGACAAGCACACCTACCTGGTGTGGCAGGGCAGCAGGCTGGAGCTGGACGAGGACTCGGGCGCGGCGGAGTCCCTCGGCTACGCGTCCGTGACCCCCCGCCCGGTCTCGGCCGCCTTCCTGGACGCCCTGGTGACCGGCCCCGACCTGGCCACCCCCAAGGTCGACGGCCGCGGCACGGCAGGGCCCGAACTCGGCGGCCGGGCAACCCGGATCGGGCAGGTCTTCCGCGTGGTCGCGGGCTCCGGGAACCAGGAGTACCTCCTCCAGAAGGACGGCCTGCACCCGGTGACGGACACCCAGTCGGCGCTGCTCCTCGGCGATCCGGACACCCGCACGGAGGCCTACGACGGCGGGGCCCCGAACGTCGTCACGATCGACGTCTCCGACCTGCGCGCGCACCAGGCGCCGGGGTCGGCCGGGACGGACCCCTCGGTCGCCGGCCTGCCGGACAGCCCGCCCAGCGCGCTGGCGCTCGCGGCGGGGGAGTCGGTGTGCGCCCAGGTCGACCCGGCCGACGGGCAGGTACGGGTGACCTCGGTACGGGTCGCCGAGTCCGCGCTGTCCCCGGCGGCGCAGGCCGACCCGACGGCGCTGACCTCGGCCTGCGTGCCGGTGGACCGGGTGGTGGCCAGGCCCGGACACGGCACGCTGGCAAGGGCGTTGGGCGCGGCCGGTGAGACGGTCGGCGACACCACGTTCCTGATCGGCGACGACGGAGTGAAGTACCGCATCCCGGACGCGAACGCGCTCGCCGCCCTCGGCTACGACGGAGCGACCCCGGTCAAGGTGCCGTCCACGCTGCTGGCGATGCTGCCGACCGGACCCGAGCTGAGCGCACGGGCCGCCGCCTCGGACTCGGGCGGGGCGGCACAGGCGCCGGGCACGGCGGCACAGTGCGGGACCGTCGGGTCCGGCGCCGTCGGGTCCGTCCCCGGTGGGACCGGCTCGGGTCCCGCCGCGATCGCCGGGCGGGCCCCGGCGGGCGGCACGGCCGGGACACCGCGGTCGGCCGTGAACCCCAACTCGCT
Organism: Streptomyces sp. NPDC002276; assembly: GCF_053891435.1. Taxonomy (NCBI): domain Bacteria; kingdom Bacillati; phylum Actinomycetota; class Actinomycetes; order Kitasatosporales; family Streptomycetaceae; genus Streptomyces; species Streptomyces sp. NPDC002276. The sequence goes on along the minus strand of NZ_JBSFCQ010000003.1, from coordinate 492,621 downwards.
CTCCGCGTCCGGGAACTGACGGATTCACGCCGATCGGGATCGTGTTCACGCCAATCTGGAACAGGTCCAGAACCGGAATGCGCGGAGTCTCGTGTTCCGGTCAAGTTGCCTAGCAGTAAAAGCATTTGACGGGAAGCCGGATGCAACCTCAGATCTTCCTCAGTTCGTTGCTGCCGTAACTTCCGTCGACCTAGGCTCAGTTGTCCTCGTACTGTAGATCGACTTGGGAAAGGTGGGACGATGGCTGGAGATGGCCAGCAGTCAAGCGAAGGCTCGACCCGGAACGGAATCCAGGCCCTGGAGAGCGCCTTCAGCGGCATCGTGAAGATCCGCCAGGACGTCGACAGCACCCGTTCCGCCCTGGGCAGCGGCTACCAGGGCAGCGACGGCGGCCAGTACGGCCAGCTCCTCGCGCAGTGGGACGGCCAGTGCAACGTCATCCTCAAGAACCTTGAGGACGTCATCGACCGGCTGAACCAGAGCCTCGTGGAACACAACAAGACCCAGGGCTCCTCGAACGACTCCATCAACCAGGCGTACAACGCGGCCCAGTCGGCCTTCGACCAGCTCGCCGGCTGACCTCCCCGTCACGTCCGGTCCCCCCATCGCGTAAGAGAGGCAAGCTGTGGCAGACAACCTGTCCGACGGTGTCATCTACGTCAGCTACAACCACATGTCCAACGCCGCGGACGACATGGTGGCGCAGACCAAGGCGATCGCGCAGACGCTGTCCAACCTCGAAGCCGAACTCGGCGAACTGTCCAAGACCTGGTACGGCAACGACGCCGACACCTACCGCCAGAAGCAGGCGGCCTGGGACGGCGCCGTACAGAACATGGAGACGCTGCTCACCTCGCACTCGCAGCTCCTCAACGAGATCTCCAACAGCTACAAGTACAGCGAGAACTCCCTCAGCCAGATGTGGTCCGAGGTCACCATCGGCCGCTGAGCCGGCCGCACCGCACCGACCGGTCTCCTCGCGGTCGGTGCGGGTCCAGGCTCCTTCCCCGTTCCGTCGCCGCGCCGTACGCCAGGCCCGGCGCGTTCCGCCCGCGGAGGCACCCATGGCTGATCTGACCCACCTCGACTCGACCGCGCTGAAGAACTTCAAGAACACCGACGTCGCCGACTTCATCAACGATCTGCTGGCCATCCGCAAGGACAACGCCGGCGTCCGGTCGCTGAAGAACCTGATCGCCGAGACCGGTGCCGGCTCCGCCCAGGGCCTCGCCAAGATCCTGCGCATCGGCCTGATGAACGGCGGCGACAGCTCGGACCCGGTCGGCGGGGGCACGCTCGTGGAGGCGCTCAAGACGCAGGCGACCGCGCTCGACAAGATCCTCACCGATCACAAGACGCTCTTCGACGACATCGACGACGCGCTGGACGAGACGATCACCAAGCTGCTGAAGACCCAGGGCGACAGCCTCGACTCCATCGACGGCGAGAAACTGCTCGACATCTTCGACACCGTCGACGGCGACATGGGCGGCAGCGGCTCGAAGACCTGAGGCCGGCGCGGGGCCCGCCGACCCCCGCCGATCCCCGGGCCCCGCACCCGCACCCCGCTCCCTCCCTGTCCTCGCCCCCACATTCCCAGCAGCGGAGTTCCGCCCCATGGCCGACAGCACTCCTTCCTCCGGGTCCCCCACCTACGACCCGGACGACTACTTCGCCCAGGCCGTCACCGACTTCACCGGCTACACGATCCCGACCCGGTCGAGCCTGTTCACCAAGCTCAGCAGCAAGAACGACGACACCTTCGCCAACCTCAAGCTGTTCCGGATGGAGATCTCCGGCATGGACATGAGGTCGGTGACCGCGGCCGACTACTCGGCGATCGGCGGCTGGCACGTCAACAGCGGCGAGGACTACGACCTGGCCTTCTACGACGCCGGCGGCGACGGCGCGCACAGCAGCGTGGACATGAAGAAGGCCCGGATCGTGATGATCGGCGTCACCGTCGACGAGAACGGCCGCGCCACGCTCTGGAACGGCGGGGACATCGTCGGCGGCGGCGCGTTCGAGGGCTCGTACACGCACACCCAGTGGGACTCGGGGCCGATGGCCCAGTACATCTCGGGCAGCAAGCTGGTCCTCGACCACATCCTGTCGTCGCCGTACTCGACCCAGGGCTTCTCCTACAGCGGGCTGTCGGTCGTCGACGCCAACGCCGTCGACATGCTCTCCTTCGAGACCACCGGACAGTCCTTCGACCGGGTGGTGCAGTTCTTCAAGGACCACTCGGACATCGTCAACCAGTGGATGACCTCGCTCGGCGAGGACCAGGCGGCCTGGAAGGGCAAGGCGGCCAGCCTCTTCTGGCATCTGCTGGACGAGCTGAAGACCAACTACGACGGCTACGTCTCCCAGTTGGGCGGCAGCGACTACACGGCGACCAACAGCACCCTCGGCGGCTACGTCCCGAAGTCGAAGCTGAGCGACGCGCTGGCCGCCGCGCAACTCGCGCTGAAGAACGCGATCACCACCCTCCAGGCCGCGTGGACCGACTGGGCGTCGGACGGCCAGCACGACCCGCACTACCACGTGAAGAAGATCCTCGACCAGATCAGTCAGTGGGTCATCAACAACAACATCAACCACGTGCTCTCGTCGGACTGGGTCAGCGGGGAAGCCAGTGGCACGAGTTACTCCACCGACGCCAACTTCAAGCAGACCGTCCCCGAGTACGGCGACCTCACCCAGGCGACCACCTGGTCGAAGGTCGCCGACGCCGCCGTCAAGAGCTGGTCGGACCACGCGGACTCCAAGCTCAAGCAGCCGTCCATCGACGCGCTCAGCAATGTGAAGAACGCCTGGGCCGACGTCGAGGACGCCTTCGCCCAGGAGGTCAAGAACAAGAACAACGAGACGCTCTCCGAGGTCCTCCAGAAGGAGGAGAACGAGATCGCCGAGGACAAGGCGAACGAGGCCAACGACAAGCTCAACGACAACCTGGACAACCTCGGGAACAACCTCAACAACCTCGGCGACAACCTGAACAACCTCAACGACAACGTGAACGACAACCTCAACAACCTGGGGGACAACCTCAACAACCTCAACGACGGCCTGAACGACAACCTCAACGACATCGGCGACGGCCTCAACAACTTCGGCACGAACCTCAGCACCAACCTCAACGACGGCCTCAACAACATCGGCGACGGCCTGAATTCCAGCCTGAACAACCTGAACGACGACCTCGGCAACAGCCTGAACAACGTCGGCAGCGGGCTCGACGACCTCAACACCAACAGCCTTCTGAACGGCGACGGTTCGGGCGGCGGCAACGACCTGAGCAACCTCGCAAGCAGCCTGCTGAGCCCCTCGCTCCTGAACCCCAACGACACCACCAAGAACGGCTCGACCACGCTCAACTCCCCGACCGGGGGCACCACCCAGCTCAACGGCGACGGCAGCCTCACCACCACGTTCCCGGACGGCTCCACCCAGACCATCGACCCGTCGACCGGCCTGGTCACCACCACCAACCCGGACGGCACCACCTCGGTCTCCCAGCTCAACCCGGGCAGCACCATCACCAACCCGGACGGCTCGACCACCACCCTGAACGACGACGGCACCCTCACCACCAAGTTCCCCGACGGCACGAGCCAGACCCTCGACCCGACCACCGGCCAGGTCAGCACGCTCAACCCCGACGGCACCACCTCGCTGTCGCAGCTCAACCCGACCGCCGGCTCCTTCACCACCCCGGACGGCTCGACGGCCCAGCTCAACGCCGACGGTTCGCTGACCACGCACTTCCCGGACGGCTCCACCGAGACGCTCAACCCGGACACCGGTCAGGTCTCGGTCACCGACCCCTCGGGCCACGTCACCACCACGCACCTCAACCCGGGCGACACCTTCACCAACCCGGACGGCTCCACCACCACGCTCAACAACGACGGCACGCTCACCACGAAGTTCCCGGACGGCTCCGTCCAGACCCTCAACCCGGACACCGGCGCGCTCACCACCACCGACCCCTCGGGCCACACGACCACCACCGACATCGACGGCACCGGCCTCCCCTCGTCCTCGATCGACACCAGCGGCCTCAACGGCAGCAACATCGACACGAGCGGGCTGAACAACGGCAGCAGCCTCGACACCAGCGGCCTGAACACGACCACGACCGGCCTCAACGGCGGCGGACTCGGCGGCGGCAGCAGCCTCAACACGTCCGGCAGCGGCCTGGATTCGAGCCTCGACAGCGGCTACGACGACTACGACAGCACCCCCTACACCGGCGGCCCGCTGCGCTCCGACGCCCTCGACGCCAGCACCCTCGCCGCCGCCTCCACCGGCGAGCAGAGCGCGGCGTCCGGCGGCACCCCCCTCAACCCGATGGGGATGGGCGGCATGGGAGGCATGGGGGGCGGCGGAATGGGAGGCGGAGGCGGCGGACAGGGCGGCACCACCGAACGCACCCGGGCCGTCCTCACCGACCCGTCCAACACCTCCACCCGGCGCGGCCGGAACAACCGGGCCGCATCCGTGGACGAGGACGAGGACATCGTGCTGACCCGGCCCACCACGTCCAGCGCCCCCTACCCGGTGGGCGGTCCCGGCACCAACGGCGCCGGGCAGAACGGCCGCTCCACGGAGAGCGGCGACCGCGCCCGGGACGCGTGGCTCACCGAGGACGAGGACGTCTGGGGCACGGACGAGGGCGGTTCGCCGGCGGTGATCGGCAGATGAACACGGGACGTTCCGTCCGGGCCGGCGCGCGAGGTGCCGGATGAGCAGCGAGTCGATCGGGCAGAAGCTGGCCAAGGCGATGGCCGAACTGGAGGCCACCGAGGCCGCGGTGGCCCGCGCCGAGAGCGAACTCGCCCACGCCGAGAGCACGGTGCGCTCCGCGGACCGCGCCGTCGAGGTGACCGTCAGCGCGCAGGGCGACCTGCGCGCCGTGACCTTCCTGGGCGACAAGTACCGCACCATGCCCGCCGGTCAGCTCGCCGCGAGCGTGCTGGAGGCGGTGCAGGAGGCACGGGCCCGGATGGCCCGGCACGTCATGTCCACCTTCGAGCCGTTCACCCAGGCCAACCCCGAGGCGCCCGAGATCGCCGGCTTCGACGTGGACTGGAACAAGATCTTCGGGCCCGGTGTGCTGGAGGGCCCCAAGGGCGGCCGACGGCGCGGGGCCGGCCGGCTCCGCGACGAGATCAGCGAAGACCCGGAGGACTGAGAAGACGATGTCGAACGCCTACTCCGCCAGCCCGGCGGCGCTCATCGCCGGTACCCGGCAGATCGAGCAGATCAGCCGGCTGGCCAACGAGATGATCAGCGAGTTCATCACCGATGTGTCGTCCACCTCCGGCTGGCCCGGACACGACGACGACTTCGCCAAGCAGATGCGGCCGCAGGAGAAGGAACAGCGGGAGGGCTCCGTCACCACCGGCTCGTCCCTGTCCGAGGCCATCGTCAGCATCGGCGACGGCACCCTCACCAACCTCAAGAGCGTGCTGGGCACCCAGAACGGCGTACTGGACGCCATCCACGACTCCAGCACCGGCGACACCAACACCGGTTCGCACAACGGAAAGCACTGACGCGGCGGACCGCCCCTGATGACCATCCACGCGACGCCCCAGCTGAACAACCTGTTGTTCGTGCTCATCGGCGAGAAGTTCCTCCAGGCCGACGAGGACATGGCCTACGCCAACGGCAAGCCGTACGAGCGGCTGGGCCGGCGTATGCGTGACCTCTCGGACCTGATCGAGCAGACCGCCGGTGGGGTGGGGCGCGCGCTGCCGCCGCAGGTCGGGAACAACTATGTGCGGGCGATGCACATGTTCCTCGACAGCGACGGCGTCAACTACCTGAAGGAGTTCGCCGACCAGCTCGACGGCATCGGGCAGTCCCGCACCAAGTCCTCCATGGACATCATGGAGTCCAAGTGGCAGATCATTGCCGAACTGGTGCGGCTGCTCATCGAGTTGATGGTCATCGCGGTGCTCTCCGCCTTCACCGGCGGTTCCGCCTCCAGTCAGGCCGCGGTGGCGAAGGCCCGCAGCCGGGTCGCCATTCTCACGCTGATGGACTGGCTGCTGAAGAAGACGCATCTGCTGCCGAGCCTCACCGAGGCGATCGAGGAGGCGTTCACCACCTTCGCGGTACGGCTGGCCATGATGCTCGGCGCGCCCAAGGGCCGCCGCCCGCACGGCTTCGACTGGTCGCAGATCGTCCAGGACGGTGTCTTCGGCGCGTTCACCGGCCTGTTCCACGGCCTGCTCACGGACGTCGGCAAATACCTGAAGAAGAACCTCAAGAACATCTTCAACGGCCACAACCCGTTCAAGGACATCACGGGCAACGGGGCGAAGTTCAACAAGAAGTTCGACAACCCCGACATCAACACCAAGCCCAAACCGAAGCCGACCCCCACGCCGAACCCGAAGACCACGCCCACCCCGACCCCGCACCTCACGCCGACCCCGACGCCCACACCGAAGCCGAAGAGCTTCGGCGACAAGCTGAAGCACGAACTCGGCGAGGACTTCGAGCACTTCGTCACCGAGGGCGGCGCGGAGACCCTCGGCGAGATCGCCACGGCGTCCATCTACGGCTTCCCCATCGACTCCCTGAACACCTTCCTGGGCGGCGGGCTCAGCTCGATCAGCGAACGCCATCTCGGCCAGGGCGCGAGCGCGTTGGGCGGCAAGTTCAACTTCAACACCCCGACGCCGGTGAACACCCTGGGCACCGCGAACGTCCCGAACGAGTCCGCCCCCGACCCCGACACGGACACCGTCACCTCGAAGAACACCCCGTCCTCGAACTCGCCCACCACGACGGGCCCCGCCCCGGTCAACACGACCTCGAACAACGGCAGTTCCTCGACGATCAACACCCCCCAACGCACCTCCACGAACACCGCGCCGCCCCGCTCGACCGACCTCGACACGGACCTCACCGACATCGACACCGATTCCGACATCGACATCGATACCGGCACGCACTTCGACGAGGTGAAGGTCGGCGGGGGAGACCTGTCGAGCAATGTCCCGCACGGGACTACGAGCACGACTACGAGTACGAGCACGACTACGAGTACGTCGGGTGGGGGCGGTCAGCAGGGCGACACCTCGGACACCTCGACTCCGGTGTCCTCGCCGGACGTTCCGGTCGCGCCGGTCGCCAGTGGATCCAACACCGGTGTCGTACCGCCGAGTACGAACACGAACACGACCGGGTCCGGTGTTCCCACGCAGAGCGGTACCAACTCGGGTAACCCCGCGTCCAGTTCAAGTACGTCCTCGAACTCCGGGGGCAACCCCCGTACGACGACATCGGGGCGCCCGGAGAGCACGACGTCCGACGGTGACACCGTCAGCACGGACACCACACACGGCACCGACGCCGTTCCGAACTCCGATCCCGGCGTCGACAGCAACCGCAGCACCGATCCCGCCCCCCTCCCGAGCGACACCCACACCGGCACCGACCTCCCCACGCCGGTCACCACCACCTCCAGCAACAGCGCGCCGCCCACGACCAGTTCGGTGCCGGACAGTGATCCCGCGCCCGAGACGGTGCCGTCGTCCCACTCCAGCACCGTCACTCCGGCGCCGACGCCCGTGCACACCTCCTCGGAGGTCTCGTCCGATCCGGTGCCGGACAACACGCTCACGCCCACCCCTACCCCCGCCCCCGCACCCGTGGTTCTCACCCCCTCCGTGAACCCCAACACCGCCCCTGAGCCCGGCAGTTATGCGGACTCGCGGGCCGGGGCGACGCCCTCGGAGCGGAGTCATACCTGGGTCGACCCGGTGTCCCGGCCGCTCGGGGCGGACGGTGCGCGGACGCAGTACGTCGTGCGGGCCGGTTTCGCCGTGCGGCGGTTCAGTCACGACGGTGAGCCGGTCACCGATCTCACCGTCACCTACCAGCTCACCGGCGACCCGGGGCTGGGACCACAGGTCGACGGCGTCCAGCAGCGGCTGACGGACGGTGTGCAGCGGGTGTTCAACACCCCGGGCCACAGGCTGGGGGACGGGAGCCGACTGCACGTCACCGTCGTACCGGCCGCTCCCGGTGAGACGGCGCATCTCGACGTCACGCTCACCGACCCGGCGGACGGCGCTCCGGCCACCCACCACTCGTGGCCGGCCGACATCTCCGACTCCGACCTGGCCCACGAGGTCGGCCACCAGCTCGGACTGCGCGACGAGAGCGGCTTCGACTCGTCAGCCCCGCACCGCGGCGGTACGGCCAGCCTCATGGGCGACCCGACGCTGTTCACGCCCGCGGCGGACCCGTCGTACACCTCGGGCGGGCTGCGGCCCCGGCACCTCGCGCTGATCGGCACCCTGGTCGGCGACCCCGCCGACGACCACCTGGGGACCGGCGCCGGTCCGCGGGGACCGGTCAAGGGCGCGCTCGGCGCGGACCCGCCCGCCCCGGTCAAGCCGACCACCGACGCGACCGACACTGGACCGACCCCGGTGGCCACCACTTCCACGCACACGGACCCGACACACACCGCTCCGTCAGAGGCAGAGCCAGAAGTAGAGCCAGAAACAGAGCCAGAGGTCGAGACGGAGACCGAGCCCGTCCCGCTGGTCCTGCCGGTCCCGGAGATCACCCTGACTACCCCGGAGGGCGACCTCACCGCGCCCACCGAGCCGCCCGGCCGTCCCTCCTACCTGGGCGGCTACGGGCAGCGGCACGACGGCCAGGTGGGGCTGGTCATGATGGAGCCGTTCTCGCCGGACCTGGTCGACGGGCTGCACCGCCAGGTGCTCACCGCGCTCGGCAGGCCGAACCCGGGCCCGGACGACGCCGTGCACGCGCAACTCCGTGACGTGCTGTCGGAGCAGCAACTGACGCAGAACATGCCGTATCTGCGCAGTCTCGGCGGTCACCGGATCGTCGTGGACGTCGACGGCGTCCGCCGGGAGGTGGACGTACGGCTGGCGCTCGACAACAGGCGGCCGTCCGTACGGCAGGGCGCGCTCGACACGAGCGATCCCGACAAGCATGTGGAGCGGCGCGGACAGGGCACCCGGGAGATCGTCTCCGCGCAGCCGTCCGGCACGTTCTCGACGCTTCCGGTGCCGTGGACCCTCTCGGTGCCGGTCGGTGCGGCGGGCGTGGTCCGCGGGGTGGACATCGCGCTGTCCGCGACCATCACCCACAACCAGTTGGAAGGCTCGGCCACCGTCACCCAGGTCGTGCAGACCACCAGCGCCCAGCGCAGCAACGAGCCCTCCCGCGCCTACGACTTCACCGACAACTGGCAGGTGCGCGTGGACGCGCCGTCCGCGACCACCGACGTAACCGACGCAACTGACGCAACCGATACGGCAGTTGCGCACGACTGGAGTCCGGCCGAGCAGCACGGGTCGGTCACCGTCTGGTTCCCGCAGCACCTCGTGGACGCCGACCGGGAGCACGGCCAGGCACTGCCCGCGCCCGCCGAACTCCGGCAACTGCCCATCTACGGCGTGGACTCGGTGCTGAACCCGCGGCGGCTGTACGAGGGTGCCGCCGACAACTTCGCCGACGACCTGGACGCCACGTCATCGGCCCAACTCGCGGACTTCCTGAGCGAATCGATCCTGCGGGGCACGCTGCCGATGCAGGTCGACGGCGGGCTGTACTCGCCGGTGCTCACCGACGCGCACGGACGCGCGGTCGGCATGATGCGGCTGGACGCGCGGGTCACCGGCAACACCCCGGTGGCCAAGAGCCTCGACAAGAAGATCAACCTTGAGAGCCATGTCGTCAACGTGGTCAAGAACGACCAGAACACGACGTTCACCAGCGGGGTGACCCTGGCCGGGACCGTCGGCCCGACCTTCACGACCGACCACCGCGCGGGGCACCCGGACGCCTCCCACGGCATCGGCGGCACCGTCAACGCCAAGGGCACCGCCTCCCTCGCGGCGCAGAACGCGTTCGGCACCAGTTCCGTCGCGGGCACGATGCACGCGGTGCGCACCAACCGCAGCCATCTGCTGACCGAGGCCGACGTCGAGTACACCCTCACCCTGTTCCGGCCCGACGGCACCATCTCTGCCTATACGCCCGGGAGTTGGACCCACGCGCTCGATCTTCGGGTGCTCAGCGACGCGGATGCCAGGGGCCATGTGCCGACGCCGGACGAGGTCCGCGCGCTGCCGCACGAGCTGGCGACACTGGAGTCGATCGGGCAGTCCACCGCACCGCTCGGCGTGGACGGTACGGCCACGCTGTTCGCGGACGCGGAGACCTGGCTGCGGGACAACGGCTTCCTGCCCCCGGCGCCACCGGCGGAGGGGACCGCGCCGCAGCGGAGCCGACTGCCCGACGAGAAGCTCGTGCAGGCCCAGTTGAACAATCTGCGGCGGTTGCGGGAGCTGCGCTCCCCGCTCGGGCTGCGCGCGGCGACCGACTCCATGGTGGACGGCGGCCACTCGCTGTTCCTGGAGATCCCCGCGATCACCGGGCGCCGCCGGGTACGGCTCGAACTGGGCGCCCAGCACATCGCGGGCGAGCAGCCGACGCACCGCACGGTACTGCCCGACATCCAGGTCATGGGCCTGGCACAGGGCGGAGGCGGCGGCACCGCGCGGCTCGGCAACACCTACGGCGGCGGCCTCGGAGCCGGCGGCGGGCTCAACGGGCCCACCCCGCACGGGGGTTCATGGACCCTGAACGGAACCGGCGACTACCAGTACGTCGGCCAGGCCACGCTCGGCAACACCACCGGCAGCACCCTCGGCCACGACCAGTTCTTCATCGCCAGCGGGCAGGACACCCACGAGTTCGCGATTCCGGCCCGCATCACACTCGACCTGTACGAGGGCCCGGGCCAGGAACCGGTGACCCGGTTCGGCGACGCGCTGCCCGGGCCAGGCCCCGCGGACGACGCGGAGGCCGCCCGCACGCCGGGTGTCGCGGGCACGGTCCGGCTCGCCGTACCGCACGGGCGGACCGTGGACGCCCCGGAGCCCGCGCCGGCCGCCGTGCCGTACACCGTGCGGCAGGTCCAGCCGCTGGACACCGCGCGGCTGGCCATGACGGTCACGGGCGACGACGGGCAGCCGCATCCGCACCCGGACGTGGTCCGCGTCCCGGACGACGCGCTGATCGACGTGGTGCGCGGTTCGGCGGCGCTCCAGGACGCCTTCCGCCAGATAGTCACCGGAGCGCATGCCAATGCCAATGCCAATGCCAATGCCAACGCCGGTGACGGCAACGGCGCCGCCCCCGCCCCCGCCGGTCCGCCCGGGCGGATCTCCCGGCTGGTCGGAGGTGTCACCGACTTCCTGAGCAGCTCGCTGGTCGGCAGCCCGTTCGCCGACACCACCACCGTGAGCGCCGAGTCCCGCACCACCGCGCTCTCGCCCGGCGCGCTGGTCGGCCGCGGACACCAGATCTTCAGCGGCACCTACGTGGTCGAGGGACTGACGCTGCCCGGGCTCGGCGCCGACGGCCAGCTCGCGATCGAGATCGAGGCCGTCGCCCACACACCCCGCCACACACAGAGCCTGAACCAGTACCTGGAGACCGGCATCTCCGCCGCCGACACGGCGCAGCAGAGCAAGGGCCTCAGCAAGTCCCACCAGTTCGGCCTCGGCGGCTCGGCCACCCAGAACAACCCGCCGGCTCCCGCCCCCGTGGAGGGGCAGCCCGCCACCCCGGCACCCACGCCGTCCCGCTTCAACCCGTCGGGCCGCTACCAGTACGACCGCAAGATCGACAGGCCCGACACCCTCACCAGCACCACCGCCACCAACCGGACCCCCACCCAGTCCGGCCTCCAGCACCGGATCACGGCCGACGTCACCTACGTGATCACCGTACGGTCCGGACACCGCAACGTGTTCGCCAACTCCCTCGGGTTCGGGCCCGGAGAGACCGTCAAGCTCGCCGTGGACGTGCCGCGCGGGCTCCAGTTCCTGATGACGGAGAGTCAACTCCGGCGCGACGCACGGTGGATGGACGCCGTCACCCCCCAACTGCCCGTCCCGTCCACGCTCGGACAGACGAGCCCGTCACTGCCCGAGCGCTACGTCCGCGACGGCACCCTCGGCCTGGCCACGGTCAACTCGGTCACCGAACTCTCCGACCGGGGAACGGGCCCGACGCCGACCCCGCAGACCGAGCAGCGCTCCCGACTCCAGAACGACGTACGGCAGTTGGTGGACCGCTACGCCCCCGGCGTGACCACCCCCGGCCACGCCTCCTACCTGCCCGGCGTCGCCGCGCTGATCGCCGACAACACCGGGGTCGCCGGGAAGCGGGCGCTGATCGGACGCGGCGGCGGACAGGCCAGGTTCAGTTTCCGCCACCACCGGTTCGGCGGCTCGGCCCTCGTCGAGGTGACGTTCTCGGCACGCGCCACGACCAACTCCGCGAACCGGGGCGGCATACGGGGCACCGCGGTGCCGGGCGACAAGTCCGGTATCGAGCAGTGGGGTTCGCACACGGCGGACGGCCGCTCGCTCTCCTCCTCGGGCAGTCGGCAGCACCGCTTCACCTTCAACCCGACGGCCCGTTTCACCCGCCCCGACGCCGACGACCGCACGGACCGCCTCGGCCCCTCCGCGAGCCTGGCCACCACCTCCGGCAAGGTCGCCAAGCAGGGCCGCACCGCCGAGGACCGCTACTGGCTGCGCACCGACAGCGCCGCCGACTTCGACGACCTGGACTACGAGTTGGTCGCCACGGTCCGCTCCACGATGGTCGTCGACTGGCCGCCCAACGTGCTGGGCGCGCTGGTGCAGCGCGGGGTCATCGCCTGGGACGCCGCCGACGCGCCGACCCGCTCCTGGCTCAGCCGCACCCTCTCCGGCGAACTCGGCGACCAGGTACGGGTACCGGCCCGGGTGAGCCTGCGCTTCACCGGCAGCGAGACGAACGGCCCACCCGCGCTGCCCGCACCCCCGCCGCCCACGCTGTCCCGCGTCGACCCCCGCCAACTGACCGACAGCACACCCGCGTTGCGCGACGCGGACCTGTTCCACCCCACCGGCAACGTCCCGGTCTACGGCTTCGACGCCTGGAGCCAGCTGTACACCGCCCTCGACGAGGTGGCCCCGGCCACCGGCAGCGGCTGGCGCTCCCTGCCGGCCTCGACCTCCGACGAGAACGCGTCCGTACGGCTCGGCGAACTCATCCAGGCCGGCACGCTCTCGCTGGACACGCCCCGTCAGGTCGGCGGCATGCTGCCGACGATGCCGGGCGCGTTCCCGTTCCGCGACGCCCCGGACCAACGGCCCACCCTCACCGTCTCGTTGTACCGGCCCCGGGCGGTCACCGACGGCGGCGACGTGACCCTCGACCGGCTGCGGATCAGCTCGGAGAACAGCGGCACGGTCTCCGGCGGCGACACCACCAGCGGGCTGGCGCTGCCGTTCGTCCTGAGCGCCGACGACCCCGACCGCAACCTCCTCGGCGTGACCCCGCCACTGCTCCAACGGCCCCTGCACGCAAGCAACTTCGGCAGCACCGTCTCCGGCGGGCGTCGCGACTGGCTCAAGACCGGCAGCACCAGCCTGCCCGCCGACGGCCGAGGCACCCGCAGCTACGAGGTCCGCGCCGACGTACACATCGAGGTCTCCGGCCCCGACGGCGTCCGCCATGTCACCGGCACGGCCACGATCCGCGTCGAGGAACGCGACGCCCTCGGCCACGGCATCACCGACCCCCGTCCGGTGCCCCGCGTCTACGACCTCCCGGCCCTGCTCACCGCGGGCACCGGCATCGCGCCGGAGAACTGGGCGACGACACCGCTGCGGGACGTGACGCGCATCCTGGCCAAGGGCGTCGAGCCCAAGGACAAGGGATACCAACTCTGGGTGGCCACCGGCCCCGACCCGGACGGCTCCCGCCTGACCCTCGCCCTCTACGGCGCCTCCCGGGTGGCCCGGGCCCAGGGCCACCCGGTGGAACTGGTCACCCGGGGCCCCGAGGGCCTGCGCATCTGGCCCTTCGACCCGGATGGCACGCTCACCGGACCGACGGCGGACCGGACAGGGACAGGGACGGGTACGGGTACGGGGACTGTCGCTCCGGGCTCCACCGGAGTCGCGGCCCTGGACCGGGCATGGACCGCCTTCGAGAACGCCGCCGAGGTGTTCGACCAGGCCGAGCACGACCACGCCGCGGCGCTCCACGACGAGGACGTGCAGCGGGGGCTGCGGGGCGACGCGCAGGCCGCCCTGGACGCGGCAGCCGCCGAACTGAGGGACGCGGCCACCGACGCCGATCTGACCGACACGGCCGCGACCACCGCCGAGCAACTGGCGGACCAGGCCGAACAGCACCTCCACGACCTCAACACCCGCATCGGCACCCTGGTCGGCGAGATCTCCGACGCCCGCCTCACCACCGGCCCGCTTCGCGACGCGGTCGCCGAGGGCGAGCGCGGCGAGATCCGTCTCGCCGCCCAGCTCAATACCGCCCGCCGCAACCTGACGGACCTCACCGAACGCGCCGCCGCGGCGGCGGCCCAGACACCGACGGCCCCCACCCCCGCCGTAGACCCCCGTCTCGCGCAGCAGATCGGCGAAGTCACCGCTGAGGTCGGCAAGTTGAACGCCGATCACGCGGCGGTGCGGGCCGGGCTGACACGGGACCGGGCCACGCTCCAGGACACCGAGGCCCGACTGCGGCGCGACGAGGACGCCCTGCGTGAGGCGCGGGCACAGCTCCCGGGCGTCCGGAGCACGGCCGACACCCTGCGCGCGAACGCGGACACGGCTCGCGGACACGCACAGGACGCGGCCCGGGTCCACGAGGACACCCGCGAGACCCACGACCAGGCGGAGCAGGTGCTCCGCGAGATCGACGACCGGATCGGCAACGCCCTCGGCAGGCGCGACGACGCCGCGGCCCGCCGGGTGTCGGCGGAGACGGCGCTGCCCAGGGCGACCGGCCCGGTGCTGGCCGCCGCCCCCTCGACGCTCCCCACCTCACACTCGACGCTGGCCTCCGTCGCCCCTCGTTGGCCGGGCTCGGGCCGCCCCCGTACAGCGGGCCCGTCCACCGGCAACACACCGCACGCCGGCGACATGGCACCCGCCGGCGACACGCGTCCCGCCGGTGACGGGGACATCGCCGCCACCGGAAACGAGAACCCGGGCGGCGACGCGCTCTCGGCCGAGACCACCACCGATCCCACCACCGACCCGATCATCACCGACCCGATCACCGACCCGATCACCGACCCGGTCATCACCGATCCGATCGTCACCGATCCGATCATCGCCACCACCTCCGAACAGGACAGCGCGTTCGACGCCCTGGTCGGCGGCAACTCGGGCCAGGGCAGCGGCAGTACGTCCGCCGACCCGCACACCGCGCCGACAGGCGACACGGACCACGCGTCGCACCGCCGTATCGCGTCCCGGCCCCCGGCCTTCCAAAGGCGGCGGGCCCGAGGGAACGCGGTCGACACCCGCGGCGACGGCCGTTGCATGCTCTACACGTTCATCGGCACCGACCCGCAGCGGGTCCGCGACACCTTGCCCAGACTGCGCGAAGAGGCCCCGGAGACCTACGCCTGGCTCAGCCGGCCCAGTCAAGTCCGCGCCGGACTGCACGAGTTCACCCACTGGGATGCCGAGACCTCCCCGATGCCCCGGGCCGGCCACCATCTGATGGCCGCGGCGGACCGGCTGCGCAACCTCGCCGATCAGCGACTGCTGGAGGCCCACGTCACGCGCCCGTTGCCGCCCGAGGTGGTGGGCCAGGTACGGCAGGCGCTCGTGAGCTGGTTCTCGAATCGCACCGAGGACATGGACCGAGCCGAACTCCTCAACACCCTCGGCGAGTACGGCATCGAAGGGGTGACGGAGCCGGAGCAGCTGAACGATCTCGACACGCGCTACATCGAGGCGTTGACCGCGGACAACGGGACCGGCCCGGCGACGCCCGGCGCCCCGGCCATGTTCGACTATCTGCGCGACACCGGCCGACTGCCCACGCTGAACGACCTCTCCGACGACCAGCTCCGCACGCTGCTCGGGCAGGGCTACACCGTGAGCGAGGCACAGTTCACCGATGCCGAACTGGCCCACGTGGTGGACGCCGTCGACAAGTGGGCCGAGAGATACGAGAACGACGAGGCAGAGGTGTTCCTCCCCCTGCTCGCGGACACCCTGAACCTGGCCGTGGAGGTACTCCGGCCGGGCCCGACGGCCACCACGTCCACGGTGACCCTCATGGGACCGGCCACCGCAACCCGGGTCATCGAGGTCCACTACACCAACCTCAACCACTACAGCGCGACCGACGCCGAGATCCTGGTCATCGACCCGGCGACCATCACCCCGCCGAGCGCGCCCCGGGGTCCCGAGGACGCCAACAGCGTTCAGCCGGGCGGTCGTTACCGTCCCGCGCCCACTCGTGACGCCGCTGACGACGTGCCCGCGTCTCGTGTCGCCGACCCCGCGTCCAAGGACGACTGGTTCGGGCTGCGTGCGTATGCCCGTCCGGCTGTGCACAGTACGGAGCGTTTCGATCCGCACGCGGACCAGTCCAGCCCGCCGCGTCCAGGAGTTCTCAGCGGTGCAACGACCCTCGTCCGTACGAGCATTCGCCGTATCCAGGCACCCAACGGCCAGTGGGTCCGGGACTACACGCTCAACCTCCCGGTCGCCACCAACGACCCTTCCCTCACCCAGCAGTTCAAGGACCGCATCACCGGTCTCCTGGACGCACACCTCAACTCCGGCCTGGAGCTGCCCAGTTCAGGCGATCAGCTGCACATCACCCTCAACCTGATCGACGACCCGTCCCACCCCGAGGCGATCACCCTCACCGACACCACCGACCCGGCCCGCGCCGACCAACTCCACCTGGACCTGGGCCACTCGGACGCGGACCTGCTCCACGAAGCCCTGCACTACCTGGGCCTGCCCGACGAGCAGCGCGACAACGACTTCCTCCTCCGCAACCACCCCAACAGCATGACGGTCCGCACCACGGGCCTGATGGCCGACACCCAGAGCCCCGTCCACATCCCCGGCCGCTACCTCCGCACCATCGAGAACGTCACGGCATCCGGTCCTCAACTCCACGACCACGCGGGCCAGTTGGCGAATGGTCCCGTCCAGGACCCCGACACCACCCCCATCCCCGCGGACGGCAATCTCACCTGGCCCACCTCCCAGGCTCCTACCGTCCCGCCGCCCGCGCGGGTCCAACTCCCGTCGACGTACGTGGCGTCGTACGGTGCGCTGCCGGACGGGACGGTCGGGTTGGTGTACGCGGAGCCGTTCTCCGACGAGGTGATCGCAGGGTTGCACGGGCAGGTCTACGAGGCGCTCGGGCTGGATGCCGACAACCCGCCCGAGGCGGTGCGTGATCAGGTGCGGGACGTCCTGAGCCGCGAGAGCCTCGCGCTCCAACTGCCGTATCTGCGCTCGAACGGCGGGTATCGCGTCACGGTCCGGGTCGACGGGCGTGATCGCACCGTCGACGTACAGCTGACGTTGTCCGATGCCCGGAGGTCGTTGCGGCAGGGGCGTTACGACGCGCGGGACGCGGACAAGCATGTCGAGCGGCGTGGGTTCGGTACGCGGGAGAACTTCTCCAGTCAGCCGTCGGGGACGTATCGAACGGTGCAGGTGCCGTGGACCGGTTCGTGGCCGATCACGGCGCCGATCGCGGTGCGGGCGGTGGACGGATCGGTGACGGTCTCCCTTACCCACAACCAGGCCAGTGACGCGACGACCGTCACGCAGGCTGTTCAGACGACCTCGGCCCAGCGTTCCAACGAGCCTTCTGATCCAGTGGAGTTCACCACCCGGTGGCGGGTGCGCGTCGATGCCCCGGCGGCAGACGGGTGGAGCGCGCCGGTGTCGCACGGCTCGACCACGATCTGGTTTCCCCGGCACCTCACCACCGACGACCCCGCGCCGGGTTCGCTGCCGGCGCCCGCCGATCCGGCCGGACTCCCGCTCTACGGCGTCGACTCGGTGATCGACCCCAGGGCTCTGTACGAGCATGTCCATCAGACCTTCCACGCGGATCTCGACGACACGGCGGCGGGGCAGGTCGCGGACTTCCTCTCCGAGCAGGTGCTGCGCGGCACGTTGCCGATGCAGATCCATGGCGGGATCTACTCGCCCGTGATCACCGACGCCGACGGCAACGCGGTCGGCATGCTGCGTCTGATCACCCGGCCGGGGACCAGTACCCCGCTGCGGCAGAGCACCGCGGGTCAGATCAACCTGGAGAGCCATCTGGTCAACACCGCGAAGATGGACCTCTCCTCGAAGTACACCAGCGGCATCGGGATCACCGCCAACGCCGCCGCCGCCCTCACCGGCGACCACAGTCAGGGGCACCCGCACACGTCGAGCGTCGTCGGTGGCAGCCTGGGCCTGCGCGGGCAGGTCCAGGCGACCGTCACCAACACGTACAGCGCGAGCAGTTCCGCGGGCACGATGCACGCCATCCGCACCAACCAGAGTCATCTGCTCGCCCAGACCGCCGTCACCTACCAGGTCACCCTGATCCGGCCGGACGGCACCGAGACACGCGCACCGGACCTGGCCCTGACGCACGGCATGGATCTACGGCTCCTGAGCCGGACCGTCGCCGACGGGGAGACTCCTGACCCCGACGAGAGGCGTGAACTCCCGGACTCGCTGGAGCGGTTGGACGGCATCGGGCTCAGCGCGGCCCCGCTCGACGTCACCGGCGCCGACGGTCTGTTCAACCGGGCCGAGGCGTGGCTGCGCCGCGAGGGCTTCCTGCCGTCCGCTGCCACCGGTATGGGCGTGCTGCGCAATCACGAGCCCGAGCACCAGATCCGGCTGCACGCTCAGCTCAACAACCTGCGCCGGTTGCGTGAGGCGCGCTCCCGCACCGGGTTGCGTGCCGCCACCGACTCGATGGTGGACGGCGGTCACGCGCTGCACTTCGAGGTGCCCGACAGGACCGACACGGGCGTCCGTCGGGTCCGGCTGCTGCTCACCGCCGTCCGCGACACCACGCGGCCCAGCGTCCACGACCTGGTCCTGCCGGGCATCCAGGTCATGGGCCTTGCCCAGATGGCGGGCAGCGACGCCGAGCAGCGCGGCGAGTCGTACAGCGGGGCGCTCGGGCTGCTGGCCAGCGTCAGTGGGCCGGTGGGGCCTTGGGGGTCCTTCGGGGGCGGGCTCGACTACCAAGGCGGTCCCCAAGTGACCCACGGCGACACCGTGGGCGGCGCCACCGGGCACGACCAGTTCTTCATCGCCACCAACCAGAACAGCCACGCGTTCGACGTGCCGGTGCAGTTGGCCCTCGATCTGTACGCGGACGACGCGGACGACGCGGATGGCACTGACGGCACGGACGAGCCGAGCGTGCGGTTCGGGGAGGACATCAATCGGGCTGCCACGGCCCCGGCTCCGGCCGTCGTCGTGGCCCCAACTGTCCCCGGTGCGGCGCCCGTTGCTCCCGCGCCGCCCGTCGCGCCGTCGCCTACGGTCGCCGGTACGCTGCGGCTGGCGGTGCCGAACGGCCGTACCCGCGCGCTGTCGGCGACCGCCGCACCGCGCCCGGCACGGGCCGACGAGGCCCCGCGTCCGGTACGGGCCGCCGACCGGGAGCGGCTCGAAGGCACCGACGCCCACGGCGTCCCGCGGCAGGGTCTGGTGCGGATTCCGGACGACGCGCTGATCGATACCGTGCGCGGCTCCGCGGCCATCGAGTCGGTCTTCCGGCGGGCCGCCGCGGATATCCGCCACCAGGCCCAGCAGGCGCAGCAGGCGCAGCAGGCGACGCCCGCCGTCCCGGCCGTCGGACCGATCCTCCCGGTCGCCGCCCCTGCCCCGGCCGTCGCCGCGCCCGTGCCCGCGCCCGTGCCCGCACGCGACGGCGTCTCCCCGCTCGCTGGACACGGGCTGACGGACAGCAGGACGCGCGCCGCAGAGACCCGGCATGCCGCGATCACGCCGGGGAGTCTGGTCGCCCACGGCCACGAACTGTTCAAGAACTCCTACGTAGTTGAGGGCTTGAGCCTGCCGGGGACGTTCGCCGATGGGCAGTACTCGTTGGAGATCCAGGCCGTCGCGCACCGGCCGCGGTTGTTGGACACCACTCGGCAGTACCTGGAGACCGGCGTCTCGGCCACCGACAGCGCCCAGCAGCTCAAGTCCCTCGGAAAGTCACGCCAGTTGGGCGTGAACGCCGTGGCCACCCAGAACCCGTCCACGCCTGCGGGACAGGGCAACACCGGTCCGGAGTCGGACGGTTCGGTCTCCACCAGCCAGACCAGCGGCCGGCCGAACAAGATCCAGCTCAACCCGTCGGTACGGCTCAACAAGGTGTCCCGGACCGATATCTCCGACACTCTTTCCGCCGCTACGGGCGTCAACCGCACCCCGACCGAGAGCGGCGATCTGCACCGGGTGGTCGCCGACGTCACCTATGTGGTCACGGTCCGCGCCGGTTCCCGCGCCCTGCTCAGCGGGGTCCGTGACCTCGGCACGATCGCCCCCGTCACCTTCGCGGTGAACGTCCCGGACGGCCTCCAGTTCCTGATGACCCAGGGCCAACTCAACCGTGACGCACGGTGGATGGGCTCGGTGCAGGGACTCACCCCCACGCCCGTCCAGGGCCAGGCCCCGCTGCCGGCGGCGTACATGCGGAACCGGCAACTGGGTCTCGGCGGCGTCCTCTCGGTCACCGAGTACGAGCGAGCCCCCGCCCCCGCGGCCGTCGCCGGTCAGATCCCGATGGTGCCGGTCAACGTCAGGGAGCGGCGCGGCCAGGTCGGGCGCGAGCTGCTGAACCTGGTCGAGACCGAGGCACCCGGCGTGATCACCCCCGGGCACGCCGGTTACCAGCAGGGCGTGCACAGCCGGATCGCGCAGCTCACCTCGACGGCCGGACTGCGCTCGCTGCCCGGCCGCGGCCCGGAGGGCACCCAGCAGCCGGCCACCACCCGCTTCCACTTCCGCCACCACGCCTACGGCGGTGAGCGGCTGGTCGAGGTCACGCTCAGGGCGGTACCCCGGGGGACCCAGAACCTGGCCGCCATCGGGGGCACCACGACGCCCGGCTCGGGTCTCGAACAGTGGCAGTCGCACACCGCGGCGGGCCGCGCCGTCACCCGCGCCTCGGTCGGGCAGGTACAGCTCCCGGTCACGATCACCAACCGCTATCTCCGCCCGAACCAGGGCCCCGATCACTCCAGGACGGACCGCTCGGCGCCCGTCTTCACCCCGCAGTCGGCCAGCAGCATCTCCGCGCGCCGGGCGACCACCGCCGACAACCGGTTCTGGCTGCGCACCGACCACGGCGCCGACTTCGACGGCCTGCGATACGACTACGAGCTGTCGGTGCGCTCCGCGCTGGTCGTCGACTGGCCGCCCAATGTCATCGGCGGTCTCATCCAGAACGGTGTCATCGCCTGGGCCGACGCGGACGGCGACGTACGCCGGTGGATCGACGCGATGCTGGAGGGGGGCAACTCCCGTACCAGCACCGTCCCGGTCCGGTTGGCGCTGCGGTTCACCGGCACCGAGGCCACCGCAGCACCCGGTGGCCCGGCCCGCGTGAACGCCCCGTCCGTACTCTCCGACGTCGACCCGCGCAACACCGTGCGGCCGGCCGGTCCCGCGGCGGGCGCGTATCTCACCGACGTGCAGATGTTCCACCCGGTGGGGCCGACCCCGGCGTTCCACTTCGACGGCTGGACGCATCTGGAGACGGCGCTGAACCAGGTGGCGCCGCGTCGCGGGCGGAGTTGGCACGCGCAGATCACGTCCGTGTCGGTCGAGGGACAGGCGGTCCGGCTGGGCCAGTTGATCCAGGCCGGGCGGGTCGCGCTCGACCGCCCCCGGCGGGTCGCCGACCTCACCTCCGAGATGCCCGGCACCGCGCCCTTCGAAGGGGCGCCGGAACACCCCCCGACGATCGCGGTGACGCTGTACAACCCGCGCCGTTCCACCAACGCCGACGACGTCACGCTCGACCAACTCCACAACACCACCGACACGGTGAGCACCGCGGCCGGTGCCGACCACTCCTTTGCCACCTCGTTCACGCAACTCCTCAGCGGCGACGACGACAACCACGAGATCGGCGGAATCAGCCTCCCGCTCGCCCAGCGGCAGACCCAGCCCTCCGCGTTCGGCGGCACCACCACCGGCAGCCGCCGTGACTGGCTGAAGTCCGGCAGCACCTCCGCACCCGCCAACGGCGCGCGTGGCACGCGGAGTTACGTCGTCGACGCCGATGCCCACCTCCTCGTCGAGGGACCGCAGGGCGCCCGCCACGTCACCGGTACGGTCACCCTTCGCATCGAGGAGCGCGACCTCCTCGGCCACGGCCTGCTCACCCCGGCCGAGTCGCCGCCGAACGTCCACGACCTGCCCGCGCTCGTCCCCGACTGGGCCACCGCCCAGCCGCACACTCTGCCCGAACGCCTCAACGCGGCGATTCCGGCGGGCAGCCACGGCGTGCAGTTCTGGGTGGCCCTGGGCGCCGACCCGCAGGGCGCCCGCCTCGGCCAAGCGCTCTACATGGCTTCCCGTACGGCGGTGCTCGGCAACCGGCCACTGGAGCTGATGACCCGTGACCAACAGGGCGTCCGCCGTTGGGAGTTCACCGCCGAGGGCGCCCTCGTCACGGCCGATCCGGACCTGTCCACCGCGTGGAACGCCTTCGACGCGCAGGCCGAACTGCTGCACACCGCCACCGACACCCTCGCCGACACCCCACGGCAGCTGAACCTCCGCTTCGCCGCCCGCCGACAGGCCAACGGGGTGTACACGGCCGCGTCGACCAGCCACGAGGAGGCGCGGGCCGCGGTCACGGCCGCGCGGTCCGACCACACCCAGGCGAGGACGACGGCCGCCGACTCCGTCGAGGCAGCGCGCGCGGCCGAGGCGCTGGTGGCACGGCTGAAGCGGGAGTTGACGGAGGCCCAGAGGGCCGTCGCCACCCTGCCGTCGGTGATCGAACGGCATGCGCGGGACGAGATCCAGGGCCACCGCGACCTCCAGACGGCCCTGGCCGCGCTGACGCGGGCCGAGAACGCCGTACGCACCGAACAGGCCGCGAGGAACGGGCAGTCGAGTACGGCCACCGCCCCCGCACCGGCCACCGCCCCCGCACCGGCTCCCGCCGCGTCCGGCGCCACGCGCTCCCACGCCCCCGCGGCCGATGTCGCCGCCGACCCCCGGGTGCAGGCCGTGCTCCCGGCGATCACCACCGCCGAGAACGCGATCCAGCAGTCCACCACCGCGCTCACCACCGCCCGGTCGGCGCTGACAGCGGCGGAGGCGACCGTCACCGACCGGCCGGGCGCGATCCGCAAGGCCGAGAGGGACCACGGGACGGCCGTGGCGAAGGCGGCGCGGGACGCGGAGGCCGAGGTCGTCGCGGCCGACAGCCTCCGGATCGCCACGCAGAACGAGAACGACGCCCAGAACCAGGTGACCGCGGCCGCGGCCGACGTCACCCTCCGCGAAGGGGAGGTCGTCGCCACCGTCACCAGGCAGATACAGGCCGCCGCCGACCAGGTGTCGGCCACCGCCGCGCTGCCGGGCCTGTCCACCGCCGTCCACGACAGTGCCCCGACCCCCGAACAGTCCCTGCGCACCACCTTCGCCACGACCCCGCCCCGCTGGCCCACCCCCGACGGCCGCACCGCCCCCCTCCCGGCGGGCGGCCAGACCCACACCCCGGCGCCCGCCACCGCCACGGCCGCATCCACCTCCACGTCCACACCGACCCCGGCGAAACAGCAGCCGAAGAAGAGCGGACCGGCCAAGAAGCCGGTCACCGGCAAGGCCGGCAAGAACAAGAAACCGGCCCCCGGCACTACCACCACGACCACCACGACCACCACCACTCCGACCGCCCCGCTGTCTCCCTACGTAGCCTCCACGGGCAGAGCCGTCCTGACCCCCGGCGACGGCAACTGCCTCCTTTACGCCGTCATCGGCAGCGCACCGCACCTGGTCCGCACCCACCTCCAGCAGGCCAACCCGGCCATCGCCGCGACCACCGCCGCGTGGCTCGCCCGGCCCGACGAGGTACGGCAGGCCCTCAGGACGATGGCGGGGAACTCGCAGAGCACGCACCGGGGAGTAGGCCATCTGCGGGCCGCGCAGCAGGGGTTGCAGGACCTGGTGCTGGCCCGGCTGGCGGCGGCGCGCAACGGCACCCGGCCGCTCCCGCCCCAGGTGCTCGGCCAGCTCCGGGGCGTCCTCGCCGACGGGTTCGCCGAGACGGTGCAGGGCGTGTCCGACGCCGATGTCGACGTCCAACTGGGCGTGTACGGCATCCAGGGCATGACCCACGCCGAGGACCTGGACCCGGCCGACCTCCAGACCCGCTACGCGCTGGCCGTCTCGGCGGCGAACGCACCGCCCGCACCGGCCGGCAACCCACCGAGCAACCGGCGGATGTTCGCCTATCTCCAGGCGGTGCACGCGCTGCCGACACTCACGGCGATGACACCGGCCGAGCGCCGGTCGCTGCTGATCGCCGGGTACCACCGGAGCACCGCCCCCCTCACCGACGACGAGGCGGACGCGCTCGATCAAGCGGTGGACAACTGGTCGGCCGTGTGGGCACACCCGATCGGCGACACCTTCCTGCCCCTGCTCGCCGACACCCTCGGCGCCCCCATCCACGTCTTCGAGCCGGTGGCCAACACACCCACCGGTCCCCGGGGCATCGTGCTGCGCTACGGCCCGACGGCCACCGGCACGCCCGCGCTTGAGGTCCACTACACGGGCCTGAACCACTACAGCGCCAGTGACGTGCACCAGCCGGCCATCACCCCCTCGAACGCGCCCCGGGGTCCGGAGGACGCCAACAGCGTTCAGTCGGGCGGTCGTTACCGTCCCGCGCCGACTCGTGACGCCGCTGACGACGTGCCCGCGTCCCGTGTCGCCGACCCTGCGTCCAAGGACTCCTGGTTCGGGTTGCGTGCGTATGCGCGTCCGGCTGTGCACAGTACGGAGCGTTTCGATCCGCACGCGGACCAGAGCAACTCGCCGCGTCCGGGGGTTCTCAGCGGTGCGACGACTCTTGTCCGTACGAGTGTCCGTCGTATCCAGGCGCCCAACGGTCAGTGGGTCCGGGACTACACGCTCAACCTTCCGGTCGCCACCAACGACCCCGCGCTGACTGGGCAGTTCAAGGAGCGCATCACGGGTCTCTTGGACGCTCACCTCAACTCCGGTCTGGAGCTGCCCAGTTCAGGGGACCAGCTGCACGTCACCCTCAATCTGATCGACGACCCGTCCCACCCCGAGGCGATCGCCCTCACCGACACCTCCGACCCGGCCCGCGCCGACCAACTCCACCTGGACGTCAACCACTCCGACGCGGATCTCCTGCACGAGGTCCTGCACTACCTCGGTCTGCCGGACGAGCAGCGCGACAATGACTTCCTGTTGCGCAACCACCCGAACAGCACGACGGTCCGCACCACGGGCCTGATGGCCGACACGCAGAGCCCGGTCCACATTCCCGGCCGTTACCTCCGCACGATCGAGAACGTCACGGCATCCGGTCCTCAACTCCACGACCACGCGGGCCAGTTGGCGAATGGTCCCGTCCAGGACCCCGACACCACCCCCATCCCCGCAGACGGCAACCTCACCTGGCCCACCTCCCAGGCTCCTACCGTCCCGCCGCCCGCGCGAGTCCAACTCCCGTCGACGTACGTGGCGTCGTACGGTGCGCTGCCGGACGGGACGGTCGGGTTGGTGTACGCGGAGCCGTTCTCGGACGAGGTGATCGCGGGGTTGCACGGGCAGGTCTACGAGGCGCTCGGGCTGGACGCCGACAACCCGCCCGAGGCGGTGCGTGATCAGGTGCGGGACGCGTTGAGCCGCGAGAGCCTCGCGCTTCAACTGCCCTATGTGCGCTCGAACGGCGGGTATCGCGTCACGGTCCGGGTCGACGGGCGTGATCGCACCGTCGACGTACAGCTGACGTTGTCCGATGCTCGTAGGTCGTTGCGGCAGGGGCGTTACGACGCGCGGGACGCGGACAAGCATGTCGAGCGGCGTGGGTTCGGTACGCGGGAGAACTTCTCCAGTCAGCCGTCGGGGACGTATCGAACCTTCCAGGTGCCGTGGACCGGGTCCTGGCCGATTACCGCGCCGACCGCGGTGCGGGCGATCGACGGATCGCTGACGGCGGCCATCACGCACAACCAGGCCAGTGACGCGACGACCGTCACGCAGGCTGTTCAGACGACCTCGGCCCAGCGTTCCAACGAGCCTTCTGATCCAGTGGAGTTCACCACCCGGTGGCGGGTGCGCGTCGATGCTCCGGCGGTCACCGCGCCTGCCACCGCCACCGCAACTGCCCCGGCGGCGGACGGTTGGAGTGCGCCGGTGTCGCACGGCTCGACCACGATCTGGTTCCCCCGGCATCTCACCATCGATGACCCCGCGCCGGGTTCGCTGCCCGTGCCCGCCGATCCGGCTGATCTCCCGCTGTACGGCGTCGACTCGGTGATCGACCCCCGGGCCTTGTACGAGCATGTCCACCAGACCTTCCACGCGGATCTTGACGACACGGCGGCGGGGCAGGTCGCGGACTTCCTCTCCGAGCAGGTGCTGCGCGGCACGTTGCCCATGCAGATCGACGGCGGGATCTACTCGCCCGTGATCACCGACGCCGACGGCAACGCGGTCGGCATGCTGCACCTGGTGACCGTGCCCACCGTCGGGACCCCGTTGCGGCAGAGCACCCCGGGTCAGATCAACCTGGAAAGCCATCTGGTCAACACCGCGAAGGTCGACCTCTCCTCGAAGTACACCAGCGGTCTCGGGGTCAGCGGCAGCGGTGCCGCCGCGCTCACCGGTGACCAGAGCCAGGGCCATCCGGACGCGTCGAGCGTCATCGGCGGCAGCCTGGGCCTGCGTGGACAGACCCAGGCGACCGTCACCAACACGTACAGCGCGGGCAGTTCGGCCGGCACGATGCACGCCATCCGCACCAACCGGGGCCATCTGCTCACCCCCTCCGGCGTCACCTACCGCGTCACCCTGATCAGGCCCGATGGCACCCAGACGGCGGCACCGGCGCTCACTCAGGCGCACGGCATGGACCTACGGGTCCTGAGCAGGACGGACGCCACGGGGCACGCTCCCGCCCCCGACGAGAGGCGTGAACTCCCGGACTCGCTGGAGCGGTTGGACGGCATCGGGCTGAGCGCGGCCCCGCTCGACGTGACCGGTACGGACGGTCTGTTCGACGAGGCAGAGGCGTGGCTGCGCCGCGAGGGTTTCCTGCCGTCCGCTCCCACGGGTATCGGCGTGCTGCGCAATCACGAGCCCGAGCATCAGATCCGGCTGCACGCCCAGCTCAACAACCTGCGCCGGTTGCGTGAGGCCCGTTCCCGCACCGGGCTGCGTGCCGCCACCGACTCGATGGTGGACGGCGGTCACGCCCTGCACTTCGAGGTGCCCAACAGCACCGACACCGGCGTTCGCCGGGTCCGGCTGCTGCTCACCGCCGTCCGTGACACCACGCGGCCCAGTGTCCACGACCTGGTCCTGCCGGGCATCCAGGTCATGGGCCTGGCCCAGATGGCGGGCAGCGACGCCGAGCAGCGCGGCGAGTCCTACGGCGGTGCGCTCGGGCCGATGGCCAGCGTCAGCGGACCGACGGGACCCTGGGGGTCGATCGGGTTCGGGGGCGACTACCAGTACGGTCGGCAGATCACGCACGGCGACACCGTGGGCGGGGCCACCGGGCACGACCAGTTCTTCATCGCCACCAACCAGGACAGCCACGAGTTCGCGGTGCCGGTGCGGCTGGCCCTTGACCTGTACGCGGACGACGGTGACGAGCCCAGCGAGCGGTTCGGGCGGAACGTGAACCGGCAGGCCGCCCCGGCCCCGGCGCCCGCTGTCGCTCCGGCCCCCGCTGTCCCCGCGCCTCCCGTCGTCCACGCGCCGACCGTCACCGGCACGCTGCGGCTCGCGGTGCCGAACGGCCGTACCCGCGCCCCTTCGGCGGCCCCTGCGGCGACCGCCGCAACACCTCCTGCGGCCCCAGCGACGACCTCCGCGACACCCCCTGCGGCGACCGCAGTCACGCGCCCCGCCCGTGTCGACGGGGCGCCGCGCCCGGCCAACCCCGTGGACATGGCCCGGTTCGACGGCACCGACGCCCACGGCGTCCCGCGCCCGGACCTGGTGCGGATTCCGGACGACGCGCTGATCGACACCGTGCGCGGTGCCGCCGCGATCGAGTCGGTGTTCCGGCGGGCCGCCGCGGACATCCGCCGCCAGGCGCAGCAGGCGACGCCCGCCACCACGGGCACCGGCACCGGTCCGATCCTTCCGGTCGTCGCCCCTGCCCCGACCGGCCCCGCGCCCGTGCCCGTGCCCGCGCGCGATGGTGTCTCCCCGCTTGCCGGACACGGGCTGACGGACAGCAGGACGCGTGCCGCCGAGACCCGGCACGCGGCGATCACGCCGGGGAGTCTGGTCGCCCACGGCCACGAACTCTTCAAGAACTCCTACGTAGTTGAGGGTCTGAGCCTGCCGGGGACGCTCGCCGACGGCCAGTACTCGCTGGAGATCCAGGCCGTCGCGCACCGGCCCCGGTTGCTGGACACCACGCGGCAGTACCTGGAGACCGGAGTCTCCGCCACCGACAGCGCCCAGCAGCTCAAGTCCCTCGGAAAGTCGCACCAGTTCGGCGGCAGCGGGGTCCTCACTCAGAACCCGCCCAAGCAGCCCGCGAATCCGGTGAACGCGGCCGGGCAGGGCAACACCGGTCCGGAGTCGGACGGTTCGGTCTCCACCAGCCAGACCAGCGGCAAGTCGTACAAGGGCCTCTTCAACCCGTCGGCACGGCTCGGCCATGTCTCCCGTACCGACACCGCCGACACGCTCGCCGCCAGTACGGGCGTCAACCGCACCCCCACCGAGAGCGGCGACCTGCACCGGGTGGTCGCCGACGTCACCTATCTGGTCACGGTCCGCGCGGGCTCCCGCACGCTGCTCAACGGCGTCGGCGAGCCCGGCACGGTCGCCCCCGTCACCTTCGCGGTCGACGTCCCGGACGGCCTCCAGTTCCTCATGACCCAGGGCCAACTCGCCCGAGACGCACGGTGGATGGGCTCGGTGCAGGGACTCACCCCCGCGCCCGCCCCGACCCTGACGGCGCCCCTCCCGGCGTCGTACACGCAGAACCGGCAACTGGGCCTCGGCGGCGTCCTCTCGGTCATCGAGTACGACCGGCCCGTCGCCGCCCCCGTCCCCACGACCGGGCCCAACGCCGGCCAGATCCCGCTGGGGCCGGTCGCCCTGCGGGAGCGGCGCGGGCGGATCAGGCGTGAACTGCTCGCGCTGGTCGAGGCCGAGGCTCCCGGAGCGTTCACCCCGGGGCACCCCGGTTACCAGCAGGGTGTGCACGGTCGGGTCGCGCAGCTCACCTCGCCCGCCGGGCTGCGCTCGCTGCCGGGCCGCGGTCCGGACGGCACCCCGCGCCGGGCCACCACCCGCTTCCACTTCCGCCACCACGGCTTCGGCGGCGAGCGGTTGGTCGAGGTGACGCTGACGGCGGTGCCCCGACGGACCCAGAACCTGGCCGCCGTGCTGGGTTCCTCGACCCCCGGCTCGGGCCTGGAGCAGTCGCAGTCGCACACGGCGGCGGGCCGTGCCGTCACCCGTGGCACGGTCGAGCAGACGCAGCTCCCGGTTACCCTGACCACGCGCTATCCCCGCCCGAACCAGGGCCCCGACCTCAGCAGGACGGACCGCTCGGCGCCTGTGTTCACCCCGCAGTCGGCCAGCAGCGTCTCCGCCCGTCGGGCGACCACCGCAGACAACCGCTTCTGGCTGCGCACGGACAACGGCGCCGACTTCGACGGCCTGGAGTACGACTACGTTCTGTCCGTCCGCTCCGCGCTGGTCGTCGACTGGCCGCCCAATGTCATCGGCGGTCTCATCCAGAACGGTGTCATCGCCTGGGCCGACGCGGACGGCGACGTACGCCGGTTGACGGAGGCCCTGCTCGCCCGCGGCATCCCGCGCACCAGCACCGTCCCGACCCGGCTGGCGCTGCGATTCACCGGCACCGAGACCACCGCACCCGGCGGCCCGGCCCGGGTGAACGCCCCGTCCGTCGTCTCCGGCGTCGACCCGCGCAACACCGTGCGGCCGGCCGGTCCCGCCGCCGGCCCGTATCTCACCGACGCGCAGATGTTCCATCCGGTGGGGCCGACCCCGGCGTTCCACTTCGACGGCTGGGCGCATCTGGAGACGGCCCTGAACGACGTGGCACCGCGCGGTGGACGCGGCTGGCACGCGCAGATCACCTCCGTCTCGGTGGAGGGACAGGCCGTCCGGCTCGGCCAGTTGATCCAGGCCGGGCAGGTCTCCCTCGACCGCCCCCGGCTGGCCGCCGACCTCACCCGGAAGATGCCCGGCACCGCGCCCTTCGAAGGCGCACCGGCACAGCCCCCGACCATCGCGGTGTCGCTCTACAACCCGCGCCGTTCCACCCACGCGGACGACGTCACCCTCGACCAGCTCCACAACACCACGGACACGGTGAGCACCGCCGCAGGCGCCGACCACTCGCTCGCGACCTCGTTCACGCAACTCCTCAGCGGCGACGACGACAACCACGAGATCGCCGGGATCGGCGTGCCGCTCGCCCAGCGGCAGACCCAGCCGTCGACCTTCGGCGGCACCACCACCGGCAGCCGCCGCGACTGGCTGAAGTCCGGCAGCACCTCCGCACCCGCCAACGGGGCGCGCGGCACGCGCAGTTACGTCGTCGACGCCGATGCCCACCTCCTCGTCGAAGGTCCCGAGGGCACCCGCCATGTCACCGGCACCGTCACCCTGCGCGTCGAGGAACGCGACCTTCTCGGCCACGGCCTCCTCACCCCGGCCGAGTCGCCGCCGAACGTCCACGACCTGCCCGCGCTCGTCCCCGACTGGGCCACCGCCCAGCCGCACACCCTGCCCGAGCGTCTGCATGCCGCGATCCCGGCCGGCAGCCGTGGCGTGCAGTTCTGGGTAGCTCTCGGCGACGACCAGCAGGGCACCCGCCTCGGCCAGGCCCTCTACGCCGCCTCGCGCACCGCCGTGCTTGGCCACCGTCCGGTGGAACTGATGACCCGTGACCAACAGGGCGTCCGGCGCTGGGAGTTCACCGCCGAGGGCGCCCTCGTCACCGCCGATCCCGACCTGAGCACCGCGTGGAACGCCTTCGACGCCCAGGCCGAGATCCTGCACAACGCCACCAACACCCTCGCCGACACCCCGCAGCAGTTGAACCGCCTCACCGCCGCCCTCCAGCAGGCCAACCGGGCGCACGCCACCGCCGTAGAGACGCATCGGAAGGCGCAGCTCGCGGTCACGGACGCGATCGAGGTCCACCGGCAGGCGACGGAGACGGCCGCCGACTCCGCGGAGGAGGCGCGCGAGGCCGAGGAGCTGGTGGCACGGCTGAAGCGGGACCTCTCGGAGGCCCGGAGCACCGTCACCACCCTGCCGTCGGTGATCCAGCAGCATGTGCGGGACGAGGCCAGGGGGCGCCACGATCTCCAGACGGCCCTGGCCCGGCTGACGCAGACCGAGAACGCCGTGCGCGCCGCGCGCGTCGCCGCCGAACAGGCCGCGCAGGGCGGGCAGTCGAGTGCCGCTCCCGCCCCTGCCCCCGTACCGGCTCCGCCCACCCCCGCCGTGACCGGCGCCCCGCGCTCCCACGAACCGGCGGCCGATGTCGCCGACGACCCCCGGGTGCGGGCCGTGCTCCCGGTGATCGCCGACGCGAACGACGCGATCCGGCAGGCCGCCTCCCAACTCGCCGCCGAACGGCTCCGGTTGGACAGGGCGAAGCACATCGTCGAGGTGGGCCCGACCCGTATTCGCGCGGAGGAGCGGAAGCACGAGGAGGCCGTGGAGGAGGCCCGGCAGGACGCGGCGGACGTGGTTCTCCAGGAACGCAACCTACGGGACGCCAGGCGGCAGGAGACCCTCGCCCAGGGCCGGGTGACCGAGGCCGAGAAGGAGGTCACGCGGCGCAACGGGCTGGTCGTCGCCGCCGTCACCGCGCAGATACAGGCCGCGGCCGACCAGGTGGCGGCCACCGCCGCGCTGCCGGGGCTGTCCAGTGACGTCCAGGACAGTGCCCCGACTCCGGAACAGTCCCTGCGCACCACCTTCGCCACCACCCCGCCCCGCTGGCCGACCCCGGACGGCCGGCCGACCCCTCTCCCGGCCGGCGGCCAGACCCACACCCCGGTGCCCGTCACGACCACGGCCACCACCGGCACCACCGGCACCACCGGTACGACGCCGAACGCCGGGACCACGTCCACATCGACCCCGGTCCCGCCGAAACAGCAGCCGAAGAAGAGCGGGCCGCCCAAGTCCGGTACGAGCAGCGGCAAGACGGACTCCAAGACGGCAAAGACTGACTCCAAGACGAGCGGCAAGACCGCCAAGGCCGACACGACCAAGAAGTCGGCCCCCGGCAAGAACACGAGCACCGGCACGACCACCACCACGACAGCCCCGGTCGCCCCGCCCTCTCCGTACGTGGCCCCCACGGGCAACGCCGTCCTGACCCCCGGCGACGGCAACTGCCTCCTCTACGCCGTCATCGGCAGCGCGCCACACCTGGTCCGCACCCGCCTGCAACAGGCCGACCCGGCCTTCGCCCCGGGCGCCGCCGCCTGGCTCGCCCGGCCCGGCGACGTACGCCAGACCCTCAGGACGGTGGCGGGGAACCCGCAGACGACGCACCGGGGAGCGAACCATCTGCGCGCCGCGCGGCAGGGGTTGCAGGACCTGGTGCTGGCCCGGCTGGCGGCGGCGGGTGATGGCACCCGACCGCTCCCGGCCCAGGTGCTCGGCCAGCTCAGGGGCGTCCTCGTCGGCAACTTCACGCGGGCGGTGCAGGGCATGAACGCCGCCCAGATCGACAACGAGCTGGTCCAGTACGGCATTCAGGGCGTGACCCACGCCGAGGACCTGGACCCGGTCGACCTCCAGACCCGCTATCTGCAAGCCGTCTCGTTGCCGGGCGCCCCGCCCCCGCCGGCCGGTGCCGCGCCGAGCAACCGGCGGATGTTCGCCTATCTGCGTGCGGTGGACCAGCTGCCGACGCTCGCCACCATGACCCTGGACGAGCGTCGCTCGCTGCTGATCGCCGGGTACCACCGGAGCACCGCCCCGCTCACCGACGACGAGGAGGCCGTACTCGACCACGCGGTACGCAACTGGTCGGCCGCGTGGGCACACCCGGTCGGCGACACCTTCCTGCCGCTGCTCGCCGACACCCTCGGCGCTCCCATCCACGTCTTCCAGCCGATGCCCGCCGCTCTCGCCGGCACCACCGCGACCGGCGGCCCCCGGGGCATCGTGCTGCGCTACGGCCCGACGGCCACCGGCACGCCCGCGCTGGAGGTCCACTACACGGGCCTGAACCACTACAGCGCCAGTGACGTGCATCAGCCCGCCATCACTCCCTCGAACGCGCCCCGGGGTCCGGAGGACGCCAACAGCGTTCAGTCGGGCGGTCGTTACCGTCCCGCGCCGACTCGTGACGCCGCTGACGACGTGCCCGCGTCCCGTGTCGCCGACCCTGCGTCCAAGGACTCCTGGTTCGGGTTGCGTGCGTATGCGCGTCCGGCTGTGCACAGTACGGAGCGTTTCGATCCGCACGCGGACCAGAGCAACTCGCCCCGGCCGGGGGTTCTCAGCGGTGCGACGACTCTTGTCCGTACGAGTGTCCGTCGTATCCAGGCGCCCAACGGTCAGTGGGTCCGGGACTACACGCTCAACCTTCCGGTCACCACCAACGACCCCGCGCTGACTGGGCAGTTCAAGGAGCGCATCACGGGTCTCTTGGACGCTCACCTCAACTCCGGTCTGGAGCTGCCCAGTTCAGGGGACCAGCTGCACGTCACCCTCAATCTGATCGACGACCCGTCCCACCCCGAGGCGATCACCCTCACCGACACCTCCGACCCGGCCCGCGCCGACCAACTCCACCTGGACGTCAACCACTCCGACGCGGATCTCCTGCACGAGGTCCTGCACTACCTTGGTCTGCCGGATGAGCAGCGCGACAATGACTTCCTGTTGCGCAACCACCCGAACAGCACGACGGTCCGCACCACCGGCCTGATGGCCGACACCCAGAGCCCCGTCCACATCCCCGGCCGATACCTCCGGACCATCGAGAACGTCACCGCGGCGGGCCCCCAACTCCACGACCACACCGGACAGTTGGCGAACGGCCCCACCGAGGACCCCGACACCACACCCATCCCGGCGGACAGCACCCCCACCTGGCCCACCTCCAACGCCCCGGTCGCACCGCCCTCTTCGGCGTTCGTCCTCGGCTACGGGTCCCAACTGGACGGCAACGTAGGCCTGGTGCATCTCGAACCGCTGTCCGCGGAGGTCGTGAACGGGCTGCATCAGCAGGTGATGGCGGCGCTCGGGCTGGCGCGTGCGGCGGACACGCATCCGGTGCGGGAGCAGTTGCGGACGGTGGCGAGTGCCGAGACGCTGGTGATCAACCTGCCGTATCTGCGCGGCAGTCTGGGCTTCCGGATCGCGCTGACCGTGGACGGCCGGGAGCGGACGGTGGACCTGCGACTGCGGCTCGCGGACCCGGTCGCCTCGGCCCGGTACGGCCAGGCCGAGGGTGCCGAGCGGGACGTACGGGTGGAGCGGCGCGGCATCGGTTCCCAGGAGTCGGTGTCGTCGGAGGCGTCCGGCAACATCCGTACCCTGCTGCTGCCTTGGACCGCGCTGTTCCCGGTGAGTACGGCGATCCCGGTGCGCGGTGTCGACGCGGCGCTGACCCTCGCGCTGACCCTGAACCAGCTCTCGTCGAGCGCGTCGGTGACCACGGTGGTGCAGTCGACGACCGCACAGCGCAGCAACGAGCCTTCGGAGCCGTACGACTTCACCGCCCTGTGGGACGTACGGCTGGACACTCCGACGCTGGCCGCGCCCGTCACCTGGGGGACGCCGCAGTCGCACGGGCCGGTGACCTTCTGGTTCCCGCAGCATCTGGCGCGGGACGGGGAAGGGGAGTTGCCCGCGGCGGCGGGTCTGGACGTCCTGCCGATCTGGGGCGTGGACACGGTCGCGGAGCCGGGGCGGCTGCTCGCGGAGGCGCTCCAGCACTTCCGGAGGCAGTTGGAGGGGCTGGACAAGGACTCCCTGGGGGAGTTGGAGACGTTCCTGTCGGAGCCGTTGCTGCGGGGCACGCTGCCGATGCAGCGGGAGGGCGGGGTCTTCTCGCCGGTGCTCGTCGACACGTCGGGGCGCGCGCTCGGCATGTTCCAGTTGCTGACCGAGGTGGAGGTGGGGGAGCCGCTGCGGCGGAGCGTCGCCGGGAAGGTCAACCTGGAGGCCCATCTGACGCAGGTGGTGAAGATCGAGGCCCAGTCGAAGTTCAGCAGTGGTGTGTCCCTGTCGGGGAGCGTCGGTCCGGCGCTCACCGGCGACCACGCCGAGGGGCACCCGGACGCCACCCGGCGGGTGGGTGGCGGTGTGCTGGGGCGGGCCGCGGTCCAGGCGGGGACGAGTGACGCGCTCGGCCAGAGTGCCAGTGCGGCGCTGACGCACACGGTGCGCATCAGCAGCAGTCACCTGCTGGCGCCGGCCACGGTCCGGCACACGCTGGTGCTGCATCTGCCGGGCGGCGGGCGGGAGATCTTCGAGCCCGGCGACTGGGCGCGCGGGATGCATCTGCGGCTGATGACCGCCGAGGACGCCGAGGGGCATCCCCCGGAGGACGGTGAACGGCGGCGCCTCCCGGCGGAGTTGGAGCATCTGCGGTCGATCGGCGCGAGCGTGACACCGCTCGCCGTGACGGGTGCCGAACCGCTCTTCGTGGAGGCCGAGAACTGGCTGCGCCGCGAGGGCTTCATTCCCGGCGACGCCAACGCGCGCAACCGGGTGCTGCCCGACGAGGCGCTGGTGCAGGCCCAGTTGAACAATCTGCGCCGGTTCGAGCAGACCCGGTCCGCGATCGGGCTGCGGGCCGCGACGGACTCCATGCTGGACGGCGGTCACTCGCTCTTCCTGGAGCTTCCGACGCTGACCGGCGGTACCCGCCGGGTGCGGCTGGTGCTCAGCGCGGTGCGCGGTACGGGCCTGAGCACGCACACCACCGTGCTGCCCGAAGTGCAGGGCGTCGGCCTGGCGTCGCTTTCGCTGGCCGGGAGCGACCAGAACGGCTCGCAGTACGGGGTGTCGTACGGCGCCGGCGGTTCCTTCGGGCTGCCGGTGCGGGGTGGCGCGTGGACCTTGGGCGGCACCGCCGACCATGTGCGCGGCCACCAGGTGCAGCACGAGAACAGTGTGCAGTTGTCCGTCGGGCACGACCAGCAGGTCGTCGGCAGCGGCGCCGGACAGCGCAGCGAGGTGTTCGAGGTGCCGGCCGCGCTGGCGCTCGACCTGTACGAGGGGCCGGGGGACGCGCCCCAGGTGCGGTTCGCGCACGGGACGGTCCAGCAGCCGTACGTCCCGCACGGCGCCCCGCAGGGCCCGCCCGCGCCTCCGCCGCCGGACCGGATCCCGGGGGTCGTGCGGCTGTCCGTGCCGACGCTCCGTACGCTGCCCGACGCCGAGCCCGTCCCGGCGGCACCGGCCGCGCCCACCGTGCGGGCGGCCACCGCCGCCGACGCCGCGCTGCTCGAACTCGCGGATGAGCAGGGCCCGTTGCCGGATGCGGTGCCGCTGCCGGACGACTCGCTGGTGGAGGTGTTCCGGGCGTCGGCCGCGCTGGACGAGGCCTTCCGGGCGGTGCTCGGCAACACCTATCAGGGGCACCCGGCGCGCGGTCTGCTGGACGGGATGCGGGACTCGGTCGCGGAGTACACCCCGCAGTCGGTGGCGCGTGCCGGGCGGGCCGTGGGCGAGTCGCTGGCCGGCGCCGACGCCACCGACCCGACCACGGTGGCGGCCGAGTTGCTGTCCGCCGCCCGCAGCCCCGCCGCGCTACTGACCCGCGGCCACCAGGTGTTCAAGGGCGCCTATGTGATCGAGGGACTCACCCTGCCCGGGCTCGCCGCGGACGAGGTGCTCTCCGTGGAGATCCGGGGCGCCCTGCGCCGGCCGCGGGCACTGGACGCCCTGACCCAGCAGTTTGAGTCCGGCCTCAACTCCGTTGACGGCGCCGGGCAGCAGCGGGGTGTGGCCCGCACCTCGCAGTGGGCGGCCGGCGTCACCTCGGTCCGCAACGTCTCGTCCTCCGCGACCCCGGGCGCCGACCAGGCCGCGGGCAACGACGGCGACGCCGGCGGCCTCGACAGCGGCACGCTGCTCCGCCGCGCCGACGAGCCGGAGCAGCAACAGGGCGGCGACACAACGGGATCCACGCCCCGGCCGACAGTTCTCAACCCCTCGGCCCGCTACACCCGCACCACCCGGACCGACCAGGCGCGCGGCCTCGGCTCCTCAACGGTCGTCCACCGCACCGCCATTGAGAACAGCCCCCAGCACCGCATCGCCGCCGACGCGACCCTGCTGGTGACGTTCCGCCGGGGCCGCCGCAACGTCGTCGGCAACGCGCTCGGGCAGGGCGAGGGCCGGGCCGTGACCGTGGTGGTCGAAGTGCCGGACGCCGTACGGTTCCTGGCCACACCGGCCCAACTCCGGCGCCACGCCGCCTGGTTCACACCGGTGGCCGGTCTCACCGTGCCCGCTGAGACACCGGGCTCCGTGCCGCTGCCGCGCCGGTTCACGGCCTCCGGTGAGCTGGGCCTCGGCAGCGTCAAGGCGATGGACCAGTTCACCGACGCCACCCGGAGGGTGCGCCGCCGCGACGCGCTGCGCCACCAACTCCTCACCCTGATCGAGGACGAGGCACCCGGCACCACCCGGCCCGGCCACGCCTCGTACCTCCCGGGCGTGGCCACCCGCATCGCGGACCTCACCTCCACGGCGGGCCTGCGCACCCTGCCCGGCCGCGGCCCCGGCCACGTCCAGCGCTTCCGCTTCCGACACGTCGGCTACGGCGGCGCCCGCCTCGTCGAGGTCACCCTCACGGCCCGCCCGGACGCCGACGACCACGCGCTACGACAACTGCGCGGCCACCCCGCGGCCAAGGCCTCCGGCATGGAGAACTACCTGGGCCACACCCCGTCCTCGGTCACCGACCGGACCGGCCGCAGCACCCGGCACGCGGGGTTCGTCCAGCTCCAGACCCGGATCCCGAGGCCCACCGGCGGCCCCCGCACCGACCGCGCGGGCGCCCTGCTCAGCGCCGACACCGTGCGCGGCAACTCGGCACGCGTCAGCCGGACCGCCGAGGACCGGCACTGGCTGCGCACCGACAACGTCGCCGACTTCGACGGCGTCCCGTACCGGATCACCGCCACCGTACGGTCCACGGCCACCGCCGACTGGCTGCTGGATCTGCCGGGCAGCG
Organism: Streptomyces sp. NPDC002276; assembly: GCF_053891435.1. Taxonomy (NCBI): domain Bacteria; kingdom Bacillati; phylum Actinomycetota; class Actinomycetes; order Kitasatosporales; family Streptomycetaceae; genus Streptomyces; species Streptomyces sp. NPDC002276. The sequence goes on along the minus strand of NZ_JBSFCQ010000003.1, from coordinate 454,272 downwards.
TGTTCCAGCACGGCGTGCTCAGCCTGACCGACGCGAACACCCCGCTCGCCAACCGCGTCGCCCATCTCTTCCTCGGCCGCCCGACGCGTACCACCACCGTGCACGCCACCGCCGCGCTGCGCTTCACCGGCAGCGAGACCGCCGAACCCGCCCCGGCCGAGCGGCAGTTGACGGCGGGCCGTGCGGAGCGCCGACCGACCGCGACCGGGCACCGTTTCACCCCGGGCGGCCCCGCGCCGGTCTTCGGCTTCGACGCGGGCACCCAACTCGCCGCCGCGCTCGGCGAGGTGGCCCCGGCGCTGACCAACTCCTGGCAGTCGCTGGCCGCTTCCGACTCCGCGGACACCACCGCCGTACGGATCGGCGAACTCCTCCAGGCGGGCACCATCTCGCTGGACCACCCGCGCGGCCCCGGCGGTCTCACCACCACGATGCCGGGCGCCCGCCCCTTCCAGGGCGCCCCCGGCACCCCGCCCCGGCTCACCGTGGAGCTGTACCGGCCGCGCCCGGTGACCGACACCGGCGATGTGACGGTGGACCGGGTGCGGCTGAGCACATTCAGCGCGGGCTCCTCCTCGCACGCGGGCCTCACCGGCGCCCTCTCGGCACAAGGCGGCTTCAGCGCCCACGACTCCAACCGCCAGGTCCTCGGCTTCACCATGCCGGTGCTGGCCCGCCAGGCGCAGGACCCCGGCTCGGGCGCGGGCGTCGCCGGCACCCGCCGCGAGTGGTTCAAGCACGGCGACACCAAGATCCCGGCGGGCACGCGCGGCACCCGCAGCCACGAGATCGTCGCCGACGCGCTGCTCACCGTCCACGGCCCGAACGGCACCCGGTACGTGTCCGGCACGGTCCGGCTGCGCCCCCTGGAACGCGACCTCCTCGGCCACGGCGTCACCACCCCGCGCACCGACCCGGGCGTGTACGACGGCGCGTCCCTGACCCGCGCGGCGGCCGACGCCCAGGCTCCGGACGGCCGCGCCCCCGACGCCCTGCGCGACTGGCGCACGGTACCGCTCCGCGACCTCCCGACCCTCCTGTCCCAGGGCATCGACGCGGCCCAGGACCCCACACCCGACACCGCCGCCATACTCCAACTCTGGCTGGCCACGGACGGCAGCGCGGCCCAGACGGCCCGCGCCCTGTACGCCGCTTCGGGTACGGCCGTACGGCTGGGGCGCCCCGTCGAACTCGCCCTGCGCGACGGCGAGGGCGTGCGCTTCCGACGGTTCGACGTGAACGGGGACCCGGAGGTGGCGCCAGGGGTTGAGGAGCGCGACGCTGGGCTGGGCGACGAGGAGCCGGAAGACCGGGGTCCGAGCAGCGCGGGCCCGAGCACTGGGGCCCGGGGCGGTGCGCCGCGGGCTGTCCGGGGCGGCGACGGCGCGAGTCAGGGCGACGCCGCGCACGACGCCGGCTGGCGGGCCGTACGCGATCAGATGCGGACGTTGGAGACGGCCGGGCAGGCGGAGGACGACGCGCGGGGGCGGGAGGCCCGGCTCCAGGAAGGGATGCCGGAGGCCCTCCGCGTGCGGGACGAGGCGCGGCAGTCGGTGGAGCAGGCGGAACAGGACGTGACAGACGCCCGGGCCGCCGCGGACACCGCGGCCGATGAACTCGTCGCCGCCGAGCGGGCCGTAGCGGACGCCGCCGAGGTCGATCGTGAACGGCGGGCCCGCGTAACGGAGTTGACCACGGACCTTGAGGGTCACGCCCAGCGAGTGGCGACCGCGACCCGGACGGCGGGGGAGTTCCACGACGCGGTCCGCACGGCTGAGGGAGAACTCGGGGCGGCGCGGGAGGCCGTACAGGAGGCGGCGGAGGCCGCGCGCGAAGCGGCCGAACGGGCCGCCCGGCAACCTGCCGACTCGGCGGTGCAGGGCGGGAGTTCGGCTCATGGTGAGGGCAACTCCGGCTCGGACGGCCCTGGTTCCCTCGCCCGGAGCGAGTCGCGCCGGAACCGGGCACAGCGTGCGCTGGACCAGGCGCGGACGGCGGCCGAGGGAGCCGACCGCGCCGTCGAGACCGCTCGGCACGCCGTCGACGACACCAGGGGGCGGCTCGGTCTGGCCCAGGGCGCGGCCAGTTCCGCAGCCGACGCCCTGAACCGGGCCCGGACGCTCGCCGCGACGGCGACCGCGACGGAGCGCACGGCCCGCGCGGCGCTCACCGCCGCCACCGCGCTCCACGACCAGACGGTCACCGAGCGGGACGCGGCCCAGGAGGCGTTGGACGCTCTCGGCCTCGCCATCACCGGCGCGCTCGCCGAGCAGGCCCGGGAGGCGGCCCGGCAGCGCCACGCGCAGCGGGACCTCGGCGATGTCGTGGCCCTCCTGGAAGCACAGCGAGCGGCGGCGGGAGACGGCACGGCACGCCTGACGACCGGTTCCCTGGCCGCCACCCCGGCCGCCTGGCCCGGCCGTACGCCCCGCCCGACACCGGCCCGCAGCGGTGCCCGTCCGACACCGGTTCGGAACGGGGCCCGCCCGTCGGCCGAACTGACGGAGGAGCCGGGGCGCGAGCCTGAGGCCGAGCCCCAAGCAGCGCCCCAGGAAGCGGAGTTGCGGCCGGGCGGAGCCGGGCACGAGGCCGACGAGGAACCCGGAGGGGTCCGGCACCGCCCCGCCGTGTCGCGGGCGCGGGGCCCGGAGACGTTCGCCCGTTCACTGGCCCAGTTGCTCACCGCCCTCGGCACCACTGCCCCCGGCACCACCGCTTCCGACACCGCCCCCACCTGGCCCCGCACCGACGACCCCCACACCGCGCTCCTCACGTGGGCCCAGGCCGACGTAGCGGCTCACGGCGCCCCCGACGACGCGGGGCTCCCGGCGCCGGACACCTCGGTGCAGACCGGCGCGCTGGACGAAATCGGCGCCCTCACCGAGGAGTTGCGCGCCCAGTCGATCCTCCAGAACGGCATGGTGACCGTGGCGGACGCCGGACTGGACGACATCGCGCGCCTCGCTCTGGTGCTGGCCCGCCCCGACGACACCCTCGGCTACACATCCACCCTGGCGGCCCTGGTCGCACGGGACACCGGCCGACCGGTCCAACTGCTCGGCCCCGACGGCCGCACCGACCGGTTCGGCCCGGCCGATGGCACCCCGCTGACCCTCTACTTCGACGGCAACCGGTTCTCGGTCAACCCGCCCGCCCCGGACGACAACTGACCGGTCGTCACCCGATCATCCTTCTGGAAGGAAACAGCATGTCCGGCAAGAACAGCCCGCAGCACCAGGCAGCGACGGGCGGGACGGAGCCCGCCCCGGCCCCGGACACCACCACGGGCGTCGCCCCCGAGACCGGAACGGCACTCCCGCCGACCAGTGGCGAGACGACGGCCGGGGCGTCGGCGACCTCGGAGACCGCGGAAGCGGCACTCACGGCACCGGCTCAACTCCCGTCCTCCGGCGCGGGCGTGACCCGGGAAGCCGGTGCCGGCGCCGACGAAGCCGCACCCGCGGCAGCAGCAGCGGCACCGGAACCCGACAACCCCGCCGCCCCCGCCCCCGCCCCCGCCTCGGCCTCCGCAGCCGACTCCGACCCGGACCCCGACGCCCTGGCCGCCACCGCGACCGGAGCCTCGTCGGAATCCGGTGCCGGTGCCGGTTCCGGCGCCGACGAGGGGGCCGCCGCGGCCCCCGCCTTCGGCCGCCCCTCCCGAGGGCTCCTCGCCGGTGCCGCGATAGCCGGCGCGCTGCTGATCGGCGTGCCGTTCCTGGTGTCCGGCCTGCGTGGCGGGTCGAGTTCGGACGGGAAGCCGTCGGAGCAAGTGGCCGACGCCGGAACCGTGTTGAACGGCGCGACGGCGAACATCGGTGCCGGAGCCTACGGTTCGGCCAGCCCGGACCCGGCCTCGCCGAAACCGACCCCCGCGAAGACGGTGGACGGCGGCAAGAAGAACACGGTGAAGAGCGGTGGGGGAGCCGCGGCCGCCGGTGCCGGTTCGGGTGCCGGAGTGATCGCGGGCAGTTCCGCCGAGGCCCCCAAGAAGGCGTCCTCCGGCGGGAGTTCGAAGAAGTCCACCACCAAGGTCACGGCCACCAAGACGGTGACCACCGCGCCCGGCACCACCATCTACAGCCACGCCTCCAACAAGTGCATAGAGATGGTGGGTCACAAGGGCGCCGACGGTTCGCCGTTGCAGATCAACAGCTGTACCGGCAAGAACTGGCAGAAGTGGGACTTCCGTTCGGACGGCACGATCCGTTCCATGGGCCTGTGCATGGACGTCGCCTGGGGCTCGTCGGCGAACGGCGCGGTGATCCAGATCGCGGTGTGCAGCGGCAACCCGGCCCAGCAGTTCCGCCTCAACTCCAGCAACGACCTGGTCAATCCGCAGGCCAACAAGTGCGTGGACGTCAAGGACCAGAAGACCGGCAACGGCACCCGGCTCCAACTCTGGGACTGCAACGGCCAGGACAACCAGAAGTGGAGCACCCGCTGACGGCGGCGACGCCATCTCGCCGTTCTCGTCCGCCCCGGACACGTACCCTGCTCCAGGAGAAACAGGGGGAGACGATGACCGACGACCGCAGGACGACCGTACCCGTGTGGACGCTGGCGACCGCCGAGGTGAAGGCCCCGGGGTTGCCCGCGGGCGAGTCGATGACGGGTGAGCGCCTGGCCGAACTGCGCGGAGTGCTGGCCGTCATGGCCGACGAGCCGATCGTCACGCTGGAGGCGCATCCGCTTCCCGAAAAGATCGACCGCGGCCGTGGTATCCCGCTCGACGCCGCGAGTCCCTTGGCACAGCACCTGTCGCAGTTCATCACGCAGTCGACGCGGACGTCCCTCACGGCGGCCAGGGCGACCGCCTCCGGGGAGTGTCTGTACCGGATTGTGATTCCGGCGAAGGTCGCGTCCCAGTACGGGCAGGGCACCGTTGGCTTGATGGGGTCGACGAGGGTAACCGGTGGCGTCCTGAGTGCGCTCGTCGGGCCGTCGGGCAAGATTGTCGACCAGGCGGTGTTCGTGCCGGTCGGTGGAGCGGCCGCGGTGGGCACGGTCGGTGGGGCCGGTGCCACCGCGGGTGCCGTTGCCGCCGGCGGTACGGCGCTCACCGTGGCCGCCCCGCTCGTGCTGATGGCCGTCGCGGTGGGAGTGAGCGCGCACGCCGACCAGCAGCGCCGCCAGGCCATCGAACACATCACGGAACTCCTGGAGCAGCTCCAGGAGGACAAGCTGGACGACGAGCGCAGCGCGCTCGGCGGCTGTCGTGCCGCCATCGACAAGGCCACGGCCATCCTGCTCGATCAGGGCAGGCTCGGTGTCTCGCTGGGACTCGACTCGGCGGTGCACACCATCGACACGGCCCTGAGCAAGGTCGAGATCCGCCTGGGGCGTTGGCGGAGCGCGCTCGACGGGATCCCCGAGGACGAGGCCGTCGAACTCGCCACGCTGACCAAGGCGTTCCCCGGCATCGACGACCAGGGCGGCGCATTCCGCGTCCACCTCGAACTCGCCGCCCTGGCCGTCGCGTTGAAGCGGCGGGTCGTCGTCCTCCAGGCCGTCGAGCACGCCCAGAGCGATCCCGGCAACCCGTTCGAGAACTTCACCCGGCAGCTCAAGCGCGATCAACAGTGGCTCGACGAAATGGAGTTGGGCGTCGCCGGTGTCCTGGTACGCCTGTCGGCCCTGAAGCTGGCCCGCCCGAGCGGTATGCGACCCGTCTTCACGCCGAGCGAGGTCGACCGCCTCATGAACGCGGCACACCGGATCCACCAACTGGGCGTCGGCGTCACGGTCGACGGTCGTCCGGCGGACGTGGCGATCGAGATCGCCCGCGACAAGGACGGCTCGGTGACGGTGTTCCCCGCACTGCCCGTGTAGCCGGAGCGGCCCCTGTAGTCGAAGCGGTCCGTGCAGTCGAAGCCGCCGGTGGCCGTTGAGCGAGAGTTGCCTGTTCGCGCGAGGCCGGGGACGGCGACGTGTCGTCGCGCGACGCTTCGCCCCTACACTGGGTGGGCGCGTGAGTATCGGCTGTGACGTGGGCACGACGGAGAGAGCGGACTGTGGCGGAGAAGGCCGGTGGTCACGGGGATCCGTCCGCCGAGGTTCTGGGGGAGGCGGCCGCGGCGTTCGGGCTGCTCGCTTCGGAGGCCAGGCTGCACATCATGTGGGCCCTGTCCCAGGGGGAATGCGATGTCACGCACCTCGCCGACCGGGTGGGCGGCGCGCTGCCGGCGGTCAGTCAGCACCTGTCGAAGCTGAAGCTCGCCGGCCTCGTCCGCTCCCGCCGTGAGGGCCGCCACCAGGTCTACTACGTCGACGATCCCGACATCGTGACGGTCGTGCGGGTGATGGTCGGGCAGTTGACCGCCCGCTCGCATCAGGCCGTCGCGCCGGTACGCCGGCTGCACGGGGTCGGTGGCTGAGACCACGGCGGCCCCGGGACCCCGGGACAGGCGGGCCCTGACGGCCAACGCCCGCAGCGGCTCACTAGGCTCCCCCTGTGAACAACATACGGTGCACCCAGTGCGGTGCGGTGGGACTGGAACCAGGCTTCGTCGAGGACTCCGGCCAAGGCGCCCGCGGGTTCGCGCGATGGATCGCCGGCCCCCTTCAGCGAGGCCCGCTCGGCAACGCCAAGAGGATGGGTCGGCCACACTGGCAGATCGACGCCTACCGTTGCCCCACCTGCGCACACCTGGAACTGTTCGCCGCCCAGCCGGACTGAACGACTGCGCGCGGATGCCGCCGCACCCGTGAAAGGCACGACGGCACCCGCCCCGGCGACTCTCAGATGTCCCGGAAGATCTCGATCTGCGCCCCGATGGAGTTGAGCCGCTCCGCCAGATCCTCGTAACCCCGGTTGATGACATACACGTTGCGCAGCACGGACGTGCCCTCCGCCGCCATCATCGCCAGCAGCACGACGACCGCGGGCCGCAGCGCGGGCGGGCACATCATCTCGGCGGCCCGCCAGCGGGTCGGGCCCTCGACCAACACGCGGTGCGGGTCGAGGAGTTGGAGGCGTCCGCCGAGGCGATTGAGGTCGGTGAGGTAGATCGCGCGGTTGTCGTAGACCCAGTCGTGGATGAGGGTCTGACCCTGCGCGACCGCCGCGATCGCCGCGAAGAACGGGACGTTGTCGATGTTCAGGCCCGGGAACGGCATCGGGTGGATCTTGTCGATCGGCGCCTCCAGCTTGGAGGGCCGGACCGTGAGGTCCACCAGGCGCGTACGGCCGTTGTCCGCGACGTACTCGGGGGTGCGGTCGTGGTCGAGGCCCATCTCCTCCAGGACCGCGAGCTCGATCTCCAGGAACTCGATGGGCACCCGGCGGACCGTCAGCTCCGACTCGGTGACGACAGCGGCGGCCAGCAGGCTCATCGCCTCGACCGGGTCCTCGGAGGGCGAGTAGTCCACGTCGACGTCGATGGTCGGCACGCCGTGCACGGTGAGCGTGGTGGTGCCGATGCCCTCGACCCGTACGCCCAGCGCCTCCAGGAAGAAGCAGAGATCCTGGACCATGTAGTTGGAGGACGCGTTGCGGATGACCGTGGTGCCGTCGTGGCGGGCTGCGGCGAGCAGCGCGTTCTCGGTCACGGTGTCGCCGCGCTCGGTCAGCACGATCGGCCGGTCGAGGGTGACGGACCGGTCGACCCGGGCGTGGTACAGGCCCTCGGTCGCCGCGATGTCGAGGCCGAAGCGGCGCAGCGCGATCATGTGCGGCTCGATGGTGCGCGTGCCGAGGTCGCAGCCGCCCGCGTACGGCAGCTTGAAGCTGTCCATGCGGTGCAGCAGCGGGCCGAGGAACATGATGATCGAGCGGGTGCGGCGGGCCGCCTCGGCGTCGATCGACGCCATCTCCAGTTCGGCGGGCGGCACGATCTCCAGGTCGACGCCGTCGTTGATCCAGCGGGTGCGGACGCCGATCGAGCCGAGTACCTCCAGAAGGCGGTACACCTCCTCGATCCGCGCGACCCGGCGCAGCACTGTGCGCCCCTTGTTGAGGAGCGAGGCGCACAGCAGTGCCACGCACGCGTTCTTGCTGGTCTTCACGTCGATGGCACCGGAGAGCCGACGACCGCCGACGACCCGCAGATGCATCGGGCCGGCATAGCCCAGTGAGACGATTTCGCTGTCCAGCGCTTCACCGATTCGAGCGATCATCTCAAGGCTGATGTTCTGATTGCCGCGCTCGATGCGGTTGACGGCGCTCTGACTGGTGCCGAGTGCCTCGGCAAGCTGCGTCTGTGTCCAGCCCCGGTGCTGGCGGGCGTCACGGATGAGCTTGCCGATACGTACGAGGTAGTCGTCTGCCATGGGGCCGAGGTTATCTCAGATATGAGATTGCGCCTCTTGAGAGGGCCGTTCGGGTGACGCCCGGTCAGTCGTGCTTCTTGCTACGGGTCTTGCGCCACCCGAAAGGTCCGGGCAAATCCATCGATGTCGTACGACGTCCTGAGGTGCTCCGCGTGTAGTGCGGACCGTGCTTGCCTCCTGTCGTGAACGACATGGACCCCTTGTTGATGTTCAGCCGGAGCCAGGGGAGGATCCGGAAACTCTTGCGGAACGTGAGCGGCATTCCCGCCCCCTTTCGTCCCGCACCGGGTACCCCGAACTCCCGGGAATATGGCGTCAGTTCAGCGGAGCGGGCGCCGGGGTGCCGTAGAAGGTGAGCGACGGCCAGCCCTTGGAGGCGACGAAGTCGTTGAGCAGGTCGGCGATCTCCGTGGCGGTGATGTCGTTGGCCGCCGGTACCTCGATCGTGGCGACGCTGAACTTGATCGTGAGCCCCGGGAAAGAGTCGGGGATGTCCAGTTCGGCCGCCCCGGTGAAGAGTGTTCCCGCGGGGAAGTTGGCCGCCGTGGTGTCCGCGGCGGCCTCCGCGGCCTGGGCCGGCTGCGCCGCCGCCGCGCCGCCGACCATCGCGCCGACGGCGGTCGTTCCGGAGTGTGCGAGCAGAGACCGTCTTGAAATCCTGGACAAAATACCCCCTCGTTCGGGGCCGTACGGGTGTCTCCCGAGGCCTCGACGTGATCGTATGCACGTTCGATCAAGGTGGGGAGGCGAACGGGATCGTCCGGTTGTGAGGAGGTGAGGGGCGGCCGGGCATGACCAATCCGCCCCCGTGTACTAGAGTTATCTCGACATCGAGATATCTGCCGAGGTGCACCGCAGCCGCACACTCCGCCGATCCAGTAGTAAGGCTTACCTAACTTAGCCTGACCTTAGCGGATCGGCCAAGACGTTGTGGCGGCAGGATGCGGTGGGAACGCGCACATCAATGAAGGAGACTGTCGTGTCGGCGAACAGCTTCGACGCCCGCAGCACGTTGCGGGTGGGCGACGAGTCGTACGAGATCTTCCGCCTGGACAAGGTGGAGGGCTCGGCCCGGCTCCCCTACAGCCTTAAGGTCCTGCTGGAGAATCTGCTCCGCACCGAGGACGGCGCGAACATCACCGCCGACCACATCCGCGCCCTCGGCACCTGGGACTCGCAGGCCCAGCCGTCGCAGGAGATCCAGTTCACGCCGGCCCGTGTGATCATGCAGGACTTCACCGGCGTGCCCTGCGTGGTGGACCTCGCGACCATGCGTGAGGCCGTGAAGGAGCTGGGCGGCGACCCGGCGAAGATCAACCCCCTGGCGCCGGCCGAGCTGGTCATCGACCACTCCGTCATCGCGGACAAGTTCGGCACCCACGAGGCGTTCGCACAGAACGTCGAGCTGGAGTACGGCCGCAACCGCGAGCGCTACCAGTTCCTGCGCTGGGGCCAGACCGCGTTCGACGAGTTCAAGGTCGTCCCGCCGGGCACCGGCATCGTCCACCAGGTCAACATCGAGCACCTCGCCCGGACCGTCATGGTCCGCAACGGCCAGGCGTACCCCGACACCCTCGTCGGCACCGACTCCCACACCACCATGGTCAACGGCCTCGGTGTGCTGGGCTGGGGCGTCGGCGGCATCGAGGCCGAGGCCGCGATGCTCGGCCAGCCGGTCTCGATGCTCATCCCGCGCGTCGTCGGCTTCAAGCTGACCGGCGAGCTGACCCCGGGCACCACCGCCACGGACCTCGTGCTGACCATCACCGAGATGCTCCGCAAGCACGGCGTGGTCGGCAAGTTCGTCGAGTTCTACGGCGAGGGCGTCGCCGCCACCTCCCTCGCGAACCGCGCCACCATCGGCAACATGTCGCCGGAGTTCGGCTCCACCGCCGCGATCTTCCCGATCGACGGCGAGACGCTCAACTACCTGAAGCTGACCGGCCGTTCGGCGCAGCAGGTCGCGCTCGTCGAGGCGTACGCGAAGGAGCAGGGCCTCTGGCTCGACCCGGCCGCCGAGCCCGACTTCTCCGAGAAGCTGGAGCTGGACCTCGCCACGGTCGTTCCCTCGATCGCAGGTCCGAAGCGCCCGCAGGACCGCATCGTCCTCGCCAACGCCTCCGAGCAGTTCAAGAGCGACGTGCGCAACTACGTCGCCGACGACGACGAGGCGGGCAAGGAGTCCTTCCCGGCCTCCGACGCCCCGGCCGCCACCAACGGCGTCCCGAGCAACCCGGTCACCGTCACCGCCCCCGACGGCTCGACGTACGAGATCGACCACGGCGCGGTCACCGTCGCGGCCATCACCTCCTGCACCAACACCTCGAACCCGTACGTCATGGTCGCCGCCGCGCTGGTGGCCAAGAAGGCGGTCGAGAAGGGCCTGACCCGCAAGCCGTGGGTCAAGACCACCCTCGCCCCGGGCTCCAAGGTCGTCACCGACTACTTCGACAAGGCGGGGCTCACCCCCTACCTCGACAAGGTCGGCTTCAACCTCGTCGGCTACGGCTGCACCACCTGCATCGGCAACTCCGGCCCGCTGCCGGAAGAGGTCTCCAAGGCCGTCAACGACCATGACCTGGCCGTGACTTCGGTGCTCTCCGGCAACCGCAACTTCGAGGGCCGGATCAACCCCGACGTCAAGATGAACTACCTGGCGTCCCCGCCGCTGGTCGTCGCCTACGCCCTCGCGGGCTCCATGAAGGTGGACATCACCCGCGACGCGCTCGGCACCGACCAGGACGGCAAGCCGGTCTACCTCGAAGACATCTGGCCCACCGAGGCCGAGGTCAACGACGTCGTCGCCAACTCCATCGGCGAGGACATGTTCAACAAGTCCTACGCCGACGTCTTCGCGGGCGACGCCCAGTGGCAGGCGCTGCCCATCCCGGAGGGCAACACCTTCGAGTGGGACGCGCAGTCCACCTACGTCCGCAAGCCCCCGTACTTCGAGGGCATGACGATGGAGACCACCCCGGTCTCCGACATCGCCGGCGCCCGCGTGCTGGCCAAGCTCGGCGACTCGGTCACCACCGACCACATCTCGCCCGCCGGTGCCATCAAGGCGGACACCCCGGCCGGCAAGTACCTCACCGAGCACGGCATCGAGCGGCGTGACTTCAACTCCTACGGCTCGCGCCGAGGCAACCACGAGGTCATGATCCGCGGCACCTTCGCCAACATCCGCCTGCGCAACCAGGTCGCGCCGGGCACCGAGGGCGGCTTCACGCGTGACTTCACGCAGGCGGACGCCCCCGTCGCGTTCATCTACGACGCCTCGCGCAACTACATCGAGCAGGGCATCCCGCTGGTCATCCTGGCCGGCAAGGAGTACGGCTCCGGCTCGTCCCGCGACTGGGCCGCCAAGGGCACCGCGCTCCTCGGCGTCAAGGCCGTCATCGCCGAGTCCTACGAGCGCATCCACCGCTCGAACCTCATCGGCATGGGCGTCGTCCCGCTCCAGTACCCGGCGGGCCAGAACGCCGAGTCCCTCGGCCTCACCGGCGAGGAGTCCTTCTCCGTCACCGGCATCACCGAGCTGAACGACGGCACCACCCCGAGCACGGTCAAGGTCACCACCGACACCGGCGTGGAGTTCGACGCGGTCGTCCGCATCGACACCCCCGGCGAGGCCGACTACTACCGCAACGGCGGCATCCTCCAGTACGTGCTGCGCAACCTGATCCGCAACTAGCGGACCCGGCAGTGCAGTTGAGGGCCGCATCCCCGGCGACGGGGGTGCGGCCCTCCGCCGTTCGGCTACAGCCAGCCCCGCTGCGCCGCCCGCATCCCGAGCTGGAACCGGCTCGCCGCCCCCAGCCGTTCCTGAAGGTCGCTCACCCGCCGCCGCAACGTCCGCAGACTGATCCCCAGATGACGGGCCACCGCCTCGTCCTTCAGCCCGGCCGCCAGCAGCCGCGTCAACGCCTGCTCGTCCTCGGAGAGTTCACCGTTCCCGGCGGGCCGACCGAGCGGCGTCGCCTGCTGCCACGCCATCTCGAAGAGCTTCTGCAAGGCCTCGGTCACCGCCGAGTGCCATACGACGACGGCGCAGTAGCCGCCCGCCGCCGACGAGGTCAGTGGGAGCAGCGCCCGACGCCCGTCGACCACCAGCAGTTTGAGCGGCACGGACGGCAACACCCGGGCCTGCTCCCCGAGTTCGACCATGTTCCAGGCGCGGGACAGGGCGTTCGGATCCTCCAGCGCGGTCGCCGCGTAGATCCCGCGCGAGACGATCCCGCGCTTGAGGAGGTCGGCCTGGAGGTCCACCTGCGGTGCGGGCGGGGCGAGATAGGGCGGGGTGTCGAAGAGGCACACCTCGTGCTCCGCGCGGGCGTACATCTCCTCCAGGCGGGCCGCGATGGCGCCCTCGCCGGAGGCGACCTCGATCAGCCGGGACGGTTCCTCGCGCAGCAGTCCGGCCTCGTACGCGGTGGCCATCTCCTCGGCGGTGGCGGCGACCAGTTCGGACTCCGTCTCGCGCCGCCGGATCAGCGCACGGATCGCCACCCGCGGGTCGACCGCCCGTAACCCGCCCATGGAGTCCGGCGGTTGGAGCAGCCCGAGCGTGAGCAGCCGGTTGCAGGCCTCGCGCAGTTCGGCCGGTGTCTTGCCGGTCAGCAGCGCCCAGCCGCCCGCGCCCGCGTCGGGCTGCTGGAGAATCGCCCGGTACACCACCTCGTCGATGGCGGAGACCCCCACCGCTGCCCAAGGGCTCGCGGCAGGGGTCTGCCGTACAGGATCCTGTGCCGTGTTCACCATGGCTCGCCACGGTAGAGCGTATTTGTTAAGAATCCTTACCGCTGCTGGAGCCGTCCGCTCACTTCAGGCCGAAGGCCTCCAGTACGGTCTGGTCGATCGCGTCGCCGTCGCGGTCGGTGGCCCGCACGCGCAGCGAGACCGACGTGGCGCCCTTCGCGGGCCTGAACCGTGCCTCGCCCTTCTTCACACTCACCGCTTTCCAGGACGCGCCGTCGTCGTAGGAGACCCACGCCTTCAGACTGCTCGCCCGGACGCTCCCCGAAGGGTTCGCGACCGACAGTCCGACCGCCAACTCCCGCTTGGCGTCGGTCCGGTTGAGGAGGTCGAGGCCCTTCGGGGTGATGCCGACGGTGAGCAGCGGCAGTGCCGTCGCGGTGTCGGTGTGCGCCGAGGCGAAGGTCCACTCGGTGTGCGTGCTCGTGGAGTACTTCGCCCAGGCCGCCTTGCGCTGCGCGTCCAGGACGAAGCGGTACGAGGACGTGGCCGCCGGGACGTTGAAGACGCCGTACCCGCCGCGTGTCGAGGCGCCGACGAGCTGTCCGTCCGCGTAGAGATTGCCCTGCGCGGTGTTGTCGACGCCGTCGACGTAGCCGTAGTGGCCCGGTGTGGAGTCGTTCAACTCCGTTACGGCGAGAGTGAGTTTGTCGCCGGTGCGGGCCGAGAGGCCGTACTCCTCGCTGCTGCCCGGCCGGACGACCTGGCGCAGCCAGTCCTCGGTGGGTTCGGTGGCCGCCTTGGTGAAGGTGTGCAACGGGCTCCATTCGCCCCGGTACGCCTGCCAGTTGGGATAGACGACATGCCAGGTGCGGGTGTCCGGGTCGACGTAGTAGTACTCGTCGCGTTCCGTGCCCAGCTGTGTGGGCACGCTGTTGTCGACGCCGAAGAGCTGCCAGGGACGGAAGGTGTACAGGGTGTCCGAGCCCGTCTCGCCGGCCGTGCCGCCGTAGTAACGGGCTTTTCGTTTCACGGTGTTGGACTTGTCGAGGCGGTAGGTCTGGTTCGCCGTGATGGTGCCGCTCTGCGCGGCGAGCAGGTTGTAGACGTACGGGCTGACCGGTGTGCCGCTCAGCTTCAGCGTGACCTTCTTGCCGGTCTTCAGCAGGTCGGCCAGCGCGGCTCCCTGCTCGCCGGTGGCGATCATCAGCGGAACGGCGGTCGCCCGGTCCACGGCCTCGATCCAGAAGCCCGGTGTCTTGCGGTAGACGATGAGGTAACCCGCTCCGGCCTTGGTCGCGTTGTCGAGCGCGCTCTGCGCCCGGTCGGTGGCGCCGACGCCGACCACCGCCACCTTGCCCTTGACGTCGAGTCCCGCGAAGTCGGCCGCGGTACCGCCGCCCGCGTCCACCGCCTGCACCTTGTGGTCACCGCTGATCTTCAACGGGAAGCCGTTGTAGGTCTGGGAGTAGTAGAGCGACGACAGCGAGGTCTTCTGCGGGCTGGTGACGCTCGCCGTCAACTCCTTCGCGTACAGCCGGAATTTGGCGTTGAAGTCCAGGGTGCCCACGGTGACCGGCGGGGTCGGCGCCACGTAGACGTGATCGGTCCAGAAGCCCTGGCTGTAGGTGAGCCCCCAGGCGCTGCCCGGCCCCTCCCGGTGCCAACTGGTGCTGAATCCCCGGAACTCGGAGTCCTCCTTCGTCTGCGGCTTGATCTCCACGGCCTTGCGGGCGTCGAGCACCACCGCGGTGTCCGCGTCGACCTTGATCTCCGGGTTGCCGACGATCGAGGTGCCCACGGCGAGACCGGCCCCGTCCCGGTCCGGGATCCAGGTCGCGATGGAGTAGGTGCCGGCCGGTACCTGCCAGGTCGCGCCGGTGCCGAGGAAGCCGTACTCGTCGTCGTAGGCGCCGTTCAGCTCCTGGAGCGTGTAGAGCGAGGCCCCGGTCGACGGCCTGCCCTCGCGGTCCACGAGCGAGACCTTGAGGTTGTAGGTCTTCGGCGCCTTCTCGAAGCCGACGGCCGTGGTGACCTGGACTCCGCCGTCCGCGGTCGCCGTGACATGGCCCGTGTACCGGCCCTCGGTCTCCCGCGACGGGTCCACGCCGACGGAGACGGTCGCGGTGCCCCGCGCGGGCACGGTCAGGGTGTCCGCGCTCAGAGCGAGGTCGGTCAGCGACGACGAGAGCTTCAACTCCACCGGACTGTCAGTGGAGTTGGTGTACGTGATGTCCTTGTCGACGACACCGTTGTCACCGTCCTCGAACCTGCCGAAGCTCAGCGCCGAGGTCGCGAAGACGTCCTGCTCGACCGCCCGTACGGCGTCGACCCGGCCGTCGCCCTGCTCGAACACGGAGTTGACGGTGTTCGTCTTCGCGGTGCTGGCCAGCGCCTCCTTGATCTGCTCGCCGGTCCAGTCCGGATGGGCCTGCACCACCAGCGCCGCCGCGCCCGCGACATGCGGGGTGGCCATCGAAGTGCCGCTCGCCGTCGTGTAGTAGTCGTCGACCGGCGTACCACCGGGCATGGTGGTGCCGGCGGCGCGGGCCGCCGTGATGCTCACGCCCGGCGCGGTGATCTCCGGCTTGACCGCGGAGTCGCCGAGGCGCGGACCCCGGCTGGAGAACGAGGCCAACTTGTCCGACTTGTCGACCGCGCCCACCGTCAGCGCCGAGTCGGCGATGCCCGGCGTGCCCACGGTCTGCTCGCCCGGGCCCGCGTTGCCGGCCGCGATCACGAACAACGCGCCCGTGGACGCGGACAGTTCGTCGACGGTCTCACTCAGCACGTCGGAGGGACCGTACGCCGTACCGCCCAACGACATCGAGACGATCTTCGCGCCGGAGTGCGCCGCCCACTCCATGCCCGCGATGATCCAGGAGGCCTGACCGCTGCCCGTGTTGTCCAGCACCTTGCCGACCAGCAGCTTCGCGCCCGGCGCCACGCCCTTGTACCGGCCGCCCGAGGCCGCGCCCGAGCCGACGATCGTGGACGCCACATGGGTGCCGTGGCCGAAGCCGTCCTGCACCGTCTCGTCCGGTACGAAGCTCTCCGAGCCGGCGATCTTCCCGGCCAGGTCCGGGTGGCCGAGGTCCACGCCGGTGTCCAGGACCGCGACCTCGACGCCCGTGCCGTCGTAGCCCGCCTTCCACACCTCGGGCGCGCCGATCTGCGGCACGCTCACGTCGAGGGAGGCCTTCACCTTGGCGTCCAGCCAGATCTTGTCGATGCCGTCGCCGAGTTGCTTCGCGGCCTTCGCGGTGGGCGCGGTGCCGAGCGCCGGGGCGATGTCCGACCAGAAGGCCGTGGACTTCTTCGCGCTGAGCGCGGCGCCGTCGATCCCGGGCAGCGCCAGCGTCCGGCGCGTGCCCTCGGGGGTCTCGGCGGCCTTGTCGTACGTCGCGATGACCGGGGTGGAGCCCGTCTTCGCGTCGGTGTACCCCTGCTTGACGAGCTGGGTGACGTTGAACAGGGCCGGGTCGAGGCGGCCCGCCTTGATGAGCGGGACGGCGTCCGCCGGCAGGACGCTGATCTCGCCGTTCTTCTCGCTGGACAGGAAGGTGGCGGCCTCGCGGCCCTTGCCGCGCCGTACGTCGACGGCGTTCTTGCCGTCCGGTCCGACGGTGAGGGTCACGGTGTCGCCGGTGATGAGGGTGACGGTCTGCGGTGGGGCGGTGCTCGGGCCCGTGAGGTGGGTGGAGACCGTGGAACCGGCAGCGGCTGTCGCGGGCGTGATGGCACCCGTGAGCAGTCCGGCCACTCCGGCCACGGCCCACAGGGCGTGGAGTCTTCGCATGGGTGGACGTCCTCCCCTGAACGCGGAAACGCTTCCGCCCGGTGAGCGGAAGCCAGCCATCAGAGTGAGTGCCGGGGCCACGGCGGCTCAAGGGAATCACGTGGCCGGAGAGTGCCAACGCCCCCTTCGGCCAAGGCAGTTGGCGAAGGCGGCGGGCGACGGACCAGGGCCGTTGCCCCTCGCCCGACCGTTCCCGCACCCTGGAATCCGGCCCGCTCGCACGGCTGCGCCTCAGGTGGAACACAGGATTCCCTCAGCGGACCGGGACAGAATCCGGACATGACTGGCGCCACCGGATCCCGCAGCAGCCGCGTACGTGTGCTCATCGTCGACGACGAGCCCGCGCTCACCGAGCTGCTCTCCGTCGCCGTCACCGAGGCCGGCTGGCGGCCCTACCCCGCGCCGGACGGGCACAGCGCGCTGCGGCTCGCCCGCGGCTGCGCCCCGCACGCCGTCGTCCTCGACGGCATGCTGCCCGACCTCGACGGCGTCCAGGTGCTGCGCCGACTGCGCTACGAGAACCCGCGGCTGCCCGTCCTCATGCTCACCGCGCGCGACGCGATCGAGCACCGGCTCGACGGCCTGGAGGCGGGCGCCGACGACTACGTCACCAAGCCCTTCTCCCTGGAGGAGGTCGTCCTGCGGCTGCGCGGACTGCTGCGCCGGGCGGGCAGCGAACGGCTCCCGACCGACGACTCCGTACGGGTCCTCGGCGATCTCGTCCTCTCCGGCGAGACCCGCGAACTGCGCCGCGCCGGTGAGCCGATCCAGCTCACCGCCAAGGAGTTCGACCTGCTCACCCTGCTCCTCGACCATCCCCGCCAGGTGCTGAGCAAGGCACAGATCCTCGACCATGTGTGGAGCACCTCCTTCGACGGGGGCGGCAACCTCGTCGAGGTCTACATCTCCAGCCTCCGCCGCAAGATAGACCGGGGCCGCGCGCCGATGATCCACACCGTGCGGGGAATGGGATACGCCATACGGCCCGTGGAGGACGGCAGATGAACCTCCTGACCCGCAACCGAGGCCGCCTGCACGGCCGTTCACTCCGCACCCGCCTGCTGCTCTTCATCAGCGCCACCCTGGTGGTGGTCTGCGCCGCGATGTCCCTCACCACCGTCCTCGTCCAACGCGCCTACCTGCTCGGCGACTTGGACAACCGGGTCGGCGACGCGGCCCAGCGCAGCCTCGGCGGTGCCGAGCACCACCCGGGCTTCGAAGGGGACCTCGGGTTCCTCATGGAGAACGGCCACGCCGTCGGGACGCTTGCCGCACGCTTCGACGCCAAGGGCAGGATCATCGCCGCGGCCGTCGTCCGACAGGACGCCCCGCCCCAGAACCTCACCGCCGCCCAGCGCACGGCCCTCGCGGGCATCACCGCCGACCGCGCGAAGCACACCCGGTCCGTGCCCGGCCTCGGCACCTACCGGCTCACGGCCCTCGACACCGATGGCGTCCGGGTCCTCACCGGCCTCCCGATGGACGACGTACAGGAGATGATCAGCGGCCTGGTGGCGGTCGAGGCGGGCGTCGCCCTCGTCGGACTGACCGTCGCGGGCTGTCTGTGCGCCGTGGTCATACGACGGCAGCTACGGCCGCTCGGCCGGGTCGCCGCCACCGCCGTCGAGGTCTCCCGCTCACCGCTCGGCCACGGCGAGGTCACCGCGCTGACCCGGGTGCCCGAGCGGGACACCGACCCCGGCAGCGAGGCAGGACAGGTCGGCGCCGCGCTCAACCGCATGATCGACCACGTCGAGTCCTCGCTCGCCGAACGCCAGCGCAGCGAGGAGCAGATGCGCCGCAGCGAGGAACGCATGCGCCGCTTCCTCGCCGACGCCAGCCACGAACTCCGCACCCCGCTCGCCTCCATCGCGGGCTACGCCGAGCTGATGAACCGCGGCACCGACCGCATCGAACCCGGGCTCGCCTGGCGCCGGGTCACCGCCGAGTCGGCGCGGATGACGGGCCTGGTGGAGGACCTGCTGCTGCTCGCCCGGCTCGACGAGGGCCGCCCGCTCCAGTCCGCCGAGGTCGACCTCGCGGCCGTGCTCGCCGAGGCGGTCTGGGACGCGCGCGCGGCGGGCACCGGCCACGAGTGGCAGCTCCAACTCTCCCTGGACGCCCCCGCCCTGGTGATCGGCGACGAGGCCCGCCTGCACCAGGTGTTGGCCAACTTGTTGGCCAACGCGCGTATGCACACACCTGTTGGCACGACGGTCGCGGCCAGCGTCCAGGCCACGGCCGACCGCACCGTCGTCATCCGGGTGCGCGACGACGGCCCCGGCATCCCCCCGACCCTGCTCCCCACGGTCTTCGAACGCTTCACCCGCGCCGACGCCTCCCGCGCCCGCTCCGGCGGCAAGGAGGGCGGCTCCGGCCTCGGCCTCGCCATCGCGACGGCGATCACCGGAGCCCACGGCGGCCGCATCGACGTCACCAGCGTCCCCGGCCGCACCGAGTTCACCATCGAACTCCCGGCGGCCGAACTCCCGCCCGCCGAAACACAGATACGCGCCCGTACGGCGCCGGTCTAGCCGCCGCACGGGCGCGTATCCGCGACTGACTGCTACCGACCGCTAGGGAGTGGTCGTGAACGAGTCGAAGTCGGCCTCGCCCGTGGTGCCCGAGGCGTGCGAGGTCTGGGTCAGGCCGACGTCCTGGGTGGCCGCGGCGGTCGGGACGTCGATCGTGCCGACCAGGTTCCAGGTGACGTCGTCGGTGGAGTAGTAGCCGCTGTAGGTCGTGCCGTCGCGGACCAGCTTCAGCCACGACGGGTAGACGGCCGTACCGGTGGAGTCCTGCGAGTCCAACTTGCCGTCGCCGTCGCTGTCCCAGTCGAGCAGATAGCCGTTGCCCGGGGTCGCGACGAGGGCCAGATAGCCGGGGGAGGTGTTGGGCTGTGTGATGTCGTTCCGGACCATGATTCCGGCCTTGGCCCAGACGTCCGTGTCCGACTGGGAGTTGAGCTTCACGGTCGTCACCGAACCGTCGTGCTCGGCACCCGGCAGATAGACAGTCCCGTACTCGTTGGTGCCGTTGTAGAGGTCCGCGCCCTGGGCCCGGATGCCGAGTTGGGTCCCGGACTGGCTGAAGCTCGCCGTGGTGGAGGCGAACGTCTTGTAGGGGGCGGTCACTTGGTGGTTGACGGTGATCGTGTCACCGGCGGCAAGCCGGGTCCGCCCCACCGACTTGAAGCGGTAAGTGGCGCTCCCCTTGAAGTCGTTGGAGTCGAAGAGCTTCGCCGAGGACGGGATGGAGACGGCGTAGGTGACCTTCAGCGCGTGCCCGCCCCGGATCGTCCTGGCCCGCGTCGCCGAGTGCGTGGTGATCTTCGCGCCGGCCGGCCCGGTGAGGGTCAGAGCGGCGTCGGAGACTGACCGCGACCCGTTGTCGGACAACACGGCCGTCACCGTACGCGTGGTGCTGTAACTCGACGCGGGCGCCCAGTCGAGCCCGAACGACACATCCGGAGCCGCGCCGCTCACCACGTGCCGACTGCCATGCACCCGGTACAGGACCACACCGTGCGCCGGCACATTGGCGGCGATCCGGCCCGCGGACTCGGTCAGCCGCTTGCTCCACAGATCCCGCAGGGAGTAGTCGCCCGCCTTGGCCAGCCCCAGCGCGGACGCGGTCGTGGCCACCTCCCGCGGAGCCGACCCGGTGTTGAACAGCCCGACCACGACATCGCCGTTGGGCTCGGTCTTGGCGAACACCTGCGAATTCGCGTCCGAGGAGATCCGCTTGGCGTCGATGCCGTCCTGGTCGACCGCGAGCACATCGGCGTTCTTCAGCAACGCGAGGTCGGCCGGGTCGAGATGCGTGAGATCGGTGCCGAGGAAGAGCGGCGAGGCGGCGAGCGACCACAGACTCATCTGGGTCCGGCGCTCGTCGAGGGTGAGCCCGTTGTTCGCCCCGTTCCCGATCTCCAGGGAGTCGTAGTCGTTGTACCCGCCGGGCCCGCCGTACGGCGCCCAGGCCGCGACCTGGGCGAAGCGCGAGGCGACCGAGGCCCAGGTGGTCAGGGGGTAACTGCCGCCGTCCGGACCGCAGTAGCACTCGATGTCGCCGCCGGTGCGCCAGCCGTTGGAGAGCTTCTTCCAGGTGGCCGCGTTGTTGATGTCGAGGTTGTTCGACAGCTCCAGGTGGATCGGCCGGCCGGTGTGGTGCAGGGCGTCCGACCAGGCCTGGACGTCCTGTTGGTCCCAGGTGCCGACGCCGTCGATCTTGAGATAGTCGATGCCCCAGCCGGCGAACTGCCCCGCCCAGGAGTCGATGAACGCCTGCGCGCCGGGCTTGGTGTAGTCGATGCCCACCATGCCGCCGCAGTTGTAGTTGCTCTCCGTCGTCGTGGTCGCGATGTCCCGTGCGTGGTACGGCGTTCCCTCGATCGCCGTGTTCTCGGCGACCGCCTGCTGGGAGATGCCGGGCGTGACGTACAGCCCGAACTTCAGCCCCAGGGAGTGGACATGATCGGCCACCACCTGAATGCCGTTCTCACCACCCTTGGGCGGGAACTTGACGGGGTCGGTGACCCAGCGGCCGTACTGGTCGACGTCCGGCCCCTGGCTGTCCGGGCACTGGTACCAGAAGTCGTCGACGTTGGCGTAGACGAACCCGTTTTCGGCCAGCCCGCTGGTCTTGAGCGCCTTGGCCTGTGCCTCGATCGTCCGCGCGGTCGGATTGCGCCGGAGGAAGCTCCAACTGCTCCAGCCCAGCGCGGGTTTGACTCCGACAGCGTTGCCGACAGCGTTGTCATCGGCTCGCGCGGACTGCCCGCCCGTCGCGGTGACTCCCATGGTGAGCAGCAGCGCTCCGGTCAACGCGGCCAGCACACCGCGGATCTGTCTTCTCATGAGCTGTTCCTCCATCGCAACGCCCACATGACTCAGAAAACGTCAAGAACCAACCCCGTGAACGCGACAAGTGAACATGAGCAAACGCCAGTCACCACATAGCGCGCTTGACCAAAACTGCGTCAAGTCTGTGCCGATGGTTCGCCCGCGGCCGCGGCGAGGCTCTGCCGTAGGTGTGTGAGGCGTGCGATCTCCGTGTCCAGGGCCGCGAGGCGATCGGCCACGACATCGCTGAACTCGCCCGGAGGGTTGCCGCAGGACGGGCGCGGGGTCCGGGTGAGGAGGTCCAGGCCATGGGCTCGGCGGCGGAGGTCTTCCAAGGTGAGCCCCAGCGCGAGCAGGTCACGGATCACGCGGACACGGGCCACCTCGGCGGGGCCGTACTCCCGTTGGCCGGACGGGGTACGTGGCGGGGGCCGGAGCAGGCCACGCGCCTCGTACAGGCGCAGGGCGCGCGGTGTGGTGCCGGCCGCCGCCGCTGCCTCGCCGATGCGCATGCGGCTCCCCGTCCTACGGCTCCACGACGACCGCGCCGAAGGAACGGCCCGCGATCAACAGGGGCAACGCCTCCGGAGCGCGCTCGATTCCACGGAGCGTGGTGCGGGGAAAGTGGATGCGGCCCGTCCGTAGCCAGTCCCCGAAGCGGGCCTCCCACTCCGTCTCGACCTCGGGGTGGTCGGTGCCGTTGTAGCCGGCGATCGTGATGCCCCGGGTCAGCAGCCGATAGGTGTCGAGCACGGCCGGTGCGCTCCCGCCCGCCCGGTCCGGGGACAGCTGACCGTCCAGCGCGCCCACCAGGGCGAACCGGGCGCCCCGGTTCGCCGCCCGGACGGCGGCTGTCAACTGTTCGCCGCCCACGGTGTCCAGGACGACGTCGATGCCGTCCGGTGCCGCCTCGGCGAGCTGTCCTTCGATCGGTCCCGCTCCGCGCAGCACGGTGGCGTCGTAGCCGAGTTCCCCGCGCAGTCTCCGCGCCTTGTCCGGTGAGCCGGTGCTGCCGATCACCCGTGCGGCGCCCAGCAGTCGGGCGATCTGGCCCGCCAGGCTGCCCACGGCACCGGCGGCGCCGGTCACGAACACGGTGTCGCCCGCGCGGACTTGGGTGAGCCGGGTCAGCGCGCCGTACGCCGCGGAGCCCTGGGCGAGGTGCGCCACCGGGTCGGGCAGCGTGTCCTCCAACGGCCTGCACTCGGCGGCGGCCGGTGTCGCGTACTCCCGCCAGCCCTGAAGGTGCAGCACCAACTGCCCCTTGGCCAGCGGCCCTTCGACCACCTCGCCGATCGCGGGGCCGAACAGGGTGTCGCCGGGGTGCAGCGGCGGCAGCGGGACGTCGTGGGTCTCACCTCCGATGAGGGTGCGCAGGCCGGGGAAGACCAGGAAGTGGGTGTTGCGGACGAGTACTTGGCCGGCCTCGGGGCGGGGGAGGGGGACCCGCGCGAGGGTGAAGTCGTCCGTGGTGGGCAGTCCGGCGGGGCGGCGGACCAGGCGTACGAGACGGTGAGTCGCAGTCATGCCCGGACGCTAAGCCCTGACCCGTGGGTCAGGGGCAAGCCCCGGTTTCCGAACAGGCCTTCCCCGAAAGCCACTTGAAACCCCGCCCGCCGTTTACAGCCACCCCGGTCCGCGCTAACTTCACGGGCAGTGGGGTGGGAGCGCTCCCATCCGTCCGACGGTCCGGAACCCGCCGGGTGCGGCCGGGTCGCCCCACCCCACGCCTTCACCTCCGCAGGTTCCGCACGACCGTCGAGCGAAGGTAGATCTGTCATGCCTATGACAATCTTGAGAACCGACCCGCGATTACCGCGCCCCACCCCTCAACGAGCCCTTTTCCTCGTCCTGTTGGCCCTGCTCACCACCGTCCCCGCGCTGGCCCTGATCCTCGCCACCGGCGGCCGGGCCGAGGCCCACGGCACCCCCATGAAACCCGCCAGCCGCACCTTCCTCTGCTGGCAGGACGCGCTGACCACCACCGGCGAGATCAAGCCCATCAACCCGGCCTGCAAGGCGGCCCAACAGGTGAGCGGCACAACGCCGTTCTACAACTGGTTCTCCGTGCTGCGCTCCGACGGCGCCGGCCGCACCCGCGGCTTCGTGCCCGACGGACAGCTGTGCAGCGGCGGCAACCCCAACTTCACCGGCTTCAACCTCCCGCGCGACGACTGGCCGCTCACGCATCTCACCTCGGGCGCGACGGTCGACTTCTCGTACAACGCCTGGGCGGCGCACCCGGGTTGGTTCTACGTCTACGTCACCAAGGACGGCTTCGACCCGACGAAGACACTCACCTGGGACGACATGGAGGCCACCCCGTTCCTCACGGTCGACCACCCGCCGCTCAACGGCACTCCGGGCACGGTCGAGGCCAACTACTCCTGGACCGGGCAGCTTCCGGCGAACAAGTCGGGGCGGCACATCATCTACATGGTGTGGCAGCGCTCGGACAGCACCGAGACCTTCTACTCCTGCTCGGACGTCGTATTCGACGGCGGCAACGGTGAAGTGACGGGTATTCACGACCCGGGCAACCCCACCGACCCGGTTCCCGGGGTCTGTTCGGCCACCCGCCGCACGACGGGCAGTTGGCCCGGCGGCTACCAGTCCGAGGTGACCGTCACCAACTCCGGCGACGTCCCGATGCTCGGCTGGATGGTCAACTGGACGCTCCCCGGCGGGCAGTCGGTCGCCAGCCTCTGGAACGGCAACGCGACCTACACCGGCCAGGACGTGATGGTCCACAACGCCGACTGGAACGGCTCACTGAGTCCGGGACAGAGCACCACCTTCGGCTACGTCGTGAACGGCGACGGAGGTGACCCGGCAACTGCCCTTCCCTGCCAGGTCGGTTGAGCCTGCGCTCGGGGCGGACCCGGTGGTCGGGGGCCACCGGGTCCGCGAGCCGGGTGGGCAATGGGGGTGGGCCCACTCGGGTGGTACGTGGCTTGGGGCGACACTGCGATGCGACAACGTTGTCTTATGGTCTGCATACGACTCTACCGCGCCAACGGACAACGATGTCAAGCCAGTTGGCCTGCGGACGCCGTCCGAGTGGCCGCATCGCGCGCCCTCGCCGGTCCACGCGCTCTTCCGTGGTACGGGTGGCGCACGTTACTGTCCCTGCGGCTTGTGCGACCTGTGGTGCGCGACCCGTCCGAAGGAGGAGGGGCCGCGTCATGCGTTTCCGTCCCACGTCCCTGTTGCTCGCCGCCGCACTCGCGGTCGGCGGCGCCACCCCCGCCCTGGCGGCCACCACCGCCCCACCGCAACTCGTCAAGGACCCCAGCGCCTACGTCGATCCGCTGATCGGCACCAAGAACGGCGGCAACGTCTTCCCGGGCGCCGTCGTGCCCTTCGGCATGCTCTCCTGGAGCCCGGAGAACACCAGAGGCAGCGCGACGAGCACGGCCGCGCCAGGCGGCTACCAGTACGACGCCACCCGCATCCGCGGCTTCAGCCTCACCCACATGTCCGGCACGGGCTGCGCGGGCGGCAGCGGCGACATCCCGTTCTTCCCGTACGCCGGTGAGGTCATCTCCTCCCCGGCGAGCGACACCAAGGACGCCGTCTACGCCTCCGACTTCAGCCACACGGCCGAGACCGCCGAACCCGGCCACTTCAAGGTCGGCCTCGCCTCAGGTGTCACCGCCGACCTCACCGCGACCGCCCGCACCGGCTCCGGCCGCTTCACCTACCCGGCCGACAAGCCCGCCTCCCTCCTGATCCGCACCGCCAACTCCGAGGTGGGGTCGACCAATTCGTCGGTCACCATCGACCCGGCGACCCGCACGGTCTCCGGCTCGGTCACCTCCGGCAACTTCTGCGGCTACCTCGACCCCGAGGGCCAACGCGCCTACTACACCCTCTACTTCACCGCCACCTTCGACCGCGCCTTCAAGACCACGGGCACCTGGCAGGACGACAAACTCACCCCCGGATCGACCTCCGCGACCGGCGGCACGGGCGGCTTCACCAACGGCGGCCGTCCCGTCGCGGGCAAGGGCGCGGGCGGTTACGTCGAGTTTGAGCCCGGCACCGGGCCGGTCGGCGTCAAGGTCGGTATCTCGTACGTCAGTCAGGCCGGCGCCGAGGCCAACCTCGCGGCGGAGAACCCGCCCAAGCGCTCCTTCGACGCCGTCGAGGACGCGGCCCACCGCGCCTGGCGCGACCAGCTCGGCGCGATCAAGGTCGGCGGCGGCACCGACACCGAGCGCACCACCTTCTACACCGCGCTCTACCACTCCCTCCTGCACCCGAACGTCATCAGCGACGCCGACCGCAGATACACGGGCAGCGACGGCAAGGTGCACAAGGTCGGCAAGGGGCACGAGGCTCAGTACGGCACCTTCTCCGGCTGGGACATCTACCGGTCACAGGTCCAGCTCCTCACCCTCCTCAACCCCCGCACCGGCTCGGACATCGCGCAGTCCCTCTACGAACTCGCGCAGCAGAACGGCGGGGTCTGGGACCGCTGGCTGCACGGCGCGAGCGGCACCCACGTCATGAACGGCGACCCCTCACCCACCGCCCTGGCCGGCATCCGCGCCTTCGGCGGCACGGACTTCGACCTGAAGGGGGCCCTCGCGTCCCTCGTCCAGGCGGCGACCGTACCGACCGCCCAGGACCTGTCCTCGTCCGGCAAGCCGGTGCTGTCCGTCGGTCAACGCCCGTCCCTCGACAAGTACTTGAGCCTGCACTACATGCCGTCTGTCTCCAACGCCTGGGGCGGTGCCGCCGAGACGCTGGAGATGTCCACGGCCGACTTCGCACTCTCCCAACTCGCCACGGCGGCGGGGAAGAAGAGCACGGCGGCCGACTTCGCCAAGCGCGCCCAGTGGTGGCAGAACAACTTCAACATCGCCGCCGACCCCACGGGCGGTTACATCGCCAACCGCAAGGCGGACGGCAGTTGGGTCACCGGCTTCACCCCGGGCACCGGCAACGGCTTCGTGGAGGGCACGGCCGCCCAGTACACCTGGATGGTCCAGCACAACCCCGCCGGGCTGTTCGCGGCGATGGGCGGCACCGACAAGGCCCTCGCCCGCCTCGACTCCTTCTTCCATGAGGCGGACGGGAGTTGGTCCTTCACCGGCAGCGGCGGCGACAAGTCCGAGCTGGACAACGAGCCGTCCGTCAACGTCCCCTACCTCTACGACTACGCGGGCGCCCCCTACAAGACCCAGGAGACGGTCAGGGCGGCCATGAAGCAGCTCTGGACCACCGACCCGGCCGGCATCCCCGGCAACGACGACCTCGGCGAGATGTCGTCCTGGTACGTCTTCTCCGCCCTCGGCATGTACCCCCAGGTCCCCTCCCGCGCCGAACTCACCCTCGCCTCCCCGCTGTTCGAGCGCATCGAGATCAAGCGCCCGCACGGCAACGACATCTCCATCCACGCACAGGGCGCGGCGACCGACGCCCCGTACATCCAGTCCCTGAAGGTCAACGGCCGCAGCAGCGACCGCCCTTGGCTCTCCTCCTCGATCGTCAGGAACGGCGGCACCCTCGACTACACCCTCTCCACCACCCCGAACCGCACCTGGGGCAACGCCCCCGCCGACGCCCCGCCGTCCTTCCGTACCGGTGAACAGCCGTACCAGATCGGCGTCGGCCCGACCGCCGCGACCCTCGCGCCCGGCGACACCACCAAGGTCAACATCAAGGCCCTGGCGCTGAGCGGCGGCACCGGACCCGAGGTCCGCTACAGCGTCGAGACCCCCGCCGGAGTCACGGCAACTCCCGCCCAGGGAACGGTCGTCGACGGTTCCCAGGACATCGCCCTCACGGCCGCCGACGACGTCCGGCAGGGCTTCTACGACGTGAAGGTGACCGTCACCTCAGGCGACACCTCGTACGAGCAGCCGGTGGCCCTCACGGTCGCCGCGCCCGGCACTCTGCTCGCCGCCTACAACAACACCGGCGTCTCCGACGACAACGGTGAGCACGACGAGGCGGACTACGACGGAGGCGGCTGGAGTTACTCCCTCCAGGCGCTCGCGGCGGCCGGGCTGACCCCGGGTGGCACGGGCACGGTGGACGGGCTCGGCTTCACCTGGCCCAACTCGCCCAACGGGCGCCCGGACAACGTCTCGGCGGCCGGTCAGACCCTCCAACTCCCGCAGCCCGCCGCCGACTTGTCGTTCGTCGGCAGCGCGGTCAACGGCAACCAGCAGACCAAGGCGACCGTCACCTACACCGACGGCAGCACGGACGTGGTCGACCTGTCCTTCACGGACTGGACGGTCGGCGGGGGCGGCGGAACCGTGCAGTACGGCAACGAGATCGTCGCCAGGACCGCGTACCGCAATGTCGCCGGTGCGGACAAGGACCCGGTCGTCACCTATGTGTTCGCCACCAAGCCGTTCGCGGCACCCACGGGCAAGACCATCAAGAGCGTGACACTTCCGGACGACCCGGATCTCCATGTGTTCACCCTTGCGGTGAACTGACGTCCACTATGTGTGCCCTCGCCGGTTTCGGTGGCGGGGGCACATCGGCGCGTGCGAGCATCCGCAGATGGTGAAACGGCCGCAACTGCCCGACGAGTTCCGGGCCGAGGCGCGCACGGCCTTCGCGTTCCTGGTGGGGGACGAGGGCTTCGCGCCGCCCGAGGACATAGACGGCGGGCTGCGCTATCTGCGCGCCGACCTCATGGTGCGCGTCTGGTTCCTGGGCGGCGCCGAGTCGGAGGTCCTGACACGACTGATCCCCCTGGCGCCGGACGGCACCAGGGGGAACGGGGCTTGGCTGGACGATCTGTACAAGGCCGCCGCGTGCGGCCCGGCCCAGGACGTCCCCGTCTTCGCGTCGACCAGAAGAGGCGTGCTCAGACGGGTCCATCAGCACGCGGAGGCGTTGCGCAGGCTGCTGCCCCGCCTCCCCGTGCCGTGACCGTGCCTCAGGCCAGCAGCTCCACCTCCGCGAGCGTCGAGGAGCCGTCCAGAACGAGGCGGTAATGGGCGTACGAGCCAGGTGAGTTGACCGAGAACGCGCGGGTCTGCTTGGCCCAGGTGAAGGACTCGCCGGAGCGTTTGTCGAGCGTCTTCCACTTGGTGCCGTCGGCCGAGCCCTGGAGGGTCCAGCCGGTCGGCGCCGTCGTGCGGTCCGTCGACGACGTCAGCGTGTACTGGATGCCCTTGGTGGCCTTGGCGACAGGCAGGTCCACCGAGGTCACCGTGGCGGCCGTGGCCGACGTGTTGTCGAACAGGGCGCCGGTGGCGGCGAGTTGGTCGCTGCGGGGTGTCGGCACCTTGTCGTTGTTGGTGATCGACACCGGCGCCGCGCTCTTGCCGCTGCCCCACGTCGAGGGCTTGGAGCCCATGGAGAAGTCCAGCACTCCGCCCTTCTCCAGCAGCGGGTGGGGGAGCGAAGTCGACGTCCAGGCCTTGCCGTTGACCGTCAGGCTCTGGACGTAGACGTTCTTCGTGCTGTTCTTCGGCGCCTTGACGACCAGGTCCTTGCCGTTCTCCAGGTGGACGGTCGCCTTGGTGAACAGCGGGGAGCCGATGGTGTATTCGCCGCTGCCCATCACCAGCGGGTAGAAGCCGAGCGCGGAGAAGAGGTACCAGGCCGACTGCTCGCCGTTGTCCTCGTCGCCGTGGTAGCCCTGCCCGATCTCGCTGCCGGTGTAGAGGCGGGACAGCACCTCGCGCACGTCCTTCTGCGCCTTCCAGGGCTCGCCGGCCGCGTCGTACATGTACGTGACGTGGTGGGCGACCTGGTTGGAGTGCCCGTACTGGCCCATCCGTACGTCCCGCGCCTCCGTCATCTCGTGGATGACGCCGCCGTAGGAGCCGACGGTGGCGGACGAGGCCTTCTCCGGCGTGGCGAAGTACTCGTCGAGCTTGTCGCCGAGGGCCTTCTGGCCGCCGTAGAGGTTGGCGAGGCCGCGGCTGTCCTGCGGGGCGGTGAAGGCGTAGCCCCAGCCGTCGGTCTCCGTGTAGTCGTAACCCCAGATCTTCGGGTCGTAACTCGCCGACGCCACCCGCCAGTTGCCCTTGGCGTCCTTGCCCTGGAAGAACCCGGCCCCCTTGTCGAAGAGGTTCACGTAGTCCTGGGCGCGGTTGAGGAAGTACTCGGACTCCTCCTTGTAGCGCTTCTCGCCGGTCTTCTTGTAGAGGGCCAGGCCCATCTGCGCGATGCCGTAGTCGTTGTTGTAGCCCTCCATGGCCCAGGAGAAGCCCTCGCCCGTGTCCGTGCTCGTGTAGCCGAGGAAGGGCGAGGTGGTCATGCCCTTGCGGCCGACGCCCGAGGAGGGCGGGACGACGGTGGCGTTCTTGACGGCCGCGTCGTAGGCCGACTTGGCGTCGAACCGCACGCCCTTGACGTACGCGTCCGCGAACGCGACGTCCGAGGAGGTGCCGGTCATCAGGTCCGCGTAGCCGGGGGAGGACCAGCGCGAGGTCCAGCCGCCGTCCTTGTACTGCTGCACGAACCCGTCGACCATCTCACCCGCCTGACCGGGCGTCAGGAGCGAGTACGCGGGCCAGGTGGTCCGATAGGTGTCCCAGAAGCCGTTGTTGACGTACACCTTGCCGTCGACGATCTTCGCGCCGGTGTGCGTCGGGGTGTCCTGGCTCGGCATCGGGGAGAACGGCGAGGCGTACTGGTAGGTCGAACCGACCTTCTCGAAGCCGGAGTTGGGGTACAGGTACAGCCGGTACATGCTGGAGTAGAGCGTGGTCAGCTGGTCGGGGGTCGCGCCCTCCACCTCGACCTTGCCGAGCAGCTTGTCCCACACCTTCTGGGCCTGGTCCTTGACCGTGTCGAAGGAGGTGCCGTCCGGGATCTCCTGGCTCAGGTTGGCCTTCGCCTGGTCGACGCTGATCAGCGAGGTCGCGAGACGCAGGGTGACCGTGTGGTCGGCGCCCGCC
Organism: Streptomyces sp. NPDC002276; assembly: GCF_053891435.1. Classification (NCBI taxonomy): domain Bacteria; kingdom Bacillati; phylum Actinomycetota; class Actinomycetes; order Kitasatosporales; family Streptomycetaceae; genus Streptomyces; species Streptomyces sp. NPDC002276. The sequence goes on along the minus strand of NZ_JBSFCQ010000003.1, from coordinate 423,784 downwards.
TTGAACCGCAGATAGCCCTTGACGCCGCTGGAGGAGCCGTCCGTGACCGGCGCGTCGAACACGCCGTAGACGAAGAGCCGCGTAGCGCCGGTGGACAGACCGGACTTGACGTCCGAGTAGCCGGTGACGGTCCCGTTGGTCTTGTCGAGGGTCAGGCCCGCCTGCTCGGTGACGTTGTCGAAGATGACGCTCGCGTCGTCGCCGGGGTAGGTGAAGCGCAGCGAGGCCGCGTGGTCGGTCGGGGCCATCTCGGCCTTGAGACCGTTCTCGAACGTGACGCCGTAGTAGTACGGGCGCGCCGTCTCGTTCTCGTGCTTGAAGGCCAACTCCCGTGCGTTCGGGTCGGTGTTGGGGGTGCCCGAGGCCGCCGACGGCATCACCTGGAAGGTCTGCCGGTCGCCCATCCAGGGGCTCGGCTCATGGCTCAGGCTGAGCGCCTGGAGCGTCGGCAGGTTGGCGTCGTTGTTCGCCCGCGCGTAGTCGTAGAGCCAGCTCAGCGACGACGAATTCGTCACCGGGGTCCAGAAGTTGAAGCCGTGCGGCAGCGCGGTGGCGGGGAAGTTGTTGCCGCGCGAGAAGCTGCCGCTGGAGTTGGTGCCGCGGGTGGTGAGCGCGTAGTCGGACAGATGCGCCTTCGGCTTCTCGGGCGCGACCGACTTGATGCTCACGTCGTCGAGCCAGCCGCGGAACTTCGCCGGCCCGCTGGGGGAGTCGTAGGCGAGGAGGATGCGGTCGACGGTCTTCCCGGCCGCTACCGAGCCGATCCGCGAGAGGACGTTGTTCCACTGGTTGACGTAGAGGATCTTCGCCGCGCCCTGTCCCTGCGGGGTGAGCGCGAAGCCGTGCGAGTCGGTCGCGCCGAGGCCGCTGAGGTAGGTGCCGTCGGTGAAGGCGAGGTCGACGGAGACGTTCGTGGCGTCGTAGTCGAGGTCACCGTCGGCCATCTGCGGGAAGATCTTGTACGACAACTCGGTGTCCCGGCCGACGGCCACGTCCACGTCGAAGACCTTGTTGTACGAGTACGCCCGGCCCGTCGCCGTATGACGGCCCGCGTAGCGCAGTGCGCGCGTCCCGGTGAAGCCGGCGCCCGCCTTGGCCGTGGGGGAGCCGCTGGGGCCGTGGTCGACCAGCGAGAGCATGTCCTCGGGGATCGGTGCGGTGGAGCCGCCGGTGGAGAACTGGACGTCGGCGAGCTGAAGGATGTCGCCGCCGTTGTTCCTGCTCACGTCGAGCCGGAAGTGCTGGTACTCGGCGGGCTCGGCGAGGTCGTACGACGTGGTCTGGAACCGGGCGGAGAACGACTCGCCTGAGCGGGTGTCGACGGTCTTCCAGTCCTTGCCGTCGGTCGAGCCCTGGAGGGTCCAGTCCCGCGGGTCGCGCTCGTCGTGGTCGTTGGCTGAAGTCAGCGCGTACGTCACTATTTTGAGCGGTTTGTCGAGGTCGAACTCGACCCAGCCCGTGGGCGCGAAGGTGAGCCACTTGGTGCCGGACTCGCCGTCGACGAGGTTCTCCTTCACCTCGCCCGCACCGGTGTTCTCGCCGCTGGCCCGCAGGTCCGTGACATGGTCGTCGACATTGCCGGGGATACCGCTGGTGAATCCCCCGTCGACACCGGAGGCCCGCTTGGAGCCGTCCGGCGCGGTGTCCACGGTGTTGAGCCAGTCCGGCGCCGGATCACCCGCCTCGAACGAGGAGGCGAACGCCCCGGCCGGAGCGGGAGCCTTGCCGGGCAGCGCGACGGCCGCCCCCTGCGAGCCCGCCACCAGAGCGACGGCGGCCACTGAGACGGCCGCCGAACCCCACCATCTGTGATGCATACGAGGGCATCCTCCCGCCACATGAGACAACGTTGTCAGCTTTGCCGCGCAAGCAACAGTAGGGAGTCAAGTGGCTAGGGATGTCAAGGGTGTTGAGTGCGGCATTCGAGCGCAATAGCGGGGGTTTCTCCGGCATCGAACGCACAGGGCCTTCATATTTCCGCGAGGTCTCACTTCGGAAAAGACCGACAACCGACCCTGCATTCGATCTTGCTCTGTCGACCGGAAGTGGACTATACCTGTCGCGTTCGACACCGCTCTCACAGCAGCACGGACGAAGTACCTCTGCACGACCAAGCTCGAACTGACCGCGGTGCCGGGAGGATCCGGTTCACCGCCTGAGTCCTGTTGAAGGCGAGGACTTGAGCATGGGATCCACTTCCGCCGAGAACAACTTTTCCGGCAGCACCGGCGCACAGGGTGTCGGCCGCCGAGATCTGATCAAGAGGTCGGCCGCACTCGGCCTGATCTCCGTTCCGGCCATGAGCTTTCTGTCGGCCTGTGCGAGCAGCGACAGCGGCTCGGACAAGAAGGCCAAGTCGGGCACGAAGACCGCGAAGAACCCGCTGGCGGTGAACGACACCGCGCAGATGGAGTTCGTGCTCTTCGACGGCGGCTTCGGGAAGGAGTACGCCGAGGACGCCGTAAAGATCTACGAGACGAACTTCCCCAAGGCGAAGGTCAAGTTCTCCGCCACCCAGAAGATCCAGTCGACGCTTCAGCCCCGCTTCAACCAGGGCACCCCGCCGGACCTGATCGACAACTCCGGTGCCGAGCAGATGGACATGGGTGTCCTCGTCGGCAAGAAGCAGCTCAGCGACCTCACCCCGCTGCTGGACGCGCCCTCCTACGACGACCCGTCGAAGAAGGTCCGCGACACCCTGCGGCCCGGCATCGTCGAGATGGGCCAGTTCGACGGCGACCCCGTCTGGATCATGTACTACGCCTACACCGTGTACGGCGTCTGGTACTCGCAGAAGGCCCTGGACGCGCTCGACGAGAAGTACCCCGAGACCTGGGACCAGATGCTCGCGGTCTGCGAGAAGGCCAAGAAGAAGGGCATGGCGGGCTGGACGTACGCGGGCAAGTACCCGTACTACCTGCCGTTCTCGCTCTACCCGATGATCGGCAAGGTCGGCGGCCGCGAGGTCCTCGACGCGATCGACAACCTGGAGCCGAACGCCTGGAAGCACCCGGCCGTGAAGGCCTGCTTCGACGCCTACTACGAGTTGTTCAAGAAGGGCTACATCCTCAAGGGCACGCCCGGCATCGACCACATCCAGTCGCAGACCGCGTGGGCCGAGGGCAAGGCGCTGTTCATCCCGAACGGCTCCTGGGTGGAGAACGAGTCCGCCAACGTCATCCCCAAGGACTTCAACCTCGCCGTCTCCGCGCCGACCGGCATCGACAGCTCCGACAAGATGCCCTTCGGCACCATCTGGGCGTCCGGCGGTGAACCCTTCATCGTCCCGGCCAAGGCGGCCAACGCGGCGGGCGGCATGGAGCAGTTGCGCATCATGCTCAGCGAGGCCTCGTCGAAGAACTTCACCAGCAAGGTGAAGTCGCTGACCGCGTACAACGGCGGCACCGACGGGATCACCCTCACGCCGGGTCTCACCTCCGGTGTGGCGGCGCTGAAGCTGGCCGGCGACAACGTGCTCAACCCGCGCCTCCAGGACTGGTACGTGCAGTTGCAGAAGGAGCAGATCGGTGTGGCGGGTCTCGGCGAGATGATGGCCGGACGGGCCACCCCGGCCGAGACCATCAAGAAGATCCAGGGCTTCGCCGACGCGGCCGCCAAGGACACGTCGATCAAGCACTACAAGCACCAGTGAGGATCCGTCACCAGCGGCGGCGCCCGCCCAGAGAACGGGGTCGGTAGCAATGCAGCACGGCAAGTACCGGTTCATCGTGGGGTTCCTGACCGTTCCCCTCGGGCTGTACGTGCTTTTCGTCGTATGGCCCTTCATCCAGTCGATCTACTATTCGTTCACGGACTGGACGGGGCTGAGCCCGGAATTCAAAATGGTCGGCTTCGACAACTACAAGAGAATGTTCCACGACGAGATCTTCTGGAAATCGTTGCAGCACAGTCTCCTGTTCGCGTTGGTGCTGCCGCTGGTGACGATCAGTCTGGCGCTGTTCTTCGCTTTCATGATCAATGTGGGCGGACGGCGCCGGCCGGGCGGCCCGGTGGTCTCGGGCGTCCGCGGCTCCTCCTTCTACAAGATCGTCTATTTCTTCCCGCAGGTCCTCTCGATCGCGATCGTCGCCCTGTTGTTCGCCTTCGCGTACAACCCGGACAGCGGCGCGATCAACTCCTTTCTCCGCGGGATCGGACTCGGCAGCATCCAGCCGCTGTGGCTCGGCGATCCGAGCCTCGCCCTGTGGTGCGTGATGGCGGTCCTCGTCTGGTCCACGGTCGGCTTCTTCGTGGTCCTCTTCTCCGCCGGTATGGCGTCCATTCCGGCGGAGTTGTACGAGGCGGCGCTGCTCGACGGCGCCAACCGGATGACCACGTTCTTCCGCCTCACCCTGCCGCTGCTGTGGGACACCGTGATGTCCGGCTGGGTCTACATGGGCATCCTGGCGCTGGGCGCCGAGTCGTTCGCGGTCGTACAGATCATGACGACCGGACCGGGCGGTCCCGACTACTCGACCACCGTCATGGTCCTGTACGTGTACCAGAAGGCGTTCCGAGACGGACAGGCCGCCTACGCGACCACCATCGGCGTCGCCCTGCTCGTCGTCACGCTGGCCTTCGCGGCGATCGTGATGCGACTGGGCCGCCGTGAGCGGCTGGAGTTCTGATCACATGAAGACGACCGAGACCCCCGCCCCCGTGCCGGCCGAGCCCGGTGTCCCCGTCGCCAAGGTCGGCACATCCGCCGGAGACGCGCCGAAACGGAAGACGAAGAAAGAGGGCCGCGTCCTCAATGTCTTCTCGCACGGCATGCTCGTCCTGTGGGCGTTCATGGTCGTCCTGCCGCTTCTCTGGGCGGTGATGACGTCCTTCAAGAGCGACAGCGCGATCTTCAGCTCGCCCTGGGCACTGCCGGACAAACTGCACTTCGACAACTGGGCGCGCGCCTGGACCGACGCCAACATGAGCGACTACTTCTTCAACACCATTCTGGTGGTGGGTGGTTCACTCATCGGCACTCTCGTCCTCGGTTCGATGGCCGCGTACGTGCTCGCCCGGTTCGACTTCCCGGGCAACCGCTTCATCTACTTCCTGTTCATCGGCGGCATGAGCTTCCCGATCATGCTGGCCCTGGTCCCGCTGTTCTACGTCGTCAACAACCTGGGACTGCTCAACACGATCCACGGGCTGATCCTGGTCTACATCGCGTACTCGCTGCCGTTCACGGTCTTCTTCCTGACCGCGTTCTTCCGCACCCTGCCCACCTCGGTGGCGGAGGCGGCGTTCGTGGACGGGGCCTCGCACAGCCGGACGTTCTTCCAGATCATGCTGCCGATGGCCAAGCCGGGCCTGATCAGCGTGGGGATCTTCAACTTCCTGGGGCAGTGGAACCAGTACATGCTGCCGACGGTCCTGAACACCGACCCGGACAAACGGGTCCTCACCCAGGGCCTGGTGCAGCTCGCCGCCAGCCAGGGCTACAAGGGCGACTGGTCCGGCCTCTTCGCCGGTCTGGTCATGGCGATGCTTCCGGTACTTGCCGCATACATCATCTTCCAGCGTCAGGTGGTGCAGGGGCTGACGGCGGGGGCTCTCAAGTAGCGCCCCGGTAGGGGCTCGTGCGTGCCGCTCCAGGGCTCTGGGGCGGCCTGCACGCATGCGTGCAACTACCTCGATGCGGTTCAACCTCTTGACGGGAGGCGACCCTAACGGCTCAGCTTAGAGTTCACTAGTTGGACATAGACGGGGCCTCATCGATGCGGTCCCGCGCGCAGGAGGTCGTCGTGGAGACTCCGGGGTCGCAGTCGTCGCTGCACCGAGCGAATCTAGAGCGGGTCGTGCGAGCGGTGCGGCTGGCCGGGTCGCTCACGCAGGCGGAGATCGCGAGGACGACGGGTCTGTCCGCCGCGACGGTCTCCAACATCGTGCGCGAGCTCAAGGACGGCGGAACGGTCGAGGTCACACCCACTTCGGCCGGTGGCCGCAGGGCCCGCAGCGTCTCGCTGAGCGGGGACGCCGGCATTGTCATCGGCGTCGACTTCGGGCACACGCATTTGCGCGTCGCGGTCGGGAATCTCGCCCATCAGGTGCTGGCCGAGGAGTCCGAACCCGTCGACGTGGACGCCTCCTCCACACAGGGCTTCGACCGGGCGGAAGAGCTGGTCAACCGGCTGATCGCGGCGACCGGAGTGGACCGTTCCAAGATCGCCGGGGTGGGTCTCGGCGTACCCGGTCCGATCGACGTGGAATCGGGCACCCTGGGCTCCACCGCCATCCTCCCGGGGTGGACCGGCACCAGACCCGCCGAGGAGCTCGGCAGCCGTCTGGGCGTACCGGTGCACGTGGACAACGACGCCAACCTCGGCGCCCTCGGTGAGCTGGTCTGGGGCAGTGGCCGGGGGGTCAGGGACCTGGCGTACATCAAGGTCGCCAGCGGGGTCGGCGCGGGGCTGGTCATCAACGGCAAGATCTACCGGGGCCCGGGTGGCACAGCGGGAGAAATCGGGCATATTACTCTTGATGAGTCCGGCCCTGTCTGCCGTTGCGGAAACCGGGGCTGCCTGGAGACCTTCACGGCCGCGCGCTATGTGCTGCCGCTCCTCCAGTCCAGCCACGGCACCGACCTGACCATGGAGGGAGTCGTACGGCTGGCACGGGACGGAGACCCGGGCTGTCGTCGGGTGATCGCCGACGTCGGCCGACACATCGGCAGTGGAGTCGCCAATCTCTGCAATTTGCTGAACCCGAGCCGAGTGGTCCTCGGTGGCGATCTCGCCGAGGCCGGTGAGCTGGTGCTCGGGCCGATCAGGGAGTCTGTCGGCCGCTATGCGATCCCCAGTGCGGCGCGTCAACTTTCCGTTCTCCCGGGGGCACTTGGAGGCCGTGCGGAGGTGCTCGGAGCACTCGCTCTCGCGCTCAGCGAGATGGGCGATTCGACACTTTTGGACGGGTCGCTGACCGCAGCGACACCTGTCTTCACTTAGAGAACGCACGACGCCGTTGCCATCTCGTTAAGTATTTACTTCTTGACGTCGCACGCGTGGCCGAGTTGACTTCCAGCCACCTCGGCCGCAACGACGCGGCCTCGTCAGGGAGGTTTCTGAAGTGAACACGCGTATGCGTCGTGCCGCCGTTGCTGTCATCGCCACCACGATGGCCGTCGCGCTGGCCGCCTGTGGCAAGGCCGGCGACGACAAGAAGTCCGACAGCAGCTCCTCCAGCTCCTCGGGCGGTACCAACGCCAAGATCGGCCTGCTGCTGCCCGACAGCGTCACCACTCGGTACGAGAAGTTCGACAAGCCGTACTTCGAGGCCAAGGTCAAGGCGCTCTGTGCCGGCTGCTCGGTCGAGTACAACAACGCCAACGCCAGCGCGGCCACCCAGGCCCAGCAGGTGAGCAGCATGATCACCAAGGGCGTCAAGGTCATCGTGATCAGCGCCCAGGACTCCGCCGCGATCAAGTCCTCGATCCAGCAGGCGGTCGCCAAGGGCATCAAGGTCGTCGCGTACGACCGTCTGGCCCAGGGCCCGGTCTCCGCGTACGTCTCCTTCGACAACGTCGAGGTCGGCAAGCTCCAGGGTGAGGCCCTCCTCACCGCGCTCGGCTCGAAGGCCACCACGAAGTCGAAGATCGTCATGATCAACGGTGACGACGCCGACCCGAACGCCGCGATGTTCAAGAAGGGCGCCCACGAGGCCCTCGACGGCAAGGTCGACATCGCCTACGAGCAGTCCGGCCTGTGGAAGGACACCGTCGCCAACCAGAAGGTGACGGCGGCCATCACGCAGCTCGGCGCCAAGAACATCGCGGGCGTCTACTCCGCCAACGACGGCATGGCCGGTGGTATCGCCACCGCCCTCAAGGGTGCCAAGATCAGCGGCATCCCGCTGACGGGCCAGGACGCCGAGCTCGCCGGTATCCAGCGCATCGTCGCCGGTACCCAGTCCAGCACCGTCTACAAGGCCTTCAAGCCGGAGGCCGAGGCCGCCGCGACGCTCGCCGTCGACCTGGCGCAGGGCAAGAGCATCACCGGTCTCGCCACCACGACCCAGACCAGCGGCTCCGGCGACAAGGTGCCCTCGCAGCTGCTCGTCCCGGTGTCGGTCACCAAGGCCAACATCAAGGACACGGTCATCAAGGACGGTCTCTACACCGTCGCGCAGATCTGCACCGCCGACTACGCCGCGGCGTGCAAGACGGCCGGTCTGGAGTAACCACCGCCCAGCGGTGACAAAGCCCCTTCGGCGTCCGCCCCACCTTCAAACCCCGCTGTGGGGCGGGCGCCGATCGGAACCCGTGCGAACGCAGCCGTTGCCAACTGGCACCGGCCGCGCGCATGTTCATCTTGTAAATCTGTGCCTAGGCACAACCCTCCGCGCCTTTTGACAAGCGCGGCATCCCCGCCGGTCAGGCGGCGAAGGAGATGGTTCACGTGTCCGCTACGCCCGTGCTGGCGTTGCGCGGAGTCTCCAAGCGATTCGGTGCGGTGCAGGCCCTCACCGACGTAGAGCTGGAGGTTCACGCCGGAGAAGTGGTCGCACTGGTCGGCGACAACGGCGCAGGAAAGTCCACCCTGGTGAAGACGATCGCCGGAGTGCACCCCATCGATGAAGGAGTCATCGAATGGGAGGGCAACCCGGTCAGCATCACCAAGCCGCACGACGCCCAGGGACTCGGCGTCGCGACGGTCTACCAGGACCTCGCGCTGTGCGACAACCTCGACGTCGTCGGCAATCTGTACCTCGGGCGTGAGCTGCTTCGCCGCGGCATCATCGACGAGGTCACGATGGAGAAGAACTCCCGCGAACTGCTGAGCACCCTCTCCATCCGCATCCCGAGCGTGCGCATCCCGATCGCCAGCCTCTCCGGTGGCCAGCGGCAGGTCGTCGCCATCGCCCGCGCGCTGATCGGTGACCCGAAGGTCGTCATCCTCGACGAGCCGACCGCCGCCCTCGGTGTCGAGCAGACCGCGCAGGTCCTCGACCTGGTCGAGCGGCTGCGCGAGCGCAACCTCGGTGTCATCCTCATCAGCCACAACATGGCCGACGTCAAGGCGGTCGCGGACACCGTCAACGTGCTGCGGCTGGGCAAGAACAACGGTTCCTTCCCGGTGAAGGACACCAGTCAGGAAACGATCATCGCCGCGATCACCGGTGCCACGGACAACGCCGTGACCCGTCGTGCGGTGCGCAGCACGGAGGCGGCAAAGTGAGCGACACGTCAGGCACCGTGAAGAAGGACGCGGTCGAACCGACCGCCGCGGCCCCGGCCGACGACCCCACGGCGGCGAGCGCCGCCGCCACCGTCGTCGACCCGCGGCTACTGGTCCGCGAAGAGGGCTTCAAGGGCTACATCACCGAGTTCAAGCGCAAGGTCAAGGGCGGTGAGCTCGGCTCGCTGCCGGTCGTCGCCGGCCTGATCGTCATCGGCATCATCTTCCAGTCGCAGAACAGCCGGTTCCTGAGCGCCGACAACCTGTCCAACATCAGTTACTACCTGTCGGCCACCGGCATGCTCGCCATCGGCCTGGTCTTCGTGCTGCTGCTCGGCGAGATCGACCTGTCCGTCGGCTCGGTCAGCGGTCTGGCGTCCACCCTGTTCGCCGTCTTCGCGGTCAACCACGGGATGAACGGCTGGCTGGCGCTGCTCCTGACGATCATCACGGGTGTCGGTATCGGCGCGCTGCACGGCTTCTTCTTCGCGAGGATCGGCGTACCGGCGTTCGTCGTCACACTGGCCGGCTTCCTCGGCTGGAACGGTCTGATGCTGTGGCTGCTCGGTTCGAGCGGCACCATCAACATCCCGGACTCGGGTCCGGTGCACCTGCTCAGCCAGAGCTCGTTCTTCATGGACCAGTCGATCGCGGGCGCCTACATCCTGGCCGCCCTCGGTGTCGCCTCCCTGCTCTACGGCTCGCTCGTCGACCAGCGCCGCCGCAAGGCCGCCGGAGTGCCCTTCCGGCCCACCAGCGAGATCCTGCTGCGGGTCGGCCTGCTCGCCGTGGCCGCGTTCGTCACCGCGGCCGTGCTGAACTCGGCGTCCGGTGTCTCCAACTCGCTGGTGATCTTCCTCGCCTCCCTGGTGATCGTCGACTTCGTGCTGCGTCGTACCCCGTACGGCCGCAAGGTCTTCGCGGTCGGCGGCGGCATCGAGGCCGCGCGCCGTGCCGGTATCAACGTGTCCATGATCCGCATCACCGTGTTCGCCATCTCCGGCGGCTTCGCGGCGGTCGGCGGTATGTTCTTCGCCGGTCAGACCCAGAGCGCCACGCTCAACGCCGGCGGCGGCAACACCCTGATGCTGGCCATCGCGGCGGCCGTCATCGGCGGTACGAGCCTCTTCGGTGGCCGCGGCACCGTCTGGTCCGCCCTCCTGGGCATGCTCGTCATCCAGTCGATCCAGACCGGCCTCGACCTGCTCAACATGAACACGTCGATCCAGTACATGATCACGGGTGGCGTTCTGCTCGGCGCGGTTGTCATCGACTCGGTGTCCCGCAAGAGCCAGAAGGCGTCCGGTCGCGGCTGACCTGCCTTCTTCCCGACCAGTGCCCGGTACCGATCGCGGTACCGGGCACCGTCATGTCGTAGCAGAACCGCGGGAAGGTCGTAGGAAAGGCTGTTCGTGGGTACAGCCGATCGCGTGACGTATGACGCACAGCCCGGGCGCGGTCCGCAAAGGCGGAACATTAGACTCGACAAGCCCGGCAACAGCTCGATCAGCTCTACTCGCAAGGAGGCACGGGTGCCGCTGCTGACCCGCATCAGGGGACCGCGCGATCTGGACCGGCTCAGCCTGGAGCAGCTGGACCAGCTGGCCGAGGAGATCCGGACCTTCCTCGTCGACGCCGTCTCCAAGACCGGCGGCCACCTCGGCCCGAACCTCGGTGTGGTCGAGCTGACCATCGCCCTGCACCGCGTCTTCGAGTCGCCGAAGGACCGGGTGCTGTGGGACACCGGCCACCAGTCCTACGTCCACAAGCTGCTCACCGGCCGCCAGGACTTCTCCAGGCTGAAGATGAAGGGCGGCCTCTCCGGCTACCCCTCGCAGGCCGAGTCCGAGCACGACGTCATCGAGAACTCGCACGCCTCGACGGTCCTCGGCTGGGCCGACGGCCTCGCCAAGGCCAACCAGGTGCTGAAACGCGACGACCACGTGGTCGCGGTGATCGGTGACGGCGCGCTGACCGGCGGTATGGCCTGGGAGGCGCTGAACAACATCGCCGACGCCAAGGACCGCCCCCTCGTCATCGTCGTCAACGACAACGAGCGGTCCTACGCACCGACCATCGGTGGCCTCGCGAACCACCTGGCGACCCTGCGGACCACCGACGGCTACGAGCGCTTCCTGGCCCGCGGCAAGGACCTCCTGGGGCGCACTCCGGTCGTCGGCAAGCCCCTCTACGAGACGCTGCACGGCGCGAAGAAGGGCCTGAAGGACTTCATCGCCCCGCAGGGCATGTTCGAGGACCTCGGCCTCAAGTACGTCGGCCCCATCGACGGCCACGACATCGAGGCGATGGAGTCCGCGCTCGCCCGCGCCAAGCGCTTCGGCGGCCCGGTCATCGTGCACGTCCTCACCGAGAAGGGCCGCGGCTACCAGCCCGCCCTCCAGGACGAGGCCGACCGCTTCCACGGCATCGGCCCCATCCACCCCGACACCGGACTGCCGGTCAAGGCGTCCGGCGCCGACTGGACCTCCGTCTTCGGCGACGAGATGGTCGCGCTCGGGCAGGAGCGCGAGGACATCGTCGCGATCACCGCCGCGATGCTCCAGCCGGTCGGCCTCAAGAAGTTCGCCGACGCCTTCCCGAACCGGATCTACGACGTCGGCATCGCCGAGCAGCACGGCGCGGTCTCCGCGGCGGGCCTCGCCACGGGCGGTCTGCATCCGGTGTTCGCGGTGTACGCCACATTCCTGAATCGTGCCTTCGACCAGGTCCTCATGGATGTCGCCCTCCACAAGTGCGGTGTGACCTTCGTACTGGACCGGGCCGGTGTCACCGGCACCGACGGCGCCTCCCACAACGGCATGTGGGACATGTCGATCCTCCAGGTCGTCCCTGGCCTGCGCCTGGCCGCCCCGCGCGACGCCGACCAGGTCCGCGCCCAGCTCCGCGAGGCCGTCCAGGTCAAGGACGCGCCGACGGTGGTCCGCTTCTCCAAGGGCGCGGTCGGCCCGGCCGTACCCGCCGTGGGCCGGATCGGCGGCATGGACGTGCTGCGCGCGCCCGGCACCGACGCACCCGACGTCCTGCTGGTCTCCGTCGGCGCGCTGGCGCCCATGTGCCTGGAGATCGCCACCCTGCTCGACAAGCAGGGCATCTCCACCACGGTCGTCGACCCGCGCTGGGTCAAGCCCGTCGACGAGGCCATGGCCCCGCTCGCGGAACAGCACCGGGTGGTCGTCACCGTCGAGGACAACTCCCGTGTCGGCGGCGTCGGTTCGTCGATCGCACAGGCCCTGCGCGACGCCGGTGTGGATGTTCCGCTCCGCGACTTCGGCATCCCGCCGCGCTTCCTCGACCACGCCTCGCGCGCCGAGGTGATGACGGAGATCGGCCTCACCGCCCCCGACATCGCCCGCCAGGTCACCGGCCTGGTCTCGAAGCTGGACGGCCGCTTCGACCGGCCCACGGCGGAGGTCGACTCGGTGGAGTCCGCACGCGACTGAGGCACGGCCGCACCGCCGAACGGGCCGCTTCCACCACTCTTTGCAGTGGTGAAAGCGGCCCGTTCGCGTGAATCCGCTCGCGCCGGGGCATACGGAGTACGCCCCCTCTCGATCATGTCGAGGACGCCAAGCGTGGGAGGTACACCCGTGAGCAGCACCCTCTTCCGGACGAAGAGAGTCGAACAGTCCATCCAGGACACCGAGGAACCGGAGCACGCGCTCAGAAAGTCCCTCTCGGCCCTGGATCTGACGGTGTTCGGCGTCGGCGTGGTCATCGGCACCGGCATCTTCGTCCTCACCGGTACCGCCGCCAAGAACAACGCCGGCCCGGCGGTCTCCCTGTCCTTCGTCGTGGCCGGCGTCGTCTGTGCCCTCGCGGCGCTCTGCTACGCCGAGTTCGCGTCCACGGTCCCGGTCGCGGGCTCCGCGTACACCTTCTCGTACGCCTCGCTCGGCGAACTACCCGCCTGGACCATCGGCTGGGACCTGGTCCTCGAACTCGCCCTCGGTACGGCGGTGGTGGCCGTCGGCTGGTCCGGGTACATCCACTCGCTGCTGGACAACGCGGGCTGGCATCTGCCCGAGGCGCTCAGCGGCCGGGACGGCGCCCACGGCTTCGGCTTCGACATCCTCGCCGCCGCGCTCGTCCTGGTCCTCACCACGATCCTCGTCCTCGGCATGAAGCTCTCCGCGCGGGTCACCTCCGTCGTCGTCGCCATCAAGGTCGCCGTCGTCCTCGTGGTGATCGTCGCGGGCGCCTTCTTCATCAAGGGCGACAACTACAAGCCGTTCATCCCCAAGGCACAGTCCGTGGAGGCGGGCGGCAACCTCAAGGCCCCGCTCATCCAGCTGATGTTCGGCTGGGCGCCCTCCAACTTCGGCGTCATGGGCATCTTCACGGCCGCCTCCGTGGTCTTCTTCGCCTTCATCGGCTTCGACGTCGTCGCCACCGCCGCCGAGGAGACCCGCAACCCGCAGCGCGACGTACCGCGAGGCATCCTCGGTTCACTGATCATCTGCACCACGCTGTACGTCGCCGTGTCGATCGTCGTCACGGGCATGCAGAAGTACAGCTCGCTGTCGATCGACGCCCCCCTCGCGGACGCGTTCAAGGCCACCGGACACCCGTGGTTCGCGGGCCTGATCAGCTTCGGCGCCGCGATCGGCCTGACGACGGTGTGCATGATCCTGTTGCTCGGCCAGGCCCGCGTGTTCTTCGCGATGAGCCGCGACGGACTCCTGCCCCGCTTCTTCTCGCACGTCCACCCGCGCTTCCGCACCCCCTACCGCCCGACCATCCTCCTGGGCGTGGTCATCGCGATCGTCTCGGGCTTCACGAGCCTCAGCGAACTCGCCGAACTGGTCAACATCGGCACCTTGTTCGCCTTCATCGTGGTCGCGATCGGCGTGGTCATCCTCCGCAACAAGCGCCCCGACCTGCCCCGCTCCTTCCGCACCCCCCTGGTCCCGGCCCTCCCCATCGTCTCGGTCCTGGCCTCCCTCTGGCTGATGCTCAACCTCCCCGCCGAGACCTGGCTCCGCTTCGCCATCTGGATGGCGATCGGCTTCGTCGTCTACTTCTTCTACGGCCGCACCCACAGCCGACTCGGACAGCAACAGGCGGCGGAGGCGCGCGGTTCCACCACACCGCCGGGCGGAAACGCCCCGTAGGCACACCGGTTGACCGTCGGCCCGGTAAGTCCCGCTCAGCGCGCGGGAGTTGCCGGGCCGCGTGCCGTCTAGGTCAACCCCGCACGTCACGAAGGACGTTCAGCCCCGCACGCTGCGCGGCCCGGTGACCTCCGCGCCCAACTCGGTGACCCGGCGCCGCAGTTCGCGATCGGCGGTGACCACCAGGCACGGCCGGCCGGCGGCCTCGGCGACCAGTTCGACCATCCGGTCGTCGCCGCTGCCGGGGGCCGAGTCCACCCGTACGCCCGGGACGGACGCCACACCACGGGCCGCGCCCTCCACGACGAGGACCAGCTCCACGGGGTCCGTGCGGCCCGGCAGACCCTCGCTCGCGAGCCGGTCGCGGAGGCGCTCGGCGGCACCCCTGCGGTCGCGCCACCAGCCGTCGGGCACCGACCCGACGACATTGGCGCCGTCGACGATCACCAGCAGGGGAGTGTCCTCGTCCATGGGGCAAGGGTCCCACGCGGGCGGGGGGTGCCCCGTGCGCGAACGACCGCCCCAATTACAGTGAACAGGTGAACGGCGACTGGCTCCTCCGCGGCCGTGACGGCCGGCTCAGTGTCTATCTGCCCTCGGGCGACGCCGTCCTGTGCCGGGCGGAACGTGGCCCCGACGGCCTCTGGGGCGCCCCGCGCACGGTGGGCGGCGACCAGAAGCTGCACCCCGGGCTGCTCGGCATCGGACAGGGCGCGGACGGCTACGCCCACCTGGTGTCCTGGCGGCCCACCCTGCCCGGCGAATCCGGGCTGGTCCACTCCACGCACTTCCGGCCCCGGCTCACCGCCCTCGACTGGAACCCGGTCGGACACCCGGACAAGAAGGGCGACCGCACCGGCGTCCCGGCGGTCGCGGTCGACGCGGAGGGGCGGGCCCATCTCTTCGTGCGCAACAAGGCGGGCGGGGTCAGCATGCTGGCCCAGCGGGAGAAGGGCGGCTGGGACCCGTGGCGCGACCTCAAGGGCACCGACGTCCACGAGGACCTGGCCGCCGTGACGGGGGAGTCCGGCACGGTCGAGCTGTACGCGGCGGTGCCCGGCGCGATCCTGCACTGGCGCCAGCTGGAGCCGGGCGGGCAGCCGGTCCTGGAGGAGGCGATGGAGGCCGCGATCAGACCGGGCACGCTCCGCGCGCTGGCCACCTCCCCGGAGACGACCACCCTCTACTACACGGACGACTCCGGCGACCTCTGCGCCTGGCGTCCCGGCGCCAAGCCGCTCACCCTGCTGGCCTCCGCGGGCCCGGGTCCGGTCTCCGTCGTCCGCTGTGAACTCGACGGCCACGACTGCACATTGCTCGCCCAGCGCTCCGCCAGCGGCCGGGTCGCGTTCGCCGCGTATCCCACCGAGCAGGAGGCGGCGGGCGCCTGGTGGACCGAGTCGGGCCCCCAACTCCCGGCGGACGCCGAGGTCTCGCTCGCCCTGGACGAGAACGACCGGGTGGCCGCCGCGACGTTGTCCCCGTCCACCGGTCAACTCCTCGTCACCCGGCGGAAGGACGAGCCGGGCCTGGCCCTGGAGGCCTGGCGCGAGGTGTGAATGCGCCATGATGACCACCGTGGACACCGAATCACTCATCGCCGTGTGGCGGCGAATCCTCGACGGCTCCGAGAAGCCGTGGGTCCTGTTCGAGCACGGCACCTGTGTGCTGCTTGAGGAGCCCGAAGGCGATCCCGCCGAACAGGCCACCGGGATCCTGCGCGAGTTCGGCCCCGTACAGGTGGCGACATCGGCGGGCGACTTCCGGGTGCTCGAACTCAAGGACGGCGAGGGCTGGTTGGTGACGAGCCATCACCGGGACGTCGTCACCTTCGTCGGCACGGACGAGCCCGACGATCCCTCGCATCTGGCCGTCGGCATGCACGGCCGGTCCAAGCGCGACCAGGACGGCACCGCACTGCGTGTCGTCCACGTCGAGGACGTCCCCTGACATGCCGGTGCCCGGTACATCGGCCGATGTACCGGGCACCGTACGAAGGGACTAGGCCGGAACGCTCGCCAGACCCGGCGCCAGGAACGGCTTGCCGTTCACCCGCTCCGAGACACCCTCGCGGTCCAGGTACGGCGTGATGCCGCCCAGGTGGAAGGGCCAGCCCGCGCCCGTGATCAGGCACAGGTCGATGTCCTGCGCCTCGGCGACGACACCCTCGTCGAGCATGAGCCCGATCTCCTGCGCCACCGCGTCCAGGACCCGGTCCCGCACCTGCTCCTCGGTCAGCACGGAGTCGCCCTGCTTGAGCAACGCGGCGACCTCGGGGTCGAGTTCGGGCTTGAAGCCGTTCTCGGCGTTGTAGACGTAGAAGCCGCGCTTGCCCGCCTTGACGACGGCCGCGAGGTTCGGGGAGACCGTGAAGCGGTCCGGGAAGGCCCGGTTGAGGGTCTCCGAGACATGCAGCCCGATGGCCGGACCGACCAACTCAAGCAGCACCAGCGGGGACATGGGCAGACCGAGCGGCTCTACGGCCTTCTCGGCGACCGCGACCGGGGTGCCCTCGTCGATGACGTTCTGGATCTCGCCCATGAAGCGGGTGAGGATGCGGTTGACGACGAACGCCGGGGCGTCCTTCACCAACACCGCTGTCTTCTTCAGCTTCTTGGCCACCGCGAACGCGGTCGCGAGCGAGGCGTCGTCCGTCTGCTCACCGCGCACGATCTCCAACAGGGGCAGAATCGCAACGGGGTTGAAGAAGTGGAAGCCGACGACCCGCTCGGGGTTCTTCAGCTTCGACGCCATCTCGGAGACGGACAGCGAGGAGGTGTTGGTGGCGAGGATCGCGTGCGCCGGGGCGACCGCCTCGACCTCCGCGAACACCTGCTGCTTGACGCCGATCTCCTCGAAGACGGCCTCGATGATGAAGTCGGCGTCGGAGAAGCCCTCGGCCTTGTCCAGCACACCGGTGACCAGGGCCGTGAGCCGGTTGGCCTTGTCCTGGTTGATACGGCCCTTGCCGAGCAGCTTCTCGATCTCGGCGTGGACGTAGCCCACACCCTTGTCGACGCGCTCCTGGTCGATGTCCGTGAGGACGACCGGCACTTCGAGGCGACGGAGGAAGAGCAGGGCGAGCTGCGAGGCCATCAGACCGGCGCCGACCACACCCACCTTGGTGACCGGACGGGCCAGCGACTTGTCGGGCGCACCCGCCGGACGCTTGCCGCGCTTCTGCACGAGGTTGAACGCGTAGATGCCGGCGCGGAGTTCGCCACCCATGATCAGGTCGGCGAGGGCCAAGTCCTCGGCGTCGTAGCCCTGTTGGAGGTCGCCGTTCTTCGAGGCCTCGATGATGTCGAGCGCGCGGTAGGCGGCCGGGGCCGCGCCGTGCACCTTGGAGTCCGCGACGAAACGGCCCTTGGCGACGGCCTGGTCCCAGGCCTCGCCGCGGTCGATCGCCGGACGCTCGACCTTGATCTCGCCCTTGAGGACGTTCGCCGTCCAGATCAGCGACTGCTCCAGGAAGTCGGCGCCCTCGAAGAGCGCGTCGGCGATCCCGAGGTCGAAGACCTGCTGGCCCTTGAGCTGCTTGTTCTGGTTGAGGCTGTTCTCGATGATCACCGAGACGGCCTTCTCGGCGCCGATCAGGTTCGGCAGCAGCGTGCAGCCGCCCCAGCCCGGGACCAGACCGAGGAAGACCTCGGGCAGGGAGAAGGCCGCGATGTGCTTCGAGACCGTGCGGTACTCGCAGTGCAGACCGACCTCGACGCCACCGCCCATGGCCGCGCCGTTGTAGTACGTGAAGGTCGGTACCGCGATGTCCGCGAGGCGCTTGAAGACCTCGTGGCCGCCCTTGCCGATGGCGAGCGCGTCGTCGTGGTTCTTCAGCAGCTCGACGCCCTTGAGGTCCGCGCCGACGGCGAAGACGAACGGCTTGCCGGTGATGCCGACACCGACGATCTCGCCGGCCGCCGCCTCCTTCTCGACCTGGTCGATGGCGGTGTTCAGATTCGCCAGCGAGGCCGGACCGAAGGTGGTCGGCTTGGTGTGGTCGAAGCCGTTGTCCAGCGTGATGAGCGCGAACCGCCCGGCGCTGTACGGCAGTTCGAGGTGGCGGACGTGCGCGGACGTCACGACCTCGTCCGGGAACAGCTCGGCCGCACCCTTCAGAAGCTCGGTGGTGGTGCTCACTTGTCCCCCTCGAAGTGCGGGTTCTCCCAGATGACCGTGGCGCCCATGCCGAAGCCGACGCACATCGTCGTCAGGCCGTAGCGGACGTTCGGCTGCTCCTCGAACTGGCGGGCCAGCTGCGTCATCAGGCGGACGCCCGACGAGGCCAGCGGGTGGCCGAAGGCGATCGCGCCGCCGTACTGGTTGACGCGCTCGTCGTCGTCCGCGATGCCGTAGTGGTCGAGGAAGGCCAACACCTGTACGGCGAAAGCCTCGTTGACCTCGAAGAGGCCGATGTCACCGATGCCGAGGCCCGCCTTGGCGAGCGCCTTCTCGGTCGCGGGGATCGGGCCGTAGCCCATGACCTCCGGCTCGACGCCCGCGAAGGCGTACGACACGAGACGCATCTTGACCGGCAGGTTGTGCTCGCGCGCGAAGTCCTCGCTCGCGATGATCGACGCGGTGGCACCGTCGTTGAGCCCGGCCGCGTTGCCCGCGGTGACCCGCCCGTGCACACGGAACGGAGTCTTCAGCCCGGCGAGGTTCTCCAGGGTGGTCCCCGGGCGCATCGGCTCGTCGGCGGTGACAAGACCCCAACCGGTCTCGCCCACCTGCTCGTTGGTGTTGCGCACCGAGATCGGCACCAGGTCCTGCTGGATCTTGCCGTTGGCGTACGCCTTGGCGGCCTTCTCCTGCGAGCGCACCGCGTACTCGTCGGCGCGCAGCTTGGTGATGTGCGGGTAGCGGTCGTGCAGGTTCTCCGCCGTCATGCCCATGAACAGCGCGGAGTCGTCGACCAGCTTCTCGCTCACGAACCGCGGGTTCGGGTCCACGCCCTCGCCCATCGGGTGGCGGCCCATGTGCTCGACACCACCGGCGATGACGGCGTCGTAGGCACCGAAGGCGATGGAGCCCGCGGTGGTCGTGACGGCGGTCAGCGCGCCCGCGCACATGCGGTCGATGGAGTAGCCCGGCACGGACTGCGGCAGCCCGGCGAGAATGCCCGCGGTCCGCCCCAGGGTCAGCCCCTGGTCACCGATCTGCGTGGTCGCGGCGATCGCGACCTCGTCGATCTTCGCGGGGTCCAGACCGGGGTTGCGGCGCAGCAGCTCCCGGATCGCCTTCACGACGAGGTCGTCGGCCCGGGTCTCGTGGTAGATGCCCTTCGGGCCCGCCTTGCCGAACGGGGTACGGACGCCGTCTACGAAGACGACGTCCCTGACGGTACGAGGCACGATTGGCTCTCCTCCAGGGTGCGGGATCTGCACTGCTGCGATGCGCTGAGCGCGCGCTCAGGAACCATGCTACTTGTGAGTAACCAGGCTGCCCAGTCCCGGAGCTCCAAGCGGCGAACGTCACACCCCGGAACCCTCGCGATCATGTTCCGGGCGGTCCGGTCGACCCCCGAGGGGTCAGCACCGGAGCGGGTACGGGATGCGAACCGGGACCGTCCCCGGTGATCACCCCGAACAGCGTCCGTGCCGCGTCCGCGCCGAATCCGTGCACATCATGGCTCATCGCGGAGAGCGTCGGATGCGTGAGCCGGCACAACGGGGAGTCGTCCCAGGCCAGCAGCGAGACATCTGCCGGTACGGCGAGCCCCAGCTCGGCTGCGACCGAGAGCCCTGCCATCGCCATGATGTCGTTGTCGTACACGATGGCCGTCGGCCGCTCCGCCGGCGCATCCGCCAACAGTGACCGCGTGGCCCGCGCCCCCTCCTCGCCCGAGTGGTCGGTGGCCAGCTGTCGGACCCCGGGCAGCCCCAGCGCGCGTGCCGCCGCGTCGAAGGCGGTGGCCCGCATCGCGGTCTGCCCGAGGGACCTCGACCCGCCGACCCGCGCGATCCGCCGATGCCCGAGCCCGGCCAGATACCGCACCGCCGCGGTCACGGCCCCGGCATCGTCGCTCCACACCGAGGTGAGCCCGCCGGTCAACGACGGATGCCCCACGGCCACCACAGGCAACCCCAGCCGCCGCACCACGCCGACCCGCGGATCATCGGCCCGGAAATCCACCAGAATCGACCCGCCGACCTGCCGCGCCCGCCACCACGACTCCTGTAGCCCGACCTCTTCCTCCGCACTCCCCACGAGCCGCAACAGCAGCGCACAGGAATGCTCGACCAGCACGCTCTCCACCCCGGATATGAACTCCATGTAGAACGGTTCGAGCCCGAGCAACCGCGCCGGCCGACAGACCGCCAGCCCTACGACGTCCACCCGCGCCCCGGCCAGCGACCGCGCGGTGAGATGGGGCGCCCAGCCCAACTCCCGCGCGGCCTCGAAGATCCGCTCCCGCGTCGCGTCGGAGAGCCCCGGCTTGTGATTGAAGGCAAGCGACACCGCCCCCTTGGACACACCGGCACGAGCGGCAACGTCCTTGATGGTGACGCGAGTTGTGCTCATCGAGGGGGAGTCTTGCAGCACCTTCCGCCGCGTGCGACCCGTTCGCGGAGTTCAAAGATCTTGGCGCGATCTAGACCCCAGCTTTACGAGCAGCGTGACTCTCCAGGGGCGCGGGGAACTGCGCGACAAGCCACAACGCACCCGCACCCGCCACTCAACCGGAACCCCTACAGCGCTTTCGCGGACAAAGCCCCCACCAGAACAGGCGCCACCTGCTCCACCTGCCACGGCCGAGCCCCGTACCCGGCCAGTGCGGCCCCCACGGACTCCACATCCACATTCTTCGGCGGCTCCCAGCAAACCCGCCGGACCGTGTCCGGAGTGATCAGATTCTCCTGAGGCATGTTGAGCCCCTCGGCAACCGCGGAAACCGCGGCGCGCGCCGCGGACAACCGGGCCGCGGCCTCGGGATCCTTGTCCGCCCAGGCGCGGGGCGGGGGCGGCCCGGTGACCGGCTGCCCGGGCTGCGGCAACGCCGAGTCGGGCAGGGCCTTGGCCCGATCGACGGCCGCCTGCCACTGCTCCAGCTGCCGCCGCCCCATCCGATGCCCGAACCCGTTCAACGCCGCGAGCGCCTGCACGTCCAGCGGCAGCGCGAGCGAGGCCTCCACGATCGCCGCGTCGGACAGCACCTTGCCCGGCGACACGTCCCGCCGCTGCGCGATCCGGTCCCGGGTCTGCCACAACTCCCGTACGACACCGAGCTGTCGGCGCCGCCGTACCTTGTGCATCCCGGACGTACGACGCCACGGATCCTTGCGGGGTTCGGCGGGCGGTGCCGCCGCGATCGCATCGAACTCCTGGCGGGCCCAGTCCAGCTTGCCCTGCCGGTCGAGTTCCTTCTCCAGGGCGTCCCGCAGGTCGACGAGGAGTTCCACGTCCAGGGCCGCGTACCGCAGCCACGGTTCGGGCAGCGGGCGGGTGGACCAGTCGACGGCGGAGTGTCCCTTCTCCAGGACGAAACCTAGGACGTTCTCGACCATCGCACCCAGGCCGACCCGCGGGAATCCGGCGAGCCGACCCGCCAGCTCGGTGTCGAAGAGCCGCGTCGGCACCATGCCTATCTCCCGCAGGCACGGCAGGTCCTGGGTGGCGGCGTGCAGCACCCACTCGACGCCGGAGACGGCCTCGCCGAGGCCCGAGAGGTCGGGGCAGGCGACGGGGTCGATCAGTGCGGTGCCCGCGCCCTCACGGCGCAGTTGCACCAGATAGGCGCGCTGTCCGTAGCGGTAGCCGGACGCGCGCTCGGCGTCGACGGCGAGGGGGCCCGTGCCGGCGGCGAAGGCCGCGATCGCCTCGGCGAGGGCGTCCTCGTCGGCGATCACGGGCGGAATGCCCTCCCGGGGCTCAAGCAAGGGGATCGGCGCCGTTTCGACGTCGTCCGGAGGGGCGCCTCCGGTGGTTCGCAGTGAGCTGTCTGCTGCGGTTTCTTGGGCGTCGGTCACGTGTCAAGGGTATCCGTGTATGGACAACGCCCGCCGACGGAACGTTCCGTCGACGGGCGTCTGGGGGTCGTAAACCAGTCAGGTAAGTGAAAGATCCGGTTCACGGCTCGGCGGGGGAGTGGAGGACGTGGTTCCAGGACAGGGTCAGTGGATGATTCCGGTGCGCAGGGCCACCGCGACCATCCCGGCGCGGTCACCCGTGCCGAGCTTGCGGGCGATGCGGGCGAGGTGGCTCTTGACGGTCAGTGCGGACAGGCCCATGGAGACGCCGATCGCCTTGTTCGACTGGCCCTCCGCGACCAGGCGGAGCACCTCGACCTCACGGCCGGACAGTTCGCGGTAGCCGCCCGGGTGGCTCGGGGCACCCGGGGGGCGGCGGTGCATACGGGCGGCGGCGGAGCCGATGGGGGCGGCGCCGGGTCGGGTGGGGAGCCCGACGTTCGTACGGGTGCCGGTGACGACGTAGCCCTTGACTCCGCCCGCGAGGGCGTTGCGCACGGCACCGATGTCGTCGGCGGCGGACAGGGCCAGGCCGTTGGGCCAGCCTGCGGCTCGGGTCTCGGAGAGCAGGGTGAGTCCGGAGCCGTCGGGAAGGTGGACGTCTGCCACACAGATGTCGCGGGGGTTGCCGATGCGGGGACGAGCCTCCGCGACGGACGAGGCCTCGATGACGTCGCGCACACCGAGCGCCCACAGGTGGCGGGTGACGGTGGAGCGGACGCGCGGGTCGGCCACGACCACCATGGCGGTCGGCTTGTTCGGGCGGTAGGCGACCAGGCTTGCGGGCTGCTCAAGAAGAACGGACACCAGGCCTCCTGGGGTGCGGGACGACTTTCAAGGTCACAGTCGTCTTCGGCACCAAACCCGCGGTCCTTTAGAGAAAGATCACGATTTAGTGAGTAGCAATCAGTGCAATTCGGACACGCTGTCGATCGTTCGGTGAACGAAACGGTTCGTTCGAGGGGTCACTCGTGATTGAAAGTGGCCGTATCGACAAAGACACCGCAAGCGACGGGTAAGACCTCGGTGTGCCTCGGGTAAGGCTCAGCGTGACTGCGGACCCCGGCGCTGCGGCAGCGTGACGATGGACGCGTCGCCGGGACCCGCCGGCGGCAGGCCCGCGACCTGGGCCAGCAGATCGCACCAGGAGGCCAGATGCGCGGCCGAGTCCGGTACGCCGCCGAGCCCCTCGCGGGGCGTCCACGAGGCACGGATCTCGATCTGGGAGGCCGACGGACGCTCGGAGAGCCCGCCGAAGTAGTGGGAGCTGGCCCGGGTGACCGTGCCGCTCGGCTCGCCGTAGGTCAGTCCGCGGGTCTGGAGCGCGCCGGTCAGCCATGACCAGCACACGTCGGGCAGCAGCGGATCCGCCGCCATCTCCGGCTCCAGCTCCGCGCGCACCAGCGTCACCAGCCGGAACGTGCCGTGCCAGGCGTCGTGCCCGGCCGGGTCGTGCAGCAGCACCAGCCGGCCGTCGGCCAGGTCCTGGTCGCCGTCGACGACCGCGGCCTCCAGCGCGTACGCGTAGGGGGCCAGGCGCTGTGGCGCCGGCGTCGGGTCGATCTCGATCTGCGGTCGCAGCCGACTGTTCCGCAGGGCCTGGACCGCGGCCTGGAAAGCCGGCGGTGCCGTACCGCCCCCATCCCGGTCCCCCTCCTTGGAGTCGTCCATTCCGTCAGCGCCGTCCGACAGTCGTCCCTGAGCCGCAGCCATGCGGGAAGATTAAGGGGAACGGAGGCATCGTGCGGGACTAGACACCCGCTCTTGCCTTCAGCACCCCGTGTAATCGCCTTCTGCCACCGTGCGAGACTTGCCCCGTGAGTGCCAACCAGAGCCCCACGGGCCAGCAGCCGACCGCCACTTACGACTCCGCCTTCATGAAGGCGTGCAGGCGCGAGCCCGTACCGCACACACCCGTGTGGTTCATGCGGCAGGCCGGGCGGTCGCTGCCGGAGTACCGCAAGGTGCGCGAGGGCATCGCGATGCTCGACTCCTGCACGCGCCCCGAGCTGGTCGCCGAGATCACCCTCCAGCCCGTGCGCAGGCACGGCGTGGACGCGGCGGTCTACTACAGCGACATCGTCGTCCCGCTCAAGGCCATCGGCATCGACCTCGACATCAAGCCCGGCGTCGGCCCGGTCGTGGAGAAGCCGATCCGCACCCGCGCCGACCTGGCCCGGCTCCGCGACCTCACCCCCGACGACGTCTCCTACGTCACCGAGGCCATCGGCCTGCTGACCGCCGAGCTCGGCTCCACCCCCCTCATCGGCTTCGCCGGCGCCCCGTTCACCCTCGCGAGCTACCTCGTCGAGGGCGGCCCGTCCCGCACGTACGAGAACGCCAAGGCGATCATGTACGGCGACCCCGAGCTGTGGGCCGACCTCCTCGACCGTCTCGCCGACATCACGGCCGCCTTCCTCAAGGTCCAGATCGAGGCGGGCGCCAGCGCCGTCCAGCTCTTCGACTCCTGGGCCGGCGCCCTCTCCCCCGCCGACTACCGCCGCTCGGTCCTCCCCGCCTCCGCGAAGGTGCTCAAGGCGGTCGAGGGCTACGGCGTCCCCCGCATCCACTTCGGCGTCGGCACCGGCGAACTGCTGCAACTCATGGGCGAGGCCGGCGCGGACGTCGTCGGCGTCGACTACCGCGTGGCGCTGGACGAGGCCGCCCGCCGGGTCGGCCCCGGCAAGGCCCTCCAGGGCAACCTCGACCCGACCGTCCTCTTCGCCCCCACGGAGGCCGTCGAGGCGAAGACCGACGAGGTCCTCGAAGCGGCGAAGGACCTTGAGGGCCACATCTTCAACCTCGGGCACGGCGTGATGCCGACCACCGACCCGGACTCGCTCACCCGCCTCACCGAGTACGTCCACACCCGGACGGCCCGTTAGCCGCGCTCACCACGTGTGCCGGGGCCGCGCCCGCCTGCCGAACAGCAGGCCGCGCGGTTCCGGCGGCGGGGGAGTGCCCGCCTTGAGCGGCCAGGCCAGCACCATGCCCACGAGGAACCCGACGACATGCGCCGAGTACGCGACGGTGCCCGCCTCGGAGACGCCCTCGCCGGACGAGTAGAACGCCTGGAGCACGAACCAGAAGCCCAGCACCAGCCAGGCCGGCAGGCGCAGCGGCAGGAAGAACAGGAACGGCACCAGGACCCACACCCTGGCCTTCGCGTACAGCACCAGATAGGCGCCCAGGACACCGGCGATCGCCCCGGAGGCACCGATCAGCGGATCGCCCGAGTCGGCGTTGAGAAGCGCGAAGCCGTAGCCCGCCGCGTAACCGCACACCACGTAGAAGAGCGTGAAGCGGATGTGGCCCATACGGTCCTCGACGTTGTTGCCGAAGATCATCAGGAACAGCATGTTGCCCAGCAGGTGGATCCAGCTGCCGTGCAGGAACATCGCGGTGAACACGCTCAGGGGCGCCGACTTGTCGTAGCCCGGCGGCGCGACCGCGCAACCGGCGCCGCCAGGCCCGTTCTGCACGGCACCGGTCGGGACCAGCTGCGGCATCTGATGGTGGATCAACTCCCTTGGTACGGCCGCGTAGTGGTCCAGGAACGCCTGGAGATGGCACAGCTGCGAGAGGTCGCTGCCACCCGCCACGGAACCCGCCATTCCGGGCGTGGTCAGGAAGACGAGCACGTTCGCGGCGATGAGCGCGTACGTCACCCAGGGGGTGCGGCGCACCGGGTTCACGTCATGGACGGGGATGACCACAAGGGATTAGTGCCCCCGATCCGCGCGGCGAACCGGTGAACACCGCCGTCCGCCTGTGCGTATGACTCCTCAACCGCCCGCGGTGCGGGGAAGGCGTGTCGCGGGGACGACGTGAGGAACAGGCGATGAACGACCGGATTTCCCCTCAGATGACCGCCACGCCCGACGGCGAGGCCGAGATCTCCCTGGTGGTGCGCCTCCCCTGGGAGGACGTCGCCAGGCTCGGCCAGGAAGCGGGACGCCTGGCCGCGCAGATGCAGCGGCCGGTGACCCTGGACGAGGCGGTGAGCAACCGGCTGCGGACCAACGCGCTGGGCGCCCACGCCAAGCCCGCGGCGGCGGCGCAGCCCGCCGCGATGATGCCGCCGAGCGCGTCGGTGTCCTCGCTGCCCGCCAGGCCGCCGGCCGAGCAGGCACGGCAGGCCATAGACCGCATCAACGGCACGGCGTAAACGCTTTACCGCGGGCCCGCCTGGACCTTGGCGGCCGCCTTTCGGGCCGCCACCAGGACCGGGTCCCACACGGGGGAGAACGGCGGCGCGTACCCCAGGTCCAGGGCCGTCATCTGTTCCACCGTCATACGTGCCGTGAGGGCGACCGCCGCGATGTCGACACGCTTCGCGGCGCCCTCCCGGCCGACGATCTGCACGCCCAGGAGACGCCCGGTACGGCGCTCGGCGAGCATCTTCACCGTCATGAGGGAGGCCTCGGGGTAGTAACCCGCGCGGCTGGTCGACTCGATGGTGACCGCCTCGAAACGCAGCCCCGCGCGGTGGGCGTCCTTCTCCCGCAGCCCGGTGCGCGCGATCTCCAGATCGCACACCTTGCTCACGGCCGTACCGACCACCCCCGGGAAGGTCGCGTAACCGCCGCCCACGTTCGTCCCGATGACCTGCCCGTGCTTGTTGGCGTGCGTCCCCAGGGCGATGTGCCGCTCCTGCCCGGAGACCAGGTCGAGCACCTCCACGCAGTCGCCCCCGGCCCAGATGTTCTCGTGCCCGCGCACCCGCATCGCCATGTCGGTGAGCAGCCCGTGGTGCTGTCCCAGGGGCAGCCCGGCCGCCTCGGCGAGGGTCGTCTCGGGCCGCACCCCGATCCCCAGCACCACCACGTCCGCCGGATACTCCGCGTCCTCCGTGACCACGGCCCGCACCCGCCCGTCGTCCCCGGTACGCAGCTCGGTCACCCGGGCGTCGTTGACCATGGTGATGCCCAGGCCCTCCATCGCCTTGTGCACCAGACGCCCCATGTCCGGGTCGAGCGTCGCCATCGGCTCCTTGCCCCTGTTGACGACGGTCACGTCATACCCGCGGTTGACGAACGCCTCCGCCATCTCGACCCCGATGTACCCGGCCCCGATCACCACGGCACGACGCCCACGCGTGCGTGCCAGCGAGTCGAGCAGCGCCTGCCCGTCGTCGAGCGTCTGCACCCCGTGCACTCCGGGGGCGTCGACCCCGGGCAGACCCGGCCGGACCGGCCGCGCCCCGGTCCCGATCACGAGCTTGTCGTACGACGTCCAGGACTCGGCCCCGGAATCGACGTCACGCGCGCGTACCCGTCCGCCCGCGACGTCCAGCTCCACGACCTCGGTCCGCATCCGCAGGTCGATGTCACGCGCCCGGTGCTCCTCCGGAGTACGGGCGATCAGTTCTTCCGGAGCGGACACGTCACCGCCCACCCAGTACGGGATCCCGCACGCCGAGTACGACGTGAAGTGGCCCCGCTCGAAGGCCACGATCTCCAGCTCGTCCGGCCCCTTGAGGCGACGCGCCTGCGACGCCGCGGACATGCCCGCGGCGTCACCGCCGATGACGACCAGTCGTTCCCGGGTACCCCTCGCACGGCTCATGTCCATGCGAACACGCTACGGGGACCGATGATTTCAGTCCTGTCCGCCCTGCTCCTCCTCGCGCACCGGCGGGGCGGCCGGCAGCGGACCCACCGCAGTGGCCACGGGAACGGTTGCCGCCCGACGCGGCCGTACGAGACGCAGCCACACGACGACCAGCAGCGCCGCCACCGCCGCGAACGGCAGCACCGCGCCCAGCGCCAGGGCGATCCAGCGCAGCATCGTGACGAAGACGTGCCAGCCGCCCGCCACCGCGTCCACGAAGCCGGGGGAGTCGTCCTTGGCGGCTGCCTTCGCCACCGGGGTCTGCGACAGGGACAGCGTGATGGTGGCCAGGCTGGTGCGGTCCTTCAGGGAGGACTGCTGGGCGAGCAGCGCCTCCAGGTCGGACTCGCGGGTGCTCAACTCGCCCTCCAACTCCACCACGTCGCTCAACTTGGTGGCCCGGTCCATCAGTTCACGCACGCGTGCCACGCTGGCCCGCTGCGAGGTGATCCGGCTCTCCACGTCCACGACCTGGTCGGTGACGTCCTGCGCCTTCGCGGTCCGGTCGAGCAGCTTGCCCGCGCCCTCCAGATCGGCGAGGACCTCGTCGTACTTGTCGGTGGGCACCCGAAGGACGACCCGGGTGCGCTCGTGACCCTGCCCGTCGCGGGTGGTCGTCTCGTTGCCCACGAACCCGCCCGCGTTCTCCGTCGTGGTGCGGGCCTCGTCGAGCGCCTTGGGCACGTCCTTGACCCGCACGGACAGCGAGGCCGTACGGATGATGCTGCTCGCGGTGAGCTTGGGGAGGGCCTTGGTGTTCCTGGCGTTGCCGCTGCCGGACGCGCCCTCCTGCTGGGCGGCCTCCGGGGCGAGGGCCTTGGCACCCGCGCCGGAGTCGCTGGCGCTCTTCTCGCTCGCGCCGCCGCTGCACCCGGTCAGCGCGAGGGCCGAGGCCAACAGGAGCCCGGCCAGGGCCTGGACGGGCCGTACGGAGTGTCGTGTGCGCATGGGTCGGTACCCCCGAGGTTCGTCGTGACGACTGACGCACCTTCGACGCCGGGACCGGCCGGGACGTTGGCCGGAAACGGTTCCGATGAGGTCACGGTCGGGACTCGTGCCGGGCACCGGGCCGAGGAAGGACTGGAGGACGGACTGTCAGTGGGGTCTGAGAGGCTGGGGGCATGCGCGAAGTGGAGACTCGTACGGGTACAGGGCATGTCGTCGTCATCGGCGCCGGGATCGGCGGGCTGGCCGCCGCACACCGCCTGCTGGACAGAGGCGTGCGCGTGACGCTCGTCGAGGCCTCGGACCGGGTCGGCGGCAAGCTGCTGCCCGGCGAGATCGCGGGCGCCTGCGTGGACCTCGGCGCCGAGTCGATGCTGGCCCGCCGCCCCGAGGCCGTCGCCCTGGCCCGCGAGGTCGGCCTCACCGACCGCCTCCAGTCGCCCGCCACGGCCACCGCCTCGCTCTGGACCCGGGGTGCCCTGCGCCCGATGCCCAAGGGCCACGTCATGGGCGTCCCCGGCACCGCATCGGCCCTCTCCGGGGTCCTCTCGGACGAGGGCCTGCACCGCATCGAGCGCGACGCCGACCTGCCCCGCACGGAGGTCGGCGAGGATGTGGCGGTCGGGGAGTACGTGGCGGCACGCCTCGGCCGAGAGGTCGTCGACCGCCTTGTCGAACCCCTCCTGGGCGGGGTCTACGCGGGCGACGCCTACCGTATCTCGATGCGCTCGGCCGTCCCCCAGCTCTTCCAGGCCGTGAAGACCCACGACTCCCTCACCGAGGCCGTCCGGGACATCCAGGAACGCGCCGCCGCCACGCAGCAGACCGGCCCGGTCTTCATGGGCATCGAGGGCGGGGTGGGCCAACTCCCGCTCGCCGTCGCGGAGTCCGTCCGCGCGCGGGGCGCCGAGATCCTCACCGGGACACCGGTGACGGAGCTGCGCCGGAGCGGAGCGGCGGGCTGGCGGGTCGTCGCCGGAGACCGGGTGCTGGACGCCGACGGAGTGATCGTCGCCGTACCCGCACCGGTGGCCGCCGAGCTGCTACGCCCCGAAGCACCCGGTGCCGCCGCCGAGTTGACCGCCGTCGAGTACGCCTCGATGGCCCTGGTCACCCTCGCCTACCGCCGCGCGGACGTCGAACTCCCGGAAGGCAGCGGCTTCTTGGTGCCGCCCGTCGACGGCCGCACGATCAAGGCATCCACCTTCGCCTCCCAGAAGTGGGGCTGGATCGCCGACGAGAACCCGGACGTACTGGTCCTGCGCACCTCGGTGGGCCGCCACGGCGAGACGGCGATCCTGGACCGCGAGGACACCGACCTGGTCGCCGTCTCGCGCCACGACCTGCGCGAGGCCACCGGCCTGGCCGCCACCCCCCTCGACACCCGCGTCACCCGCTGGACCGACGGCCTGCCCCAGTATCCGGTCGGCCACCACGCGCGCGTGGCCCGCGTCCGCGAACACGTCGCCAAGCTGCCCGGCCTCGCCGTGTGCGGCGCGGCCTACGACGGAGTCGGCATCCCGGCGACCATCGCGAGCGCCTACGCGGCCGTCGAGCGGCTGACCGGTGACCCGGTGCCGAGCGCGTCCGGCGGAGCGGGAGAATAGCCCCATGAGCGACGACGCCCCCACCACCGAGTCCGGCCGTGTCCCGAACAAGGGCAAGCTGGCCAAGGACCTCAACGAGGTCATCCGCTACACCCTGTGGTCCGTCTTCAAGCTGAAGGACGTGCTGCCGGAGGACCGCGCCGGATACGCCGACGAGGTCCAGGAGCTGTTCGACCAGCTCGCCGCGAAGGACGTCACGGTCCGCGGCACGTACGACGTGTCGGGCCTGCGTGCCGACGCCGACCTCATGATCTGGTGGCACGCCGAGACCGCCGACCAGCTCCAGGAGGCGTACAACCTCTTCCGCCGCACCAAGCTGGGCCGCGCCCTGGAGCCGGTCTGGTCGAACATGGCGCTGCACCGCCCCGCCGAGTTCAACCGCTCGCACGTCCCGGCCTTCCTGGCCGACGAGACCCCGCGCGACTACGTCAGCGTGTACCCGTTCGTGCGCTCCTACGACTGGTACCTGCTCCCCGACGAGGACCGCCGCCGCATGCTTGCCGACCACGGCAAGATGGCCCGCGGCTACCCGGACGTCCGCGCCAACACGGTCGCCTCCTTCTCGCTGGGCGACTACGAATGGCTCCTGGCCTTCGAGGCCGACGAGCTCTACCGAATCGTCGACCTCATGCGCCACCTGCGCGCATCGGAGGCCCGCATGCACGTCCGCGAGGAGGTCCCCTTCTACACGGGTCGCCGCAAGGACATCGGGGACTTGGTAGCCGGCCTGGCGTAGCTGCCTTGTCTTTTGGCTCTTAGGGGCGCGGGGCTGTGTCGACGTGCGGCTCCGCCGCGTGGGCGCGACCAGCCCCCACCGGCCCGCAGGCTAATCACGGCCCGGTCGCGCAGCCTTCGGCGCGGCATGCGGAGCACACGCAGCATGCCGCTCAGGCAACTGCCCCTCCAACAAGTAAGCGTCGAGATACCCGTTGACGCACTTGTTGGCCCCACCCGCGATCCCATGCGTCCCCGCGTCCCGCTCGGTCACCAACACCGAGTCGGACAACCGCCGTTGCAACTCCAGCGCCCCGTCATAAGGCGTAGCCGCATCCCGCTCGGCGGCCAGGATCAGCACCGGCGGGAGTTCCCCGGGCCCGGTCCGCACATCGAGGGCCTGTTGACGCGGCGCGGGCCAATACGCGCAGGGCAGGTTCATCCACACGTTGTCCCACGTCTCGAACGGCGCCACCCGCGCCAGCCGCGTGTTGTCCCGGTCCCACACAGTCCACTCGGTGGGCCAGGCCGCGTCGTTGCACTCGACGGCCGTGTACACCGCGTTGCCGTTCTCCGCCTCGACGGCCGCCTGAGGCGTCGGCCCGGCCTGCTGCACCAGCAGCTTGGGGTCGCCCTTCAGGTAGGCCGACAGCGCCGCCGCGGTGTGCGGCCAGTAGTCGTCGTAGTACCCGGCGGACAGGAACGCGCCCTGCAACTGCGCGGGCCCGACCTTGCCGCCCGCGGGCTTCTCGGCGAGCCGCGCCGAGGCCTTCTCGTAGCTGCGCAGCACCTTCGCGGCCGTGTCGCCGAGCCCGTACACGTCGTCGTGCTTGGCGATCCACTCCCGGTAGTCCGCCCAGCGGCCCTCGAACGCGGCCGATTGGTCGAGGTTGTTGCGGTACCAGACCTGCTCGGGGTCCGGGTTCACCGCCGAGTCGAACACCATCCGCCGTACGTGCGAGGGGAACAGCGTCGCGTACAGCGCCCCGAAGTAGGTTCCGTAGGACGCGCCCATGAACGTCAGTCTGTCCTCGCCGAGGGCGGCGCGCAGGACGTCCAGGTCGCGGGCGTTGTTGAGGGAGTTGTAGAACCGCAGCTTGCTGCCGGAGCGCTTGGCGCAGCCGCGCGCATAGGCCTTGGCCTCCGCGACGCGCTCCTTCTTGTACGACTCCGAGGGGTAAGTGGGCGACTGCGAGGGCGCCTTGAAGAAGTGCTTGGGGTCCTCGCAGGACAGGGGTGCCGACTTGTCGACCCCGCGCGGGGCGTAGCCGACGAGGTCGTAGGCCGACGCGATGCGCTTCCACTCGGGGAGCATGCCGATCAGCGGGAAGTAGAGGCCGGAGGCGCCGGGGCCGCCCGGGTTGTAGACCAGGGAGCCCTGACGGGGGACTCTGCGCTTGCTGTTGTGCGGGTCCTTGTGGGTGGCGCGGGCGCGGCCGACGGTCAGTTTGATCTGCTTGCCGTCGGGGTGCGCGTAGTCGAGCGGGACGGAGACCGTGCCGCACTCCATGGTGCCGGGCATGTCCTCCGCGTCCGGGCACTTCCCGAAGTCGATGCCCCGCGCGCGGGCGTGCGCTGCGGCGAGCGCGGTGCCGGCCGATTCGACGGCGTCCGGGGCTCCGGTGGCCGGGGCGGCGGCGAGGGTGGTCAGGAGCAAGGACCCGGCGGCCGAGTACAGGGCGGCGGCTCGCATGGTGGCGTATCCCTTCGGAGCACGGCTGCAACAAAAGGGATGTTTCGTTCGCTTGTCGGCGAAGGCAAGCACCGTCGGGCCGGTGTCGGCCCCAATGACCCCTGTGCGCCCCCTGTCGCGCGCTCACGCCGAAACGGGCGCCGCCATACGCAGGTCGTCACCGCCATACGCAGGTCAGCGCCGCCACACGTCGAACTGCTCGCGGTACTGCTCGCGGTGCGCGAAGGCCGCCCGCAGATCCGGTTCGCCGACCGCGCGGATGCCCCGCACGGCCACCGACGTCAGATACGTACGGTCGTCGGCGCCGCCGCCCGCGTACCGGGTCAGGGTGCCGAGCAGTTGCTGACCGGCGGGGGAGGCCCAGTGCGAGTACGGGTGCACCTCGACCCGGGCGATGGCCAGACAGCTCAGCGTGAGGGCGAGCGGCAGCGCGAACCAGAGCGCGACCAGCCCGCGCGGCATCTCGGCCCCCGGCGTCAGCAGCGCGGTCGCGCCCAGCACCAGCACGACGAGCGCGGCGGCCCGCACCTGCCGTACCCCGGAGGCGACCGTCGTACGGGTGCCGTCCGGTACGGCGAGACCCGCGTCGACGAGCCGGTCCGCCACGTCGCGCACCGCGTCCGTGGCCGCCGCGGTGGCCCGCACCGGGGCGATCCGGGACTGTCCCTCGGGCCCGATGGCGCCTATCACCGACCGCTCGATGGGGTCCCGGCCGCGCGGGTCGACGACGGTCGCCCAGCCGGTGTGGGCGAGCAGCAACCGGTGCTGGCGCGCCATGGAGACCAGCGTCAGATCGGCGACCCGCGCGGGACCGCCGGACAGGAACGCCGCCTCGTAGAGCGTCAGATCGTGTCCCTTGCCCGCGTCGTCCGTGTCGACGGCCGCCGCTCTGACGGCGGCCAGGCACAGCCGAGTGCACGCCGTGCCGGCGACGGCCCAGGCCATGAGCAGGAGAAGGACCCAGAACATGCCAAGTTTCTATGCCAAAGGCTCAGGATGACGCCATGCCTTGTTCACAATCCGGACGGAGCGTTGTCTGCATGTGACGTTCCACTTGTCCGGAAACAGACCACGGCCGAAACAGCGCTACGGCTACGGCTGTGCCGACGGCGGCGGGCTGGAGGCGGGCGGCGGCAGCGCGTAGGTGGGGGAGAGCGACGGGGCCAGCGGGACGACCTGACCCGGGTCGGCCACGGCGGAAACGCTGGGCGCGGGCGTGCTGCTCGCCGCCATGTCCCGGGCCAGCGCGCCGAAGTCGACGTATCCGGTGGCCTCCAGGACCTTGATGTGATCCAGGACAGTCGTGTTGGCGTCGTCGGCGAGGGCGCGGACCAGGGAGTTCTGCGTGGTGGCGCGGACCTGCGCGACCACCGTGAACACCTTGCCGTGCGCGAGCCGCAGGATGTTGGCGAACTCGCGGTCGAAGTCCACGCCCGATGCCGCGTCGAGGGTGGCGAGCCACTGCTGTTGCTGCGCGTTGGGCTGGTTCGGCAGCGGCAGCCCGAGCTTGGCGGCCACGTCCCGCACCCGCTCGTCCAGGAACGTGTGGCCGTCGATCAGATGCTGCCCCGCCGTCCGTACGGCCGCGGTGGTGCCCTTCTCCTCGGCCTGCTGCCCGGCCGGCAGCTCCCACAGCCCGGCCAGCCGCACCCGCGTGACGAAGTCCCGGTCCAGCGCGGACAACGGCCCGTACTGAGTCACCACGGTCTGGTCGCTGAGCACGTTGGCGGCGGTCGTCCCGGACCGGTCGGCGTAGGACCAGACCGGGAAGACGAGCGCCGCCAGGGTCGCGGTCAGGCCCACGACGATGACGCCGGTGCCACTGAATATGCCTCGGCCCTGTACGGGGGGTCGCGGTCGCATGGGGTGCCTCCTGTGACGGCACCGCACGTAAGTGCGCTTCTCGTGCGGAACCGCAATATTACTGTGGAGTCACTGTCACCTTCCAAGGCCCCTCCCGGCCCTTCCGCGCCCCGTCAACGGCGCAGCAGGACCCGCCTGGTGGCCCGGGCGAGCCGGACCGCGGGCCGCGTCGAACGCGGGACCGGCCCCGAGCGCTCCAGCCACCAGGCCCGCAACTCCCGCCCGGCCTCGGCGTTCTCGGGCCCGCCCGAGAGCAGCAGCTGCCCGGCGAAGTCCAGCGCGTCGCGGCGGTAGCCGCCGCTCATCGGGTGGGTGTGCGCGTACGCGAGGAAGGCGGGCCGGTACGCCTCCCCGAGGATCTCCGGCAGCTCGGGAGCCACCTTCGCCACGACGTCGGCCCGCTTCGCCCCGAGCGCCCGCGCCTGCACACCGAGCCGCACCCGGTCGAACCCCTCGGGCACCGGAGTACCGGCGACCAGCGCGGAGAGCAGGGCGGCCTGGGCGAGGGCGAGCCGCTGACGGGCGGGGGCGGGGGCGGTCGGTGCGGGGGCTGGAGATGTCGGGGCCTGCGGTGCGGTCGTCGGAGCCACGACATGCGCCCGCCCCCGCCCCAAGTCCAGCGCCCCGCGAATCGACGTCAACTCCCGCTCCAGTTCTGCCGCTTCGGGGAAGTTGTCGTCGCGCTCCAGCAGCACCCCCGGAGGG
This sequence comes from Streptomyces sp. NPDC002276, assembly GCF_053891435.1. Lineage (NCBI taxonomy): Bacteria > Bacillati > Actinomycetota > Actinomycetes > Kitasatosporales > Streptomycetaceae > Streptomyces > Streptomyces sp. NPDC002276. The sequence goes on along the minus strand of NZ_JBSFCQ010000003.1, from coordinate 388,369 downwards.
GAGACGCGGGACGCCAGGTCGGTGAGGATGTCGAGGACCGGTGCGGGGACGGGGTGGGCGTGGCTGTCGTGCCAGACGCCGTCGCGTTCGACGCCGCCCGCGACATGGACGTAGGCGATGGCCTCGACGGGGAGTTCGGCGAGGGCCTTGGCCGGGTCCTCGCCGCGGTTGACGTGGTTCGTGTGCAGGTTGGCGACGTCGATGAGGAGGCGTACGCCGGTGCGGTCGGCCAGTTCGTACAGGAACTGGCCCTCGGTCATCTCCTCGCCGGGCCAGGCGAGCAGCGCGGCGATGTTCTCGACCGCGAGCGGTACGGGCAGTGCGTCCTGGGCGATGCGGATGTTCTCGCAGAGCACGTCGAGGGCGTCCCGGGTGCGCGGCACGGGCAGCAGATGGCCGGCTTCGAGGAGCGGGGAGGCGGTCAGCGGGCCGCCCGCGCGGACGAACGCGATGTGCTCGGTGACCAGCGGCGAGCCGAGCGCCTCGGCCCGCTCGGCGAGGGCCGTCAGCCGGTCCGCGTCGGGCCGGTCGGCGCCGCCGAGGCCGAGGGAGACGCCGTGCGGGATCACGGTCACGCCGCGCTGGCGCAGCCGTAGCAGCGAGTCGGGGAGGTGGCCGGGGCAGAGGTTCTCGGCCACGGCCTCGACCCAGTCGATGCCCGGCAGGTGTTCCACGGCGTCCGCTATCTCCGGCCGCCATCCGATGCCCGTCCCCAGTCGTTCCATCGCCCGTCACCGTCCCGCTCTCGTCCTCGATGTCCTCGCCGAAATCCGCTCACTCCACAAGACCGCTGTTCGGTGTGACGGAGGTATCGCCCCGGGGCCGGGCCCCGAACCCCGGCCGTGTCACCTTCAGAGCAACATTTGAGGTTCGGGGCGGTGCCGCGGTCGCCTACCCCAGCACCCCATTCGAGTCGACCGGATCCGGTCGCCCGGTGTTGACCGTTCCGGGCGCGCCCGGGGACGGCCGTGAGGTGGTCCCGATGTTCGGGCTCGCCTCGGCGACCGGTGCTGAGGGCGCCACTTGGCCGGGCAGGGGCGCCGCGGGACCGGTCGGGCTGGCGGTGGAGGCGTTCGCGACCCCGTTGGCGATGGCGTCGAAGTCGACCCGCCCGGTCTTCTCCAGCACGGTGATGTGGTCCAGCACGGTCTGGTTGGTGTCCGAGGCCAGCTGTCGCACGAGGGTGTTGCGCGTGCTGTTCCGTACGGCGCCGATGGCCGGGAAGATCTTGCCGTGCGCGGCGCGGAGCAGGTTGACGAACTTGTACTCGTACTCCGCGCCGGTCGCCGCGCTCATCTCATTCAGCCAGCCCTGCTGTTGCTCGTTCGGCACGTTCGGCAACGCCACATTGAGTTGGGCCGCGACGATCCGCACCCGCTTGTCGAGGTCGGTGTGGCCGACGATGAGATGGTCCCCGGCCTCCTTGATCGCCTGGCTGGGCGCCCGCTCGATCGCCTGCTGTCCGGCGGGCAGTTCCCACAGCCCGGCCAGCCGCACCCGCACGATGAGATCCCGGTCGGAGGCCGTCAACGGCCCCCACTGGGTGTTGACCGTGCCCGCCGCCACGTTCGCCTGACCGGTACCCGAACGGTCGGCGTACGACCACACGGGGAAGACGAGGGCGCCAGTGGTGGCGACGACGGCCGCGATGAGCACAGCCGTACCGTTGATACGACGCAAGGGAACCTCCCGGGGACACCAACTGGTCGTTGGAGAAGTTGACGCGTGGCCAGTGCCTGGAGGTACGCGCGGGACGGACAGCTTGTTCAAAGGAAGGGCAGTGTTGCCCAAAGGGCAGGCAAAGAGGGCGGGTTGGGTAGCTTGGTTCGGGTGGTCCGGCGCAGGCAACACGGGGGAAACGGGACTTTCCTAGGATGCGGCGGGTGCACCTGACCGTCCTTGACGCCCCCACCGAGTGGAGCCGCTTCGCCGAGGGTTCCGTCGAACGCCGCATGCTGCTCGCGCTCGGCGACCTGATCGGTACTCCACTGCGCCCCAAGCCGCTGATGCTGCCCGACGGCAGCCGCGTCGAGGTCGAGGGCATCGACCCCGCCTGCCGCGTCCTCGTCCAACTCGTCGGCAACCAGGGTGCGTACAAGCCCGCCTACCGCAACAAGGTCATGGCGGACATGTTCAAACTGCTCTGGCTGCGCGAGTCCGTACCCACCGCCGAACGCGCGATTCTGCTGGTCAGCGAGCTGATCGTGCAAGCCCTCGGTGGCTGGGTGGCGCGCGCCGCGGCGGACCTCGGGATCGAGATCCACGTGTACGACGGCACCGCGGTGGCCCCGCTGCGGTCTCTGTCGCGGCCAGACGTAAAACGCCCGTAACAGTCAACTGCGCCGTACCGAAACACAATCTTCCTACGGTCGGGGGCACCTAAGCGGATTTCCGCGTGGCAGTCAGTCGCACTCGCTACGCACGCTCTCCGACTTCCAGGATCGGGCACTTGTGCCCGCGACATGGATGGGAGCGTGAAGGTGACTGGTACGCCAGCACTCCAACTGCGGTCCGTACGACGGGTCTACGGCTTCGGGTCCGCCGCGACCACCGCCCTCGACGACGTCCACCTGACCGTGCCGTCGGGCCGTTTCGTCAGTCTCATCGGCCCCAGCGGCTGCGGAAAGTCGACCCTGCTGCGGCTCGTCGCCGGGCTCGAACAGCCGGACAGCGGCGAGGTGTTGGTCCACGGAGTGACACCGGCACAGGCCTGCGCGGCCAAACTGATCGGACTCGTACCGCAGAGCCCCGCGCTGCTCCCCTGGCTGTCCGTCCTGCGCAACGTCACGCTGCCCCAGAAGATCAACCGGGGCGCGGCCGGACGCCGGGAACGCATCGCCGACTTCGCCGAGCGCCGAACGGCCCCCGACATGACGGAACTTCTCGTCAAGGCAGGCCTCGGCGACGCCCTGCACAAACTCCCGGCCCAGCTCTCCGGCGGCATGCGCCAACGCGCCGCGATCGTCCGGGCGTTCGGCCTGCAACCCGACGTGCTCGTCATGGACGAACCCTTCTCGGCGCTCGACGAGTTCACCCGCGAAAGCCTTCAGGACCAACTCCTCGACCTCTGGGAGGAGTTGCGGACAACGGTCCTCTTCGTCACCCACTCGGTGTCCGAGGCCGTACGACTCTCCGACACCGTCGTCGTCATGGCGCCGAACCCCGGCCGCATCGTCGAGAGCATCGACGTCGACCTGCCCCGGCCGCGCGGTGAACGACTCTTCGGGGAACGGCGGTTCCACGAGTACGAGGACCTGGTGAGAGAGCGGCTGCGCCGCGCCTGGCACAGCGAAGCCGCGTGAGTGGGGGCGTGAAGGACATGACCGTAGCCGACGAACGCACCACCGCCCCGGCACCGGCCGGGACCCGGCCTCCTACCGAACCGTCCCGCTTCAGCCTCAAGCACCCGCGGTCCCGGATCGCCTGGATCCGTCCCGCCGTCTGGCTGCCCCTCGTCGTGATGCTGGCGATCCTCGCCGGGCTGTGGCAGTGGGGTGCGCGTCAACTTCCGTATCTGCTCCCACCGTTGTCCGAGGTCGGCAGCTCGCTCTCCGGGAACTTCGGCTACTACGTCCACAACGCCCTTGTCACCCTCGGCGAGGCGACGGCCGGGCTGGGGATGGGGTTCGTCGGGGCGTTCGTTCTGGCCGTGCTGACCAGTGAACTTCCTTTGGTGCGGCGGGCGGTGATGCCGGTCGCTGTCGTCCTCAACGTCACCCCACTGGTGGCGGTCGCTCCGGCTCTGGTCGTCGCCTTCGGGTTCGGGCCCATGCCCAAGCTGATCATCACCGGGCTGATCTGCTTCTTTCCGATCCTCATCAACACGGCCACGGGGCTGCGGTCCGTGCCGCAGCAGGTGTTGCAGGTCTACCGGACGATGGACGCGAGCCGGGTCGAGCTGTTGTGGCACGTGCGTGTCCCCAATGCGCTGCCCTATCTCTTCGCCGCGCTGCGGATCGTGTTTCCGCTGTCGATCATCGGGGCGGTCGTCGCCGAGATGTCGGCATCCGGATCTACTGGGGGATTGGGTACCGCGATCAGTGTGGCCTCCTCGATGAATCAACTCCCCGTTGTTTACGCCTCGATTCTCGTCCTCGCGGTGATGGGTGTGCTGTTGCTGCTCGCCGTGACGGTCGTCGAGCGACGCGTTCTGCATTGGCACGACAGCGCGAACTGAGACTCCTTTCCCGGGGCGTTCCGCACCGGACATTCATCAACTCACCGGCCATACAGCCAGTTTGGAGTTCCCCCATGCCTCAACGTCACCTCACCAGAACGGCCTTCGTCGCCGCGGTGCTGATGCTCGGAGTCGCCGGGTGCGGGTCCGGCTCCGACGACAGCACCTCCGCCGGTGCCGCCGGTTCCGCGATTTCCGCGAAGCGTTGTGCCGAGAACAAGGCCGCCGGGAAGATCACGTATCTCTCCGGGTACCAGTTCCAGTCCTCCGTCTCGATCCTTGAGTACATCGCCGCCGCCAAGTTGGGCTATTTCAAGGACCTTTGCCTCACCGTCGATCTCAAGCCCGGCAGTGGTGACACCGCGCAGAACACCAAGCTGCTCGCCGGTGGACAGGCCACCGTGTCGGCGATCTCGGAGCAGGACCTCATCCAGGCGCAGGCCAACGGCATCGACATCAAAGGCATTTCCTCGTACTCGAACGCCGGGCTCGACATCCTGATGACCAACAAGGACATCACCGATCTGACCCAGCTCGACGGCAAGGTCGTCGGACACAAGGGGTATGTGCCCGCCGCCGTCGAGGCGATGCTCGTCAAGGCCGGCGTCAAGTGGGACTCGCTCAAGCTGGTCAAGGAGGGCTACGACCCCTCCGTACTGCCCCGCAAGCAGGGCGGCCTCGAAGCGCTCACCGGGTTCGTCTCCAACGAGCCCAACCAGCTCAAGGCGGCCGGCAAGGACGTCACCGTGTGGAAGCCGGTCGACTACAAGATCCCCAGCTCCATCGGCGCGATGGCGGTCAACCCGGCGTTCGCCAAGGCACATCCGCACGCCGTAGAAGACATCCTGCGCGCCGCCCTGCACGCGTACGCGTACTGCTCCTCCAGCGAGGCGCACATCACCGAATGCGTCGGCTACGCGGCCAAGTTGTCCGGCCCGACCTACGACAAGAAGCTCAACGCGACGATCTGGAAGACCGAGACACAGGTCGTCAAGGAGAACCCGACGCCCGGACAGCCGCTCGGCGGCATCGACACCGACAACGTCACCCAACTCGTCGCCATGCTGCACCAGTTCAAGATCGTGCCGAGCAGTGTCACCGCCGCCAAGGCCGAGGCGTGGTTCGACACCTCGTTCGTCAAGGACATCTACAGCGGCGACAAGCTCGTCTGGCCCGCGCCGTAAGAACGCAAGAAACCCGCAGAGCCGTAGAAAGGCCCGTGACGTGCCCGCGAAAGAGTACGGAATCTTCCTTCCCATCGGGAACGGCGGCTGGATGCTGTCCACCACCGCGCCGCACCCCGAGGCGACCTACGCGTACAACAGGCGTGCCGCCCTGCACGCGGAGAACATCGGTCTCGACTTCGTGATGTCGATGGCCAAGTGGCGTGGTTTCGGCGGGAGTACGGACCACTGGGGCCGCTCGCTGGAGTCGATGACGATGATGGCCGCGCTCGCCGAGGCGACCACCCGGGTCAGGATCTGGGCGACCCTGCACGCCAACATCCACAACCCCGCCGTCGCGGCGAAGATGCTCACCACCCTCCAGGACATCTCCGGCGGCCGGGCCGGGATGAACATCGTGAACGGCTCGTACGCGGGGGAGTTCGAGCAATTCGGCGACTGGGACCCGGAGTTGAGCCACGCGGACCGCTACCGGATGACGGAGCTCTGGACGGAGGCCGTCACCCGGCTGTGGGCCGAGGACTCGGTCACCATGCGCACCCCGTACTTCGACCTCGCCGACTGCGAGTCGCGCCCGCACCCGGCGACCCGGCCGACCCTCATCAGCGCGGGCCGTTCCGAGGACGCGCGCCGCTTCCAGGCCAAGTACGCCGACGGCGCCTTCCTCGCGGCCGACAGCCTTGACGACATGCGGTCGCTCTCCGCCGACGTGCACGCCCGCGCGAAGGCCAACGGCCGTGTCTGCAAGACCTATTCGATGCTCACCGTCGTCCAGGACGACACCGACGAACTGGCCGTCAAGAAGGTCAAGGAGTGGGGCGCGGGCGTCGACCGCGAGGCCCTCGCCCATATGCGGCACACCTGGGGCGTTCCCGAGGACCAGGCCCGCGCCTGGGCCGCCGGCGCCGACGGGGAGGCCGCCTTCCAGACGCCGTACGTCGCTGGTTCGGCCCGGACCGTCACCGAGCACATCGAGTACATCGTCCGCGAGGCCGACCTCGACGGACTCATGCTGATCTTCCCGGAGTACGACGAGGACATGCTGCTCTTCGGCGACACTGTGCTGCCCGCGCTGCGCGCCCGCGACGAGGTGACGGCCTGATGTCCGACCTCCGCGACAGACAACTCGCCCGCCTCGCAAGGCCGGAGAGCAGGCCCGCGCTCGTCGTGGTCGACGTGCAACGGGACTTCGCCGACCCGGACCGACTCGGGGCGTACGGCCTCACAGACGAGGCGCTGGCGGCGCTGGGCCGGACGGTCACCCGGATCGCCGAACTCGTCGACGCCGCCCGCGCCGCCCAAGTACCCGTCGTGTGGGTCGAGTTGGGCAGCGACCCGGCACGGCCGTGGCGGTCGAGCAACTGGCTGCGCGAGGGCGACTACGACGCACCCATGAGCCCGGACGAGCCGTGCCGGATCGGGACACCAGGCGCCGAGTGGTTCCAAATGGTGCCCGAGGCAGGGGAGTTGCGGGTGGTCAAGCGCGGCTACAGCGGCTTCCTCGGCACCGATCTCGACGCACGGCTGCACGCGGCCGGCTGCGACTGGCTCACCGTCGTCGGTCTGACGAGCGAGTGCTGTGTGTACGCGACCGCCCAGGACGCCGTCCAACTCGACTGGCCCGTCGTGGTACCGCAGGACGCTACGGCCGCCTACGACCACCACGTCAACGCCGCCGCCCTGTTCCAACTCGGCCTGAACGTGGCTGTGTTGAGCGACGCCGACGAGGTCGTCGAGCTGTGGAAGAAGGCCGCGCGATGACCGGAATGCACATCGGCTACGACCTCTCCTTCACCCACACCGAGGGCGCCTGGGCACGCCAGGGCTCCTGGATCGGGCGGGACTTCCCCGACGTCCGCATGTTCATGGAACTCGCGCAGACCGCCGAACGCGCGGGCGTCGGCCTGCTGTTCTTCGGCGACGGCAGCGGCATCCCCAGCACCTGGCGCGGCAGCATCGCACCCGCCGTCGAGTGGGGCATCCAGTGGCCGCGCCACGACATGGCACCGGTCATCGCCGCGATGTCCACGGTGACGGAGAAGGTCGGCTTCGGCCTGACGTACTCGTCCACCTTCATGCATCCCTTCTACGTCGCCCGGCTGTTGAACTCGCTCGACCATGTGACCGGCGGCCGTATCGCCTTCAACGTGGTCGCCTCCACGCGCGGCGCCGACGCGGCCAACTACGGGTTCACCGAACTGATGGACCACGACCTGCGCTACGAGCGGATGGAGGAATTCGTCGACGTCTGCCGGGCGTTGTGGGACTCCGTCGCACCGGACGCCATCGTCCGCGACCGGAGCACGGGCCGGTTCGCCGATCCCGAGAAGGTGCACCCCATCGATCACGAGGGGCGCTTCTTCACCGTCAAGGGACCGCTCGCGTCCGTACCCGGTCCGCAGTACCACCCGCTCATCGTCCAGGCGGGCAACTCGCCCCGGGGCATTGCCGCTTCGGCCCGCTTCGCCGACCTGGTCTTCGGGTTCGGCGGCAATCTCGCGGGCCAGCAGCGCCATCGCAAGCTGCTCGACGAGGCGTTGCTCGCCGAGGGGCGGGACCCGGAACACGTGGGCATCCTCTGGGCCACCCAGGTGATCGTCGGCCGTACGAAGGCCGAGGCGCTGGCGCGCTGCGAGGCGGTGCACGAGTTCTGGAACGAGGAGGCGGTCGCCACCTACCTCTCGCACAACGCCGGCTACGACTTCTCGACGCTGCCCGCCTCCTTCCAACTGAGCGAACTTCGCGACGAGTTGGCGGCCGCCAACGCGAGTCCGGCGGGGCTCGTCGGCTCGCTCGTCGCGGAGTTCGGCGCGGACCACACCATGAGCCGTGGCGAGTTCTTCGCGCACGGCCGGGGACGGGCCACGGGCCTGGACCACAGCCTCGTCGGCGATCCGGCCGCCGTGGCCGACGCGTTGGAGGAGAACTTCGCCGCCACCGGAGCACGCGGCGGCTTCATGTTCTCCAGCCCACTGGCCATGCCCGCCGGCTTCGCCGCGATCAGCGAACTGCTGCTGCCCGAACTCCGCCGCCGCGGCGCGCTCGCACCGGCCTACCCCGGCCCAACTCTCCGCGAGAACCTGGCAGTCTGAGGTGAGGGCGGTGAGTGTGCGTGCTCGGCGCGACTGGTTCGCCCTCGGGAGTCTGTGCACCGGGTTCTTCATGCTGCTGCTGGACAGCACGATCACTTCGGTCGCGCTGCCGTCACTGATCAGCGGGCTGCACGCCGGTGAGACCGCCGCGATGTGGGTCAACAGCGGCTATCTCATCGCGTACGCGGTGCCGTTGGTCGTCGCGGGACGGCTCGGCGACCGCTACGGCCATCGACGCGTCCACCTGGTCGGACTGGCCGCGTTCACGCTCGGGTCACTGCTGTGCGCGACGGCCGCCACCATCACGGCACTTGTCGCCTGGCGGGTGGCACAGGGCATCGGCGCCGCGCTGATGACCCCGCAGTGCCTGACCCTCATCAAGGCGCTGTTCCGGCCGCCGCGTCTCGCCGTCGCGCTCGGGGTGTGGGGCGCGGTCGGCGGAGCGGCGGTGGCCGTCGGGCCGCTGCTGGGCGGATTCCTTGTGGCGGCCGGGGGTTGGCCCGCGGTGTTCTGGGTCAACGTGCCGGTCGGCCTCGCGGCGATGGTCGCCGTGGCGGTGTTCGTGCCGGTCCTGCCACGGCAGTCGGCGCGCATCCCGGTGTGGGCGATCTGCGCGAACGCGGCCGGGCTGGGTGCGTTGGTGATCGGTATCCAGGGCACGGACGGCACGAGTGCCGAAGTGCTGGGCGTACCGCGGTGGTTGCTCGCCGGGGTGGGCGTGCTGGTCGTGGTGGCTGTGGTCTGGCTACAGCGCCGGGACGGTCAACGCGCCCTCGTGCCGATGGAGTTGCTGCGCAGCCGTGGGTTCGTCGTCGCGGCCTGGGCGGGTGCGGCCGCCGCCTTCTGCTCCGGGTCGGCCATGATCCCGCTGATGCTGTACCTCCAGCGGGAGCGCGGTCTCGACGCGGGCGCGGCCGCCCTCACCCTCGTACCGATGGGCGTGGTCTGCCTGTTGGGGGCACCGGTGTCGGCCCGGCTCAACAACGGCATCGGCTCCCGCGCGGTCGCCGTCATCGGCTCCGGCGCGCTCGTCCTGTCCATCGGCACATCGGCGGTACTCGTCGCGACCGACGCCCCGATCCCCGCGCTGACCGCCACGTTCGCGGTGTACGGGGTCGCCAACTCCTTTGTCTGGTCGCCCCTTTCGATCGCGGCGGTCACCTCGGTCGGCCCGGCCGAGGTCGGGGCGGCCTCCGGAACCTTCAACGCGATGAAGCAACTCGGCGCGGTACTGGGCAGCGCGGTCTGCGCCGTTCTGCTGGCCGGCCACGGCTACGCGGTCACGCTCGGCGGGCTCGCGGCGGCCGGACTGCTCTGCCTCCTCGCCTGCGCGCTCCTGCGAACAGAGCCTCCCGGCAGGGGACTTGTACCGGTGCCCGCCGCGCCACACCTACCCACGGATACCCACGGGAGTCGCCTGATGAAGCCTGACGTGGCCTCATGAAGCCGTACACGGACGGGGGTTGCACGATGACGGCAATGGAAGGCCTGGAGAACCTGGACGGCATCACCTCGGATCCCGGGGAGATGACGAGAGCGTTCTCCGGTTTCCCCGCGGGGGTCGCGGCCCTCTCCGCGCGCGTCCACGGCGAACCGACCGTCATGATCGTCTCGTCGTTCGCGGTCGGCGTCTCCCACAACCCGCCCATGGTCTCCTTCGCCGCCCAGCACACCTCCACCACCTGGCCGGTACTGTCCCGCGCGCGGGCGATCGGGATCTCCGTCCTGGGAGAGGGCCACAGCGACAAGGCTCGTCAACTCTCCTCCCGCAGCAAGGAGTCACGGTTCGCCGGCCTGCGCACGGCGGAGGCGGAATCCGGTGCGATCTTCCTCGACGGCGCGCCGGTCTGGCTGGAGTGCACCGTCGAGCACAGCTATCCGGCAGGCGACCACGACATCATCGTGCTGCGCGTGCTGGCGATGAGGTCGGACGACGAGCGGAGTCCGCTGGTGTGGCACCGGCGGACGTTGAAGATGCTGGGCAGTTGAGTGCGCGGGTATCCCGCCGACCACGGTCCCCACCCCGTCAGCCGATGGGTCCTCGCTCCTCACCGCGCAGCTCGCCGACCCGGTCGTGCCCCTCGACCGCGACGGTCAGCCCGGGAGCGATCTCGGTGAAGCCCGCGTCCCGGACCAACGGCCGCTCGCCGCTGGTGAGTTCGGCCCACTGGGCGGGGACGGCCGTGCGGACGGAGAGCGGGAACCCGGCCTGACGCCAGGCGGTCCGCTCCTCCTCCGACAGCTCCCACCAGGCGAGTTGGGCGCCGTGACCGGTCTGGGCCATCGTCTTGCCGGCGGACATGTCGAGGTCGGGGTTCAACCAGAGCACCGGTGCCGTGGGGTCGGCGTCAGCCGGCGGTTCGGGGTCGTCGAGGTCGGTGCCGGACACCTGGAGCCGGGCCAGGTCCTTGGGCCAGCCGTCGAGCGGGACGGGCGGGAAGACCCGTACCTCCGCCGACTTCCCGGTCACCGTGATGCCCGGCAGCGCCTCGGCCCGCCGCCACTCGGCCCCACGCGCCCGCCGCACCACCTTCCGGATCCGCGCGTCCTGCCAGTCCCGCACGGCCTGTGCCCACTCCCCGTCACCGAGGGCCCGCTCGTCACTCAGGATCGTCAGCACGGCCCGGGCCGCCGTCTCCAACGCGTCCGTCCGAGCCGGCGGAGCATCCCGCTCGATCCGCACGACCAAGGGCAACACAAACTGCGGAGCCTCGTCACGCACGGTGGGCTCGTTGAGAAAGGGATCGGCACTATCACTGGTCACAGCGTCCAGTCTGCCAGGGGGAAGGGCGGCCCTTGAAAACCCCGTTGAGTGAACCCACCCAGGGGCGCGGGGCTATGACATTGTGCGGCTCCGCCGCGTGGGCGCGCCCAGCCCCAACGCACCGGCACCCGCCAAACGACCTACTCCCCATGACGCTCTCGCGAGAAGATGCCGCGGTGTGAACCTGACCTTGACACCGAACAGCCTCACCCGAGTAGAGGGAACCAACGGCACCGGCAAATCCACGCCCCTCCGACACCGTCCCCGCCTGTCTGCTGGTCGCGCTCAGCACTGCGGCGGCGCTCGGCACGGCGGTCAGCGGTCTGGTCAGCGGCTCGCGGTCCGGCACGGTCCCGGTCCCGCCGCTGCCCCTGGCCGGGGCGGCTCTGGTCACGGCGGCGGTGACCGTCGTGACCTGCGCCCTCATATCCCGCCGCTCACCCTGAACAGGCGGTCCGCTGCGCTTCCTGCCACTCGCACACGGGGCACAGCGTGATCCCCTTGTACGACTCCGGGTACTCGGTGGGCTCCCGGCACAGCACGCACTCCGCGTACGCCGACGCCGGTTCTTCGTCACTCATGAGACCAGCGTACGAGGAGCGCGGAAACCTCAGTGGTGCCGGTCCGCCGCCCCGATCAGCTCGGAGACCTTCACGAACCGGTACCCCTTCTTCCGCAGCTCGGGCACGATCATGCGGACCGCCTTCTCGGTCGCCGGGGCGGCGCTGCGGGTGCAGTGCATGACGACCACCGAGCCGGGCCGCACACCCTCCAGCACCTGCTGGGCCACGGCGTCCGAGTCCGTCGCGAAGGCGTCGCCGCTCACCACGTCCCACTGCACCGCCGTGACACCGACCGCGCTCAGCGTCTTCAGCGCCTGCCGGTCGTAACACCCGCCGGGGAAGCGGAAGTACGGCATCGCGTTCGGCACGCCCGCCTTCTTGAACGCCGTGTACGCCCGCTCCACATCGGCCTTCATCCGGTCCCGGGAGACGGTCGGCAGGCCGTAGCAGTCGCCGGTGAAGGCGTAGTGGCTGTAGGAGTGGTTGGCGATCTCAAACTGCGGGTCCCGCCCGATGTCGCGGGCCTCGGCCGGGTACTCGTCGGCCCATCGGCCGGTCATGAACACGGTCGCCGGTACCTTCAGCGCCCGCAGCGTCGCGATGAGCGGCGGATTGTCGAAGTGCTCGCCCGCCGCGGCGCGCGGTCCCTGATCGGCGGTCATGTCGGCGTCGAAGGTCAGCGCGACGGTCTTGCCGTCCACCCGCGGACCGTTCTTGAACACGGGGGTCAGTCCGGCGGGACCGGGCGCGAGGGTGGGCGGCCGAGAAGGCGCGGCGGGGGACGCGGTGGGCGCCGGACGGCTGGCGTGGGGCGCGGAAGGGGCCCCGCAGGCGGTGAGCGCGGCGCCGAGCGCACAGGCGGCGGCGACTCGTCGTACTCGAATGGTCACCGTAAGAACATATGTGAGTAAAAGAGGCTAATCGGCCATCGACACGGAATGGGCCGTCAGTCGGAGTCGAGCAGCCGCTTCCGGCATGCCGCCACATCGAAGTCCGCCTCCGGATACCGCGGATCCAGGGCCGTCAGGTGGTCCAGGAGCAGGCGGCTGATGGCCCAGTTGCGGTACCACTTGCGGTCGGCGGGGACCAGGTACCAGGGGGCCTCCGGGGTGGAGCAGCGGGCGAGGGCGGTCTCGTAGGCCTGTTGGTACGCGGGCCACAGGGCGCGTTCCTCGATGTCGCCGGGGTTGAACTTCCAGTGCTTGTCCGGGTTGTCGAGGCGTTCCAGCAGGCGGCGGCGCTGTTGGTCGTAGGAGATGTGGAGGAAGCACTTGACGATCGTCACGCCGTCGTCGGTCAGGGACTTCTCGAAGCGGTTGATGCGGCCGTAGCGGTCGTTGATCTCGCGGTCCGGGGCGAGTTCGCGGACGCGGGCGATGAGGACGTCCTCGTAGTGGGAGCGGTCGAAGATGCCGATCTCGCCGGGCTCGGGGAGGGCGCGTTTGATGCGCCAGAGGAAGTCGTGCTTCCGCTCCTCGGTGGTGGGCGCCTTGAAGGCTCGGATGCGGCAGCCGGAGGGGTTGAACAGGCCGATGACGTGCTTGACCGTGCCGCCCTTGCCGCTGGTGTCCATGCCCTGGAGGACCAGGAGGAGGCGGCGCCGGTCGCCGCCCGTGCTTGCCGCCCAGAGGCGTTCTTGCAGGTCGGCCAGGTGTTCGCCCATCCGGGCGGTGTCCTTGAGGCCCGCCGCCTTGTCCGCGGGGCCGCCGGGGGTGGCCGTAGCGTCGCAGGAGGAGAGGTCGACCGGTCGGTCGGCGGGGACGCGCAGCAGGTCGGTGAGGGCCTGCTGTCCGTTCTCGCGCTTCGTGCCCTTCTTGGCCATGGGGACCCCTTCCGGTCGGCTCCCTCGATCCTGCGCGGCGAGGGCGGGGGCCGCCAGTCAGTGGCCCGTACCGGCCGGTCGGCGTGGCCGGTGCGGGCGGGCGCGGGTGCGCTACTGCTCGACAGCGGGCGGAGGTGGGGGAGGGGTGGGCGGTTGCGGCTGTGCTCGTTCCAGGAAGCGCAGCAGTTCCACCGGGAAGGGGAGGACGAGGGTCGAGTTCTTCTCGGCCGCTACCGCGACCACCGTTTGCAGGAGCCGGAGTTGGAGGGCGGCCGGCTGCTCGGACATCTGCTCGGCGGCCTCGGCGAGTTTCTTGGAGGCCTGCAACTCGGCGTCGGCGTTGATGATCCGGGCCCGGCGCTCGCGGTCGGCCTCGGCCTGACGGGCCATGGAACGCTTCATGGTCTCGGGGAGGGACACGTCCTTGATCTCGACGCGGTCGATCTGCACGCCCCAGCCGATGGAGGGGCTGTCGATCATCAACTCCAGTCCCTGGTTGAGCTTTTCGCGGTTGGAGAGCAGGTCGTCCAGGTCGCTCTTGCCGATGATCGAGCGCAGTGACGTCTGGGCCATCTGCGAGACCGCGAAGCGGTAGTCCTCGACCTTGATGATCGCGTCGGTCGCGTCGACGACCTTGAAGTACACGACCGCGTCCACGCGCACTGTCACGTTGTCGCGAGTGATGCCCTCCTGCGCGGGGACGGGCATCGTCACGATCTGCATGTTGACCTTGCGGAGCTTGTCCACGAACGGGACGACCGTGGTGAAGCCGGGCCCCCGCTCCGCGCCGGCCACCCGCCCGAGGCGGAAGACCACCCCGCGCTCGTACTGCTTGACGACCCTGGCCGCCGCGGCGACATACACCGCGCACGCGGAACCGGCCGCCACGCCCGCCACCAGCAGTTCCTGGAGCATTCCGACCCCCTTGCCGAGAGGCCCTTTTGTCTGCTCCTGCAAGGGTATGCCCGGTGCCTGCCCCGGGGCCACGATCACCCCGGGGCAGGCACCGGCCCGCCTACGCGGCGGTGACCTTCACCGGCTCGGTACCGGCCGCGCTGTGCCGCTCGGCCCAGTTCTCCAGGGCCGTACGGCAGGCGTGGTCCAGGTGGTGCAGGCCGGAGAGGTGCAGTTCGACCGGCCGGTCCTGGGGGAGCGCCTCCAGGCTGTCGAGGATCTTCGGCAGCCGCAGAAAGGTCGCGTTGCCCGACAGGTACGCCTGCACCGGGCCCGAGCCCTTGTCGACGACCTCCAGCTTTATGTGCGAGGCCTCCCACGCCGTCTTCGCGACGGCCAGTGCCAGCCCGATGAGCACACCCTCGAACATGCTGACCGCGACGATCGACAGCGCCGTGACCACCAGGATCAGCGCCTCGCCCCGGTGCTCGCGCCACAGCGACACGATCTCCCGGACGGGGATCAGCTTGGCGCCCGCGTGCACCAGGATGCCCGCCAGGGCCGGGATCGGGATGTACGCGAGGACGTCCGGCAGCAGCGCCGCGAACAGCAGCAGCCAGACGCCGTGCATCACCCGGGACGCCTTCGTCCGCGCGCCCGCCTGCACGTTCGCCGCGCTGCGCACGATCACCGCGGTCATCGGCAGCGCGCCGAGCAGCCCGCAGATCGCGTTGCCCGCGCCCTGCGCGACCAGCTCCTTGTCGTACGCGGTACGCGGCCCGGAGTGCAGCCGGTCCACCGCCGCCGCGCTGAACAGCGACTCCGCGGACGCGATCAGCGTGAACGCGACGATCGTGCCCAGGAGCCCGACGTGCGCCACTTCACCGAACTCGCTGAGGGGCGGCGGCTGGAGCGAGCCGAGCAGCCCCTGCACCTCGACGGTCGCCACCGGCAGCCCGAAGGCGAGCGCGGCGAGGGTCGCCAGTCCTACGGCGGCCAGCGGGCCCGGGACCGTACGGACCTTGGCGGGCAGTCGCTTCCACAGCACCAGTACGGCGATGGTGGCGGCGCCGAGCGCGAGCGAGGCCAGCGCCTTCGTGTTCCCGGCGGCGTCGACGAGCGTGCCGGGCAGCTCGGCTATCTTGTCGAGACCCGAGGCGGGGGCCTTCGCCCCCGCCACCGAGTACAACTGCCCGGCGATCAGCACCAGTCCGATACCGGCGAGCATGCCTTCGACGACCGAGACCGAGATGGCCCGGAAGTAGCGCCCCAACTTCAGGACGCCCATGAGGACTTGGAGCACGCCGGTCGCGAGCACGATCACTCCGAGGGCGGGCAGTCCGTACTCCCGCACCGCCTCGAAGACCAGCACGGTCAGACCGGCGGCGGGCCCGGACACCTGGAGGCTGCTGCCCCGCATGAGTCCGGTGACGATCCCGCCCACGATGCCGGTGACCAGGCCGAGTTCGGCCGGCACACCGGAGGCGACGGCCACGCCCACGCAGAGCGGGAGCGCGACCAGGAACACGACGAGGGAGGCGGCGAAGTCCTGCCGCAGATAAGGGAATTTGGTCAACATCGGCGCGCTCACAGGGCCTTGAAGGCGTCGACGGCGGGGTCATGCACCTGGACCGCGCCGGTGTGGACCTCGTAGAACCAGGCGTGCAGGGCGAGTTGACGGTCCTTCAGTTTCTTCTCGATGTACGGGTACGAGCGCAGCCTCAGCAGTTGCGTGAGGACGTGGCTCTGTACGCCTTCGGAGACGGCCGGGTCGTCGACCGTCCCCTCCGGCCTGGGAGTCGCGTGCGTGAGCCAGTCGCGCACGGCGGGTACGGCGGTCAGGTCGTCGCCGCGCACCAGGGCGCCGACCGCGCCGCAGTGCGAGTGCCCGCAGACCACGATGTCGGAGACGCCGAGGACCTCCACGGCGTACTCGATGGTGCACGCCTCGCTCGTGGGGTGCTCGGAGGCGTACGGCGGGACGATGTTGCCGGCGGTGCGCAGTTCGAAGAGCTGGCCGGGGCGGGCGCCCGTGATCAGGGCCGGTACGACCCTGGAGTCGGAGCAGGTGATGAACAGCACCTGCGGGGACTGGCCTTCGGCGAGTTTGGCGAACTCCTCAGGGCGTTGTCCGAACGTACGGGCGTTGTCGATGAGGGGCTGCATGGCGTGAGTACTCCTCCTGGCGCGCCCTCTGGGCGCGTCGGGCTTGCATGACAGTGTGCGTGGGGGAACCGACTGCCTGCTCGACTCTCAGCAGCGGAAGACCTGAAGTGCCGCCGGAGAGTGCGCTGTCGAGGATCTCGCTGTGCGGTGGTGCGCCGCGCCGGGCGCCACCTCTGGGCGTGCGGCCGCCGGGTCCTGTGTCAGCAGGGGGCGTTCGGGCGTCTCGGGCCCGCAGTCGGCGGTGCGGAAACGGTCGCGCAGCCGCATCGGGACGGTGGGGGTCCCGGAGGCGCCGCAGTCGCGGAACGTGATCGTCTCGGCGCGCAGGGCCTTGCCGCTGAGCTTGAGCGCGGGCTGGGCCTTGGCCTCCGCGTGACGCGCTGTGTGCGCGGGTGCGAAGGGTTCCATGGGTGCGAAGAACGGAAGGGCAAGGAGGACGGCGGTGAGGAGCGTCACGACGGTCCGAGCCGCCTTACCTCGGAACATGCGCCCCCCTTCGGCCGGTTGATGTTCCTAGTACAGACCAAGGCCAGGTCAACGGCTGGTCAAGTGACACGGTATCCCGGTGAAGTTGTTTGCAGGGTTAACGGAGCGTTTCCGATCCAAGAGAGCGTGAAAAGCGTGCCTGGGCTGGCGTGAACTAGACGGTTTCGACGAGGCCCTTGGCGTCCCGGGCCAGCGCGGTGAGACGGGAGATCGCACGGAAGTACTTCTTGCGGTAGCCGCCGTTCAGCATCTCCTCGCTGAACAGCTGGTCGAAGGGCAACCCCGAGGCCAGGACGGGCACTTCACGGTCGTAGAGCCGGTCCGCGAGGACGACCAGTCGCAGGGCCGTCGACTGGTCCGGTATCGGCCGGACGTCGGTGAGGCAGACCGCTTTGAGGCCGTCGGTCAGGGCGCCGTAGCGGCTGGGGTGGACCTTGGCGAGGTGGGCGAGCAGGTGCGGGAAGTCGTCCAGGGAGGCGTCGGCGGTGGCGTACGCCGCCTTGGTGACCTGCTCGTCGGTGAACGGCTTCGGGGCCTCGGGAAGCCCGCGGTGGCGGTAGTCGTCGCCGTCGATGCGCAGCGAGCGGAAGTGCGCGGACAGGCCCTGGATCTCGCGCAGGAAGTCGACCGACGCGAACCGGCCCTCGCCGAGCTTGCCCGGCAGGGTGTTGGAGGTGGCGGCGAGCGCGACGCCCGCGTCGACCAGCTTGCCGAGCAGGGTCGACACCAGGACGGTGTCGCCCGGGTCGTCGAGCTCGAACTCGTCTATGCACAGCAGTCGGTGGCCCGACAGCGTCTGGACCGTCTTCTGGAAGCCGAGCGCGCCGACCAGGTTCGTCAGCTCGACGAAGGTGCCGAAGGCCTTGAGCGTGGGCTCGGCCGGGGTCGCGTGCCACAGGGAGGCCAGCAGGTGGGTCTTGCCGACGCCGTAGCCGCCGTCCAGGTAGACGCCACGGGGGCCCGCCGGGGTCTTGGGCGCCCTGCCCCTGCCGAAGCCGAGGAAGCCGCGCTTCGCGGTCGCCGCGTGCGCCCCGCCGAGCCCGGTGGCGAAGGTCTCCAGGACGCCGACGGCCTCGGTCTGGCTGGGCTGGTTCGGGTCCGGGATGTACGTGGCGAAGCGCACCGAGTCGAAGCGCGGCGGCGGCACCATCTCGGCGACCAGCCGGTCCGCGGGGACGTACGGCTCACGGGCGCACAGGGACAGCGGGGCCGCGTCTGCTATCGGGCTGATCCCGGAGGCGGCGGAGGAGGACGACACGGTTCACCACTCTAAAGGCCGTGCCACACTGCACGACATGCGACGCCTGTTCCCTGTGACCGACGAAACAGCAGCCCAGGCCTCGGACGGGGCCCCTGATGCGCGTGTGACGGACCGGGAGTGGGGGCTTCCGGAACTCGCGGCGGCGTACGCCTACCCCGTAGGGGAGGGCCCCTGGCTGCGCGCCAACATGGTGTCCACGCTCGACGGGGCCGGTCAGCACGAGGGCCGCTCGCAGCCCATCTCCGGTGACGCCGACATGCGGATCTTCGGCACACTGCGGGCGCTGGCGGATGTCGTGGTCGTCGGTGCGGAAACGGTACGCCAGGAGGGTTACCGGCCCGCACGCGCGCGTGCGGAGTTCGCGGCGGCGCGGGCGGCGGCCGGACAGGCGCCCGCCCCGGTGATCGCGGTCGTCACCGCGAGCCTCGACCTGGACTTTTCGCTTCCGCTTTTCGGCTCGCCCCTGGTGCCGACGCTGATCCTGACGGGCGCCGAGGCCGCCCCGGACCGGGTCGCGGCGGCCGAGAAGGCGGGCGCCCGGGTGGTGGTCGCCGGTGACGGCGCCGGCGTGGACCCCGCACGGGCCGTACAGGCGCTCGCGGACCTCGGGCACACCCGGCTGCTGGCCGAGGGCGGGCCGCGGCTGCTGGGGCAGTTCGTGGCCGCCGGGGTGCTCGACGAACTGTGCCTGACCCTCTCGCCGATGCTCGTGGCGGGGGAGGCGCAGCGGATCGCCGGAGGGCCGTCGGTTAAGGTTCCTCAGCGCTTCGAACTGGTGTCCCTGCTGGAAGAGGCCGGGTTCCTGTTCGGTCGCTACCGTCGGAGCTGAAAACGGGCGGAATGATCCGTTCCGTTTGTCTTTCGGCGGGCACACTAAATCCGGCAGTACCCGTGCGATCACGGGGCAGGATGGTTTCCGCAGGGCCTGGCAGGCCCACGGAGGAGAGAGGGCCCGAGGGTCCTCGAAGGAGAAGGGGCGCCTGGTGTTCACAAGCGTACTGATGATCGAGAAGGCCCTTACGTCCGCCGACGTGGAGTTCGTCACCACCTTGCACGGTGACGAGACCGTCTCCTTCCACGTGTTGCTCCAGCCCCGCGGCGACCAGGCGGACCGCCTGCTGCGGGCCATCGACGACGTCGCCCTCGGCGAACTCGACGAGGCGGCGCACGAGCGGGAGACCCCCGAGGGCAAGGACGCGGCGGAACTCGGCGCACAGGCCCTGTCGGTGTCCCTGGACGCCCTGCACGCGGCCGGCAGCGAGGCCGAGGGGCGGCTCATCGAGGACCACCCGCTGGACGCCCTCAAGACCCTGGTGGACGAGATCGGCGCCGACGAGGTCATCGTGCTGACCGACCCCCACTACGTGGAGGAGTTCTTCCACCGCGACTGGGCCTCCCGGGCCCGTCACAAGGTCGGCGTACCGGTGCTGAAGCTGTTCTCGCACAGCAAGGAGTAGCCGGCGAGGACTAGCGGGCGGGGAGCGGCGGGCGGGTGTCCGTGATTGTCGGTGGCACCGAATAGGCTGGCCGCCGAACGTCCGCCGTATCCGTACGAACCAGCACGCACAGGGAGACACACATGGCACCCGGCCTTCCCACCGCCATGGACCGACCGCACTTCATCGGCATCGGCGGGGCCGGAATGTCGGGGATCGCCAAGATCCTGGCGCAGCGCGGCGCGAAGGTCGCGGGCAGCGACGCCAAGGACTCCGGGACCGCCGACGCGCTGCGCGCCCTGGGCGTCACCGTGCACGTCGGACACGCGGCGGAGCACCTCGCCGACGACGCCACCTGCGTGGTCGTGTCGTCGGCGATCCGCGAGGACAACCCCGAACTGGCCCGCGCGGCCGAACTGGGCATCCCCGTAGTCCACCGCTCGGACGCCCTGGCCCGCCTGATGGACGGCCTGCGCCCGATCGCCGTCGCGGGCACGCACGGCAAGACGACCACGACGTCGATGCTCGCGGTCTCGCTGACCGAGCTGGGTCTCGACCCGTCGTACGCGATCGGCGGCGACCTGGACGTCCCCGGTTCGAACGCGCTGCACGGCGACGGCGAGATCTTCGTCGCCGAGGCCGACGAATCCGACCGCAGCTTCCACAAGTACGCCCCCGAGGTCGCGATCGTCCTCAACGTGGAGCTGGACCACCACGCCAACTACGCGTCCATGGAAGAGATCTACGACTCCTTCCAGACCTTCGCCGACCGGATCGTGCCCGGCGGCACACTGGTGATCTCGGCGGACCACGAGGGTGCGCGGGAGCTTACGCGCCGGGTGTCAGAGTCCCCTTCGGCTTCCGCTTCCGCTTCGGCCTCCGTGAAGACGGTGACGTACGGCGAGGCGGAGGACGCCGACGTACGCATCCTCTCCGTGGTCGCGCAGGGACTGAAGAGCGAGGTGACGGTCGTCCTGGGCGGCGACGAACTCACCTTCACCGTCTCGGTCCCCGGCCGCCACTACGCGAGCAACGCGGTCGCCGCCCTCGCCGCGGGCGCCGCGCTCGGCATCCCGGCGGCGGAACTGGCGCCCGCGCTGGCCGCGTACACGGGCGTGAAGCGGCGCCTCCAGCTCAAGGGCGAGGCGGCCGGCGTCCAAGTGATCGACTCCTACGCCCACCACCCCACCGAGATGACCGCCGACCTGGAGGCGATGCGCGCGGCGGCCTCCACCGCGCGGCTGCTGGTGGTCTTCCAGCCCCACCTGTTCTCCCGCACCCAGGAACTCGGCAAGGAGATGGGCCAGTCCCTCGCCCTCGCGGACGCCTCGCTGGTCCTGGACATCTACCCGGCCCGCGAGGACCCGATCCCCGGCGTCACCAGCGACCTGATCATCGAGGCCGGGCGTGCGGCGGGCGCCGACGTGGCCCCGGTACACGACAAGGCGGGCGTCCCCGAGATCGTCGCGGGAATGGCGAAGCCCGGTGATCTGGTTCTCACCATGGGAGCGGGCGATGTGACAGACCTCGGCCCGCGGATCCTGGACCGTCTCGCGAAGTAAGGGGCTGAGCTGCATGTCGTACGACGTCGAAAAGCCGGACGAGGAATGGCGCGCGGAGCTGAACCCGGCCGAGTACGCGGTACTGCGGCAGGCCGGCACGGAGCCGGCCTTCGTCGGCGAGTACACCGACACCAAGACGAAGGGCGTCTACTCCTGTCGCGCCTGCGGCGCCGAACTCTTCACCTCCACCGAGAAGTTCGAGTCCCACTGCGGCTGGCCGAGCTTCTACGACCCGAAGGACACCGACGCGGTCGAACTGATCCAGGACCGCTCGCACGGGATGGTGCGCACCGAGGTGCGGTGCGCCCGGTGCGGGTCGCACCTCGGTCACGTGTTCGAGGGCGAGGGCTATGCGACGCCCACGGACCAGCGGTACTGCATCAACAGCATCTCGTTGCGCTTGACGCCTGACGAGGCCTGAGCCGGTCCGCGGGGGGAGCCGCGGACCACGCGACACTGGGTGGCCTGGCGGACGTGTCTCCGTCAGGCCGGGCCGGGTTCCCTCGGCGGAGGAGAGCCGCGCGCTCAGCGCGGAGGCCGGGAAGACGGGACAGCGAGAGCCGCGCCAGCTCATCGTGTAGCGAGGTCAGACGCCCTTGCGCAGCATGCGGGTCAACGTCGCCCCGTGATCGGGCGTGAACCCGTCCGGGCACGCCAGTCCCAGCGCCTGGGCCAGGTCCCGCCCGTAGAGGTCCACCGCCGACTCCACCAGTTCGGCGAGGACGGCCGTCGCCGCTCTCCCGCGCTCCCAGGCCGTGCCCACGATCGCGCCCGCGATCACGGCGGCGGGCCACCACCACACCGCGAGCACCAGATACAGCACACCCCAGCCCGCCAACCGGCAGGTCGAGGCGAAGGCGGCTTGAGCGGTCGCGATCTCGGCACGCGACGCCTCCGGCATGCACAGCCACAGCCGCGGCCACGCCGCCGTCAGGTCAAGGTCGTACGCCTGGTGCACACGCTCACCGGCCGCCCGCATCCGGTCGGCCATCCACGTCGGCCGGTCCGGTTCGACCAGGCAGATCCGGTTGCGTACGACGAGAAGCCGAGCAGAGTCCGGCAGGGGGCCGGCGTCGCCCGCTTCACCCCATCCCTGCTGACGGCGGTACCGCTCCAACAGCACGCACCGGTAGGCCTGGTGGGCCCTCCGCCAGTTCCTCCGGCGTTGTTCGGTCAGCCGACGCCCCACGGGCCCGCGCCCCGCCGCGAGCCACAACCGGGCGACACCGCCGCCCACTGACTGTGCCACCAGGCCCACACCCGCGGATCCGAGCAACAGCGCCGCGCCGGTCGACACCACCTGCCCGATTCCCCGGCGACGCGCGGCGATCCGGTTCACATGATCGGCAAGCATTCCCAGGTCGTACCAGCCGCCGTGGCGCAGCACCATCGCCCCTGCGGCGACCGCCAGATAGAGCGCGCCCGGCAACACCAGCAGTGACAACCAGCGTTCGGCCACCTTCTTGCCCAGTTCGGCCAGGAAGGTGTTCAAGGCCTGGTCCTGACGCGGACGAGCGGTCGCTCATGGACGGTGCACACCGGGTCGGTGATCCGAGCGCCCCACTCGGGCAACTCCGCCCGCATGCACCGGTTCTCGCCCGGGCACGCGAGGACTTCCTCGAAGGGATGCTCGTCGGGTCCGCCCAGCGGTTGATACGTGTGGCCCGTCCCGGAGGCGGGAGGGGGCGAGGCGGTTCGGTAACGCCCGAGACCGGCCGCGTAGCCGGCCATTCTGAGCGCGTGGTCCAGCTCGCCCAGGAGCCGCACCACCTGTTCGGCGTCGGCGCCGTCGCGCACGGCCGCGACGGTTTCCTCGGCCTTGGCCCGGGCCGCCCCCTCGCTCAGTGGTGGGCCCGCGGCCTCCAAGAGGACACACATGCGCGCGAGTTCTTCCGCCGGCCACCTCATCAGCGGGTCCCTCCTCGTCGCACCGGACTTCCGCGGTCAGAGACTAGGCGGCCTATGCGACATGTCGGAAGATGGGCGGCGGGAAGTGCCTACGACGGCGGGGGTTCCGATGGCACCGGACGCGACAGCAGCGGAAGCCGTGCGTGACCGGTTGCGGCAGTACGAACTGACGCGGGATCCGGCCCTGGTGACCAGCGATCAGGCACGGCGGGATGCGGCGGAACTGCTGACCGGAACTCCGGGAGTCGAGGAGCATCTGCTCGCCGGACGGCTCGCCTGGTACCGGCACCTCGCTCTCGGCGACCGCCGCGACGTACGGGAACTGGCGGACGTCCTGGGACTGTTCGCGCCGGTGTACGCGGACTCTCCGGACCGCCTCCCGTCCCCGCTCCGCGTGGTGTTCGACGCGGCGCGGCCCGACACCCCGCTCCTCGACCCGCGACGACTCGCCGACGCCGCCGTCGAGTTGCTCGACGCACCGGAGCCGGACACCGCCCTGGCCGTCGCCCTCCAGCGGTTGGCCATCGCGCACGGCGAGGACGATCCGCTCCGCCCGGAACTGCTCGCCGGTCTTGGCGAAGCCCTGGAACGGCGGTTCGCGGAATCCCTGGATCCCGGCCTGCTGCGCGAATCCGTCACCGTACGCCGCCATGCCGTGGCGTCGGGTGGAAGCGGTGACCCCGCCACACCTTCCATGTTGAGCGGCCTCGCGCATGGACTCCACCTCCTCTTCGTGGTCCTCGGGGACTCCGCCGACCTGACGGAGGCCGTGGCGGCTGCCCAGCGTGCGGTGGAACTCTCGCCGAGCGAGGATGCCGCGTTGCCCGACCGCTACGGCGATCTCAGCCAGATGTGGTTCGCGAAGTTCACGACGACGGGGCGTCTGGAGGACGCCGTCGAAGCCATGGGGGCCGCGTCAAGTGCTCTTTCGCACAGTGGGGAAACCCACCCCAGCAGGAATGAGTTCCAGGACCACCACGATCGTGCGTGGGAGGCGATTCAGCAGATCACCACAGTCAACCGTGGGGGCAAGGAACCTCCCAGGACGATGGTGGTCAACGTACGCCTGACGGAGATCGCCCTGCTCCGTGCGGAGTTGGAGGCCCAGCCGGAAGCCGACGCATCGGTCCGTGCGGGTCTTCTCCGATCGATGGCCGAGGTGCATCTCGACCGGTTCGAGGCCGTGGGTTCCCGTCCGGACCTCGAAGAGGGGATACGCGGGGCACAGGCTGCGGTGGACACGTCCCCGCCGACGGATCCCGACCACTTCCGGAACCTGCGCACCTTCGCGAGGGCCATGCTCGTCTCGTACCGTATGTCGAACGATCCGGACGCTCTTCGCGCGGCGGTCGACGCCCATCAGCAGGTCGTAAACCTCATTCCGCCGGGCTCCGAGGAACGAGCCGGGATTCTCACCGACATGGTCGGCCTGCTGCTGGAGCAGTACCAGTCCCTCGGCGAGACAAGCGCGTTGGAGAGCGCGATCAGCACCGCACATGCGGCTGTTGTGGCCGCGGACCCCGACAGCGACACACATGGCAGTGCGCTGGCCGCGCTGGGCGCCGCGCTCGTCCAGCGCGACCGCTCCGGCGCGGGCACCGAGTCGGATCTCGACGAGGGAATCGAGACGCAGCTCCTGGGACTCGCCCGACTTCCCGAGGATCACCCTGGCCGGGGCCCGGTGCTCGCGAACGTCGCAACAGGACTGCTCGTGCGATACACGCGGCTGCACCAGGACTCTGATCTCGACGAGGCCGTGGCCCGTGCCCGGGACGCTCTGAGCGCCTTCCAGTCCCGCCCCGATCAGTGGATGCGTGTCGCCGAGCCGAGCAGTTTCCTGACCGACGTCCTGGTCATCCGCTATCTGAGCCGCGGAGTGTTGTCGGATCTCGACGAAGCGATCACCGTTCTGAAAGGCGCCGTGATCGCCGCACCCCACGCGACAGCGTTCGTGGCTCGCTGCTGCGCGGAGATCGCCCTGAACTCGCTTATGCGGCTTGAGCACAGTGACGTGAAGGAGGATCTGGACCAGGCAACCGAATTCAGCCTCAAGGCGGTCGAGTTCGCACCGGACAGCGGGCTCGCGCTCGCCGCGCGGGCATTCGCTTTGTACGCACGGGCCAGTGACGACGAGGCGTTCGTGGACGAGGCGATCGCCGTGGCCTGGCAGGCGGTCGAGCGGACCGAGCAGACCAGCACCAGCTATCCCGGGCTGTTGCGCGCGCTTGCCTCCATGCTCACCGCCAAGGCCAACCGCATATGGGCGTCCGCGTGGGATCGACCCAGGTCGTGGCTACGACGCATAGGCGGCCGGCCAGGGGAGTTGCGGAAGGCCTATCAGATCGGGTTGCTGATCCTGGACGCGACGGAACTGCTGGAAGAGGCGATGGCGGCCGATCCCGACAACTATCCCGCTTACGCGGTCGAGTTGGGCGAGGTGCTCTTCCTGCGCGCAGCGCTCCAGCGAAGCCGGCGTGGCAAGGAGGAGGCGGCACGTTGCTTCGGCGCGACCGCCCTCAGCGAGACCACACGGCCGGGCCTCCGCCTGAGTGCGGCACACCGATGGGGGCGAGCACTGGGGGCCGCCGAGGACTGGAACGGCGCAACCGCCGCCTACGCGCTGGCCATTGACCTCCTCCCGCAGCTCGCACCGCGATCCCTGCGCCGCGTCGACCAGGAACACGGCCTGAGCGCGGTGAGCGGCCTGGCCGCCGACGCGGCCGCGTGTGCCGTACGAGCCGGACGGCCGGTGGACGCCGTCCGGCTGATCGAGGCCGGCCGGGGTGTGCTGTGGGCCCAGGAACTGGAGGAACGGGATGAATCGACCCGACTGCGTGAGCAGGCGCCGGAATTGGCGAACCGTTTCGAGACGCTGCGCGAACTGCTCGGTCAATCCAGCACCGATACGATGCCCGGCCCCACCACGACCGAGCCGTTCGGATGGCGGGCCGTCTCCGATCCGCCGACACCCGGCGCCGCCGCGGACGTACGGCGCCGGGTGACCGACGACTGGCATACGGTGCTCGCCGACATCAGGGCACTCCCGGACTTCGCCGACTTCCTCAACGGGCCGGAGCAAGGAGGCATGCCGCCCCACCCCGGCGTGGACGGCCCCATCGCCCTGCTGAGCGCGAGCGCACACGGCGGCAGCGCCCTCCTGTGGCACCCCGACGGCCACATCGATCCTCTGCCTCTCCCGCTCCTGACGGATCGAGCGACGACCGCGAAGGCCACGGAATTCCTCACCGCCCTCGACGTCCTTCACCAGCCGGACGTCTCTCTACGGGAACAGAAGACCGCCCAGGACACCGTTCGGGCAACGCTGACCTGGCTGTGGACGGCAGCGGTGGCTCCCGTGCTCGACCAACTCGGCTTCACCAGGGCGGCACCGACCCCATCGCTGCCACGCCTGTGGTGTTCGCCGAGTGGACCACTGGCCTGCTTTCCCCTCCACGCGGCGATGTCGGACAGCGGAGAACGGGCGCTGGATCGAGCGGTCTTCTCGTACACCTCGACCGCCCGCGCCCTGCGTCGCGCCCAGAGCCTCCCGCGAGCGCCCGAAACCGACGCCACCGTGCTCGTCGTCGCCATGCCCGAAACGCCGGGTGAGGTGCCGCTGCCGGCCGCCCTCGACGAGGCCCGATGGCTGGTCCGCTCCGCGGGCGCGACCGAACTGATCGGGTCGGCCGCCACCGCTGACGCCGTTCGGTCGGCGCTCCCGTCCTACGAGGTCGTTCACTTCGCCTGCCACGGGCGCTACGACTCGGCGCACCTCACGGAAAGCCGACTGCTCCTGCACGACCACCAGACGCGGCCGTTCACCGTACGGGACGTTTCGAGGCTGGACCTGCCCCGCGCCCGGCTGGCCTATCTGTCGGCATGTTCCACGGCATCGTTCAGCGGCGTGCTCGTGGACGAAGCGATCCATCTCTCGGCGGCATTCCAGTCCGCCGGGTTTCCTCAGGTGATCGGGACGTTGTGGCCAGTGGCCGACACTGTCGCGGCGGAGGTGTGCGAAGCCACGTACTCGCGTCTGCGTACGGGCACCGACGGGGCCCTGGAGATCGGACGGACGGCGCACGCACTTCATGGAGCGATTCGAGAACTGAGCGACAAGTACCCGGCCACACCGAGCCTTTGGGCGGCTTACCTGCACGTAGGACCGTGAATGACTTTCGGGCTTCGCGTAAGAGCACGGATTCACCGCGAGTGGCACCACGCTGGCCGCCTCCACGAGTTACGACCGTGAACATGCACGCCTGCTGGTACAGCCCGGGCACGGGCGGATTCAACTCGGTCGACACCGTCGACAACACGCCCGTGGGCGACAGCGTCAACGCCAATCGACCTCCCGTGGACGTGGACGTGGCCGTGGCCGTGGCCGTGGATCGTCATCCGGCTCCTCGAACGGGTCCCGTTCCTACCGCGGCTCGAACACGACCACGCAACGCGAGTCCGCCGAGCAGGCGGCCGAAGAACGCGCCGCCGCCGTGCGGCAGTCAGAGCCCATGCCGAGAAGAACACGTACAGCATCGGCCGCAGCTCCCTGACCATCCGCTCCGGCACCGGATCCGTCGCCGTCGCGCCAACGGCCGGGATCAACAACAGCAACTGCTCGAAGGGCAGCGGCATCGGCAATCAGATTCCGAGAGCGCTTGACGACACCGGACGCGCCACGGGGATGTTTGCCTGCGTCACTACTTGGAGACGTGCCGGCGCGGCGCCCGCCGGCCCGCTGGCACGTCTCACTTCGCTGGTTACCCCGCCGGCCGCAGGAGGCGACATCCTGGACTGGAACAGTCCGTCCGAGCGGTATCCGCGTGGATTCCCCGACGACTACAAGGAGTTCATGCGCGTCTATGGGGCGGGCCTCTTCGATGATCGGCTGGGGCTCGACCGTCGAGGCGGACCTGCTCTGCTGGCGGGCGGATTCGCCGGACTCCAACAAGTGGGGGACCGTGATCTGGCGCCGTCACTGGGCGATGCCCGAGTGCTGGTCGCACTTCGACTGCGGCATGGTCGAGTTGCTGTGCCGCTTCGCGGCCCGGGAGATCAGTGAGGACTGGGCCTTCGACGACCTCCGTTACACCGGGTCACGGTTCCTGCACGACCGCGACGACCGCAGGTATACGCGCCTGGGAATCGAATGACCATTTCCGAAAAGAAGGGCGATAGCGGAAATTTGGCACAATAACTAAGAACTGTCACGATTGCTCGGGAAGTCGACTCGTCCGGACAGTAGGGCGGCGATCGCCAGCACCTACGGCGACGTCGTCATCCGCGAATATCTGCTCCTTTGTGGAGGTTGTAGTCTTCGGCGGTAGGGACGGTGTCGGCGCCAAGGCGCGGCTGGGCAGGCTGGTACGACACGGGCACGCGCATCGGATCGGATCGGATCGGTACGAGGGTGCGATGTGCTGGGCTGTGGGTGAAATGCGACGCGCGATGCAGTCGCCCGTGGACGGCGGCGACGAGGTGATGGCAATGTTTGTGGAGATCCAAGCCCTGTTGGGTGAGCCCGGATTCAACTGGACGGATCCGGCGCCATGGATTGAAACGGAGCGGGAGTTCGGAATCGAATTCCCGGCGGACTTCCGTGAGATCGTGGATGCCTACGGTTCGGTCCAAATCAACAATCAACTGTATCTGAAGCACCCCGCTGACCATCTTCTGCATAACCTGAGAGAATCCATCAGGGGAGATCTCGACCTTTTCCGCGAGGCAGACATGATGGAGTACCTGCCGAGTCCGGCAGGGGCGAACCCCGGTGAGTTGATGCCGGTGGCGTTGGCCACAACGGGGGAATGGGTTTTCCTCCGCGTTCCCGACAGCTCCTCGGGCCCATGGCGCGTCCTCGTCCAAGAGCTTGACAGTCCTGCTTGGGTGCTCCACGAAATGACATTCGGTGAGTGGTTGCTGGCTTACCTCAGGGGTGAGGACGTGACGGTGTGTTCTCGCAACTTCGCGCCTGGTCGCCCGTTCTTCGAACCGCTGAGCTGAAGCGTGGCGCTACCGCTTCGACCAGCTGTTCGTCGTCGTGACCAGCGGATCCGAACGATACGAGGACACCATGCACTGGGCTGTGGCGGAACTGATCCGCGTCATGCGGCCACCCGCTGAAGGCGGCGACACGGTCGACTGGGGCGCGCTGCGCGCCGACACCGGGTGGGAACTCCCCGCTGATTACCGCGACTTCGTCGCGCTCTACGGGTTGGGTTCGATCGGCGACTCGCTCGGCATCCGCACGCCGCGCTTCGAGGGTTACCCGTACGAGGACCATCTGCTGTTCCGCGCTCAGTGGCCGCCGGCGGACGGGACGCTGACCTGGGGGTCGAACGAGGCCGGTGACGACTTCCTGTGGCGGTGCGTCGGCGGGCCGGACGAGTGGCGGGTCGTATTCCGGCCCGGGGACCGTCGTCGGGATTATGAACGGGATTATGAATACGACATGGGGATGGCCGAGTTCCTGCTGCGCCTGACGGGCGGCGACATCCGTCCGCCGCTGGGTGCCGAGTTGGAGCTGCCGGCCACGTTCGAATCGTGGCGTGAGGAAGAAGGACGCCTGCGCGACGCGGACGGCGATCTTGAGGGTTTCTGATGGGGGCCACCGCCCGACTCGCGGGCGGTGGTGGGTCGTTCGCTGCGCGGGCGTTGTGGCACTTCTCGCCATGGTTGGTGCCGTAGCGCTGCTCCTGCGCCCGGATGCGGGCGACGGGGCGACGCCGCCCGTCCCGGTCTCGCACGTCGACACCGTCACCCGGGCCTGTCTCCTGACGTCCACGGACTCGGACACGACGGGCACCTGGGCGGCGATGCGGGAGATGGCGGGCACGCACGGCTCGAATGTCGTCGTCCAGCGCTACTGCCTGCCCGCCGGGGCGGACCCCGCCGCCTACGTCAACACCCTCGTTCAACTGCGCTGTGCCACGGTCGTCACCACCGGAACCGCGGCACGCTCCGCCGTGGCCGCCCGACTCGCAGCGGGCCGGATCGCGCGCGTCCGCTTCGTGGTCGTCGCCGACCGGCCGGTGTCCGGCGCAACGCGACTGAGCCCGGACGCGGTGAGTGCGCGGACCCTGGCCAGGGCGGCGACCGGGTGATCGACGGGACTGTCCGAGACGCCCGCTCCGGCTCCGCTCGACCGCCGTGGCCGCCATCGCCGCCAGGTTTCCCTCACCCGGGTGAGGGAACAGGAGGTACACGTATGACCGATGGCCACTTGTGCGGACGCGGCGGGGGAGCGGACGAGCGGATGAGCGGGCAGTGGGGTCGCCCTGTCCCGGGTGTCCGGTGAGCCGTAGGCGCAGCGAGGCGAACGAAGGTCGGGGAGTCGCGTACGACGCCTTCATCTCGTACAGCCATGCCTGGGACAAGGACATCGCGAACGCCTTCCAGAGCGCGCTTCAGGGCTTCGACCGCCCCTGGTACCGGCCGAGAAGCCTGAAGCTGTTCCGTGACGAGACCAACCTCGCGGCGAGTCCTCATCTGTGGCAGGAGATCGAGCGGGGGCTGACCGGGTCCCGGTGGCTCGTGGTGATGGCGTGCCCCGCGGCCGCCGGGTCTCCGTGGGTCAGGCAGGAGATCCGCTGGTGGCTCACCCACCGGTCGGCGGACACGCTGCTCATCGGGTGGACCGACGGCACGCTGGTCTGGGACTCCGACCGGGCGTCGTTCGACTGGTCGCGGACCGACGCCCTGCCGCACGAGGAGTTGGCCCGGGCCTTCGGCGGCGAGCCTCGCTGGGTCGACCTGCGCTGGCTGCGCAGCCCGGAGCAGGCCAGTTCGGACCCACGTCTGATCGAGTGCATGGCGGAGTTCGTCGCGCCCCTGACCGGCAGGTCGAAGGACGAGCTGATCGGCGACCATGTGCGCCAGCGTCGGCGGACCCGCCACTGGGTGCAGGCCACGCTCACCCTGCTCACGACGCTCCTCCTGCTCGCCGTGGCCGGCGGAATCGTCGCCTACGACCAGCGCAACACCGCCCGCGCCCAGACCTTGGTCGCGCAGTCCCGGCAACTCGTCGCCGAGGCGTCGTCGATCAGGGACAGCCAGCCCGATCTGGCCCGCCAACTGATGGTGCAGGCCTACCGGCTCGCGCCCACGGCCGAAGCGATCGGGGCGCTCGTCGAGAGCTACTCGATGCCCCGGGTCATCCACGGGCGCGGCGACTTACAGGCGGCCGCGTACAGCAGCCGAGGTCTGCTGGCCGTGGCCGACGACGACATCCGCCTGTTCGACCCCGCCCGCGGGACACGCCCGGTCTCCGTGGACTCCACGAAGCGCCCGGCCACCGCGGTCGCCTTCAGCGCGGACGGCAGGCTGCTCGCTCTGGGAGGCGCCGACGGCGAGGTCCGGCTGCTGGACGTGACTGACGGCAACCACCCCAAGGCCCTGGGAAAGCCGACCGTGGTGGCCGACCGCACGAAGGTCCTCGGTCTCGCCTTCACCTCCGGCGGACGCCTGGTCGCGATGACGGAGGAGGGCGGCGCCGTCCTCGACATCCAGGACCCCGCGCGTCCGAGGTCCCTCGGCTCCCTGCCCGCGGGTACGTTCGCGGCGAGCCCGCGGGGCGATCTGATCGCCACGGAGGAGTCGCTCGGGCAAGGAGAGCAAGGACAACCGGAAGAACAAGGAGCACGTCTGCGTCTGTGGACCGTGTCCGGTTCGGCTCGGCCGCGCCTGGTCGCCACGCTCGACTCGGCACCCGGCGACTCCAGCGCACCGCAGCACGTGGCGTTCAGCCCGAACGGCCAGGCACTCGCCGTCGCGGGCGAAGACGGCCGGGTGCTTCTGTGGGACATCGCGGACCCCACGAAGCCGGTCGCTCGACCGGATCTGTACACGCAGAGCCGCTTCGGCCTCCGTTCCGTGGCGTTCTCCCCGAACGCGACCACCCTGGCCGCCGGGGACAGCGACGGCACGGTCACGCTGTGGGACGTGTCCGACCCCCTTCGCCCCCGTTCCGGCGCCCGGTTGAGCGGCCATACGACGTCGGTGGGCGGCCTGGCCTTCAGCCCGGACGGGAACACCGTGGCCTCCGTCGGCGTAGCGAACTTCACCGACATCGGCGCGGACAAGGGCACCGTACGGCTGTGGGCCGTATCGGGAAGCGAGCGGACCTCCGCGATCGCCACACTGCCGACCGAGGGAACCTTTCCGCCCTCCTTCAGCGCCGACAGCCGCCTGTTGGCCGCGGGCGGCCAACCCACCACGGTGTGGCGGGTGGACGGCAGCCGACCGCCGAGCCTTCTGGCCGATCTGGAGCCGTTCAACACCGATGGCCAGGCCGCGGCCTTCGGCACCGGAGGGCACACCCTGTTCTCCGGCCTGCCGATGCGGGCATGGGAGTTGACCGACCCGGCACGCCCTCGCGAACTCGCCCCGGGGACGACCGGTACGGGCGGAGCCGACAACATGAGTGTGAACCCGGTCCTTCCCCTGGCGGCCGCGGGCGCGGGACCCGGCGAGGCGGTGCAGCTGTGGGACATCAGCGACAGGACGCGGCCCACCCTGCTGGGCACCCTCGTCGGATCCGACACCGAAGCCCAGGCCCTCGCCTTCAGCGCGGACGGCGCGCTGCTCGCGGCACCGACCCGAAAGGGCGGCGTACGGCTCTGGCGGGTCGCGCGGCACGCCCGGCCCACGCCTGTCGGGGACATCCCGGATTCAGGAGGGAAGGCCACCGCACTGGCCTTCAGCCCGCACGACCGCACGCTGCTCATCGGCGACGGGACCGGGACGATCACCACGTGGGACGTCTCGCGTCCCGACCGGCCGGTGCGAAGGGGTACCTCCACCCGGTACAGCGGATCCATCACCGGAACCGCCTTCCATCCGGGCGGAGAGCTGGTGGCCACCGCCGGCCTGGACGGCCGCGTCCACCTGTGGAACGTCGCCATCCCGGCCCGCCCCGTCGAGCTGAACTCGCTGAGCGCCGGCGACCTCTACCCCGGTGCGACCGTGACCTTCAGCCCGGACGGGCGCCTGCTGGCGGTCAGCGACGACAGAGGTCTGCAGCTGTGGACCGTGGATCGCGTCGGCATCCTCCGGCGTCTGTGCGCGGAGTCCCCCCGCATCACCCGCGACCAGTGGAGGCAGTACCTCCCGGACCGGCCCTACGACCCACCCTGCGCCTGACGCGGGAGACGGAGGACACCGTGACAACCGGCTTGCAGCGCATCACCACGTTCACCGCGTTTCTGACGATTCTGCTGACCACCGGCGCGTGCGACACACCGAGCCCCGCGCCCGCCGTCAAACCCTCGGCTCAAGGGACCGTCGCCACCGACGCCGAGTCCTCGGACGCGTCCGCCGCCACGTCGTCGGCCGACCCCGAGACCGTCGGGCGGGCGCCGGCGGATCTGCACGACGTGGACTGGACGAACACCCCCGCCCCGGGCGAGTTCTGTGACGTCCCTGGTCTCGTGCGCTTCGACGCCAAGGGCGAAGCCCGGGCCAAATCCACTGTGTGGGGCCCGGTTCGGATCATCCGAGGGGCACAGGTCCTCTACGGCGACCTCGACGGCGACGGCCGTGACGAGGCCGCCGTCTACGTCGGCTGCGACGACGACGGCGCCACTCAGAACGCCCAACTCGTCGCCGGCTATGTGGTGTACGGACACGCGGGGAAGAACCTCGTCGTCATCGGTTCGATCACTCCACGGCAGAAGGGCGGGACGTACTCCACGGCACTCGTGGGCGCTGAGTTCGCGCCGGGCCGGATCATCGTGCACGAGAAGTGGTACCGCCCCAACGACCCGCACTGCTGCCCCACCGGTGACGCCACCACGGTCTGGACCCGTGAAGGCGATCGGCTGATCCCCGGCGCCCCCCGCATCACCTCGTGAGCCCGCCGGCTGCGAATGCCGCTACGACGTCCTCATGCCGCCTCCGGACTATGGACAGAGCGGCCGGAGAGCGGGGCCCGAAGGTACGTAAGTGCGCCACCGGTCGGCATTGAACGCACCCTTCGCCCACTCGCACAGCGAGCGCACCGGGTCCACTGTCGCGTCGACGTCCCAGAGCCGCACCGTATTGTCTCTGCTCCAACTGACGATCGTCCTGCCGGCGGGACCGAATCCCACGCCGGTGACGTCAGCGGTGTGCCCTTCGAGCGGCTCGCCTATCTGTTGCCGGGTGGTGACGTCCCAGAGTCGGACCGTGCGATCCATGCTGCCGGTGACCAGAGTTTTCCCGTCGGGACTGAATACGACGGACGTCACGCCGCTTTGATGGCCGGTCAGTGGTTCACCGATCTGTTTACGCGTGGCCACGTTCCAGAGCCGGACGGTATTGTC
Organism: Streptomyces sp. NPDC002276; assembly: GCF_053891435.1. Taxonomy (NCBI): domain Bacteria; kingdom Bacillati; phylum Actinomycetota; class Actinomycetes; order Kitasatosporales; family Streptomycetaceae; genus Streptomyces; species Streptomyces sp. NPDC002276. The sequence goes on along the minus strand of NZ_JBSFCQ010000003.1, from coordinate 353,757 downwards.
GCGGCTCGCGGTCGCCATCATCGTGCCGTCGGCGCTGAATACGATCGCGTTGATCTGTGCGGTGTGACTGGGTGGCGTCTCGCCGATACGGCGATGTGTGGCGGAATCCCAGATCACCACGGTGTCGTTGTCGGAGGTGGTGGCGATCGTACGGCCGTCGGGGCTGAATGTGACGTTGACTGCTCTGATATCGAGTGCCTTGCCTGTCTGGCGGCGCGTTGTCAGATTCCATATGCGCACGGAGTCGTCGTCGGAAATGGCCAGGTTCCTGCCGTCGGGACTGAAAGCTACGGCGAGTATGGAGCGGGTGCGGCTGGGCAGTGACTTGCCGATCTGGCGGTGCGTTGTGACGTCCCAGAGTTTCACCCTTTCCGTTGTTCCGAAGGAGGCGGTGGCAAGTACGGTGCCATCGGGACTCAAGGAAAGCGCGGAGGTGAAATCCACGTCACTGGAGACCAGTGGATCGCCGATCCGGCGACGGGTGGCAACGTTCCAGAAGCGGACGGCGGAGCCTGCCCCCGCGACGGCCAGGATCTGACCATGGGGGCTGAGTACCGCCTTGCGCTGGGTCCGGCTGTCGACCCATGTGTCGATCTGTCGTAGCGTGCGGACATCCCACAGCCGGACCGTGGTGTCGTCACTCGAACTGGCCAGGGTCGATCCGTCCGGGCTGAAGGCCACAGCCCAGACCCTGCTCGTATGGCCGGTGAACGGCGCTCCCATCGGGATGTGCCGCGCGATGTCCCAGAGTCGCACGCTGCCGTCGTCGTACGCGGCGGCGAACATCGTGCCGTCGGGGCTGAAGGCCACCGAATCGACGCCGGTGCTCGCGGTGAACGGCTTCCCGATCGGGGCTCGGGTGGTGGTGTCCCAGAGCCGGACGCCGCCGTCGGCATCGGCGGCGGCGATGATCCTGCCGTCCCCGCTGAAGGAGACCGACGAGATTCCGTAGCCGGCTGTCGTCAGTGCCTTGCCGATCGGCGCATGGGACCTGGCGTCCCAGAGCCGTAGATCCTCGGCTCCGGTGGCGAAGGTTCTGCCGTCGGGGCTGAAGGCCACTGAGGCGTCGTAGGCCCGACCTCCGAGTGGCGTGCCGATCTGGTGATGTGTCGCCACGTCCCACAGCCGTACGGTTCCGGAGTCGCCGCTGCCGCCGGCGATGAGAGTCCTGCCGTCAGGGCTGTAGGCGACCGAATGGATTGCTCCGGCATGGGCTTGGAGCGCGTCACCGATCTGTTTGTGGTCGGTGATGTTCCAGAGTCGAACAGTGCCGTCGGAACTTGAGCTGGCCAGAGTCCTGCCGCCGGGTCCGAAGGCTACCGACGTGACGCCTTGGTTGTGCCCGATGAGCGGGGCACCGATCTTCCGCTGCGTTGTCGCATCCCAGAGTTGCACAATGCCGTCCTGGCTACCGGAGGCAATGGTCTTGCCGTCCGGGCTGAAAGCCACCGATCTCACGGGCCATGAATGAGAGAGCAAGCCGGACTCCGGGGAAACGGCGGCGTCGAGAACCGCGAGACGGGATTCCGGAGTGGGGTCGATCCGCCATGCAGCCAACGCTTTCAGTCGGGCACCGAACGGGTCACGGGTCGCGAGAGAGGAACTCTGACTGATCAACTGCTGTGCGACCGCGTGGTCCCGCTGGCGGGTGGCCTCGGCGCGTGCGACCAGCGCGATCACGGACACCGTGGTCGTGATCAGGAGGAGCAGGCTCAGTACGGCCGCGGTGATTCTGGCAGTCCGCAGGTTGCGCCGGGTGTCGCGGATTCCTTCCGACTTCAGGTCGTCCTCTGGAAGGCCGCGTACGACGGACGCGATACCGAGCGCGATGCTGTCGACGTCCGGCCCGAGATCGGTACCGTTGTCGAGGCGACGGAGGACCGCGGATTTCCAGACCGGTTGCTGCTTGAACCGTCCTAGCAGACGGGTGGGTAGCGCCGTTGAGAGTTCTAGATCCCAGTTGGCCCGTTGCTCGTCCCAGACCAGTTGTCCCGCGGTCACGATGAGCAGGATCGAGTCGAACCCCTTGTGCTCCAGCCACCACTCGATTTCTCGGTCGACCCACGCCGACGCCTTTGACTCCGGCGACGCCATGACCACGAGCCAGTCGGAGCGGGCTAGGCCGGATTCGATCTTCGCCCAGAGCTGCGGACCGATCGACACACCGCTCTCATCGAGGAATACCCTGATCCGAGGCGGCTTGTACCAGGGGCGGGACTGCTTTTCGATCACTCGCTGAAGGTGCGGCAACCATCGTCGGTCGCGATCCCCGCTGTAGGAGAGAAAGACGCCGTATCCGAGTTCGGTTCTTATTCGTCGGTGGCGGGCTATGCGTGACCGCAGCCGAGGGAATACCGGACCTGACTTCCGGAGCTGACGGGGAAAGCGTCTCATCCTCATGCGGCCGGCAGGTATTCTTTGCCGTTCCAGTGCAGAGTGACATGTGCGATCGAGCCGTCGGCGCAGCTGGGATTGCACGAGTTCTCGGACTGCGTGATCGTATAACGGCCGTCTCCGCCGGGGCCGTCGAGCCGCGCGTCGTAATAGGCAAGCCGCCCACCGCTGTAGTGGTCCCCCGGTTCGCTCCAGCCGATGTCCTCGAACCCGTCTCTGTCCGGTACGAGCACCAGCACCCCGTCATAGCGTCCGGGGTTGTAGATCACGAAGGTGTTCTTGGTGGTGTCGGATGCGGGAGCGGCGAAGTGCAGCTCCTTTTCATAGATGTCCACGTCGATGGATGCCAGCGCGCGACCGCTGTCGGTGACGGGCGCGACGCATCCACTGGAACTTTGGGAATCGGTCCGTCGGACCAGGAATACGCGGACCACTCCGAGGTATGGGTGTTTGATGTCCCGATGATCGAGTACCGTACCCCGGCACCGCGCGGTGACCGGCGGGCTGGACGGAAATGAGGCGGGCGAGGGCGCTGCCGAATGGGTCGATCCGCTCGAACTCGGTGAGCACCCGCCGACGAACACCATTGCCAGGGCCGGAACCAGCACGGCGATCCGAACGCGTACCGGGCAGGGTATGCACCGCAAGAGGTGAAGGCGTAAATCCTGGGAAGCGCTGGGAGACATGGAATTCCCCTGTGTCCGAAGGAGACCGATTCGCCGAGCAGGAAATCCGAATTCTATCCGGGTGGATGTGTCGTGCGGGAGAGCCTCTACGAAATCCGCCCATCTGGTGCTCGTCGGCATACGCGTGTGCCGGAGGACCGTCATCCGTGCCAAGGCCTTGCCGACCTGTTCCGCCGTCGTCGCCCGACGACGCCCCGTGCCCGGGCAACCCCTCGCCGTGAAGTTCGTGTGGACTCTATGCTCGTCGCGGCCGAGTGCCCCGAGGACCGGGCGGACCGGCCGCACATGTCGTCACAGTCGGCACAGGGGGTTCGGTGCGTACACGCTTCGCCGTACTCGGACCGGTCAGGGCCTGGCGCGGCGACACGGAACTGGCGCTGGGACCACCCAAGCAGCGTGCCCTGCTCGCGCTGCTGCTGACCGAGGCGGGGCATCCCGTCGCCGTCCACGAGATCGTCGACGCCCTGTGGGGACAGGACCCGCCGGACAGCGCCGTCAACGTCGTCCAGCGGCACGTCGGAGCACTGCGGCGGCTGCTCGAACCCGAACTCCCGGCCGGGGACCGGTCACGGTGGCTGGTGCGCGGCTCGGGCGGCTACCGCCTCGACGTCGGCCCCGACGATCTCGACCTGCTGCGCTTCCGGGCCCTGCGGCAGCGGGCCGCGCGGGACGGTCAACCGCCCACCGCCACCGGGCTGTTGATCGAGGCACTGGCCCTCTGGCGGGGTCCGGCCGCCTCCGGGATCGCGCCCGAGGTGCGGTCCCACCCGGCCTTCGCCGCCCTCGACGGCGAACACCTGGCCGCCGTCAAGGAGGCCGCCGAACTCGCCCTGGAAGCCGGACCGGGCCTGGGCGCACGGGTGTTGGTGACGCTCCGGCAGGCCGCGGCCCAACACCCGCTGGACGAAGGGCTACAGGCCAGACTGATCCTGGTGCTCGCGGCAACCGGCCATCAGGCGGAGGCCCTTGACGTCCACCGGGCCGTACGCACCCGGCTCGCCGACGAGTTGGGCGTACAGCCGGGCCCCGAACTTCAGGCAGCCCTGCAACGGGTCCTCGGGCGCACCCGCACCCCGGGTCCCGTCACGACCGCCCGAGGAACGCGGTCGGCCGAACCCGGCGAGGACGCGGAAGAGGAGTCGGAGCCGGACGCCGTCGCCACGATCCGCCCCGCCCAACTCCCCGTGGATCTGCCCGCCTTCACCGGTCGGCGCAGTGAACTCGCCCATGTCAGGGAGCTGTTGCCCGGGTCCGACGCGTCGACGCCGACCGTGGTGATCAGCGCCATCGGCGGCATGGCCGGCGTCGGCAAGACGACCCTGGCGGTGCACTGGGCGCACAGCGTCGCCGACCGCTTCCCCGATGGGCAGCTCTACGTCAATCTGCGCGGCTTCCACCCCAGCGGCTCCATCATGAGCGCGGCCGAGGCCATCCGATCGTTCCTCGACGCGTTCGGCGTCTCCGGGCAGCGCATCCCCGCCGGGCTCGACGCACAGGCCGCGCTGTACCGCAGCCTCCTCGCCGACCGGCGCGTCCTCATCGTGCTGGACAACGCCCGGGACACCGAGCACGTCCGCCCCCTGCTGCCCGGCGCCCCCGGCTGCCTGGTCGTCGTCACCAGCCGCAGCCAGCTCTACGGCCTGGTCGCGGGCGAGGGCGCGCACTCGCTGACGCTGGACGTGCTCACCGAGGAGGAGACACGGGAGTTCCTGTCCCGTCGGCTCGGTGCCGAACGCGTCGCGGCCGAACCCGACGCCGTCGCGGAGATCATCACCCTGTGCGGCCGCCTCCCCCTGGCGCTGGCCGTCGTCAGCGCCCGCGCGGTCGTGAACCCGGCCTTCCCGCTCGCCTCCATCGCCGCCGAACTCTCCGACAGCGAGGACAGTCTCGACGCGTTCGCCGGAGAGGCGCCCGCCGCCGACGCCCGCAGCGCGTTCTCCTGGTCGTACCAACTCCTCAGCCCCGCCGCCGCCCGGGTGTTCCGGCTGTTCGCCCTGCACCCGGGACCCGACTGCTCGCTCGCCGCCGTCGCGAGCCTCGCCGGACAGCGGGTCGGCCAAGTCCGGCCGGTCATGGCCGAGTTGGCCCGGGCCCATCTCATCTCCGAGCCCCTGCCGGGCCGTTACGGCTGCCACGAACTGCTGCGCGCCTACGCCGCCGAACTGGCCCGGGCCCACGACACCGCACAGGACCTGGACACGGCCCGGCGCCGGATGCTCGACCACTATCTGCACAGCGCGCACGCGGCCGACAGCCTGCTGATGCCCAGCCGCGACCGCGTCCAACTCCGGCCCCACACAACCGGGGTGACCGTCCCGAAGCTGCCCGACCGGGCGGCGGCCGTCGACTGGCTGGCGGCCAACCGCTCCGCCGTGCTCGCCGCGATCAAGGAGGACGCCCGGCACGGCGGCGGCGAGCACAGCTGGCAACTCGCCTCGGTCCTGGAGCTGTACCTGGACCGGAACGGCCGCTGGCCCGAGCAACTCGACGCGCAGACAACGGCAGTCGAGACGGCCCAGCGCCTGGGCGACATCCGCGGCCAGGCGTTCGCCCACCTCGCGCTCGGGTTCGTCAGCGGCCGCCTCGACCGGCCGGACGAGGCCGACGCCCATCTGGCGCGCGCCCTGGAGCTGTTCGCCGAGACCGGCGACCGGCCGGGCCGGAGCAAGACTTTCCGCAGGCTCGCCTTCCTGGCCAACGGGCGCGGACGGCACGAAGCGGCCCTCGACCACTACGCCGAGGCGAGCGCCCTGTGCCGTGCGGTCGGGCGGCGCAACGACGAGGGCGGCATCGCCAACGAGATCGGCTGGACGTACATCCTGATGGGCAAGTACGAGGACGCCCTGACCGAATGCGAAGCGGCGATCGCGATCCACCGGGAGACGGGCGACCGCAACGGCGAGGCCGCCGCCCTGGACAGCCTCGGTTACGCCTACCACCATCTGCGCGACCACGACCGGGCGCTCGACCGCTACGAGCAGGCGCTGAGCCTGTACCGGGAGACCCGGGACCGCTATCTGGAGGCCGACACCCTGGTGCACATCGGCGACACCCACCGCGCCGCCCACCAGGACACGCGGGCCGCGCTCGCCTGGCGCGAGGCACTCCGCATCCTCGACGAGATCGGCCACCCGGAAGCCGAGCAGATCCGCCACCGGCTCGGCGACCGCACCGAACCGGAACAGCCGCCTCGACAGTAAAACGTCAGCGTCCCGAAAGCGGACCCTGCCTACGCTCCCCGCTCCGCTCCACCCGGAGCCGGAAGCGCGTACGGCATTCCCCTTCAGGACTGGAAAATGACCCCCACGACTTCCGCGGACCTCCCCACCACCGCGCACCGCAACCAACTGCTGCGCACGATGATGTCCGAGCACGCGAAGGCACTGCTCGCCTACGCCGACAAGCTGCTGAACGACCGTCACATGGCGGAGGACATCGTCCAGGAAACCCTCATCCGTGCCTGGCCGCACGCGGAACGCCTCTACAGCACCCAGGGATCGGTACGCGGCTGGCTCCTCACCGTGACCCGCAACCTCGTCGTCGACCGGATGCGCAGCGCCGTCGCCCGCCACGAGACCGTCGGCGCCGAGGACAAGGACGTGCCCCTGCCCGACCACACCGGCGCCGTACTGGCCTCCGTGGTCGCCACCGGCCTGCTGCGGCGGCTGTCACACGAGCACCGGGAGGTCCTGCTGCACACCTATCTGTGCGGCCGGACCGTCCAGGAGACCGCGCGCGTCCTCGGCATACCCGCGGGCACCGTCAAGTCCCGACGCCACTACGCCCTCAACATCCTGCGCGCCGAGGCCGGCGAGAACGGTCGACGCGAAGTCGCCTGAACCTTGCGGAACTTGACGAGTACGGGGGAGACGAACTCGGTTGAACCCTTTATGACACCGACCCGTGTACCTGGCGACCACACGCCACAGGCAGCGCACCGGGGGATCGCAATGGCACGTCGGCACTCCGCACCCGAGGAGCAGGCGGTCTCGTACGAGGAGGCCCTCGCCCTGCACACCCGGGGCGGGCCGATGCGCCCGCTGGTCGCCGTGGGCGGTGACGTCCCCACCTCGCTCGGCCCCGACCTGACGGACGTACCGGCCTTCGTGATCGCCGGACCGCCGCGCACCGGACGCAGCACCGCCCTGCTCGTCGCGGCGGAGTCACTGCTGGCAACGGGCTCCGGCCTCGTCGTCCTCGCGCCCCGGCGCTCGCCGCTGCGCCGACTGCGCGGACGGCCCGGCGTGGCCGCCCTCATCACCGACGCCGCGGTGACGGTCGACGAGTTCCGGCAGATCCTGGGCAGCGTGCCCGAGGAGCACGGCGTGATCGTCGTGGACGACGCCGAACTGTTCATGGGCGCCGAGATCGACTCCGACCTCGCCCGGCTCGCCCGCGACGGCTCCGGAACCGGCTGGGGCGTCCTCGCGGCCGGCAACACGGAGTCCCTGACGTCGGGTCGGGCGGGCTGGATGGGCCAGGTGAAGCGCAACCGCACCGGCATGCTGCTCTCCCCGCAGCCGGGCCGGGGCCTGCTGCGCCTGGGCGACGGCACGCTGCGGCCGGTCCAGGTTCCGCTGCTGGAGGCGGAACTCTAGAAGCGGGAGGTGCACCCCCGAGTCCCCCCTTCGGGGTGCACCTCCTCCCCGCCCGCAGCCCAGGACCTGCGCGGCGGGACAGCGAAGGGCGGCCGGACCGAAGTGGTCCGGCCGCCCTTCGGCCTGCCGTACGGCACGTAACTCAGGCGGCGACCCCCTCGGCACCGTCGGGGGAGACCTGGACACCGTCGTCCGTCACGAAGCGGAACGTGCACGTGATGGCGTCGAAGAGGTCGTACACCTCGTGCTTCAGCGGCAGGTTGGGGCTGGCGAGGGTCACCACGAGGAAGTCCTCCGTGCTGCCCGGCACCGGCATCATCGTGTGCATCGTCAGCAGCTTGACGTCGACGTCCCCGGTCAGCCGGGTCACCTCGGTGCCGGTGACCCGGCTGACCGTGCCGACGTGGGGCACCTTCGCCGACGTGATGACCCGGTCCTTGGGCGCCACCCCGTTCGCCGAGGAGACACCGAGCCGCGCGGACAGCACGGGGAGGGTGAGCTCCTCGCCCGTGGGCGTGCTGACGGCGAAGACCATGCCGTAGGCCATGAAGAGGCCCTCGGTGTACATCGTCGCCGTGCCCGCGGCCAGCAGCGCCCCGTGGCCGTGGGCCGACCTCGTCACCTCCCGCCCCTGCCGGAACATGTCCTCGATGCGGGCCTTCTCGAAGGGGTCGTCGGTCGAGGCCAGGGCCTGAGCCCGAGTCCTGGCCAGTTCCTCGCCGCTCAGGTCGACCGGCTCCCAGGAGTCCGGGATGTCCAGCAGAAAGCGCCGTGCGGTGTTCATCGGTCAGCTTCCACCTTTTCCGCTGTCCAACGTGTGGTGTCCGCCCTGAACACGAGGTCGGAGCCCCGAAACGTTCACCGGCCTACGTCCCGGTCGTCCCGAAGGTGATCCGGTAGTAACAGGCCCCCTTGCACGGCATCGTCGCCCCGTCGTCGAAGGCGTACGAATACGCGTAGGGGGCCGCCCGCTTGAAGACCTGGGTGTAGTCGACCGGCCACTTCGACGGGACGCAGTTCTCGCGGCCCGCCCAGGCGCCGCGACAGCAGTACGTGTCCCCGCCGAAGGCCGCGCAGGGCGGCTCGCAGCCGACGACCTGCCCGCCCGACACCGCCCGCATCGCGGTGGGGCAGTTCACGTCCGAGGTGCAGACGCCCTTGTAGCAGCCGCCGGAGCTGACCGGGTCGACGGTCGTGGTGTGCGAGATGTTGATCCACATCGGCAGGTTCGAACCGTCGACCATGCTCACGTCGTAGAAGTCCATCCCCGCGTACGCGTCGAACGTGAACTCACCCAGTGTGGTGGGCGGGTTGGCGCCCTCGCACACGCTGGTGCAGTCGCCGGTCGCACAGTGACCGGCGGCCGTCGAGGTGCACCCTGTCCGACCCCAGATCCGGCCGCCCCAGTTGTTCGCCACGGTCACCGACAGGCTCTGGCCCGGGGCGAGTTCGCGGCCCTTCGGATAGATGGCGGTGTTGGTGACGATCGCCCAGACCGTCTTCGGGGTGCGGTTGACGACCGTGATCAGGCGCTTGCCCGCGGGTGCGGTGGAGGCGTGAGGCGTCGTTTCGGCCGCCTTGGCGGTGGGCTTGCTCGTGCTCTTCTTCGAGACGGTGGCCTTGGGAGAGGGGGAGGGCGAGGCGCTGTGACTCGGGGGAGGTGACGGCGACGGCGAGAGCGAAGAATCGCGGGAAGCGGCCGGGCGCGCGGCCGTGTCCTGGTGGGCCGTCGTGCGCGTGCCGCCCGTTCCGGACGACGGCGTCCACACGCTGTAGGCGATCAGCACGGTGGCGGCCGTGGCGACGGCGGCTGCCGCCGCGTACCACCAGCGTCGGCCGTCCCGCCGTGGGCTCGTACTGTGTCTTCTGCGTCCTCGTGCCATCGTCCTCGGGCCTTCCTGATGCTCTTCGGATGCGGTGCAGGCGCGGTCCAGATGAGGTCCTGCCTATCGGTGACCTGTTCGACGACGTCTCGACAACATAAATTCGGACCCGACCGGCTGATTTCTGTAGTCCTTGCGTGCGTCGGCGGTCTCCGAAGCAGAGAGATGCCACGGCCGGACCACACGCGGAGGAACGAACCCAGATGCGCAAGAAGCCCAGGAGTGGCCCCGACGCGGGCGTGGTGACGGCCGCGTGCGCGGGCGACCGGCAGGCCCTGGATCACCTGCTGACGCAGTGCCTGCCGCTGGTCTACAACATCGTCGGCCGGGCCCTGAACGGTCACGCCGACGTCGATGACGTCGTACAGGAGACGCTGTTGCGCATGGTGCGGGGGCTGCCGAAGCTGCGGGATCCCTCCGCGTTCCGGTCCTGGCTGGTCGCCATCACGATCAGACAGGTACGGGACCGTGAGCAGGCGCGGGCCGCGGACCGCGACCGCAGGGCGCATCTGGAGGACGCGGAGGCGATCACCGACCCCGCCCTCGACTTCGCCGGACTCACCATCCTGCGGCTGGGGTTGACCGAACAGCGCCGTGAGGTCGTCGAGGCCACCCGCTGGCTCGATCCGGACGATCAGGAACTGCTGTCCCTGTGGTGGCTGGAGGAGACCGGCGAACTCGAACGGGCCGATCTGGCCGGTGCGTTGGGCCTCTCCGACCGGCACGCCTCCGTCCGCGTGCAGCGCATGAAGAAGCAGATGGAGGTCTCGCGAGTCGTGGTGCGCGCGCTGGTGGCCGCGCCGCGCTGCGCGGAACTGGACGAGACTGCCTCGACGTGGGACGGCACGCCAAGTGCCTTGTGGCGCAAGCGGTTTGCCCGGCACATCCGCGGCTGCGGGGTGTGCCAGGGGCTGGACGAGGGTCTCCTCCCGATGGACCGGCTGCTCAGCGGGCTGCCGCTGCTGGCCGTACCGGACCATTTCGACGTGTCCCGACTGCTGGACGCGGCCCCAACTCCCGCTTCCTCGGGGCACGGTGGAACACACCGGCGACTTGGGAGCCGCTCCGCCCGTATCGGCGGCAAGCAGCTCGTGGGCGGTTCGGCGGCGGTCGCCGTCGCCGTGGTGGCCGCACTGGTCGCACCCCGGCTGACGGGCGGTTCCTCCCCTACGACGGCGGTGGCGTCGCCGTCGCCCAGTCCCGTGCTCAGTGTCACGCCGAGCCCCACGCCCTCGGCGACTCCCAGCAAGTCCCCTTCCCCTTCACCGAAGGCCAAGCCGAAGCCCTCGCCCTCGAAGCACACGCCCGCCGCTCCCGTGCACATAGCCTCCGGCGCCAAGAAGGGCGTCGGGGTCTGGTCGTTCGGCGGGGTGAGCCAGGCGCTCGCCGCGAGCGGGGCGAGCTGGTACTACACCTGGAACACCCAGCACTCCGGCGTCACGACACCCTCCTCGGGCTCCTTCGTGCCCATGATCTGGGGCGCGAAGTCCTTCACCGACTCCTCGCTCGCCCAGGCCCGGTCGTACGGCCCGTATCTGCTGGGGTTCAACGAACCGGACATGGCGCAGCAGTCGAACATGACGGTCGAGCAGGCGCTGGCGCTGTGGCCCAAGCTCATGGCGGCGGGCAAGATCCTGGGCAGTCCCGCGGTCGCCTACGGCGGGGACACGGCGGGCGGCTGGCTGGACCGCTTCATGTCCGGGGCCAAGGCGAAGGGCTACCGCGTCGACTTCATCACCCTGCACTGGTACGGCGGCGACTTCCGCACCCCGCAGGCCGTGCAGCAGCTGACGTCCTACCTGGCGGCCGTGTACGCGCGCTACCACAAGCCGATCTGGCTCACCGAGTACGCGCTGATCGACTTCTCCCAGGGCACCCGCTTCCCGTCCGCGCAGCAGCAGGCGGACTTCGTCACCGCGTCCACCAAGGCGCTCGACGGCCTGTCCTACGTGCAGCGCTACGCGTGGTTCGGGCTGGGCGCGGACCCGTCGAAGCCGAGCAGCGGGCTCTTCACGAACGGCACGACGACGACCCCGGCGGGCCGGGCCTTCCAGTCCGCGGACTGACCGGCCCGGCCGTTAGTACGGTCACGGTCACGGTCAGGGGCTCACTCCCCAGGTGATGCGGTACCCGCACTCTCCCGAGCAGGTGAGGACGCTGGTCGCGTCGTCGTTGACGTAGGAGTAGGCGAAGGGCTCGGCCTTCTTGAACACGGCGGCCGAGTCGACCGGCCACGACGAGGGAACGCACTGGGGGCGGGCCGCGTAGGCGCCCGTGCAGCAGGTCCTGTCGGTCTTGAAGACCAGGCAGGCGCTGAGGCACGCGACGACGCGACCGCCCCTGATCCGCTGCAACTTGGCGGGGCAGGTCGCGTTGGCGTCCCGGGTGCACCCGGCGGCGGAGCAGCCGTTCGCGTCGATCCTGTCCTTGGACGAGCCGCCGTAACTGTTGATCCACATCGGCAGGTTGTTGCCCTCGACCAGGCTGACGTCGTAGAAGTCCATGCCGTTCCAGGCGTTGAGGTTGAACTCGGCCAGTGTGGAAGGGAATTCACCCCAGGTCGAACCGCACTGGAAGTGGCCGCAGTCCCCGGTCGTGCAGTGGCCGTTTCCGGCCGTGTCGAAGGAGCAGCCGGTGCGTGCCCACACCCGGACGTCCCAGTGGTCGGGGACGGCGAAGCTGAGGCTGGCCCCGGGCTTCAGCACCCAACCCGTCGCCTCCACAGGGTGGTTGGGGTCCGCCGCGATCGCGGGCCAGATCGTCCGGTCGAGCCGGTTGACCAGCGTGACGGTCCGCTTGCCGACGGCCTTCGGCGGTACGGCGGTCGTACGGGACGGCGAGGCGGTGACGCGGGGGGACTTGCGCGGGTGGGGAGTGGGAGAGGGCGAGGACGTGGTCCGCGGTGACGGCGTCGTCGTAGGCGAAGTACGGGGAACGGACGGGGAGTCGGCGGTCGCCGTGGCGTGCGTGGACGACGGGTCCGCTACGGTACGGCCTCCCGACGACGGCCCGGTCTGCGCGCGGGCCAGCAGTACGCCGGTCACCACCGCGAGGCAGGTGAGGACCGCGGCGGCGATCATGGCGGCCTGTCTACGAGGCATCTCTCAACACTCCTGTCCGTACCCACGTCTCCGCCGTGCGGCGACGCGGCCGGCGGAGCTTCCGTAGAGGAGACCGGCGGCCGTCGTGCCGGACAACGGAAAACGGGACGGCGATACCTGTTTCGGACGCATGCGCCGTGGGTGAGCAGTGCTGGCCACAAGTCGATCAGAAGTTGGCAACCTGGCCGCGATTGATCCGCCGTACATTGCGTCAGCGGGGCCGAAGATCATCTGATCGGCCCGGAAGTCCGGATACCCGCGACCTTGTCGCAGGAATCGCGACCATGTTCAGAAAGTGCTCTGGAGACTCACCGATGAAGATCGCCAAACGTCTCGTCCTCACCACCGTGGCCCTCACCGCCGTAGCCGGTGCCACGCTCGCCACCGCGACCGTCGGACAGGCCGCCACCCCGAAGCCGCCCGTCCGCCTCGGTGTCACCGTGCCCGACGCGCTGAAGGTCCCCGAAGGCAACAAGCTCACCGGCGTCTTCTCCGCCGCCGGCGTCCAGACCTACACCTGCACCAACAGCGCGTGGACCCTCCTGGAGCCCGCCGCCACCCTGTGGGCCAAGAACGACCGCACGCACCGCTCCGTGGCCCTCCACTCCCGTGGCCCGGTCTGGGTGTCCACCGTGGACGGCAGCGCCGTCAACGGCTCCGCGATCGCCAACTCGCCCAAGACCGGCACCATTCCGGAGCTGCTGCTGAAGGCCACCGCCACACGCGGCACCGGCGTCTTCGGCGGCGTCTCCTACGTCCAGCGCCTGGGCACGGACGGCGGCGTCGCCCCGGCCGGTGCCTGCACGGGCACGGACCAGGTCAGCGTCCAGTACACGGCCACGTACGCGTTCTACAAGCCCGCCGCGTAACACGGCAGTTGGTACGAGGGCGGGGGCAGCGGCTCTCCGGGCGACCGGGGCCGCTGCCCCCGCCTGCGGGCGCGGAAAGCCCCTCAACTCCCTTGCGGCGGCTCCTGTTCGGCCCTGATCCGGCCGTGCACCTCCCAGTCCCACACCGTCTCGCGCACCTCGTCCAGCGCGCGGGCCAGATGTCTGCGATAGGTGCTGAACGCCAGGTTCAGCTTCCGCGCCACCGCCTCCTGCGTCGACGTCGAGTGGTACGTCGCCGTCAGCACCTCGTACAGATGCCGGGTCCGGGGATGGGCGTTCAGCCGCTGTACGGCCTTGCGGATCAGGTCGCGCAGCGCGGTCACCGGGTCGCCCTCGCTGAGGTCCTCCACCAGCCGGCTGCGCAGCAGCGGGTTGTCGGCGAGCCCGCCCGGGTCGAGCCAGCCGCGCAGCGCCTCGCGGACCGCGGCGTCCGACTCCTCCCGACTCAGCGACGTCAGACGGGACTTGGGCTTTCCGGCGGCCACCGCCGGTGCGCCGCCGAGCAGGCGGGCATCGATCCCCTCGGCCCACTCCTCCACCCGCGCCGCCCGCCAGTCGTGGCAGAACAGCCCGTACCCGCGATCGGCGTGGACGGCCTGGCGGGGCGGCTGGAACATGCCCATGTAGGTCATCAGCGGCGCCCAGAACTTCGGTTCGGCACTGACGAAGCAGGACCAGGCGCAGTGCTTGGCGCGCAGCAGCTCGAACACGATCCGCATGCGCACCAGATCCCACGACCGCGAGGGCCGGTGATGGTTCTCCTCGTGCACCATGAACCGGGCCACACCGAGGTGTTCGCCCTGGCGCGGGGGTGTCATCGCCGACACCAGGTCCCAGGCCTCGGCCGTCACGGGGTCGGCCGCCCGGGTCTCGTCGTCCAGCTCGTCGATCCTCAACCAGGCCATGAATCCCAGCAGTTGGCCCGTGGCGCAGTCGCGGTGGACGTGGAACGCCTCGGGCTGGCGCGCCAACCAGTGGGCGACGACACGGGAGTTGTGCTCGCCCTCGACCTTCCGGGTCAGCTCGATCAGCGCCGGGGCGTCCTCCGGCCGCGACGGCTGCTCATGGACGGCCGCCTCGTCCCGGCCGCCCTGGAACTCGCGCAGCCACTGGGCCCTGGAGACGATGTGGTTGAACTCCCGGGCGGCCCGCAGCGCTTCCTTCTCCGGCGCCTCGCGGACCCGCTCCACCAGATGACGGCGCACCCTGCGGTGCATGGCCTTGTAGCGTTCCGGGTCGCGCCAGCGGAAGTCGCTGTCGAGGGCGTCCCGGACCACGTCGTAGGGGCACACCCCGAAGGGTCCCGACTTCATGAACGACAACTGCCGCAGCCAGGCGAAGAGTTCGGTGGCGTCCTCGCCGGGGAGTGCCACCCGCAGCAACTCCTCGGTGGTGTCGCCGACATGGCCGCACACCTCCAGCGCCCGCCGGTGCGCGGACGACGGCGGCCTGCCGACCAGATGCGTCAGCAGCCGGTCGACGACCGTGCGCAGCGGCGCCCAGAAGACCTCGTCCGTCGACGTGTTGTCGTGCGCCGCCGCCTCCGCGGCCAGTCGCAGGGCGAGCGGATGGCCCGCGGCGAACCGGAGCAGCGCCGCGTGCGAGGACGGGTCGACACCCTGAGAGGTGAGCAGGGCCGCCGAGTCCGTGGGCCCCAACTCCCTCAGCGGTACGACCTGGAGCAGCTCGCTCCATCCGAGGTCCGCCTTCCAGAGCGGGTCGGGGGCCAGCCGTCCGGCGACGACGACCAGGGCACCGGCCGGTAACCGGGGGAGGAAGCGGTCGCGTATCCACTCCTCCATGTCCCGGTAGCGCTCGAAGTCGTCGACCAGCAGGACAGCGTTGTCGTGGACGAAGACCTCGGCGGTCGCCGCCTCGAAGGCCGACGGGGAGCGGTCGATCGTACGGGCGTCGACGCTCACGACCGGTCGGCCTGTCGCGCGTGCCTCCGCGGCGAACCGCTGGAGCAGGGCGCTCTTGCCGATGCCGCCGGGTCCGTGCAGCACGACGACCGTCGGGGCGCCCGGCTCCCCGGCCGCCGCGCGGCGGAAGAGGGCCAGTTCGCGCTGCCTGCCGACGAAGTACTGCAACCGGGCGGACGCCAGTCTGTCGGCCAGCACGGCGGAGTCCTCCTTCGCCATGGCGTTCCTTTCCCCGGAGCCGACCTCTTCGGGCCGCTGCGAAACCTACCGGGTCGGGCCGGACGACGGGGCACGGCCGGACCTTACGTAGGTCTTACGGAGACGCCCCCGACCGGGGAGTGGTTCGTCCGTGGAAACGGTAAGAGACCCGCTTCTCTGTCCTATTCGCGCTCGTTGAGGAACGCGAAGGGGTCCGTAGCCCTCCTTCTGTGTGAAGGAACGAGCACAGGCAAGGAACCGGGGACTGAGTGGCATGGGTTTGACCAGCGAGACTACCGTTTATGTGATGGCGGCCGTCGCCGTCGTCTGCGTGGCGCTGCTTGTCTGGCTGTGGCCGCGGCTCGCCAAGCCCGGGGTGCGGCAGGTGCTCGGGCGGCTGACGGCCATCGGAGTGACACAGGTCACGATCATCGCCGCATTCGCGTGCTGGCTGAACTCCTCGTACCAGTTCTTCGGATCGTGGGACGAGCTCTTCGGCAACACCGACACCGCGCCCGTCGGCGTGACCCAGGCGGCCGACCACAACGGCGCCGCGACCGGCGTCTCCGTGAAGGGCGCGCTGGTGCAGCCCGCCTCCGACGAGCAGCTGAACCGGGTCAGCGGACTGCCCACCGGCAATCCCGCGGTCAACGGCAAGGTGGAGTCCGTGAAGGTCATCGGCCGCCGCACCGGCGTCGTCGACCCGGCCTTCGTCTACCTGCCCCCGCAGTACTTCCAGAAGGCGTACGCCCGCCAGCGCTTCCCCGTCGTCGTCGCGCTCAGCGGCTACCCCGGCAGCATCTTCAACCTCGCCCAGTACCTGCGGGTCTCCCAGACCGCCGGACAGTTGCAGAAGAACAACCAGATGCAGCCGACCATCATGGTCATGATCCGGCCCACCATCGCCCCGCCGCGCGACACCGAGTGCGTGAACGTCCCCGGCGGACCGCAGACCGAGACCTTCCTCGCCAAGGACCTCCCGCAGGCCCTCAAGTCCGCCTACCGGGTCGGCCACGACGCCAGCGCCTGGGGAGTCATGGGCTACTCCTCCGGCGGCAGTTGCGCTTTGCAGCTGACGATGCGCAACCCGCACGTCTACACCACGGCCGCCGCGCTCTCGCCCGACTACCGCGTCAAGGACGACCCCACCACCGGCAACCTCTTCGGCAGCGGCCTCGGCCGCGTCAACCGGGTCAACGGACACGACCTGATGTGGCGGCTGAAGCACCTGCCCGCACCCCAGGTCTCCGTCCTGGTCGCCGAGAGCAAGCACGGCGAGCGCGGTTATCCGCAGACCCTCGCCTTCATCAAGGCCGTCAAGGCGCCCATGCGCGTCGTGTCCATCCTTCCCGAGTCGGGCAGCCACAACTTCCCCACCTGGGTACGGGAGATGCCCGCCGCCCTGAAGTGGATGAACCAGCAACTCACCTTCCCCCAGGACGTCGTGCCCCGGCACATCGCCCCGAAGAAGGGCCACAGCACCGTGCGAGCGGAGGGCACCGAGCCGACCCCGACCGCCCGCACCCACAAGTAGCTTCCGCCTCAAGGGCGTTGGCCCCGCCCCAGCGTCCGGGGCAGCTGGCCCCGCCGCTGGATGCCCAACTTCCGGTAGGAACTGGTGAGATGGGTCTCCACCGTGCGGCGGGCCAGGTGCAGCAGATCGGCGATCTCGGTGTTCGTACGGCCGTCCGCCGCCAGTTCAGCGATCCGGCGCTCACTGTTGGTGAGCGACCCCGAACCGGTGCGGGCCGGGGCCGTGCGCCGGGCCCCGCTCTCGCCCAACGCCCCCTCCGCCAGGGCCCGTAGCCGGGTCGCGCCCAGCCGCTCGGCACGCTCCGCGGCCTCCCGAAGACACCCGCGGGCCCGCCGCCGGTCCCCGGCCGCGGTCAGCGCCCGGCCCTGCGCGATCAGCGCCGGGACCAACTCGGTCTCCGTCCCCTCCGGCGCCTCCCGCAACAGCCCCACGGCCTCCTGAGCCAGCTCCAGACCACGCCGTCCACCCGTCGCCGCGGCCAGCACCCGCAGCGAACGGCCCACCGTGCGGGGCGTGTTCCAGACCCGCGCCAGCCGCAGCTCCTCCTCCGCCAGGGCGATCGCCTCCCGGGGACGGCCCAGGTCGATCCGGCACTCGGCGGCGGCCGAACGCCACGGCGTGACGACCGGACTGACCACCTCACGGGCCGACTGCCGCCGCCCGCACTCCAGGAAGTCGTGCAGTGCGCCCGCCGGATCACCGCCCGCCGCGCGCAGCACACCCCGCGCGTACAGGAAACGGTTCAACTCCCAGGAGTCGGGCGCCGATCGGAGGTCGAATCCGTCCGCGAGTCGCAGCGCCCGTGCCTCCTGCCCGGTCGCCAGCAGCGCCAGCAGGATGTGGGCGTGCCCGTTCGACGGCGTGCTCCGCGCCCAGTCCCGCGCCCACGCCTCCGTCAGCAGCCGCCCGTGCTCGCCCCGCGCGGACAGGATGTCGGCCCGTACGTTGGTCAGCGCGTCGTGCATCGGATGCAGCAGGTCGGGACGCTGCCCGACCAGCCCGCGCTCCACCAGCCGCTCCGCCTCCGGGAGTTCGTCGGCCCACTGGGCCACGGCGGCGGCCGTGCCGAGCAGGAACGGCTCGGTCAGCGGGTCGGCGGGCTGGGCCAGCAGACCGCGCAGCCGCCGCATCGCCTCCGCCGCAGAGATCAGCCCGGCCGTCGCCGCATGCCGCACGACCAGCGCCTGACCGGCCGTGCCGACCAGCTCCGGCGAGTCCACCGCGGCATCGCGCAGCCATCGGTACACGTCCTGCCGCACCGACTGGTCCTGCTCGGCCAGCAGCACCGAAGCGGTCTGGAGGGTACGCACCAGCAGCGGACGGTCCGTCAACTCGTCCTCCACCGTGCGCAGTACGTCCACGGCGGCCACGGTCCTGCCCCGGCCGGCCAGCGCCGTGCCCAGGGCGACGGCCGCGCGCATCGTGTCCTGCGGCGCCCCCGACAGCCGTAGCGCCTCGCTCAGCCGGGGGATCCCGGCCGAGGAGGTCCGCGTGTACTCCAGGGAGCCCAGCTCGGTCAGCAGCCGCTGTCTGCGGCCGTCCGGCAACGGCTCCTCCAGGACCCGGCGCAGGAAGGCAACGGCGTCGTCCGCGCGCCCGTCCCGCAGCGCCAGCGAGGCCGCCTCCTGGAGCACGGCAGACGTCCAGGGCGCGCCCACCGGATCGGCGAGCAGCAACTGCCGGGCCACCGTGTCGGGGGAACCGCCGTGCCGCTGCATCGTCTCGGCCGCCGCCGCGTGCGCGGCCCGCCGCCTGGCCGCGGGTACGCCGGTCAGCACGGCGTCGCGCAGGAGTGGATGCGCGTAGCGCGGGCGCCCGTCGGGGTCCGGGCGCAACACCCCGAGCCCGGTCATCGCGGTGAGCCAACCGGCCACCCGCGCCGGATCGGCACCCGCCAACTCGGCGATCAGGGCGGCCAGTTCGTCGACAGGGGCGGGGGCGGTGCGATCGGCGGGCAGGGCCGCGGGAGAGTCCCCGGACCAGCCCTCGTCCAGCGCGGCCAGGATCCGCGCGACCTCCCCGGTGGCCGGGCCCGCGCTGTCCAGCCACCAGGACACGGCCGCCGGATACGCCCCCGGGTACAGCGCGGCGGCCGTCTCCGGCACCTTCGGATGCCGGCCGGCGCCGAGGTCGTCGAGCAGGGCGCGCAGCAACAGGGGGTTCCCGGCCCCGGCCCGGACGCAGTCGTCCACCCAGGGCCCCGGCGCGTCGGCGCGCACCGAACGCACCAGCCCGGCCGCCGACTCGGCGGTCAGCGGGGACAGGGTGTGGGTGCGGACCAGCGCGGGCGACAGGGTGTGGGTCAGCCCCGGTTCGGCCGGCTCGATGTCGTACTGGCTGCGCTCGGTGACCACCAGCAGCATCCTTAATCGGTCCACGTGCCGCGCCGACTCCACCAGCCACCGGTGCGAGGCGGCGTCGGCGAGATGGACGTCGTCCACGGCGATCAGCAGCGGTACCCGGTCGGCGTACGAGCGCAGCACCCGCCCCAGCCGGGCGGCGCTCGCCCGCTCGTCCCCGTCGACCGCGGGATCCGCGAACTCCGGTACCGGACCGAGCAGTTGCTGTACGGCGGCGTACGGGACCGCCTGGTCGCGAGGCGAACAGCGGGCCCGCAGCACCCGCATGCCGTGCGCCGCCGCGTCCTCGGCGGCGGCCTCCAGCACGGTGGTACGGCCCGTCCCGGTGGCCCCGCGCAGCAGCACGAGGCGCCCCGAACCGGCCCGGGCATGCGCGGCCTCCGCCGCCAACAGCCGCGCCGCGTCCCGGTGTTCGCGGGGCATCACGGACTCTCCGGCGTCAGGTGCGGTCCCCGTCATCGCGGCCTCCTCGTATCCGTCGTGGTCCGTCGGTCGTCCGATCTCGTGGTGCTGCTCGTGGTGCTCCACGATTGCGCGCGTCCCACCCGCCCCACGAGGGTGAGGAGTACACGGCCGCCACCAGCACAACCGGGGTGGCACGTATGTGGATTCGAGGGAGAACGTTGCTCAACTCATCGCGGACCGCACATCCCGGTACGGCCGACCCCGGCGACCGGATACCCGTGGCGGTCCACGCCCCGGACCCGATCTCGCGCGAAGGAGCCCTCAGCCAGCTGCGCAGATACCCGGAGATCGACCTCCGCGAGGAGAACGACACCGGCCCCGGCAGGGTGGCCCTGTTCATCGCGGACACGCTCGACGAAGCCGCGCTGACCAAGCTGCGCAGACTCGTGCGCAGCGAGGGCGGGCGCGCCGTACTCGTCGTCGGGGCCCTGCGCGAGGCGGAGTTGCTCGATGTGATCGAGTGCGGGGTCGGCGCCATCGTCTGGCGCCAGGAGGCGACCGCGCAGCGCCTGGTGCAGGCCGTGATCGCGGCGGCCCGCGGCGACGGCGACCTGCCGGCCGATCTGATCGGCAGACTCGTCGAACAGGTCGGGACGCTGCACCGCAGCGCGGCGGGCCGCTCCGGAGTCCAGACGGCGGGGCTCGTGCCGCGTGAGGTGGACGTCCTGCGGCTGGTCGCCGAGGGACTCGACACCGGAGAGATCGCCAGCAAGCTGTCCTATTCCGAACGCACCGTCAAAAACGTGATGCACGGGCTCACCACCCGCCTCCATCTGCGCAATCGGGCACACGCCGTGGCCCATGCCCTCCGGGAAGGCTACATCTGACCGAACGGGCACTCGAAGTCGGACACGCGGGCAACCTGCCCTGCCCTTCCTACGTCCCCAACGTGCTTGCGGGCATGGCCGGTTGGAACGGCACGATCGGAGTACGGCCGACAGGGGCGTATCGGGCGCCGACGCGGACGGCGGGGCACGACAGCACGGCAGGGCGGGAGTACGGCGGTGATCCACGAGGTGGACGAGGTCCTCAAGGACCTGATCGGCGGCGGCGCACTGGCCGGTTCGGGCATCGAGGTCTCCTTCGACGCACCGACCCGCGACTGGGCGGCCCGCCGCAACACCCCCACGATCAACACCTACTTGTACGACATCAGGGAGGACGTGCACCGCCGTCAGCGCGGGCATGTCGCCGTGCGCGACGAACGGGACGTGATCGTCAAACGCCGCCAGCCGCCGCGCTGGTTCCGGCTGTCGTACCTGGTGACGGCGTGGACGAAACGGCCGCAGGACGAACACCGGCTGCTGTCCGCCGTGTTGGCCACCCTGATCCCGCGCGAACTTCTCGCCCCCACCGAACTCCCCGGTTCCCTTGGCCAGTTGGGCCTGTCGGTGCCGATTTCGGTGGCCGGCATCCAGACCGAGTCACGCTCCCTCGCGGAGATCTGGTCCGCCCTCGGCGGCGAACTCAAGCCCTCCCTCGACCTCGTCGTCACCGCGCCCTTCCCGGCCTACCCCGAGTACGACGCGGGCCCACCGGTCACCGAGGGCGCCGCGGTCCGCGTCCACGGCCTCGACGGCACCTCACCGGGCCCGGAGGAACGCGCCCACCGCCCGCGCCAGGTGGCGGCGGCACGGGAGGCCCGCGAAGTGGCGCGGCGCAGGAGGACGTCGGGGACGGGGACGTGACGGTCGGGGATGTCGGCGTGGCCGTCGGGGACATGACCGGAGTGACTCCTGCCGCCGGGCCGGAGGCCGACGCTCTCCTCGCCCGGCTCGGCCGCCTCCGCGAGCGCGTCGCCCTGCTCGTCGCGGAGCGCTCCGCGACCGACCCCACGGCCACCGACCCGCTGCGCGGCCTCTACCTCTCCGGGGAGGCGGTGGAGTACCTGCTCCTGCGGTCATCCGAACCGGCGCCGCCCGTAAGGGAGTCGGTACCCGACCGCCTCACCGCCCTCCGCCTCCCCGACCTCGACACCGCCCTCCTCCTCATCGCCCTCGCCCCTGACCTGGACCGCACCTTCGAGCCCCTCTACGGCTACCTCAACGACGACGTCAGCCGCCGCCGGGCCACCGTGGGACTGGCCCTCGACCTGTGCGGCGTCCCCGCCCACGAGGCGGCGGGACGGGCCCGCTTCCAGCCCACGGCCCCGCTGTCCGCCCTCGGCCTGCTCACCGTGGAGGAACCCGAACGCCCCTTCCTCAGCCGCTCGTTGCGGGTACCGGACCGCGTCGTGGCCCATCTGCTCGGCGACGACACCCCGGACGCGGCCCTCGCCGGGCACCTCCACCCACTGCCGACGCCGAGAACGCTGTACGACGGTCAACACCCGGACGGGGACGACGAGTTCGCCCACTTCGTGGACCGGCTGGCCGTGCTGCTCGCCGGTGGGCCGCCGCTCGCCGTGTATCTGAGGGAGCGTCACGAGGGCGACGGGCTCGTGTGCGTGTCGGCCGCGCTGGCCGCGGCGGGGGTGCCCGCGATCCGCTTCTCCGGCCCGGTCGAGCGGGTGCCCGAGCTGCTGCGCGAGGCGCGTCTCGGCGGCCGTACGGTCGTCGTGAGCGGCCTGCCCGACCAACCCGGGCCGCTCGTAAGGGAGTTGACTGCGGCCTTGGATGTCTCCGTGGTGTTCGCCGGGGGCCGTCCGTACGACCCGCAGTGGTGCGAGAGCGACCCGCTGATCCTGGAGGCGCCCCGGCGACGAGCCGCCGCGGTGCGTGCCTGGACGGAGGCCGTCGGCGCGGACAGCGGCTTCGACGTACGGGCCACCGTCGCGCCGTACCACCTCGGCGCCGACCGCATCGCGCGCGCCGCCCGTGCCGCGCGGGGGCTCGCCGGGTTCGACGGGACCCCGCTGACCGCCGCCCATCTGCGGCTCGCCGCCCGCCAGCAGTCGGCGTCGGGGCTCGAACAGCATGCCCGCCGCATCCAACCGGCGGTGGATTGGCGGGACTTGGTTCTGCCCGACCGTTCACTCACCCAGCTCCACGAACTCGCCCTGCGCGCCCGGCACCGGGACCGAGTGCTCGGTGACTGGCGGCTGAGCGCGGGCGGCGGCCGGGGGCGGGGCGTGCTCGGGCTGTTCGCGGGGGAGTCCGGTACCGGCAAGACACTGTCGGCGGAGGTCGTCGCGGCCGAACTCGGCCTGGATCTCTATGTGGTTCAGCTGTCGTCGGTCGTCGACAAGTACATCGGCGAGACCGAGAAGAACCTCGAACGGATCTTCACCGAGGCGGACCGTACCGATGCCGTGCTCCTCTTCGACGAGGCCGACGCGGTCTTCGGCAAGCGGTCCGAGGTCAAGGACTCGCACGACCGCTACGCCAACATGGAGAGCGCCTATCTGCTCCAACGCCTGGAGTCCTTCGACGGGATCGCGCTGCTCACCACCAACCTGCGCGCCAACATCGACGAGGCGTTCACCCGGCGGCTCGACCTGGTCGTCGACTTCCCGTTCCCCGGTCCGGAGCAACGGCTCGCCCTGTGGCGGCACGGCCTGACCCATGTACCGAGCGCACCGGACCTCGAACTCACGCCACTGGCAAAGGAGTTCGAGCTGGCGGGCGGCTCGATCCGCAGCGCGGTCGTCACCGCCGCCTACCTCGCCGCCGGACGCGGAGACACGGTCGGTGCGGCGGACCTCCTGGAGGGGGCCCGCCGCGAGTACCGCAAGGCGGGACGGCTGGTGCCGGGAGAGGGCACCTGGTAGCGCCCCGCCGGTCACCGGATCACGCCGTCAGCTTGCCGGCACGGTCATCCTGAGGGCCACCAGTTGGGGGGTGTTGTCGACGGTGCCGGGGAAACCGAGCGCGGGCCGCGGATCGGTGCAGGTCAGAGGGCCCCAGTTCCAGCCGGTGTTGCGGGAGAACCAACAGAGCTTGCCGCTGCCGATGTTGATCGCGAAACCCGTCATGTACGGAGCGTCCGACTTCACGCTCCCGATGTAGTTGTCCTTGCCGTCGGCGATGACGTCCGTCCACCCCGAGGGCTGGTACTGGCCCTTTCCGTCGGTCGACGCGGGGTTGTGGAGGAAGGCGTTGGCCCCCGAACCGCCGGTGCCGGTGACCGCGATGTTCACGGAAAGGATCTTCTCGTCGGTGATCGTGCCGGCCGTGGCGCCGTCGCACTCCGGGGACTGCCAGCCGTCGCCCTCGGCGTAGACCCGGTAGCAGATGTGGCGTCCGGAGTCCCGCGCGGCCAGCTTGTTCACCGCGGTCGCCGCCGTCGCCGGCTTCGGCTTGGCGGACGGCTTGGAGTCTCCCGAGCCGCCGCCCGACCCACCATTCGCGGCGGCGGTCGATGTCTCGGCCGCCGGGGGCGCACTCGTCGCGGCGGCGGCCGACGGCGGGGGAGCGACGCTCAGGGTGGGGCTGGGCGCGAGCGTGCTGACGCTCGCGTCCTTGAGCTGTTCAGTGGCGGTCGTCCGCACCTGCGGCTTGTACGCGATCCACAGCATCAGGAAGGTGAGCGAGAGCGCGAGGACGGCCCCGAGGAAGGTGGCCAACCAGCGCGGCAAGAACCCGCGCTGGAGGTAAGTCCCCTCCACGGGAAGGGGGTTGGCGCCGGACCGCAGCACGTTCAGCGTGTACGGCCGCTGCTCCTTCGGCCCGAACCAGATGATCTTCCGGGGCTTCAGCGACGCCTTCACGAACGCCGCCCGACCGGGCTCGATCTGCACATTGCCCGGATGGATGTCGTACGACAGCTGGTCGCCGTTGTCGCTGCCGCTGATCGACGCCGTCAGCTTGGTGTTGCCGAGGTTGTCCACGGCCAGCCGGGGGCGGCCCCGGAACCGGCCCTTGACGGTCGGCGGCACCAACTCCGCCCGCACCTCCGTGAACGGGGTGATCGTCAGATTGCCCTCGGGGACGGTGACCGCCTCCGGGTGCTCGGTCGGCGTGATCCGTACCGCGTAGGGATTCGGGCCGGCCGTCGCGTCCGGGGTGCGGGGCGGCGCGAACGTCAGGTCGACCGTGCCCGTCGTACCCGGGTAGAGCCGCAGCGTCTGCGGCTCCACGGTGGTCCAGGGCGCGATGCCCCCGACCGGCTCGAAGCGGTACTCGTCCACGACGTCGCCGGTGTTGCGCAGCCGCAGCCGCACTCGGGTACTGCCACCGGGATCGACGGTCGCGGACGCGGGCTCCAGGGAGGTCCACAGACTCATGCGCCGACGCTACGACGGATGGTGAGGGAACGTCAGGAGCCGCCGGGGCAAGGGGGATTGCCCAAAGGGGCGCCGTCGTAAACGCGGTTGCCGCCCGAGCGGCGAGGACATCCGTCGTGACGGCCCGGAAGGGCAGCGCGGGGCGGGTCGCGGCTGTCGCGCGGACTGCCCCTGAGGGCACGGAAGTTGCCCCGAGACAGGCACCCGAGGACGTTTCGGCGGCCGGGGGACGCGAGTGACGCTTAAGAGCGTCTTATCTCGTACCCCGAGGAGAGCAGAGCATGCCGTCCTACCTGTCGCCCGGCGTCTACGTCGAGGAGGTGGCCAGCGGCTCGCGCCCCATCGAGGGAGTGGGCACCTCGGTGGCGGCCTTCGTGGGTCTGGCCCCGACCGGTCCGCTGAACGAGCCGACCCTGGTGACCAACTGGACGCAGTACGTGGCTGCCTTCGGTGAGTTCACCGACGGGTACTTCCTCGCCCACTCCGTCTACGGCTTCTTCAACAACGGCGGTTCGGCCGCCTACGTCGTCCGTGTCGGCGGCACCTCCGAGGGCACCGGCGCCGAGGCCAAGTCCCCGTCCGCCGTGGGAGGTTCGGCCGCGCCGGCCGCGCTGACGGCGGGCGAGCCGACCCAGCTGGGCACCTTCGCCGTGACCGCCGTGGCACCCGGCGACCTGACCGTCGAGGTGGCCGACGCCGAGGGCGAGGGACCCGCCGAGCGGTTCCGGCTGATCGTCAAGGACGCCGGCCGGGACGTGGAAACCTTCGACGTGACCGCCAAGAAGGGCGGCCGCAACTACGTCGTCACCCAGGTCAAGGAGCGCTCCAAGCTCATCGCCGTGGCGGAGGCCGCGCCCGCCGCGCAGCTGGCCCGCCCGGACAACCAGACGGTCGCGCTCAGGGCGCCCGCCGCCGCCCCGGCCGCACCCGCCGTACCCGGCAAGGGAAGTGACACGGCGTCACATCCCGGCCCCGCCACCTACCTCGGCGACTCCGCCGACCGCACCGGCTTCGGCGGCCTGGAGGCCGTGGACGAGATCTCCATGGTCGCGGTCCCCGACCTGATGGCCGCCTACCAGCGCGGCGCGATCGACCTGGAGGCCGTCAAGGCAGTCCAGTTGGGCCTGATCGCGCACTGCGAGCTGATGGGCGACCGCGTCGCCGTCATCGACCCGCCGCCGAGCCTGAACGCCCGTCAGATCCGCGTCTGGCGCCAGGAGACCGCGGGCTACGACTCCAAGTACGCGGCCCTGTACTACCCGTGGATCAAGACCTTCGACCCGTCCAGCGGACAGTCCCGGCTGATCCCGCCCAGCGGCCACATCGCCGGCATCTGGGCCCGCAACGACTCCGAGCGCGGAGTGCACAAGGCGCCCGCCAACGAGGTCGTACGCGGCGCGGTCGACCTCGAAACACAGATCACCCGAGGCGAGCAGGACCTCCTGAACCCCATCGGCGTCAACTGCATCCGCGCCTTCCCCGGCCGCGGCATCCGCGTCTGGGGCGCCCGCACGATGTCCTCCGACCCGGCCTGGCGCTACCTCAACATCCGCCGGTACTTCAACTACCTGGAGGAGTCGATCCTCATCGGCACCCAGTGGGTGGTGTTCGAGCCGAACGACCACGCCCTGTGGGCGCGCATCCGGCGCAACATCTCGGCCTTCCTGGTCAACGAGTGGCGCAGCGGCGCCCTGTTCGGGCAGCGGCCCGAAGAGGCCTACTACGTCAAGTGCGACGAGGAGACCAACCCGCCGGAGTCGGTCGACGTCGGCCGGGTCGTCTGCGAGATCGGCATCGCACCGGTCAAGCCGGCCGAGTTCGTGATCTTCCGACTGGCCCAATTCTCCAGCGGCAGCGGGGAGTTGGAGGAGTAGGCGAGCCCCCCGTCAGCAAGCAGTCAGCCGCCGTAACGCCATAAGGACAGCGAATTCATGAGTCTCCAGCCGGGTGACGCCCTCACCTCACACAATTTCGGCCTACAGATCGACGGCGTGATGGTCGAGTACCTCGCCGAGGTCAGCGGCCTCAGCATCGAGCAGGACGTCATCACCTACCAGCAGAACACCCCCAACGGCCAGAACGTGGTCAAGAACCTGCCGGGCGTGAAGAAGAACGGCACCTGCACCGTGATCCGGGGCATGACCCAGTCGGCGTCGTTCACGCAGTGGATCAACGAGTCGATCTCCGGCCAGATGACCACCGCGCGCAAGAACGCGTCGATCATCATGATGGACTTCCAGAACAACCCCGTGAAGCGCTATCACCTGCGCAACGCCTGGTGCAGCAAGATCGACGCGAGCACGGTGAAGGCGGGCGAGGCCGCGGCGCTCACCGAGTCCGTGACCATCGTGTTCGAAGAACTGGTCATCGAATAATGCGGCGTTCGGGGGCGGGGGCGGGGGCTGCGCCGGCTGCGGTTGCGGCGATGCCGGGTGCGGAGTCTCCGGCCGGGGTGGGAGCGGGCCCGGTACAGCCCCCGGCTCCGGCCGTACGGCAGACGCTGCGGACCGAGTTCCCCTTCCAGCTGCCGCGCGGCTACGTCGACGAGTCCGGCACGGTCCACCAGGACGGTGTGATGCGACTGGCCACCGCGCGCGACGAGTTGGTGCCGCTGCGGGACGTCCGGGTGCAGGAGAACCCGGCGTACCTGTCCGTGGTGCTGCTCGGCCGGGTGATCACCCGGCTGGGGTCGGTCCCCATGGTCCACGACGGGATCGTGGAGAACATGTTCGCCTCCGACCTGGCCTTCCTCCAGGACTTCTACCGCCAGATCAACGCGGAGGGCCACACCCGCGCGGCAGTTCAGTGCCCGCACTGCGCGGAACCCTTCGAGGTGGAGCTCGGCGGGAGCCGCCTGGGGGAATCGTGACGTACGCGACCGACCGGCTGCACGAGGAGATCGCGTACGTCGCCTACCACTTCCACTGGAGCCTGGAGGACATCCTGGACCTCGAACACCACGACCGCCGCCGCTACACCGGCGAGATCGCGTCCCTGGTGACGCGAGCCGGGGCGGAGGGCTGAGCGGTGGGGTTCTTGGACCGGTTGCGGGGGCGACAGGCCGGAGGGCCGGACTCTGGCTCTGACACCGACTCTGGCTCCGTAGGTTCTACGGGTTCTACGGGTTCTACGGGACCGGTTGTGACGGTGGCCGCCTGGCTGGGGCTGGCGCCGATCCAGCGGGCATCGGCGGCGGGCGGTACCGGGGTGGCCGACGCCGAGTTCGGCGCACGCCTGCCCACGTGGCAGAACCCGTCCTTCACCGGCACGGGGTTCCGCGCGGTGCTGGACGCGGAGCGCAGCGCCTCGATCGCGGGTTCCTCGTCCACGGCGGCGGCTACGGCACGGGCGGTGCCGAGTCTGGGCCTGCCCGCGGGGGAGTTGCCGGTGGCCGGTCGAGCCGCGGGGGCGCCGGCGGAGCGGGTTCCGGCGGTGCCGCTGCGGGCCAGTGCGAGTGTGCGTGCGAGTGCCCTTGCGGGGCGTGCGGTGCCTCTTGCGCGGGGCGGTTCCTCCGGTTCCGGTGTGCGGCCGGAGGCGGTGCGGAGGAGTGGCCCGGAGCCTGTGGCCGCCGCGGTGCGTCCGCCTTCGGGTGTACGGGTCACTCCGGTGCCGTCGGAGCCTCGTCGGCCGGGGTCGTTGACGCGGGCCGGGGCCGGGGCCGCTGCGGCTGCGGTGCAGCGGCGGCTCGCCGCCCGGCCGAACTCGGCTGCGGCCGGGGACGGTTCGGGACACGGCTCGGACGACGACCAGGACGGGGGAGCGGGGGAGGCTGCCGCGCGCGACGAATCGTCCGTCCCACTCGCGGCTCCGGAGGCTCCGGCGACTCTTGAGACTTCGGGTGGTCTGGGCGGTTCGGTTGGTTCGGGTGATCGGAGTAGGACGGTGGCTGCGGGCCCCGGTGCGGCGAAGCCTGCTGTGCAACGCCGAGCGGCGGCCAACTCGGTTGTGCGGCAAGGTTCTTCGGCTCGCTCCGTGACTCCGCAGGTGCGTCCGGCGGGGGGTGGCGACGAGCCGGTCGCCGACCCTGGCGTGGGGCGTGGCGCGGCTCCGACATCCGGGAATGGCCACGGGACGAACAGCGTGCAGCGGGTGATCACGGCACCGGACGCGACGGTCGCGGCCTCGACTCCACCGACGGCACCGGCCAGTCTGCAGGCTTCGCCGCCCGTGCAACGCGCCGCGCTGCCCGCTTCCGCCCCGCGCGACGGCGGCTCCGCCGAGCCCCGCTCCCACGCCCCGGCGGAATCGGGAAACACTCCAACCCCTGGTCCTACGACCCCTCGCGCGCCCCGCGTACCCCTCGGCGCCCCGCTCACCACACGCCCGAACGAGACACGGCAGCCAATGCCACGTCCGGCCGGGACAACCAACGCCCATGCGACGCAAGGCAGTTCGGCCACGACTCCGGTCCCGACGTCGGGTTCGGCAACACCCGCCCGGCGCCGCTCACCGCTCGGCGCCCCCGTCCCCACGACCCCCGCGGACGCCAAGCCCCTCACCGGCTCACCGATACCGCCGACGAGCACGGGGCGCCGTACGGAGGCGGGCCCGAGGCCGACATCGGCCCAAGGGCGAGACCAGAGCCAGGGACAGGGCGAGGGCCAGGGCCAGGGACAGGGGCAGGCGATTCAACGCAGCGCGGCCCCGAGCAGGCCTGCACCACCTCCGCAAGCACCCTCGGTCACGACCACGTTCCCGACCACGGCAAACCCGCCCGGCACACGCACCCCGGCGACACCAGTTCCAGAACCGGTGCTTCAGCCAAGTGAGCTTCCCGGTACGCCTGTTGTGCCCGCTCCGCAGGTTCTGTCGGCCACCGCGCGTCAGGGTGCTGTGCCCCCGACCACCACAGACCGACTCACCGCCGTCTCGGCCGACGCGGCAGCCACACCCACTCTGGGGCAGGGACTGACGGTCCAGCGAAGCGTGGCCCCAAGCACGCCTGTACCGGCCCAGCACGCCCCTTCGGCCACAGCCTTCGCGCGCCCAACCGCCCCACTCCGGCCGACCACAGCCCCGGAGGCTACCCCGCCCCTGGCTCCGCTTCCGTCGCCGAACGTGACCCCGTCCCCGGCCCTGTCTCCCTCCAAGGCCGCGCCTCAGCCCCTGGACGTGGCTCCGCCCTCGGTAGAGAACCCGCCCTCGACCGTGAGCCCATCCCCGGTCGGACCCCGACTCTCGGCCCTGACTTCGCCCCGGGCCACAACTCCACCCTCAGCTGAGACTCCGCCTGAGGCCGCGACGGCGTCCTCAGCTGGCCCCGAGCCCGCAGCCTCTGCCGTGCCCGCACCCTCGGCCATACCCCCGCGCTCAACCACGATCCAGCGCCACGCCACCCAGCCGACTCAGCCCGGCCCGGCCACACCCGACCTCACGCTTTCCCACGCGCCCTCTCTCCCCGTACCTCCGCTCCCCGCACCCCACCCCACCCCCCAGGCACCCGCGACCCACTCACCCACCACACCGGCACTCCCCGCCGGTTCGCCCCGCACCCCACCCTCCGCACAGCGCCTCGCAGCCCCGTCGCCCCTCACTCCCGTACCCGTACAACGTCACCGCCGTACAACCCCCGACAGGCCCGCCGCACCCCTCAGGCACGTCACACCCCTCGGACGTACCGCACCACCCGTCGCACCCGCACCCGCACCCGCACTACCCGCAGTACCTGGAATTCCCGTACCCCCCAACACCCCCGGAACCCCGGTCACCCCCGTAGTACCCAGGACCCCCGGACTCTCCACACCCCCCGGACTCTCCGCCACCCCCACAAGGCCCCGCACCCCCGCCACACCCGTAGTACCCCTACACGCAGCCACCCCCGCCCCCCACACTCCCCACACCCCCCTCCCCCTCTCCCTCCCCACGCCCACCCCCGCCATCCCGACCCCCACCGCCCCGACCCACGCCCTCCCGGTCCAGCGCAGCTTCTCCTCCGCCACCAGCGCACTCGGCGCAAGGGTCTCCTCCAGCCTCAACCGAGTCCGCCCCACCTTCGAGAAGACCCCCACCGCACCGGCCGCCGTCGCCGCGCCCGCCCGCACCACCGCCTCACCCCCCTCTTCGCCCCCGCCTCCCCCTTACTCCCCGCCCCCGTCCACAGCCGCGTCAGCCCCACCGACACCCCCACCCTCACCCCCACCCCCCACCTACGAAGCCATCCCCGCCGGTCAGTTCGACCCCCGGGAGCTCACCGACTTTCAGCTCGACGAACTCGTGCACCGGATCATCGGCCGCATCACCCGCCTGATCCGCACGGAACTCCGTCTGGACCGCGAACGCATCGGCAAGCTCCGCGACCCCCGCCACTGACCGCCACGGCAAGACACAGCCCCGCACCGCAACGACAGAAAGGCCCACCCCCGATGTCCCGCCTCGACCCGGGCTCCACCATCTGGTTCACCCTCAGCATCGACGGCGAGAGCCTCGGCTACTTCAACGGGTGCGAAGGGCTGTCGTCGCAGGTGGAGATCGAGCACCGGCAGGAGGGCGGCAACAACGGCTTCGTATGGCAACTGCCCACTCGCGTCACCTTCTCCACCATCCGGCTGACCCGCCCGCTCACCCCGGACACCTCCAAGGTCGCCAAGTGGATCTCCTCCGTGCAGACCGGGATCAGGCGCCCCACCGGGCAGATCGCGGCGCTGCGCGCGGACGGCTCGGAGGTCGCGCACTGGGGGCTGATCGACGTGCTGCCGGTGAGCTGGCAGGGGCCGTCCCTCGACCCGGCCGGGCCCGCCGTCGCCACCGAGGTGCTGGAGATCGCCCACCACGGGTTCACGGACTAGGCGGCGGGGCGGGAGACACACCATGGCCACCAGCAAAGGCGCGGGCAAGAGCCTCGTCCGGGCGAGTCTTGCCATTCACGAGCCGCCTGTCGGCGGGAGTACCACCCCGGGCGGGCTCATCAAGACCTTCGCCTTCGACTTCAACCCGGCGCAGCTGTCGCTGACCCGCCGCGCCCAGTGGAAGACGACTCCGGCACAGATCGAACGGGACGGCTCACTACCGGAGTTCATGGGTTCGGAGCCGCGCGAGATGAGCGTCGAGATCTTCCTCGACTCCTCCGACGAACCGTCGAGCAACTCCGTGCTGAAGAAGGTCGAGTCGCTGCTCGCCTGCTGCGATGTGACCACCAAGTCCATTGCCGCCAAACAGCCTTCACCGCCGTGGGTGGTGTTCCAGTGGGGGTCCTTCTCCACCGCCCGCTTCACCGCCTACGTCTCCTCCGTCGAGGCCGCCTACTCGCTCTTCGGGACGACCGGCGTGCCCATCCGCGCCACCTGCCGGCTCCAACTGCACGAGATCCCGAGCAACACCAAGGGCCAGAACCCGACTTCGGGCGCGCTCACCGCCCGCCGCGTGCACCGGGTCGTAGCCGGAGACTCGTTGCAGTCGCTGGCCTGGCGGGAGTACGGCGACTCCGCCGCCTGGCGGGCCATCGCCGAGGCCAACGGGATCGACGACCCGACACGGCTCGCGAACGGTGTCGAACTCGTGCTGCCCGCCGCCGAGGAGGTGCGTTCCTGATGGTGAAGGCCGCGTTCTCCAACGTCGTCGAGGTGAGCATCGGAGGGGCCAAACTCCCTTCCGAGTACGCCCGTTGCCTTGTCGACAGCTACGTCGACCAGGGCGTCGGAGTGCCTGCCGCGTTCCGGCTCACCTTCCGGGATCCGTACCGGCTGATCCTCGGGAAGCTCGGCGTCACCTTCGGAACGAAGGTCGTCATCGCGCCGGTCGCCGACGGACAGGGCGCCTCCGATCCGCTGCTCACCGGTGAGGTCACCGGACTTGAGGCCGACTACGACGGCACCGGCACCTTCACCGTCGTGCGCGGCTACGACTTCGGCCACCGGCTGCTGCGGCAGCGCCGCGTCGCCGCCTACCGCAACCAGAGCGCCTCCGACATCGCCCGCAAACTCGCCGCCCAGGACGGGGTTCCGATCGGGCGGATCACCTCCACGCGCACGGTCTACGAGTTCATCTCCCAGTCCAACGTGACCGATTGGGACTTCCTGGCCCGGCTCGCCGACGAGAACGAGATGGTCATGTCGGTCGACGCCGACGGCAAGTTCCAGTTCGTGGAGCCCAAGCCGTCGTCCGGTGCGCCGTCCCCCGAAACCGACGGCGATAAGAGCCCGTTCGTGCTCCAGGCCGGGCACGACATCCTGCGGCTGCGGGCCGCCGTGACCGCCGCCGACCAGGTCGGCAGCGTAGAGGCGCGCGGGTGGGACGTCACCACCAAGAAGAAGCTCACCGCGACCGCGCCCGGCACCTCCAACCCGGCCATCGGCATCGGCACCACCCCGGGCGCGGCGGCCGGCAAGTTCAAGACGGCCAAGCTGGTCGAGACGGGCACGCCCTACGACAAGCAGAACGAGGTGAAGTTCGCCGCCGACGCCCTCGCCGACGACGTCACCTCCTCCTTCGCCGAGCTGGAAGTCGTCGCGCGCGGAAATCCCAAGCTGCGCCCGGGAGTTCCGGTCGCGCTGGCCGACGTGGGCACGCCCTTCGAGGGCAAGTACACCGTCACCTCCGTACGACATGTCTTCGGCGACGGCAAGCACTACGAGACCTGGGTGACGGTCAGCGGACGGCAGTGGCGCTCGCTGTACGGGCTCGCCTCGGGCGGCTCGGAGACCGCGCCCCGACTGCCCGGTGTCGCCAACGCCCTTGTCACGGACGTCAATGACCCGCTCAAACAGGGGCGGGTCAAGCTTCAGTTCCCGTGGCTCGACGACACGTACGTCAGTGACTGGACGCGGACCGTGCAGCTGGGCGGGCTCGATGGCGGCGGGGTGTTCCCGATGGACGTCAACGACGAGGTGCTGGTCGCCTTCGACCGGGGGGCGCTGGACCATCCCTTCGTGATCGGCGGGCTCTACAACGGCAAGGACAAGCCGACCGTCGTGAGCGATGTGCCGTTGCACGACGCCGTACGCAAGAAGGCGAGCCGGCACACCGTCTCCGACCGGGACGGCAACCGGCTGGACCTGCTGAGCCAGAAGACCGGTGGCCGCAAGCAGGGCGTCCGACTGGCCTCCGGGGACGAGAAGTTGACCATCAACCTGGACCGTACGAACACCGAGATCGTGGTCGACAGCAAGGGCACGGTCACCATCAAGGGCAGCCGGTCGGTGTCGGTCGAGGCCGGTACCGACCTCACCCTCAGTGCCCGGCGCAGTCTCACCATCAAGAGCGGTGGGCCGCTGAGCATCGAGGGACGCGGGCTGGTCAACGTCAAGTCGACCACGGGAGCAGTCACGTTGGACGCGATGGGCGCCCTCAACATGAAGGCGATCGGCAACGCGATGCTCACCGCCGGCGCGAGCGTGCAGATCAACTCCATTGCCAACGTGGGCATTCGGGCCGTCACCGTGCCGATCATGGGCGTGGTCACTCTCAACGGCCTGGTACCGGTGGTGCTTCCGGCATGAGCGGCCCAACGGACAGAGACAGAGCGGGTGTTGCGTGATGGCCGAACAGTTCGTCGGGTCCGGATGGTCCTTCCCGCTGCGCATCGGGCCGACCGGCGGTATCGCGCTGGTCAGCGGGGAGCGCGAGGTCGAGGAGGCGATCCGGCTCGTGCTGTCCACCGCGCCGGGCGAGCGCCCGATGCGGCCCGACTTCGGCTGCGCGATCCACGACCTGGTGTTCGCGCCGGTCAACGAGCAGACCGCGGGCCGTATCCAGCACGAGGTGCACGTCAGCCTCGACCGCTGGGAGCCGCGCATCGAGGTCGAGGACGTCGAGGTCACCGCGGGCACCGAGCAGAGCGTGCTCTACATCGACGTCCGCTACTCGATCCGGGGCACCAACAACCCGCGCAGCCTCGTCTTCCCCTTCTACGTCATCCCGTCCCACGACGAGCCGGACGACACCCCCGGTACGCCCGGCACGGCTGCTGAAAGCGACTACTGACCGATGGCTCTGCCCTCCCCGAACCTGGACGACCGCCGCTTCCAGCAGTTCGTCGACGACGCCAAGCGCTACATCCAGCAGCGCGCCCCGGAGTGGACCGACCACAACGTGTCCGACCCCGGCGTCACCCTCGTCGAGACGGTCGCGCACATGGCCGACCAGATCGTCTACCGCCTCAACCGGGTACCGGACAAGAACCACTTGGCGTTCCTGGACCTGGTCGGCATCACGCTCTTCCCGCCGTCCGCGGCCCGCACCGACGTCACGTTCTGGCTGTCGGCGCCCCAGGAGGAACCGGTACAGGTGCCGCTGGGCACCGAGGTGGCGACGATGCGCACCGAGGGCGAGGAGGCGGTCGTCTTCGCCACCGAGCGCGAACTCGCCGTCGTACCAACGACGTTGCGCCATCTCGTCGTACAGCACCGGGGCAAGCAGGTCGTCGACCGGACGCACGACCTGGCCGAGGGCAACCACGTGATGTGCTTCGCCGAGTCGCCCGACCCCGGCGACTCCATGCTGTTCGGACTGACCGCCGCCGTCCCGCACTGCGCCCTCGCCCTCGAACTCGACAGCCGCGTCGACGGAGTTGGCGTCGATCCCCGTCAACCGCCCCTCGTGTGGGAGGCCTGGACCGCCGACGGCTGGCAGGCCTGCGAGGTGGACCGTGACGGGACCGGCGGGCTCAACCGCCCCGGCGCGGTCGTCCTGCACGTCCCTGGCGGCCACACCCTGTCCCGCAACGGCGGCCAGGAAGCAGGGTGGTTGCGCTGCCGCGTCACCGAACCCCACCCCGACCAGCCCTTCTACACCACCTCGCCGACCGTCCGCTCCGCCGAGGCCTTCACCATCGGCGGCACCACCACCGTCGTCCACGCCGACACGGTCTACGACGAGGCGCTCGGCGAGTCCACCGGCCTGCCCGGGCAACGGCTGCGGCTCGCCCACACACCGGTCGTCGGCGACAATCCGCCGCTCCTCCTCCAGACCGCCGAGCACGAGGGCTGGACGGACTGGCAGGTCGTCCCGCACTTCGCCGCCTCCGGCCCGCAGGACCGCCACATCACCCTCGACGCGGCCACCGGCGAACTCGCCTTCGGCCCCGCCGTCCGCGAACCCGACGGCACCCTGCGCCAGTACGGCATGGTCGCCCCCAAGGGCTCGGTGATCCGCGCCCGCCGTTACCGCACCGGCGGCGGCCGGTCCGGCAACGTGGCGCGCGGCGCCGTGCAGATCCTGCGCAGCTCCATCCCGTACGTCTCCGAGGTGATCAACCGCGAGGCGGCGCGCGGGGGAG
Organism: Streptomyces sp. NPDC002276; assembly: GCF_053891435.1. Taxonomy (NCBI): domain Bacteria; kingdom Bacillati; phylum Actinomycetota; class Actinomycetes; order Kitasatosporales; family Streptomycetaceae; genus Streptomyces; species Streptomyces sp. NPDC002276. The sequence goes on along the minus strand of NZ_JBSFCQ010000003.1, from coordinate 317,350 downwards.
TGGACGGCGAGACCGTCCAGGAGGCCAAGACCCGCGCCCCGATCACCCTGCGCGCCCAGGAGCGGGCGGTCACCCTCCGCGACTATGAGGAACTGTCCCGCCGGGCCGCCCCCGAGACCGCCCGCATCACCTGCCTGGAGGGCGACGAGGGCGAGCACGGGGCCTATGCCGTACGGGTGTTGGTCGTGCCGCAGGCCGTGCCCGACCCCGGCGGACGGCTCCGCTTCGAGCAACTAGTCCCCGGCGACGCCCTGTTGGAGCGCATCACTCGGCATCTCGACGAACGGCGGCTGATCGGGACCCGGTTGGCGGTCGGCCCGCCCTTCTACCAGGGCGTCACCGTGGTCGCCACGGTGCACGCCTTCCGGGGCGTCGACACCGACCGGGTGCGCCGCCAGACCCACGACGCGCTTTACCGTCACCTCGACCCGCTCACCGGCGGATCGGACGGAAGGGGCTGGCCGTTCGGGCGTCCGGTGCAGTCCGGCGAGGTCTTCGCGGTGCTCCAGCGGGTGCCCGGCGTCGAGCTGGTCGACGAGGTCGTCCTGCACCCCGCCGACCCGCTCACCGGCAAGCGCGGCGACCCCACCGACCGCATCGACCTGGAACGGCCGTCCCTGGTGTTCTCCTTCGACCACCGCGTCCGCGTGATCGGAGACGGCGCGTGAACATCGTCAACTCCTGCTCAGGAGGCGCGCGTTGAGAGGATCAGTGGACGGACTCGGCTCGTCCGCGCCGATCGGTGCGATGCTGCCCGCCGTGTTCGCCGACGACGACCTCGCCCAGCGTTTCGTCGCCGGTCTCGACGAGGTCGTAGCACCGATTCTGAGTGTGCTGGACTGCCTGGACACGTACTTCCGGCCGTCGCTCGCGCCGCTCGACTTCGTTCAGTGGCTGGGGAGTTGGGTCGGAGCGGAGACCGACGGCAGCGAACCGGAGGCGCGGCTGCGGGCCGCCGTGGCCGCCGCCACGTATCTGCACCGCATCCGCGGCACCCGGCGCGGCCTGGCCGAGGCCGTCCGGCTCGCCTTCGGGGTCGAACCCGAGATCACCGAGAGCGGCGCCGCCGACTGGAGTGCCCGGCCGCTCGGCCCGGTACCCGGCGAACGCAGCCCCCGGCTGCACGTACACCTGCGCCTGCCCGCGCCCACCACCCTGGACGTCCACCGCCTCGACGCCCTCGTGGCGGCGGCCCGCCCCGCCCATATGCCGTACACGGTCCAGGTCACCACCACCGTGCCCGCCGAAAGGAACCCCGAGAGATGACGACCACCCAGAGCTGCGCCGAATGCGGAACCCGCGCGGAACCGGGCCAGTCGTTCTGCGACTCCTGTGGCGCCGTCCTGAGCTGGACGGACCGCGCGGGCGCCCGCGCCGGTGCGGCGGCCGAGCGCGGTGCAGGCAACAGGGTTCCGGGGCAACGGAGTTCGGCCGACGACGACCCGGCGGCCCGACTCGATGCCTTGTCCCTGCGGCTGGACGCGATGGCCGCCGACTCGTACGACTCCCTCGGCGCGGGCAGCGTGGAGGAACCGGCGAACGGCGACGCCTCGCACCCCGCGACCCGTCTGGACGCGGACCCGGCGGTCGCCCCGGCCCAGACCTCGGGCCCGGCCCAGACCCCGTACCCCCACCCCTCCCCGACCCTCGCGCCCCACCTTCCCCACGACGGGACCGTTCCAACTCAGCCGGTGCCCGCCGCCCCGCCGGAGTCGGAGGCCGAGCGGGCCCGGCGGCTGCTCGTTCCGGTCGACGACCCCGAGCCCCGGCAGGCGCCCTCCGTGGCGCCGGTGCTGCCCGGCCGCCCGGTGGCCGCGCGTCCGCAGTCCGTGCGGGCACCCGGTGTCGAACCCGGAGCGGTGGGCGGAGTGCCCTGCCCCTGGTGCGCGACGGCGAACCGGCCGGACCGGCACTACTGCGCCCGGTGCGCGATGCCCATGGCCGGCGACGAGCAGGTCGCCGGCCGGCTGCCCTGGTGGCGGCGGCTGCTCACGTACCGCAGCGGAGAGATCCCGTGGGCGGGGGACCGGCCCCGGCTGCGCCGTACCTTCGACCGGGTGCTGACCTGGATCGGTGCCGCGATCGTCCTGACCCTGCTGATCGTGCTTGCCGTCAACATCCCGCGCGGTGTCCAGGCCGCGAAGGACCACTTCGCCAAACGCGCCCCCGTCTCCCCGGACCGCGTCACCGCCTCCCGCTCCTTCCCGGGCCACAAGCCGGAGTTGGCCTTCGACAAGCTGAACAACACCTGGTGGGGGCCGGGTGTGTCGCAGTCCGGCGAGGGACAGTGGCTGGAGGCCAAGTTCGACGAGCCGACGCGGCTGCTGGACGTGCTGATCACCCCCGGTGTCTCCACCCGCGCCGACCAGCTCAGCCAGTCGGCGCTTCCGCACCGGATCGAGGCCAGGATCACCACGGCCGACGGAAAGACCACCACCCGTGAAATCAACCTCGACCAGGGGGCCGGAGCCCAGCGCCGGGCCTTCCGGGTCGGCGAGGTCACGTCGGTGCGCTTCACCATCGAATCGGCCTACGGAACCTCGGGAAAGAAGCAAGTGTCCATCGCCGAGATCGAGTTCTTCGGCCCGTCGAACTCGGGCGGCTCCTGAGGCACGTCGGTCGACTCAGGCGTAGTCGGTCGCGGGGACCGTGGCGTAGTGGCTCATCATCTCGATCGTCGACTCGGTGTTGAACTCCCGGCCGTCGGCGATCATGTCCCGCAGGTCACGGAAGTACTGCACGAACAGGTCGGGCGTGAAGGTGTTGATCATCACGGCGGGTTCGTCGCCGGGGTTGGCGAAGGTGTGCGGGGCGCCGGGCGGGATCATCGCGAGGGTGCCGGCCGGGGCGACGTGGACGGTCTCGCCGATGGTGAAGTGCACGGTGCCGGAGACGACGTAGAAGCCCTCGTCGTGCTGTCCGTGGCGGTGCTGCGGCGGGCCCTGGGTGTGCGGGGCGAGGGTGATCTCGCCGATGCCCAGGCGGTGGCCGGTGGTGCTGCCGTCCTCAAGGATGCGCATCGTGACCGGGCCCAGGCGGATTCTCTCGCCGTCGTCCGGACCGACCACGGAAACCTCGTTCATCTCGAACTCCCTTGTGTTCGCCGTGCGTTGTGCGTCTTCAGGTGAGTAGGACAGTAGGCTGGCAACTCTTGTCGTGCAAGTACACTCTCACGATGAGAGTTGGTCGTGATAAAGTGCGGAAGGGACGGACGGCAGCGACGAGCGAAGACGGGGATGTGACGAACCGATGGCGACAACCCAGACGGACACGGGCCGCAGCAATCAGAAGAAGCGCACCCGTACGGCGATCGTCGAGGCGGCCCGGGTGCTGATCGGCGCGGGCAGCGATGTGACCATGCCCGAGATCGCCCGCGCCGCCCTGGTCTCCGAGGCCACCGCCTACCGCTACTTCCCCGACCTTCCGTCCCTGATCGGCGAGGCCCTGGCCGGTGTCTGGCCCGACCCGGCCGAGGCGCTCCGGCCGGTCGCCGACTCCCGCGATCCCGTCGAACGGGTCGCCTACGCCTGCGAGTTCCTGCTCCGCGGCATCCTGGCCCGCCAGGGCGGGGTGCGCGCCATGATGGCCGCGACCATCGTCCGCCCCGACCCGGAGAGCATGCGGCCCGGGATCCGTTTCGGCCTCATCGACCACGCCCTCGCCCCCCTGGAGGGCACCCTGGGAGTGTCGGACCCGGAGGCGTTCACCCAGCTCAAGCGGGGTCTCGCGGTGGTCGTCGGCGCGGACGCCCTGTTCACCCTCACCGACCAGTTGGGGCTGACCCCCGACGAGGCCGTCGCCAGCGCCGTACGCACCGCGACCACCCTGACGGAGGCGGCGGTGCGCACGGCGGCCGTGGGCTAGGACCGGGTCCGAGAACTCTCAACCCTCCTGCGGGGCAACGGCAGTTGGATCACTCGCCAGCCAGTGGCCGTCCGTGGTCCAGCCGAGCAGTCGGCGGGCCCGGCCGCCGTCCGCCGTACCGTCCGGGCCGAAGCCGCCGCCGTCCGCGACCAGCCGCAGCCCCGCCAGGGCGGGCGCGAGGCGGGCGGCGACATGGAGCGGGTGACGGCCCGTCTCCTCGTCCAGGCCGCCGAGCACGCGCCGCTGCTCGGCGGGCGGGCAGAGCGACAGATGGAACACCAACTGCCGCCAGGCGTAGGCCGCGTCCTTGATCGTGGCGTACGGCCGCGGGTTGCCGTGCACCCGGCCCGTCAGCCGGCAGACGGTCACGAAACAGCGCCGCGCCAGCTCGGCCCAGCCCGGGTCGGGGGCGATGCCCACCCGGTGGACCAGCGTGGCCAGGTTGTGCGTGGTCAGGATCTGTGACTGCTCGATCACCTTGCCGTTGCCCGCCACCCAGGACCCCTGCGAGCCACCGGACTTCGTCCCGGCCGGTGCCGAGGACGCCACCTTGGCCCGCTCCGCGCACAGCCGCGCGAACCCCGGAGAGGTCCGGGGCTTGAGCGTGCGGCGCGCCGCCTCGCTCGCTTCGGCGATCGCCAGCCGACGGATCGCCTCGTAGTCGATGCCGTAGTACCGCTCGTACAGCGAACCGCCGAGCAACTCGCCCGCGATCCGGGCCGCCACGAGGAACTTCGGCCCGAAGGTGTTCATGAAGATGTCGGCGGCCAGCTCCTCCACCAGCGGGGCGCCCAGCTCCGACTGGCGGACGAGTACGCCGAGTTCGCGTACGAGCGGGTTGGGCAGGATCGTCCCCGGGAATCCCCGTACCGCCAGCTCGCTCAACTGCCGTAGCACCAGGGCCGCTTCGGCCGAGCCGTCGCCCCGCTGCGGGGCCACCGCCCGTACCCAGGGCAGTTCCTCGATCCGGACCTGCCGCTCCAGGTTGAGCAGGAGCAGCGAACGGCGGTTGCGGAACGCGCGGTAGTCCGCGGCCATCAGCGCCCGCAGCGCGTCGTCGTCGTAGGCCCGCGCGCTGGTGACGGCGACCAACTGCGGTACCAGCTCGGCCAGTACCTCGGCCGAGGGGACGACTCCCCGTTCCACCAGGACGTCGACCGGTGCGCTCAGCGCGCCTTCGACCACTCGGCTTATTACAGGCGGGAGTCGGGCGCCCGCGGGGACGCCGGTCTCCCGCTCCTCCGGTCCGGACACCGGGGCCAGCACAGGCGCGACATCGGCGATGCCCGACTCCTGGGGCAGCACGGCGAGTCGGCCCAACACCACCTGTGCCAGGGCGTGATGGGAGGGCAGAGCGGCCTGGACCCGCTGCGCGCGCCGCAGTTCGGTGTGCGCCGGAGATCCCGGCAGCCCGCGCCGCCGCACCATCGACGCGACGGCGTGCCGCAACAGCCCGAGCCGACGCGCGTCCAACTCCCGCCCGGCGACGGTCTCCTCCAGCGCGCCGCGCAGAATGCCCAGGTTCCCCTTCGAGCTGCGGTGCTTCCCGCAGCGGGTGTGCTCCTCGGCCAGCGACTGGTAGCGGCTCAGCAACTCGCCACCCCGCGCCAACCAGGCTTCGTCCGGGGCGAGTTCGAGCACTCGCCCGTCGGCCCCGCCCACCGTCTCCAGCCAGTGCGCGAGCAACTCGTCGCCGAACGGCTGCCATACGGCGAGTGCCTCGCGCTCAGTCTCCACGGCCGCGTTCGGACGGCGCCGGACCAGCCTGTTCACGGTGTCGTCGACGGTACGGCGGTGCAGCGCGTCGGTGCCGTCCGGCGCGGGCCGGTCGGTCGACGGGCGCGGCAGGAACCGGAGTTGATCCGCGAACGGCTCCAACTCCGCGACCAGGTCCAGCGCGGCGGCCGTCTCCCCGTGCCGCACCAGCCACGCCATGGTGAGCAGCGCGCCCTCCTCCGGCACGGTCACCTCGTACCGCCCACTGTTCAACCGCCCCCACAGCCAGGTGAGTCCGCCGTCGGTGAGACAGTGCGCGAACAGCGCCCGCCGGTCCGCGGGCACACCGAACCGCTCCGCGAGCGCGATCTCGTACGGCTGGAGCGGGCCGCCCGCGCCCGGGCCGCCCGCGCCCGGGGCGCCCGTGGCGAAGCCGCCGCGCACCACCTCGGGAGTGACCCAGGCCGGGAACCCGGCCACCGGGGTGCGCGAACCGATCGTCAGCCACCCACCCGCCATTCCCGTGAGCACGGCACGCCAGCGCCGCGTGCGGCCCTCCGCGCGACGGCGGGTGTCGGCGTCCTCGTGGGTCCGCGCGGTCGTGAAGGCCTTGGCCAACTGGCCCAGGGCGTAGCCGGGGCCCGCGGTGAGGTGCTGCTGCTCAGCGTCGTCATCCATAAGCCGACGTGGCGGGTACCGCCCCCGCGCCCTCCGGGTCCAGAGCCCGGTGCTCTCCTGACTGAGCTACACGTCGATGAGCAGCGACGTTAGGGGTGGTACAGGTGGCCGTGCAAGTGGATTTCGGTCACAGCACCTTCCGGTGGACCAGCGCCGACAGCATCAACGCCCCTGGCAGCAACGGCACCCACACCGTCAGGACGCGGTAGCCGATGACGCTCGCCGTGGCCAGATCCATGGGGGCGCCGAACGCCACCATCGTGAACACCGTCGCCGCGTCCACGGGACCGATTCCGCCGGGTGCGGGCACGGCGCCGACCGCGGTGCTGGCGGCGAGGAACGCGAGGACCACCTGCGCCCAGGACAGCGGCATGCCGAGCGAGGCTCCGACGGCGAAGATCACCGTCGCCTGGAGCACGGGGGCGGCGGCGGCCCCGCCCCACAGGGCGAGGATCCGGCTGGGCATGGTGTGCAGCTGCCGTACGTCGGTCAGGGCGGTGCGGACGCAGCGGAGGACGGGGCTGCGCAGCCGTCGTACGGCGCACAGCAGGACGGTGACCGTGGTGAGAACGGTCGCCAGACCGCCGACGGCGAGGAGCAACGACCAGCCTCTGGGGGCGAGTTGGCCGAAGCGCAGCATCTCGGGGAAGGAGATCAGGAAGACCAGCAGCACGAGCGTCTTGGCGATCGGCCTGACGAGTGAGTAGAGGGCGAGCGAGGCGGTGGCGCGGGGGAGGGGGATGCCCTGGCCCTGGAGGAAGCGCAGGGTGACGGCGTGGGCGCCGATGCTGGCCGGCAGGGCGTGGTTCGCCGCGCCGGCCGCGAACTGGGAGGCGATCAGCAGACCGGTCGGCAGCCGGTCCGGCACGGCACCCTGGCGGACCAGGGCGGCGGTGCCCCAGCCGAGGCAGGTGAAGAAGAACGCGGCCAGCAGCCACCAGGGGTCGGCGGAGGCGAGCCGGGCGGTGCCCTCGTACATGGCACGCCAGTCGACCGCCGCCCACACCACGATCAGCAGCAGGGGCAGCAGGGTCAGGACCTTGGTGGCGAGGCGCGCGGCGGAGGGGAGTCGGAAGGGGACGGGGGCGGGCGTGGGGCCGGTGGTGGAGGCGGGGAGCGGCCCGGGGATCTCTTCGAGCGGAAGCAGGGACACGAGGCGAAACGTTCCCATCCGGTATGACGCAGTGGTGTCGGGAAGCGGAAGGGGCGCGGGCGGCTGGGCGAAGCGGACGGCACGGATGGAGCGGGGCGGACGCCACGGCAGCGGCCGGGCGGACGGCACCGAAGGACCGAAGCGGACGCCCTGGTTGAAGCGTAACCGTGTCGAATTCATTGCCTGAATCAACAATCCATCGGTTTGTTGACTTTAGGTTGAGCGAGCCATTTGAATTCCAGTATGACCCACGCCGAGCGTTCGTCCGCCGCCCTCGCCCTCCCCGTCGACCTCGACGAGGCGGCCCACCGCTGTCTGGTCGCGGGCTTCGACGGTGTGACGACCGTGCCGGACCCGCTCAAGCGCCTCATCGACCGCGGCCTCGGCGGGGTCATCCTCTTCACCCGCAACATCCGGGACGCCGGGCAGGTGCGCCGGCTCACCGACGAACTCCGCGCCCTGCGCCCCGACCTGCTCGTGGCCATCGACAACGAGGGCGGCGGCATCGGCCACCTGGTGCACGCCGACGCCCCGGACGCCCCCGGCTCCTACGCCCTCGGGGTCGTCGACGACCCGGCCCTGACCGCCCGCTGCGCCGACGCCCTCGCCGGCCACCTCGCCACCCTCGGCATCACCGCCTCGTACGCCCCCGTCGCCGACCTCCAGCACCAGCCGCGCAACCCGATCGTGCGCACCCGCTCCTTCGGCGCCGACCCCGAACTGGCCGCCCGCCATCTGCGCGCCTGGATCACCGCCACCGACATACGCGGCATCGCCTCCTGCGCCAAACACTTCCCCGGCCACGGCGGCACCATCACCGACAGCCACCACGGCCTCGCGATCGACCCGCGGCCCTACGACGAACTCCTCGTCGACCTCGAACCGTTCCGCGCCGCCGTCGCCGCGGGCGTGCCCATGCTGATGAGCGCCCATGTCGTCTTCCCGGCCCTCGACGCCAACCGCCCCGCCACCCTCAGCCGCCGCATCCTCGGCGACCTGCTCCGCCTCGACCTCGGCTTCGACGGCGTCCTCGTCAGCGACGCGCTGGAGATGAAGGCGATCGCCGACGAGTACGGCGAAGCGGCCGGCGCCCGCATCGCGCTCGCCGCCGGAGCGGACCAAGTCATCGTCGCCGTACCGGACTTGGCGGTCACCCTGGCCTGCCGCGACGCCGTCCTCGACGCACTGCACGCCCGCATGCTCGCCGAGGAGCGGGTCTGGGAGGCAGCCGGCCGGGTACGTCGCCTCGCCGAGCGGTACGCCACGCCCCGCAGGACAGTCACCGCCTGGGACGCGAACGCCGGTCTTGAAGCCGCCCGGCGCGCCGTACGCACCCGGCCGCTGCCGCCGCCCGTGCGCGGCGCCCATGTCGTCGACCTGTTCCCGGCCCCGCACCCCGCCCTGAACTGGGGCGGCGAGGACCTCCTCACCGAACTCCGCGCCATCGACCCCACGGCCACCGGCACCGCACTCACCGAGGAACCGGCCGACCCCGCCGCCCTCGTCGACGCGATCGGGGGCCGCGCCGCACCGCTGGTCATCGCCACGTCCGACGCCGCCCTGCACCCCTGGCAGGCCCGACTGCGCGACACCCTGGTGGCCCGACGGCCCGGCGCGATACTCGTCGACACCGGCCTGCCGGAGGGCGGCACCCTCTGCTCCTACGGCCGTGGCCGGGCCAACCTGCGGGCGGTCGCGGAGGTACTGGCCGACGCGTGAGCATCACGGCAGGTGTACGACTTCCCTGATGCCGCGTGCCGCCAAGTACCCCTGGTCAGCGGCCCGTTCGGCCAGGACGACCGCCGGACGCAGGCCCTCCGTGCGCAGCCGCATCCACTCCTCGAAGTACGCGCCGCCGGGACCGGACACCGACCGCGTGCCCGGGGTGCAGTCCAACACCAGGGCGGTGTCCCGGAGTTGGACGGTGTGCGGCTCGGCGATCGCGGCGGCGAAGGCCTCGGCGATCGGCTTGGCACGGCCCGCCGAGTCGAACAGGCCCAGCGTGTATTCGAGTTCGGGATAGTCGGCGAGCGAACGGTCCACGTCGTGCGAGCACCACCACGTCACACCCCACAGCCCGTCGCACTCGGCCGCGTTGCGCACGGTCGCGCGCGCGAACTCCGGGGCGTCGGCCGCCGGGATGTGCGGCTCCGGCGCACCCGTCTCCTGGACCCAGACCGGCCGGGCCGGGTCGACGGCGTACGCCTTCGCCAACTCCGTGCCGTACTCAGCGAGATGGAGCACCTGCGGGGAACGCGGACCGTAACGGCGGGCGCAGTCGCCCGAGAACACCCACGGATGCACGGTGGTCAGATCACCCTTGCGGGCCGAGGCCTCCGGGGTGAACGGGTGGTCGTCGCCGTACCAGGCGGCGTCGTACGCGGAGTGCGTGACCAGCCGGTCCGACGGCAGTCGCTCGCGGGCGGCGGCCAGCAGCGTGTCGAGATAGTGGTCCACCTCGTCCGCCGTCACCGGGTTGTGCTCGACCAAGTTGTTGAGCTCGTTGCCGAGTTGGAGACCGATCAGGTTCGGGCGGTCCGCGAGGGCGCTGCCCAGAGTCCGCAACAGCTCCGCCTGGGCCGTGATCGCGTCCGGGTCGGTGAACACATTGCGGTGGTGCCAACTACGGGTCCACTCCGGGTAGAAGTCGAAGCTGGAGAGATGCCCCTGCACGCCGTCCACAAGGACGTCGAGGCCCGCCTCGCCCGCCAGGTCGACCAGGCGCACCAGTTGATCCACCGCGCTCCTGCGGATCAGCGTGCGATTGGGCTGGAGCAGCGGCCAGAGATGGAAGATCCGCACGTGGTCCAGGCCGAGCCCCGCTATCTGCGCCAGGTCCTCACGGGCGTGCGCCGGGTCGAAGTCGTGCCAGGAGTGGAACCAGCCGCGGCGCGGCGTGTAGTTGACGCCGAAGCGAAGCGTAGGAATGGGATCCTCCCCGGGTCCGGTCTTGCCCTCCGTGAATGTATCAACCACCATAGTCAGTAATGAGCAATGATTTGAACCAGGAATTCATCGGTGATCTCGGTGATCTCGTCGTCGGCCTCGATGCCGGCGGCACCCGCACCCGCGCCGTCCTCGCCACCGCCGAGGACGGCCGCCCCCTCGGCGAGGGCGCCGCCGGGCCCGGCAACGCCCTGACCGTCCCGGTCCCGCGCATCACCGATCACCTGGTCGAGGCGATCCGGCAGGCCGTACCGGAGCGTGCCCGCGCCCAAGTGGTCGCCGTGGCCGGCGGCTTCGCGGGCGCCACCGCGGCCTCCACCGAGGAACCGGGCCACGTCAACGCCCGCACCGCCCTCACGGCAGCGCTGCGCCACCTGGACATCCCGGCCGAGCGGATCCGCGTCTGTAGCGACATCGAGGCGGCCTTCGCCTCCGCCCCCGGCACCCCAGCCGACGGCCTCGCCCTGGTCGCAGGCACCGGCGCGGTCGCCCTGCGCATCACCGACCGCCGCTCCACCGCCACCGTGGACGGCGACGGCTGGCTCCTCGGCGACGACGGCAGCGGCTTCTGGATCGGCCGCAGCGCGGTACGGGCGGCACTGCGGATGGCGGACGGACGCGGACCTACGACCATCCTGGCCGGGTCCGTCGGACAGGCACTCGGAGTGCCGGCCGAGGCGCTGCCCGGCATCGCCGACTGGTCCCGCGCCCACCGCGAGGCCTACCGCATGCACGTCCTCCCCGCCGTCATGGCCGAACTCCCCATCCACCTCGCCCGCTTCGCCCCCCTGGTGGTCGAGGCGGCGGCGGAGAAGGACACCGTGGCGGAAGGGATCCTCGACCAGGCGGCGGACCAACTGACCGACACGGTAAGGGCGTTGAATCCGGCCCACGGTGAACGGATCGTCGCCACCGGCGGACTGCTCGGCCCCGAAGGCCCCTTGACGGCCCTCCTCACCGCCCGCCTCCACACCCTCGGCCTGACCCTCGACTGGGTACCGGACGGCTGCCGCGGCGCGGTCGCCCTCGCCCGACTCGCCTACGACGGTGACGACCGATGACCGACACCACCACGCCCCGCTACCGGGACCCCAACGCCCCTGTCGACAACCGGGTTTCCGACCTCCTCGCCCGGATGACCCTGCGCGAGAAGGTCGGCCAGCTCAACCAGCGGATGTACGGCTGGGACGCCTACCGCCGCACGCCTGAGGGGTTCCACCTCACGGACGCCCTACGCGCAGAGACCGCCCGCTTCGCCGGACTCGGCGCGCTCTACGGCCTGTTCCGCGCCGACGCCTGGTCCGGCGTCGACCACACCAACGGCCCCGGGGCCCAAGACAGCGCAGCCCTCGCCGAGTTGGTGCAACGCCATGTGATCGACAGCAGCCGCCTCGGCATCCCGGCCCTGCTCGTCGAGGAGGTGCCGCACGGCCACATGGCCCTGGACGGCACGGTCCTCCCGGTCAACCTGGCCGTCGGCGCCACCTGGGACCCCGACCTGTACGAACGCGCCGCCGCGCACGCCGCCGCCGAACTCCGCGCCCGTGGCGCCCACTTGGCCCTCGTCTCGGCCCTGGACATCGCCCGCGACCCGCGCTGGGGCCGCACGGAGGAGTGCTTCGGCGAGGACCCGCACCTCGCCGCCCGCCTCACCGAGGCGCTCGTCCGAGGCATGCAGGGCGACACGACAGCCGGGTTCGCCCCCGACAAGGCCCCCGTCGTCCTCAAGCACTTCGCCGGACAGGGCGCCACGGTCGGCGGCCGCAACTCCGCCGAGTCCGAACTCGGCCTCCGCGAACTCCACGACATCCACCTCCCCGCCGCCCGCGCCGGAGTCCGCGCCGGGGCCGCCGCCCTCATGTCCGCCTACAACGAGGTCGACGGCCTCCCCTGCTCCGGCAACCGCGCCCTGCTCCACCAACTCCTGCGCGAGGACTGGGGTTTCGAGGGCCTGGTCATGGCCGACGGCCTCGCCGTGGACCGACTGGCCCGCATCACCGGCGACACGGTCTCGGCAGGCGCCCTCGCACTCAACGCCGGTGTGGACCTGAGCCTCTGGGACGAGGGCTTCACACATCTGGAGGAGGCGGTCGAGCGGGGCCTGGTGAGCGAGGCCGCCGTCGACGCGGCCGTGGCGCGCGTACTCCGTCTGAAGTTCCGCCTGGGCCTCTTCGAACGGCCGTACAGCACAAGCGAGTTGCCCCCTGCCACACAGGGCAGGGAACTGAGCACCGCACTGGCGCGCGGCGCGGTGACGCTGCTGCACAACAACGGCGGAATCCTGCCCATCCCGCCGACCGTCTCCCGCATCGCGGTCATCGGACCCCAATCAGCCACCTACGCACACCAGTCGGGCGACTACACGGCACCACAACGCTCCGGTGTCAGCGTCCTGGACGGCCTACGGCGACTCGCCCCGCCCGGCACCGACATCCGCCACACCCCCGGCTGCGCCCTCACCGGCGACGACCTCTCCGGCATCCCCGAGGCGGTCGCCGCTGCCGCCGCCTCCGACCTGGCCGTCCTGGTGCTGGGCGGCAGCAGCGCCCGTACCCCCGACACGGAGTTCGACGCCAACGGAGCGGCACGGAACGCCGTTTCGGAGATGACCTGCGGTGAGGGCGCCGACCTCGCGGGCCTGCGCCTCGGCCACGCCCAGCACGCCCTCCTCGACGCGGTCACCGCGACCGGCACCCCCACCGCCGTCGTCCTGATCCAGGGCCGCCCGCACGTCGTCCCCGAACGGGCGGGCGCGCTTCTCACCGCCTGGTACCCCGGCCCGTGGGGTGGCGAGGCCATCGCCGAGGTCCTGCTCGGCCGCACCGAACCGACCGGCCGCCTGCCCGTCTCCGTCCCCCGCTCGGTGGCCCAACTCCCCGTCTACTACAACCACAAGGACATCGAGTACGGCGGCTACGTGGACGCCGACGCCGAGCCGCTCTACTCCTTCGGGCACGGGCTGTCGTACACGAGCTTCGCGTACGGTCCGCCGCGACTCGCGGGGGACGGGATCGAGGTCGAGGTCACCAACACCGGGAAGCGGCACGGGCGTTCGGTCGTCCAGGTGTATGTCCGGCGACTGCTGACTCCCGTCTGGCCGCGCACCCTCGAACTGCACGCCTTCCAGGACGTGGACCTCGCACCGGGCGAACACCGCACAGTCGCCGTCCCCTTCGGCACCGACCGGTTCGACCAGGTCGGTGCCGTCGAGATCCGCGTCGCCCAGTCCTCCCGGGCCGCACTCGCCGTAGAACCCCTCGTCGTACGCCTCAGAGCTTGACCGCTCCCGCCGACACGCCCTTGTAGAACCAGCGTTGGGTGATGACGAACAGCACCAGAACCGGGATCACGGAGATCACCGAACCGGCCATCACCACCCGCTGGTCGTAGCCGAACGACGAACTCTGCAACCGTGACAGGCCCAGCGTCAGTGTCATGTGGTCCTCGGAACGCAGCACGATCAGGGGCCAGAGGAAGTCGTCCCAGGCGCTGATGAAGGTGTTGATGGTGACCACCAGGATCGCGCCCCACGCGGACGGGAGATAGAGGTAGCGGAAGCGCTGCCACTCGCTCGCGCCGTCCAGCATCCCGGAGTCCTCGATCTCGCGCGGTACGGCGAGGAACGCGCCGCGCATCAGCAGGACGTTGATCGCGCCGACGAAGCCGGGCAGCCAGACGCCCACCACGTTGTCGACCAGGCCGAGGTCGCGGATGCTCAGGAACAGCGAGACCATGATCGACTCGAAGGGGAACATCATCGAGGCGACCAGGAGGATCCAGACCGCCCGGCGGCCCTTCCAGGCGGGCTTGGAGAGCATGTAGCCGGCCGTCGTGGAGAACAACAACTGGCTTGCCACCGACAGGAGTACGACGATCAGGCTGTTCCTGATGTACGTCGCCACCGGGACCTGGCTGAAGACCTCGCGGTAGGCGTGCAGGGTGGGGTGGTGGGGCAGCAGGGAGGCGTTCGCGCCGAAGACGTCCTCGCCCGTGCCCTTGAGCGAGGCCAGGAACTGCCAGATCAGCGGGCCGACGGTGAGGCCGAGCACGAGGAGCAACAGCAGGTAGCGGAGGAGGAGTTCGCGGGGGCGGCCGTAGTCCCGCCAACGCGGGGTCAGGCGCCGGGACTTGGGCCGCACGGCGGTCGCCGTCATGACTCGTCCTCCTTCGTGAGGCGCTGTGCCAGCAGGGTCAGGCCCAGGGTGAGAACGAACAGCGCCACACTCACCGCCGAGCCGTAACCGGCGTTTCCGGTGATGGGGTCGAGGCCGACGTCCCGGATGTAGAAGGGCAGCGTGCGGTCCGCGCCGCCGGGGCCGCCGGTGGAACTGCCGAGCATGTAGATCTCGGTGAACACGCGCAGCGAGCCGATCCCGGTGAGGGTGCCGACCAGCATCATCGCCTGCCGTACGCCGGGCACGGTGATGTGCCAGAAGCGGCGGGCGGCTCCGGCGCCGTCCATGGAGGCGGCCTCGTGCAGTTCCTTTGGAACGTTCCCGAGGGCGGCCAGGTAGAAGACCATGTACCAGCCGAGGCCCTTCCACAGGGTCAGGCCCATCGCGGAGAGCAGGATCAGCCACGAGTCGGACAGGAACGGGATGGCCGACCGGATCAAGTGGGCCTTCTCCAGCCAGGTGTTGACCAGTCCGTCGTCCGCGAGCAGCCACTGCCAGCTCAGACCGACGACCACGCTGGAGGCGAGCACCGGCGTGTAGAAGGCCGAGCGGAAGAAGCCGATGCCGGGGAGGTTCTTCTCCACCAGGACGGCGAGCAGCAGCGGCAGCAGCACCATCAGCGGGACGACGATCACCGCGTACAGCACGCTGTTGCGGGTCGCCAGCCAGAAGTCCGAATCGTCCAGCATCCGGGTGTAGTTGGAGAGCCCGACGAAGTTCGCGGCACCGCCGAGCGGCTTGGCGTTCGTGAAGGACAGCAGCACGGTGTTGAGGAACGGGAACACCCCGAACACCGCCGCGCAGACGATCGCTGGAGCGGTCCAAAGCCAGGGCAGCCACCAACGGCGGTACAGGGCCGCCCCGTTGGCGCCGGGGGCCGGGCCGGGAAGGACGGCCCGGGCGAGTCGGCGTATGCGGGACGTGCCCGGTGCGGAGACGACGGCCTCCGCACCGGGCACGGTCACCGGCTTCGCGGTCTGCGTCGCCACCATCAACCAGCCTGCTTCAGCAGCTCGTTGGCCTTCGCCTGGGCGTCCTTCACGGCCTGCGCCGGGCTCTTCTTGCCCTGCATCGCCAACTGCACCTGGGACACGATCGCGTTCTGCACGGCCGGCGAGAGGTTGGTCTGGTAGGCCGTGGTCGTCTTGAGCTGGTCGGCGACGAGCTTGCGGGCCTGCGCGAACTGGTCGCTGCCGCTGACGTTCTGGAAGAACGGGTCGTCGAGCGAGGTGGTCGTGGTCGGGAAGATCACCACGTCCGGGTCCTTGGCCCAGGCCGTCTGGTTCTCGGCGTTGGTGAGGAACTCCGCGAACGCCAGCGCCACGGGGGCGTGCTTGCTGGTCGCGGCGACCGAGACGTACTGCGGGGCGCCTGTGGTGTGGCCGAGCGCGTCGAACGGCTGCTGCCCGACACCAGTCTTGGCGTAGATCGAGGGGCTGTTCTGCTTCACGAACCGCACATAGCTCGGGTTGGTCGAACCGTAGGCGACCTTGCCCTGCGTGTACGGCGTGGACGGGTCGTTGCTGGAGGACAGCGAGTCCTTCGGCATCGCGCCCTCCTTGTACAGCTTCGCCATCCACGCGACCCACTGCGTGGTGCGCGGATCGTCCGCGAACACGGCCGACTTGCCGTCGCTGGAGAGGGTCTTGATGTTCATCTGGTCGAAGTCCGCCGGGATGCGCCAGATCGGATTCGCCATCGTCGCGTAGTACTTGCCCTTGGCCGACTTGGCGATCTTCTCGTAGTCGGCGAACAGCCCGAAGATCGTCGTCGGCGGCTTCGCCGGGTCGATGCCGGCCTTCTTCAACAGGTCGGTGTTGTACGTCAGGACGATGCCGCCGGTGTACCAGGGCAGCACGGTGTGCAGTGCGGAGCCCGAACTGTCCTTGAACGTACTGGACTTCCAGAACGCGGGGACGAACGGCTTCCCGGCGTCCGGGTCTTTGACGCCGAGGTTGAGCAGATACCCCGCCTTCGTGAGAGCCGTCGCTGTCTCCGCGTTGAGGTTGATGACGTCCGGCAGCGTGCAGGCCTGGGCGTCGGCCACGTTGCGCTGGGTGAAGGTGCTGTCGCCGGGATCGTCGATCCACTTCACCGACGTACCGGGGTGGGCCTTCTCGAAGGACTTGATGACCCCGTTGAAGAACGTTCCAAAGTCTTTCTTCAGGTTGGTGGTCTGGAAGGTGATGCCGCCCTTCACCTCGCCGGTCAGCTTCCCGGACCCCACATTGCCCTTGTCGACCTTGCAACCGCCCGCGGTGGAGTCGCTGTCGCCCGAGCTGCCGGACAGCCCGCAGCCGGCGGCCGTCAGGGTCAGGACGATGATCCCCACCATCGATCCGGTCAGTCTTCCTGTGCGCATCGCTGCCCTCCTGAGCATCAGCCAACAGCTGGTTCAATTAACCAACTTCGACTCCGATTGATGAAAAGGTGGACCAGAATTCATCGGAGGTCAATGGTTCTCGTGTTGCTTTTAGGTTCCGACGGAGATCAGTGCCGGTGTTCGTGGTCCGGGTGCGCCGGATCGCCGGGGTGCTCATGCCCGGCGGTATACACAACTCCGGCCTTGGCCTGGTCCAACCAGCCGAAGAAGGCCCGCCGCCCCGCCGCCCGCCGCAACTCCCGCGCGACCCCCTCGCGTGCCTCCTCGTACGGCACGAAGTCCTCCGATGACACCCCGCCGAACGGGTCCACCCCTCGCCGCAGCGCCTCCGCCGTGAGGAAACGGTCCCGGTTGCGGTCGTAGTAGTCCCGTACGGCAGCCTCCGCGACCTCCTGCTCGCCCTCCAGCTCGGCCAGCAGCAACCGGGCGGCCGGGGAGTGCGCGAGGGCCGCCGCGACGATGCTGCCGAGATCCGCGACATCGGTCTCGGCGACGGCGAGCACCCGGTCCGGCGCCACTTCGGCAGGGGGTTTCAACCCCCGTTCCGCGCACGCCCGTTGGGCCAGTTCGTCGATGACGACGACCTGGGTGGCCCACCGCCGTCGCTGCCGCTCGGCCCGCGCGAGCGCCTCGGGCCGGGTGGCGTCAGGATCCCGGGCCGGTACGGCCGCAAGCAGCGCGTCCACCCGCCTCTTTGGAACGGTCCTGCCGCGCACCACGGCCGCGTGCTCCGTCACGGCGTCACCTCCAGCTCGACGGCCTCCGTATAGGCGACACAGCCGTGCCAGGCGACCTTCGCGAGCAGCCAGTACGACCCGGGCGGCACCGCCGAACCGTCCACTTCGATGACGCATTCCTGCTCCGCGCCCCCGGCCACCGTGAACCCTTGGCAGCCGGGTGTGACTCCGGCCCAGGTGCCCCACGAGGAGACGGCCCAGAGGGTGCCGTGGACCGGTCCACGGGTGGTGTTGCGGAGGGTGACGGGCACGCGGGCGCGCTCACCGTGGCGCACGCTGACCCGTTCACCTCCCAGAGCGGACACAAGCGTTGGACCGTGGTGTCCGTCCGGCACATCCAGTGCCACAGTGTCCTCGTACGTCTGCCCGCCGTACGCCAACCGGGCCGCGAGCCAGTGTCGGCCGGGCACTGGCTCCGGCGGCGGAGTCACGGTCACCTCGGCCAGCGTGAACCCGCCGGGGCCCAACGCGTAAGGCAGTTCGGCGGGTTCGGCGGTCCACCCGTCCGGCACCTCGAAGGTCACAGTCCCCGACACCGGCGCGTCGGTGAGTTCCGAGCCGACCCGGACGGTCGCGGTCACTGGTCCGGCGGCGGTGAGTGTGCCGGGGGAGAGGTACACCGACACCGGCATGTTGCCGCGCGGTGCGGGGCCGGAGTTGTGCAGCCAGTAGCGGGTGTGGATCGGCTGCGCAGGCTCATGTGTCGCGATTCCAGGCCCCGTTGGGGACTCGACAGTCGTGGTCGCCAGCACCGTCGCGACCTCGAAGCCGGTCAGGTCGACGACGAGCCCGCCGTCCCGCTCCGGTGCCAACTCCTCGCCGGGCGACTCCAGTACGTCGGCCCGGGCACCCTCGGTCCAGTCCTGCGGCCCGCGGAACCGGGCCCGCACCGGCCGCCCGTTCACCTCGTGCACCCTTACGACGACTCCGCGCCCCGGGTCGACCGGTACCGCGCTGCCCCGGGCGAGCGGCGAGCCGAGCGGCTTGAGGGCGTCGAGGACCACCTCGCCCGCCGGTTCCAGGGCGAGCAGGGCGAACTTCCTTGGCAGGGTGCCCTGTTGAGCGGAGGTCCGCAGGCGGGCCGTCAGCGGGTGGTTGAACTCATGTCCGGCCTGGGGGAGCCGGACGTCCCGCCAGTCGCCCGCGCCCGCGACCACCGCGTACTCGAACTCATGGCGCCAGCGCTGGAGTTGGAAGGCGGAGCCGTCGGGGGCCGTGCGGCGGGGCGGGTCGACCCAGATGCCGGACGGCCAGCCGGTGCAGGAGCGCATGAGGGACATGTAGAGGTCGCCGGAGGTGGTGACGACACAGCCCGGTGTGCCCCGGTTGAGGACGGCGAAGCTGCGGCCGTCCCAGGCGTCGCCCGGCGGCAGGGCCTCGCAACCACCCGCCGCCGTGGCCGTGATGACCGCGTCGTCGAGGTCGGCGATCAGCGCGTCGACCGCCTTGGCGTCGTCCTCGGGGCGGGCGCCCGCCACCACGAGCAGCGGCAGCCGCTCCAGGTCGCGCAGGTCGGCCCCTGGCACCCACTCCTCACGCAGCCCGGCACGCGGCGCGACCCACACCGCCGCCACACCCCGCTCGGCCAACTGCCGACGCAACTCGCGCCCGGCGGCCGGGTCCCAGCCGAGGGCCTCCGCGACCACCGAGTTGCGCTCAGGCGTGCCCACCGCGATCCGGAAGTCCGGGAGATTGGAGTCGACTTCGAGGTCTCCGTAGCGCGGACCGCCGGCGATCGTCGAGGTCGCGGTCACCCCGACCCGGACGAGGGCCGCCGCGAGCGGGGAACCGAGTTCACCGGCCAAGTCCCAATCGGAGTAGATGAGTTCGGCGACACCGATCGACCGATGCCCGAGCAGCCGCCCCGACTCGTCGTGCACCGCGACCCGTGCGGTGGAGCCGAGCCCGAACCAGGTGTTCGCCGGGTTGTCGAGCGTCCACGGGAACTCCTCGCTGTCCACCTCGACGAACCCGAACCCGCGCCCGATCACCGCGTCCGCCACCTCGTGCACCGGCAGTCCGCCGGTCACATCGGACGGCCAGCGCACCCGGATCAGCCGGTCGGCGCCGTCGTACCCGTCGATCGTGGTGGTCACGTCCAGGCGCGGGACTCCCGCCCACAGCGTCAACCGCTGCGTGTACCGGAACAGCCCGAGGTCGGCGCTGACGGTGATCCGCGAACCGGCGGGGGAGTGCTGGACATCGATGTCGGCGGTGACGTCCCGGCTGCGGGCGGCGGTGGTCCCGGTCGGGGTGAGATGCCAGGGGCCCTCGCCGAAGCGCGGGTGCCTCGCGTACTCCTCCTGTACGACGAGTTCGTTGCCGATGTCACCGTCGCGCAGCAACTCCCGTTCGTCCTCGCCGAGTTCACGCAGGCTGTTGACGCCGCCGCCGCGCGCGGGGTCGACCGTCACCTCGTAGAACTCGTTGCGGATGGTCAGGCCCTCGCCGGGCGTCCACTCGGGTACCGAACCCTCGGCGAGCGGGAGGGCCTTGAGGCCCATGCCGGGTACTTCCGGTACGACGACACGGAGTTGGTCGCCCTCGCGTACGGCGGGGAGGGGCAGGCCGGTGTCGTCGAGGGGGACCAGGCCGGGATCCGGGACCGTGAGGACATCCCGGCGCTCCCAGGTCGCCGAGTTGAACACCACCAAGTCGTCAGTCGCACCCGGGAGTTGGGCGACCTTCCCGGCGATGGCTTCCGTCGCGTCGGCGTGCACCGCTTCCACCAGGTCGTACAGCTCGCGCCAGCCGGTCATCAGGTCGATGTACACCTGGTCCGACTCGGAGCCGGTGATCGCGTCGTGGTGGGCGCCGTAGATGAGCTGTCGCCAGGCCTTGTCCAACGCGGCGTCCGGGTAAGGGTGTTGGGCTACCAGCGAGGCCAGGGTCGCCCAGGCCTCGGCGTCGGCGAGGAGCGTCTCGCCGTACCGCTGGGCCTGCTTGGTGTCGATGTACGAGACGTCCTTGCCGGTGTAGATCGGGTTCATGTCCCGGGTCTGCGGCGACGCCTTGCGGCCCTCGGCCGCCAATTCGGCGCGGACGGCGGCGAAGAAGTCCCGTGGGATGCCGCTGACGAAGCGCGGCCAGACGTAACGGGCTTTCCAGTCGCGGTGGATGTCCATCACCCAGCGGCACGGCGGCGCGTAGTCACCGCCGACCGGGAGCAGGACGTTGCGGGTGAGCGCGACCTTCTTCAGACCCCGGAACAGCTTCAGTGCCGCCGCTTCGGCCTCGGGGAGCGTGGGCGCGTTGTCGATGGCCCAGCCGGCGCCGTAGTGGTTGACCATGTAGGCGGTGAGCAGCCCGCGCCCGGAGGGGGCGATCCAGCTGAACTCGGCCGGGAACTGCATGCGTTGGGGATCGCGCGGTTCCTCGCCGAAGACCGAGAGCGTCGGCCCCCACTGGTGGAACGGTCCACGCGCCCACGAGCTGGAGGAGACTCCCGCGTCCGCCATCAGTCCGGGGAACTGCGGGTCGTGCCCGAACGCGTCGAGCTGCCAGGCGGTTTCGGGCGAGGCGCCCAGGATGCCGCGCTGGAATCCGTCCCCGTACAGGGCGTTGCGTACGGTCGCCTCGGCGCCGGTGAGGTTGGTGTTCGGCTCGTTGTACGTGCCGCCCATGATCTCGACGCGGCCGGTGCGGATCAACTCCCGTAGAAAGGCGCGCTCTTCCGGGAAGGCGTCCCAGTACGGCTTGAGGTAGTCGACCTCGGCGAGGACGAAGGTGTACGCCGGGTCGCGGCGGGCCAGGTCGCAGTGGGCGCGGACCAGACTCATGCCGGACTGGCCACGGGAGTCGAAGGTGCGGGCGGGGAGACCGGTGGTGGCCGGGTCGTCGGCGACGTCCCAGGTCTCGGTGTAGGCGCCCTGGGTGTTCCACCAGACGGGGTCGTAGTGGAAGTGGCTGACCATGAACATGGTCCAGCCGGGTTCGGCGGCCGTGAACTCGGTGGTGAGGGCGGCCAGTTGATCACCGTCGGCCGCCGTTGTCTCCATCGCGCACCGCTCGCCGGGCGCGAGTTCCGACGTCACGGGTATCTCGACGTGCGCGGTGCCGTCCTCGCCCACGACCGTCTCCGCGCTGCCGCGTACGCCCGGACCCTCGACCGTGAGGTGGACCGTCCGGCCGGGGACATGGGCGAGGTCGACGGCCACCACCTGGAGCGGATGCTCGGCGGTGCCGACGAACAGCTCGGTCGACAGGGCAGCGGTCACGCGCATGGGTCTCCTACCAGAGGCTCGGCGGAGCGCCCATCCTGACACCGTGAAGATGATTCAAACAACCATCCCCGCGTAACTTCGGTGGTTCATCCATGCAGACTCGGCCGAGATCACGGCCGGCCCGGGTTCAGATCACCGGCCCCTGCGGGACTTCACCGTGTGCTCCCCGGCGATGTGGTCGGTGAGGGCCAGCGAGGCGCTCGCGCGCTGGTAGGAGAGCTGCGCGATACGGACGTAGAGGCAGTCGATGAGGACCAGCACCGAGTGGCGGGCGCCGATGATGCCGGTGGGGAAACTGGTCGCCGAGGACGAGGAGATGAGCCGGATGTCGGCGGCGCGGGCGAGCGCGGAGCGCGGGTCGGAGGTGAGGGCGATCGTGGTGGCGCCGCGTTCCTTGGCCAACTCGAACGGTTCGATGGTCTCGCGCGTCGAACCCGAGTGGGAGATGCCGATGGCGACGTCCGCCGGGGTGAGCAGGGCGGCGGAGGTCGAGGCGGCGTGCACCTCGGTCCAGCCGCGCACCGCGCAGCCGATGCGGAACAGCCGGGTCTCGGTCTCCTGGGCGACCGCCCCGCTGCCGCCGATGCCGTAGACGTCGATGCGCCGGGCGCGGGCGGCGGCGGTGGCCGCGCGCTCCACCGCGTCGAGGTCGATGCGGTCGATCGTCTGTTGGACCGCTCTAAGGTCGGCGCTGCCCACGACCTGCACGACCCGTTCCAGATCGTCGTCCGGAGAGATGTCTGGACCGATCTCGGCGGTGCCCCAGTCGGACACCTCGCCGCGCCCGCGCTCCTGGGCCAGTTCGATCAGCAGATGCTGGTACGAGTCGAGCCCCACCGCGCGGCAGAACCGGGTCACGGTCGCCTGCGAGGTGCCGGTGCGGCGGCCCAGTTCGGCGGCCGAGCAGTGGGTGACGGCGGCCGGATCCTCCAGGATCAGCTCGCCGACCTTCCGCAACGAGCCCGCCAGCCGGGGCAGCTCCGTGCGGATGAGGGTCGTGACGTCTGTCGGGGGCATGTGGAGAAGGTATCAGCCACCCCAGAGGCCATCGATTGAATACCAGGACCGTGTGTGATTTATTGATTCATTGATCGGGAAAGAACAGGTGGTTTGATCCACCGGTGGGGAGTATCGTGTGTCCGCCGAGTCCGTGAGTGCCGAGATCTTCGCGCGCGAGAGCCTGGCCGTTCTCCAGCACATCACCGAATCCAGCCGCGAGACCGTGTCCCGCGCCGCCGCGCTGATCGCGGACTGCGTCCGCACCGACGGCGTCATCCAGGCCTTCGGCACCGGCCACTCCCAGGCCATGGTCCTCGAACTCGCGGGCCGCGCCGGGGGTTTGGTGCCCACCAACCGCCTGAGCATCGCCGACCTCGTCCTCTACGGCGGCGCCGCCCCGAGCGTGCTCGACGACCCGCTGCTGGAGCGGCGGGCCGGAGTCGCCGACCGGCTCTACGAGTTGGCCGCGCCCCACCCGCAGGACCTCTTCGTCATCGTCTCCAACTCCGGTGTCAACAAGGTGATCGTGGAAATGGCCCTGCGGGTGAAGGAGCGCGGCCACCGCCTCCTCGCCATCACCTCGCTCGCCCACACCCATGCCGTCCCCGCGGGTCACCCCAGCGGCAAGAAGCTCGTCGACCTCGCGGACGTCGTCCTCGACAACGCGGCCCCGCGCGGCGACGCCCTCCTCGAACTCCCGGGCGGAGGTGCCGTTTGCGCCCTGTCCACGCTCACCGGCGCGATGCTCGTGCAGTTGACGGTCGCGGAGACGGCGGCCCAGCTCCTCGCCTCGGGGGACCGGCCGCCCGTGTACGTCTCGGCCAATGTGCCGGGCGGCTTCGAGGGCAACCTGGAACTGGAGAAGCGGTACGCGGGCCGAATTCGCCGTACCGCGAGCTGAGTTGTGAGGGGTGGACGAGCGGCCGGAGCCCCCGGAACCGGGCCGCGACCGCTCGTCGTCACCTGCGCTCCGCTCGTCGGGAGGCACACGGGAATTGCTGGAATCACCAGGTGATGCTAGGCGCGGTGAATGCTTCATTCAATGGGGGGCAGCCGGTAGTCCGCCCGTGCGGAGCACCGTCGGGCCCTCCTCCGCGATGCGGTCGAGCACGGCCGACGGCAGACCCTCGTCGGTCACCACGGTGTCGAGCCGGTCCAGCGTGGTCACGTTGAACCGTTCCACAGTGCCCCACTTGGTGCTGTCGGCGAGCAGCGCGACCGATCCGGCCGCCGCCATCACCGCCTGCTTGAGCAGCACCTTGTCCGTCGAGAAACTTGTCACGCCGTGGGACAGGTCCCAGGATCCGGCGCTCAGGAAGGCGAGGTCGAGATTGATCGCGCCGACCGTCCTGGCGGCCAGGGGTCCGCTGCTCGAACCGCTCGACACATCGACCTCGCCACCGGTGTGGACCGTGTGCACGGACGGCAGTTCGCAGAGCGCCAGCACCGCGTGGAAGTCGTTGGTGACGACGGTGAGGTCCTTGCGGCCGACCAGGAACGGTACGACCGACTGACAGGTCGTCCCCGCGTCGAGGAAGACGACCATCCCGTCCTCGACGAGTTCCGCGGCCCGCCCCGCGATGGCCTGCTTCCGGGGCATCTCCAGCGCCGCGCGCGACGCCCGCTCGCGCGGCGGCGCGTGACCGGTCCAATCGGCGAGCCTGACCCCGCCCTGCACCGAGACCACCTGCCCGCTCTTCTCCAGCGCGGTGATGTCCCGGCGCACCGTCATGTGCGAGACGTTCAGCGCCGCCGTCAGGTCGTGGATGCTCAGCACCCCGCTGCTCCTCAGCAGGCGCAACAGCTCCTGATGGCGTTGCTCGGGGATCAGGGGTGCCCTGCTCAATGCGTCTCCTCGAAGCCGGGGTGGAGCGGTGGGTGGAGCGGCGGCTCGCCGGGGTCAGCCTAACTTCGTGTGACAAGGGGCGTGACAGGATGTGAATTCATGTTCTAGCGTGTGCTTCCATGGTAACAAAGTTTAACGCCCTGGAATCAATCACCCATACGGGCGCCCTGCTCATCGTCCGCCTCGAAAGCGCCGAAGAGGCCCTCGCCGTCTCCGAGGCGGCCATCGAGGGCGGCATCCGGGCCCTGGAGATCACCCTCTCCGTACCGGGTGCGCTGGACGTCATCACAAAGCTCTCCGAGCGCTACGGCGACGACGGCATCCTCGTCGGCGCGGGCACCGTCCTGGACGAGCACTCCGCGTACGAATGCATCTCGGCCGGCGCCCGTCTCCTGGTCAGCCCCAACCTCAACCCGGCCATGCTGACCACCGCCAACCGCTACCAGGCCGTCACGGTCAGCGGCGCCTACACCCCGACCGAGATCGTCGACACCATGCAGGCCGGCGCCGACATCGTGAAGCTCTTCCCCGCGGAGTTCGTCGGCCCCGAGTACGTCCGCACGGTCCGCGCCCCGCTCCCGCAGGCACCGCTCATGCCCGCCGGTGGCGTCACCGCCGACAACGTCAAGGAATGGTTCGACGCCGGAGTCGTCGCGGTCGGCGTCGGCAGCTTCGTCACCAAGGCCGCCCGCGCGGACGGCGATTACCGCCACGTCACCGAGGCCGCCGCCACGATGCTGCGCGCCATCGAAGGCGCCAGGGCCTGACAACCCGTCAGGGAGCGGCACCCGCCTTCGCCCCCTCGTCCCCAACTCCCCATCACCCGCACGGTGGTTCCCCGAGGAGCTCTCCATGGCTCAGCAGTCCCTCACCTCCGCTTCCCCCGAATCCCTCGACCCGGGCGACACCGCCCGCCGGACCTCGCTCCGCATCCGCTGGGTCCTGGTCGCCCTCCTGGTGATCGGCGGGGTCGTCAACTACTTGGACCGTGCCACACTCAGCGTCGCCAACACGACCGTCGCCGGTGAATTCGGCCTGAACGCCACCGAGATGGGACTGCTGCTCGCCGCCTTCTCCTGGCCGTACGCCATCGCCAACCTCCCCGCCGGCTACCTCGTCGACCGCTTCGGCCCCAAGCGCATGTACGCCTGGGCCGCCGGACTCTGGTCCCTGATGACGATGGTCACCGCCGCCGCCCACTCCTTCGGCCTGCTCTACGCCGCCCGGGTCGCCCTCGGCGTCGCCGAGTCCCCGTTCTTCACGGCCAGCCTCAAGGTCAACGAACGCTGGTTCAACAAGGACGAACGCGCGCTGCCCATCTCGATCGTCAACACCGGCTCGCAGATCGCCAACGCCATCGCCCCGCCGATCCTCACCGGCCTTCTCCTGACGGTCGGTTGGCGCGGCATGTTCGTCGCCGTGGGCGCGCTCGGCATCGTCGTCATGCTGGTGTGGCTGCGCGTCTACCGGGACCCGACCCTGCGCGAGCAGGCGCTCATCAGGGGCGAGGAGTTGGCCGCGGCCCGCGCCAACGAGCAGGCGAAGCCCGCGAGTTGGGGCGCACTGTTCAAGCAGCGCAACACCTACTTCATGATCCTCGGCGCCTTCGGGATCTTCTACACTGTCTGGGTCTACCTGACCTGGCTGCCCAGCTACCTCCAGACCTCCCGCGGCCTCAGCCTCTCCGAGACCGGCTGGCTCTCCTCGCTGCCCTACCTCTGCGGCATCCTCGGCGTCCTCTTCGGTGGCTGGCTCTCCGGCCGGCTGATCCGCCGGGGCTTCCCCGCCGTCGTCTCCCGCAAGGTCCCCATCGTCGGCGGCGCCGTGCTCGCCGCAGCCGCGGTCCTGCCCGTGGCGTACGTCCACAGCACCCCGCTCGCGCTCACCCTGCTGTCCCTCGGCTACTTCGCCGCCCAGGTCCCGATGGGCTGCCTGTGGACGCTGGCCTCGGACATCGCCGAGTCCCACCAGGTGGCCTCGCTTGGAGCGATCCAAAACTTCGGCGGCTTCCTCGGCGCGGCCATGGCGCCCATCGTCACCGGTGCGATCCTGGACGCGACCGGCAACAACTACACGGACGTCTTCCTCGTCGGCGGAGCACTGCTGCTGCTCGGCGGGATGTCGTACCTGTTCTTCGTGAAGGACCGCCGCGCATGACCCTCGCTCCACGGGTGTACTTCGTGATCGGCCCGGCCGGGTCGGGCAAGACCGGCGTGGCCCGGCTGATCGCCGAGCTGAGCGGTGCCGCGTACATCGACAAGGACACCGCCTGCACCCGCCTCACCGAAGCGCTCCTCGAACTCGCCGGCACGGACCCGTCGGAGCGGGACCTCAACCCGTACTACCAGTCGGTGGTGATGGACCTCGAATACGCGACCATCCTCGACCTGGCCGCCGACAACCTGAGGGTGGGCCGCCCCGTCGTACTGGACGCGCCGTTCGGCCGCTATTTCTCCCGGCCGGACTACCTCGCCGAGGTGACATACCGTCATGACTGGCCCGCCGACGTCGAGTTGGTCGTCGTCCAGGTACAGGTGGACTCGGACACGGCCCGCGAACGCGTGCGCGCCCGCGGCTGCGCCCGGGACCGGTCCAAGCTCGCCGACTGGGACACGTTCTGGAAGGCGGCCGAGGCCAACGAGTGCCGCTGGAGCGACGGCCGTCGGCTGGTCTTCGACAACCGGGCCGACGGCATCACGGCGCACGAGGTCGCCCGCGCGCTGGCGGGCCTGTCCTGACCTGACCGCACTCAGTCCCGTTGGGCGACGAGCCGGTACGCGTTCGACACCCCCAGCCGGTGCGACATCCGCTTCACCACGAACCGGTCCAGCAGGGTGCCCAGGATCAGGGCCGGGATCCCCGCGATCAGGACCGCCGCGCGGCCCGTACGGGCCAGGCCGGACGGCGGCTTCGGCAGCCACGGGAGGTTGTCGCGGGGCGCGGCCGTGTCCAGCGCCAGCCAGGTGCCGGCCAGGAGGTCGACCGGGTCGTGCGGCTCCGCGTGCTGTTCCGCCACGACCGTGAAGCCGAGGTCCGTGAGCCGGGCCCGCAGGTTCTCCACCGGGATGAAGTGCAGGTGCTGGGGCTGGAGCCACGGCAGCCACCAGCGCCCGAGCAGCCGGGAGTAGCGGCTGTCGGGGTCCGGGACCTCGATCAGCAGATGCCCGCCGGGACGAACGGCCGCGTACGCGGCGGCCAGTTCACGCTCGGGCTCGGTGCTGTGCTCCAGGTAGTGGAACATGCTGACGACGTCGTAGTGGCCCGCGAGATTCGGGGCCAGTTCAGGGAAGCTGCCGCGATAACCGCGCTCCACCCGCCCTGCCTGCTCGGCGAGTTCGGCGCCGTCCGTGAAGTCGAGGCCGTCGAAGGTCGTGTCCGGGTACACCGTGCGCGCCGACTCACAGAAGTGACCGTGACCGGTGCCGACGTCCAGCCAGTTCTTGGGAGTCGGCGAGTGCGGCAGCAGTGACTCCGCACGCTGCTCGTACATCTTGGTACGGGCCGCGAACGTGTTGCCCAACTGCTTCTCGCCCAGGCCGTCGTAGAAGTCCCGGTAGTAGAACTCCAGCCCCGCCGGGCTCAGTCGGGGATTCTGGAACGTGTGCCGGCAGTCCTCGCACCGGTCCAGGACGAACGTGCCCGGCTTGTGCTGGATCAGATCCCTCGTGCGCAGCCGGGTCTTGAGCCGCGACGAGTCGCACCAAGGGCAGGTCTCGCGCCGGGGCTCGAAGAAGCGGTCCAGGCCGTCGGCCAGGTCGGTCTGGTAGACGGGGCGTAGCGCCGCCACCTGGTCGTTGCGGCTCGGGGCCTTGGGTTCGTCCTCGGTGCTCACGGGGTCTCCTTCGGGGACGCGCCGGTGGCCAGCAGTTCCAGGTGGGTGGCCGCCGCGCGGCTGCCTCCGGCCGCGCGGAACGCCGTACGGACGCGGTCGGCGGCGACGCGGTGGTCGGGTTCGTGGAGTACGGCGTCGATCGCCGCGCCCAACTTCGGTGCGGTGACCCGGCCGAAACGGACCCGGATGCCCGCGCCCGCGCCGGTGACCTGCCCGGCGATCACCGGCTGGTCGTCGCGGATGGGCGCCACGACGAGCGGGACGCCGTGCCACAGCGCCTCGCACACCGTGTTGTGCCCGGCGTGTGAGACCACCGCGTCCGCCCTTTCGAGGAGGGGGAGTTGGGGGATGGAGGGCAGGACCAGGAGGTCCTTGTCCTCTTCGTCGGACCGGTCCAATGCGCCGCCCGGGTCGGCGATCACCGCCTGGACGCGGTCCGTTCGCGCCCGCAGGGCCGTGACGCACTCGGTGAGGAAACGGGCCCCCACATCGGTGTTGGCGGTGCCGAGGCTGACCAGGACCAGGGAGCGGGACCGGTCCAGCCAGTCCCAGGGGAAGTCCGGCGCGGCCGGGCGGGGCGCGATCGACGGGCCCACCCAGCGGATCTGCTCGCCCTGCCGTGCCTCGGGACCGACGAGTTCCGGGGTGCTGAACGCGAGCACCAGATGCGGCGAGAAGCGCGGATCGCCGGTGGCGGACGGGTCGCCGAGTTCGGTGCGCAGCCGGTGCAGCAACTCGTCCAACCAGAGGCCGACTTTGGGGATGCCCGCGAACACGTCGGTGAACTCGGCCGAGGTGGTGGCCGAGGTCGCCCACGGCACCCCGAGGCGTTCCGCCACCAGGCCACCGGCCAGGGCCTGTTGGTCGGCGACGACCACGTCCGGCCGGAACTCCTCGACGGAGGCGGTGACCCCGGGCGCCATCTGCTCGGCGAGTGGCGCGAGGAACGCCTCCCACAGGAACTTCAGCGCCTCCGGCCCACGGATGTCCGGCGGCCGTACGCCCTCGCCCGTGCCCGGGACCGGTCCTGCGCACGGGAACACCCGCGCCGACTCGCCCGCGAGCCGCCGTACAAGATCGGGGTCGGCGCAGGCCCACGCCAACTCATGGCCGCGTGAAGCGAGTTCGGCGGCCACGCCGGTCGCCGGGTTGATGTGGCCGACCAGCGGCGGTACGACGAAGAGGAAGCGGCTCACCTGACGGCCACCTCGGTCGCGCTCGCCTCCTGGATCAGGGAGAGGATGTGGCCGCCGACCGTGCCCGCCGCCTCCACCAGCACCGAGTGCTCGTGGCCGGGGACGACGACGGTCCGGCAGTCCGGCAGCACGGACTCCAACCAGGGGGCGAGCAGGGCGAGATCGGAGTCGCCGCCGTAGACGCCGAGCACCGGGCAGCGCACCGCGCCGATCTGATCCTCCGTCAACACCCTGCTGGCCGGGATGTCCTGGGAGAGGGAGGTGTCCCGGGCGAGCTTGGCCGCGCCCCTCGCGAGGCGGGCGGTGTTGTGGCCGCGGTTCGCGCTGATCCAGGCGATCGCGTCGTCCTCGTTGTGGGCCAGCTCGTGCAGCACACGGTCCAGGATGTTGCCGAGCTTCGGCGCCCAGGCGTCGGTGGCCGGTTCCGACTCGATGAGGGAGACACTGGCGGCCCGCTCCGGATGGCGGGCCGCGTAGCCGAACGCGACCGTCCCGCCGTAGGAGTTGCCGACCAGATGGACCGGTCCAGTCACCTCCAGGAGGTCGAGGAGCGCCTCCAGGTCGTCGATGTTGTCGTCGAGGGTGTAGCCGGTCGCCGGGCGTCCGCTGCGGCCGTGGCCGCGCAGGTCGTACATGACGACGTCGACGCCGGCCAGCGCGAACGGCGGGGCGAGCGTGAAGTAGTAGCTGGCGAGGCTGTCGGTGAGCAGACCGTGCACGAGCACCGCCGTGGCGGTCACCGGGCGACCGTCGGGTGGGCTCATTCGCTGTACGTGCAACCGGAGTTGACCGGTGTCGACCATCGCCATGGCTCAGCCCGCCTCGGCTGCCTTGAGGCTCTGCACGACATACTCGACGAGTCGGCCGACGGTGAGTTCGATGATCTCGTCGAACTCCATCCCGGCCAGGAACTCGGCGAAGTTGACCTTCGTGCCGTAGTGCTCCTGGAGCAGCCCGGCCAGGGTCACCAGGTCGATGCTCTCCAGCTCCAGGTCGCGGTTGAAGGTCGTCGTCATCGTGATCTCGACGTCGTCGACGCCGTACTCGTCCTCCAGGAGCGCGGTCAGCATGCCGGTGAGGTCGGCGAGGACGGTGTCCTCGGTGGTGGGGGTCATCGGTCGTACTCCTCTTCGTGCGCGGGTCCCGTCGTCCAGGCCACGACATAGGTCCTGTCCGGCAGATTGGGGGGATTGCCGGCCGGCTCGCAGTGCACGGTGTAGGCGCGTTCCAGTCGCCCGGACACCAACAGCCGTGATCCGGAGACCACTTGGAAGACGGCGAAGTCGCGCGGTCGGCCACCGAAGCCGGTGCCCTCCGCCTTGGCGACCGCCTCCTTCGCCGCCCAGAAGCGGGTGAACCACAGCGCCTCCGACTCACCGGACGCGACCAACTGCGCTCGCAGCAGCGCGAGTTCCTCCTCGCCGAGAGCGGTGGCGAGGGTGGCGGGGTCGCGTTCGGCGACTTCCTCGATGTCGATTCCGGGCCCGGGTTCGGGGGAGTGCGGCCGTACGATCGCGACGGCGGCCTCGGCGGCGTGGGCCAGCGAGACGTCCAGCGGAGGCAGGACGCGGCCGTGCAGGCCGGTGACGTACGGGCGGCCCGACTCGTCGTTGTGGACCCGGATCTCGGCCGGGAACACGGGCCCCTCGCCGTGCCCCCACAGCCACTGCCGTACCGCGTCCTTCAACGCGATCCGGCCCAGCAGCCACTGCCGACGCCCGCGCGGCGGATGCTCCGCGTACTGCGAACGCTCCACGCCGCTCAGGGAGTTGCGCATGATGAGGTCGCGGGAGGCGAGGTCGGGCCAGCGCTCGTGCAGCAGGGTCCGGCCGCCGGGGCGGGCCTCGGAGAGCGTGTTGCGTTCCGGGAAGCGCTCGACCGGCCTGGTCTGCGGATCGTTGTCGAAACGCCGGTCCTGCCAGCCGGTCAGCTCCGCCCACACCGTGCCGTCGACCGTGAGCTGTACGTCGCATTCGAGTGCGGTGTCGGTGAGCGAGGTGATCCGCACCAGACACCCAACTTCCGTGCCGGGGCGCGGATGTGGGCCGTAGAAGCGCATCTCGCGCATGCCGACCGGGAAGACGACGGTGCGTTCGGTGCGGGTCGACATGATCCAGTAACCCAGGATCTGGCCGACGTTGTCGAGCAGGGAGCCCGGGGCGGGCGGGGTGGTGATCACGCCGCGTACGTGGCGGTCGCCGATCGCGGTGAGTTCGGTGACGCCCTGGAACGCCGGGCCGTGGAACATCCAGCGCTCGTCGTAGAGAATGGACGCGGTGTGGTCGGGGACGCGCTCCGTGCTGGGGTCCGGGAGGGGGCGGGGCGGGGGCGACGGGGCGTGGGCCGGGGCCAGTTCGACCACACCGCGGGCGTGCGGGCCGAAGGAGACGGCGAGCCGGCCGGAGGCCTCGGTGACCACCCGCACCGGTACGTCGACCGACGGCGTCGCCGTCAGCCAGCGGTCGAACCGCGCGTCGTGCACGGCGACCGCCCGCATGCCGGGCGCGGTCCGCTCGGCCGCCTCGATGATGTGCTGCACGATCGTGGTGGCCGGGACCACCGGCCAACGGTCCGCCACATCCGGCCAGTTGGGGCGCTGCGGGAAGAAGCAGTGATCCATGAGGTAGGGCATGGACTCGGGGGAGACATGGACCGTCGTCCGCCATTCCCTGGGCGGAGCGGGAGGCTGCTGCCGGGGTGGCGCGGGGATGGTCGCCACGGTACGGCGGCTGCCCGCGGTGAGGAGTTGGGCGGCCGTGTCGGCGGTCTCCCGCATCAGGGCGTGCAGTTCGGCGGCCGCCGGGAAGCGGTCGGTGAGCGCGTCCAGGGGGGAAACGGCGGCGCTCGTCGGGAGCGGTGTGCGCAGTTCCGCCCGGAGTTTCACCAGGCTCGGGGCGTCCAGCGACACGAGTGCGCCGTCCATGTCGAGCCGTATCGGAGGCCGTTCCTGTCGCCGAGCCGGTTGCTGCGGGGTCAGCGTCAACGGATCCACCGTCGCGCCCGCCGCCCACAACGCGACTGCCACGCGCCGGAGTTGGGCCAGGCCTGAGCGGTGGGGCGAGTTGGCGGCCACGACCAGGTGATCGCGTCCGCTGAGCGTCGCGTCGATGAGAGAACCGAGTTGGCCGGTGCCGACCTGGACGAACGCGCGGTGACCGGCGTCGTACATGGCCTCGACGAGCTGCCGGAAACGCACGGGCTCCAGCAGATGCCGGATGAAGAGTTCGCGGACCGCCGTCTCGTCCGTGGGGAACGGAGAGGCGGTCGTCCCCGACCACAGGGGGACCGTCGGCGGATGCAGGCGGAAGCGGTTCGTGGCCTCCTCGATCGGCGCGAGGTAGGGCCTCAACATCGGTGTGTGGAAGCCGGATTGGAACGGCAGCACCTGGCTCAGGACGCCCTGCGCGCGGAACGACCGCACGAACGAGTCCACCGCCTGCTCCGGCCCGCACACCATCGACTGGCCCGGCGCGTTGTCGTGGGAGAGGACGATCCCGGAGTCCGGCCACTCGGCGGCGAGGGCCGACAGCACACGTTCGGCGGGAGCACCGATCGCGCCGAAGGCGAGCCCCGGTACGGTCACCGAGTCCGGGTCGAACGACTCCATGAAGTCGCTCACCTCGTCCGGCGAGTACACCCCGGCGGCCGTCATCGCCGTCCACTCGCCGACACTGTGCCCGGCGACCGCGTCCGGAACTACGCCCATCCGGCGCAGTGCGGAGTCCAACAGCCGCCCGACACCGACCACATCGAAGCCGTGGCGGCCGACATCGCCCACCTGGGCGGGAGTTGAGGACTTGTTCTCGCGCAGTCCGAAGTGCGCGGCCACGTCCTCGACCCGGGGCGTGAAGTCGCCCTCCAGACCCGGGAAGACGAACGCCAGCTTGCCTCCGCCGGGCCCGAGCAGCGGGCTCGGCGTGAACCACACGTCGCTGCGGCCCTGCCACGCCCGCCCCTTGGCGACCGCGCGCCGGGCGAGCGCCAGCCGCTTGGCGTCCGGGGCGACGATGCCGAGGCGGGAGCGGCCGGTGAGGGAGTTGGTTGTGGCTGCTGCCAGTAGTGCGGAGTCGTCCGCGTCCAGCAGCGCGGCCAGCGCCTCGGGGCTGTCGGCGGCGAGCGTCAGCACGCGTTCCGGCTCGTCGACGACCACCGTCGCCGCACGAGACGCACGAGCCCCCGGCGCCTCCTCCAGCACGACATGCGCGTTGATGCCGCCGAACCCGAAGGCGTTCACCGCCGCCCGCCGCACCGGCTGTTCGGGCGTCGTATCCCAGGGCGCCGCCTTCTCCAGAGGACGGAACCGGGTGGCCGCGAGCGCCGGATGCGGGTCGTCGCAGTGCAGGGTCGGCAGCAGCGTCCCGTGGTGCACGGCGAGGGCGGCCTTGACCAGACCGGCCACTCCGGCGGCGGGCATCGTGTGGCCGATCATCGACTTCACGGAGCCGATGACCGCATCACCGTCGGGGCCGAACACCTCGGCCAGCGTGGCGAGTTCGGCCCCGTCACCGGCGGGCGTCGCCGTGCCGTGCGCCTCCAGCAGGCCGATCGAATGGGGCAGCGCCGGGTCCAACCCCGCCGCCGCCCAGGCCTGCCGTACGGCGTGGGTCTGGCCGTTCGAGTCCGGGTTGACGAGACTCGCGGCGCGGCCGTCGCTGGACACACCGGTGCCCCGGATCACGGCGTAGATCCGGTCGCCGTCGCGTTCGGCGTCGGCGAGGCGCTTGAGGACGACGACCCCCGTGCCCTCGCCGATCAGGATGCCGTCGGCGTCCCGGTGGAAGGGGCGGATCTGCTGGCTCGGGGAGAGCGCGCGGAGTTGGGAGAACACGCTCCACAGCGTGATGTCGTGGCAGTGGTGGACACCTCCGGCGAGCATCAAGTCGCAGCGCCCGGCGGCGAGTTCGGTCACCGCCTGGTCGACGGCGATCAGCGAGGACGCGCAGGCCGCGTCCACCGTGTACGCCGGTCCGCGCAGGTCGAGACGGTTGGCGACCCGGGACGCCGCGAGGTTCGGCACCAGGCCGATGACCGACTCGGGGCTGTCGGGACCGAGGCTGTCGGTGAACGCCGTGCGGATCCGGTCGAGTTGACCGGTGTCCAGGTCGGGCAGCAACTCGCCCAGGGTGCGGACGAGTTGGCCCGCCGTACGGACCCGCTGGTCGAGGCGGACCAGGCCGGGGGTGAGATAGCCGCCCCGGCCGAGCACCACACCGACGCGATGCCGGTCGGGCAGCCGGGACTCGCCGCCCGCGTCGGCGAGGGCGGCGGCGGCCACGTGCAGGGCGATGAGCTGGTCGGGTTCGGTGCCGGGCACCGAGTTCGGCATGATGCCGAATTGGGTGACCTCGACCTCGGCCAGCTCGTCGACGAACCCGCCGCGCCGGCAGTACACCTGGTCGGCCACGGCCGGACCGCTCGCGGAGTCCGGCCGGTAGTAGTCCGCGTCCCAACGCCCGTCCGGTACCTCGCTGATGGCATCGGTGCCCGCGAGCAGATTCCGCCAGTACGCGTCGAGGTCGGCGGCGCCGGGCAGCAGCACCGCCATTCCCACGATCGCGACCGGCACTTGACGGTCGGTCATGTCACCAGCCCGAAGCGGTGTAGACGACGGCTCCGGCCGACTCGTCGCCGAAGGCGAGTTCGCGCAGCAGGGCCGCGGTGCCCTCTTCGGGATCGATCAGCGAGATACCGCGCCGCGCGTACTCGCGTCCCAACTCCGGTGTGACCATGCCGTGATGGCCGCCGGTGGGCGCCCACGGACCCCAGTGCACGGTCAGCGCCCGGTGCCCGGTGCGCGCCGACCAGGCGGTGCCGAGGCTCTCCAGGGCGTCGTTGGCCGCCGCGTAGTCGACCTGCCCGCGGTTGCCGAGCACGGCCGAGATGGAGCCGAACAGGACGGCGAAAGCAGGGCCGTTGGGCAGTTCCTCCAGCGCGGACAGCAGTGTCTCGGCGCCGTGTGTCTTGGTGCCGTAGACCCGCTGGAAGGACTCGGTGGTCTTCTCCGCGATCAGCCGGTCCTCGATGACCCCGGCCGCGTAGACGACACCGTCGAGGCGGCCGTGCTCGGCGTGGATCTCCTTGACCGCCTGGAGTGCCGCGTCCGGTTCGCGGAAGTCGACGGAGTGGTAGCGGGCCTCGCTGCCGAGGGCCGCGAGTTCGTCCAGGGTCGCGGTGATCTCCCGCTGGGCGAGCAGGAGTTCGGCGGCGCGGTTGATCTCGGCCGGGGTGCGTCCGCCCTGTCCGGCGAGGGCCGTGCGCAGTTCGGCCGGGGTGCGGGCACCCGCGGTCGCCGGGTCTTCGGGTCCGGCCGGTGCGGCCGTCCTGCCGAGGAGTTCGATACGGCACCGGGAGGCAGCGGCGAGCGCGACCGCGAACTTCGCGGTGATGCCCCGCGCGCCACCCACCAGCAGCACCACCGCGTCACGGTCGAGACCGATCGCGGCGGCCTCGGCGACCCCGTCACCGGCAGGACCGGCACCGTTGGTCGCGAGCGCGCCGAGCGGAATCTCGGTCAGCTCAAGTCCGTGCCGTCCGGCGGCAGTTCGCAGTACGACCGGCTCATCGCCGGGCGCCAGCAGTTCGGCGAGCAGCGCGTCGGCGACGGCGGCCGGTGCGGGGTCCGCCACCTCGACGAGGCGGGCGACGGTGTCCGGGTACTCGCGCGCCACCGTACGGAACAGCCCGTGCAGGCCGGCCGATCCGCCCTCCGCCCCTTGTACGGCGATGAGTTGACGCGGCGCGCGGCTCAGGGCGGCCTGGAACACGGGGAACGCCTCGGGCAGCACCGGCGCCGACGCGGTGAGCGGCGCGAGATACAGGACGCCGTCCACCTGGCCGTCCGCTGCGGTGAGTTGGTGCTCGGGAGCGACGGTCACCGTGTCGGCTCCGTATGAGGAGAGGCGCGCGGCGACCGCCTCCGGGACGTCGCCGTCGCCGTAGAGGACGAACCGTCGGCCGCTGAGGACGGACGTCGGGTCCGCCGGGTTGTCGCTGTCCTGGTGCGGCAGCAGTACCGGTCGCAATTGGAGGCGCTTGGGCGCGGAGCCCATGACCTCGTCCTGTGGGGAGGCTTCGGGTGCTGGGGTAGCTTCGGCTGTCGGGGCGGCGGGCCCGGTCAAACGCGCCGACAGCCAGCCCGTGACCGAGGCCGCCGTACGGGCCTTCGCCAGGTCCTCCAGCTCGGCGTCGTCCAGCGAGGCGATGTCCGCGCCGCCGCCGATGCCCAGCCGCTGCGCCAACTCACCCGCGATCTCGGCCCGTTTGATGGAGTCGATGCTCAGGTCCGCCTCCAGGTCGAGGTCGGGCTCGATCATGTCGACGGGATAGCCGGTGCGTTCGCTGATGATCTCCAGCACGACCCGCAGCACGTCGTCCTCGGTGACGGCCTCGGGCGCCGACTCCGGCTGCGCGGTGGGCTGTTGGGCGACCGGAGTCTCGACGGCGGCGGGCAGGGCGGGCAGCTGTGGGAGCGCCTCGACCACGGCGGGTGCCGGTGCGGGAATCCAGGTTCCCTGCGGCACCGTCGCCTGCGTCGCGCCGAAGTAGGTCAGCAGGACGTCCCGTTGCGCGGCCACCATCTCCCGGCTGGTGCGCAGGAATTCGGAGATGAGCGCGTCCCTGTTCGCCTCGACGGGGGCGCCGCCCTGAGGGTTCGTCGTCACAGTCGTCTCCACAACGCGTCGGGCCGGTGTGAGGGCACCGGGGAGAAGGTCTCCGGCGGCGGTGCGGACGAGCTGTCCGTCGACCGTCCAGCCGGGCCGCTTGGGCACAGGAGTCCGGGCCGCGTCGACGGCGTCGCGCCCGTTGAACAGCCATCCGGTACGCACCGGCAGCCCCGCGACGGCCAGTTGGGCCAGCGCGTCGAGCCAGCCGCGCAGCCCGCTGTCCTGCCGGGGCTCGCACGCGACCGTGCGGTGCGGACGCTCCCCGAGGATCTGGGCGACCAGCCGGGTCAGCACCGAACCGGGACCGGCCTCGACGAAGACCCGCGCCCCCGCCTCGTACATCGCCTCGATCTGTGCGACGAAGCCGACCGGTGCCCCGATCTGCGCGGCGAGTTCGGCCCGGACCGCGTCGGCGCCCTCGCCGTACGGGGCCGCCGTGCGGTTGGACCACACGGGGAACTCGGGTGTGAGCACGGCCTGTTGGGCGAGGGTCTGGGCGAACCGTTCGCCCGCCCCCGCCACCAGCGGACTGTGGAAGGCGCACGCGACGGGGATGCGCTTGGCGCCGAGACCGGCCTCGCGCAGCAGCCGCACGGCTTCCGCGACCGCAGCCGTCGGGCCCGAAATCACCGTCTGGCGGGGTGAGTTGTGGTTGGCGACGACGACCGAGTCCGGTGCGCCCGCCGTCTTCAGGGCCTGCTCGACCTCCTCGGCCCCGGCCGCGACCGCGGCCATGGTGCCAGGGTCGTCGGTGCCGGTGGCTTCGAGGATCGCCGCCGCGCGTTCGGCGCTCAACCGCAGCAGCGCCTCCGGGGCGATGGCTCCGGCCGCGCACAGGGCGACCAGCTCGCCGTAGCTGTGTCCGGCCGCCATGTCGGGCCGTACGCCCGCCTCGGTGAGCAGCGCGTGGGCGGCGAGCCCGGCGATGCCCAGCGCGGGCTGCGCGACCCGGGTGTCCGTCAGACCGGCCTGCTGGCGGTCGCGGGCGGCGTCGTCGAAGGCGGTCGGCGGATAGAGCGCGTCGGCGTGGTCGCGGCCGAGGTGCAGATAGTGCTGCAACTCGGGGAAGGCGATGAACACGTCGGCGAGCATCCCGGGCCGCTGACTGCCCTGACCGGGGAAGAGGAAGGCGACCTGGCCGGCGTCCTCCTGGAGGTCGGCCGCGTGGATGCCCGCGCCGGGATCGTGCTCGTCGGCCAGTGCCCGCCGCAACTGCCCGGCCAGTCCCTCGACATCCTCGGCTACGACGGCCACTTGGACCGGTTCGTGCCGGGCGTCGGAGCGGCGGGACGCGCTGAGGGCGAGGTCGCGCAGCTTCCACGAGCCCGTCTCGGCGAGCTTGAGGGTCTCCTCGATGCCGCGCCGTGCCGCCGCCCGGTCCGCTCCCCGGAAGGTGAACAGCTCGGCGGGCCACGCGTCCAGGCCGTGCGCGGGCGGTACGGCGTCGCCGTAGGCCTGGATCACCGTGTGGAAGTTGGTGCCGCCGAAGCCGAACGCGCTGAGTCCCGCGACGCGTTCCTCGGCGGGGGCGGCCCAGGGCCGGGGCCTGGCGTGGAAGACGAAGGGGCTGTCGTCCTGCTTCCAGGCCGAGTTGGGCTGCTTCATGTGCAGGGTGGGCGGCTTGACCCCGGTGTAGAGGGACAGCACGGTCTTGATCAGTCCGGCCAGTCCGGCCGCGCATTTCGTGTGCCCGATCTGCGACTTGACCGAGCCGAGCGCACAACTGCCCGTCTCCGCACCGGACTCGGTGAACACCTCGCTGAGGATGGAGAGTTCGGTGCGGTCGCCGACGACCGTGCCGGTGCCGTGCGCCTCGACCAGACCGACCGAGGCGGGGGAGACGCCCGCGTTGCGGTACGCCCGCTCCAACGCGGCCCGCTGACCCTCGGGCCGGGGTGCCGTCAGGCCCAGTGAGCGGCCGTCGCTGGAGCTGCCGACTCCCTTGATGACGCCGTAGATCCGGTCGCCGTCCCGCTCCGCGTCCGCGAGCCGCTTGAGGACCACGCAGGCGACGCCCTCGCCGAGTGCGATGCCGTCCGCCGAGTTGTCGAAGGCGCGGGAGCGGCCGGTCGGGGACAGGGCGTGCACGGACGAGAAGAGGACGTAGTCGTTGATGCCGTTGTGGAGGTCGGCGCCCCCGCACAGCACGACATCGCTGGTGCCGCCCACGAGTTCCTTGCAGGCGACGTCGACGGCGGCCAGCGAGGACGCGCAGGCCGCGTCGACCGTGAAGTTGGCGCCGCCGAGGTCGAGCCGGTTGGCGATCCGGCCCGAGATGACGTTGGAGAGCATCCCGGGGAAGGAGTCCTCGGTGAGCGTGGGGAGTTGCTCCTCGATGCCCTGCGGGATCTTCCCGTAGTAGGAGGGGAGTACGGCGCGCAGTGTGGTCGCGTTGGAGAGGTCGCTGCCCGCCTCCGCGCCGAACACCACGGAGGTGCGCGCGCGGTCGAACTCCCGCCCCCGGTCGCCGTATCCGGCGTCCTCCAGGGAGCGCCGGGCGGCTTCGAGGGCCAGCAGTTGGACCGGTTCGATGCTGCCCAGCGAGGTCGGCGGGATGCCGTAGCGCAGCGGGTCGAAGGGGATCCGGGGCAGGAAGCCGCCCCACTTCGACGGGGTGGCACCGCTCTTGTCGTCCGCGTAGTGCACGGCGGGGTCCCAGCGGTCGGACGGGACCTCGGTCACCGCGTCGCGTCCGCCGAGGATGTTCGCCCAGAAGGTGGGCAGGTCGGGGGCCTGCGGGAACATGCAGGCCATACCGATGACAGCGATGTCCAGCGGGGCGGGCGGCTCCGGTTCGGCCTGTTCCTCGACTCCCAGGAGGGCACGGGCGGTTCGCGCGCCGGCGGCCAGGAAGTCGGCGGCGCCTTCGGTCACCGAGCGGTGCAGGGCATCGATCGTGGTGGTCGCCGAACGCAGCACGGCGACCTCGCCGGCCATGAACATCCCCTCGGCGAGCTGGCGTTCCTCGTCCACGGAGGTCAGCGCACCGGCCGCGTCCCGCTCCACGCCCTTGCTGGCGATGCGGAGCCGACCGACGTTGAGCCGTTCCAACTTCTCCCAGATCTGCCGGTCCGGGACGCCCTGCTCGCGCAACTCGGCTTCGAAGAGCAGGTAGTTGTCGCTGAACGGGCTGGGTACGCAGCGGGTGGCGTGACCGGGCGCGGTCTCCAGCAACGCGGTCCGCGTGGCCCGGACCACCTGCTCCTGGAAGAGGGGTTGGACCGCTCCACGCGTCACCGCCTCCTCCGTGAAGAGGTAGGCGGTTCCCATCAGCACGCCGACGGCGGCGCCGCGCGCGGTGA
Source organism: Streptomyces sp. NPDC002276 (assembly GCF_053891435.1). Lineage (NCBI taxonomy): Bacteria > Bacillati > Actinomycetota > Actinomycetes > Kitasatosporales > Streptomycetaceae > Streptomyces > Streptomyces sp. NPDC002276. The sequence continues at coordinate 276,636 of NZ_JBSFCQ010000003.1, read as the reverse complement.
GCGGTGCGGCGAGCGCGGCGACCATCGCGGCCGAGCGCTCGTCGTGGACGCCGCCCGCGAAGAAGACCTCGACGTGTTCGGCCGTGCCCGCTGCCGCGGTCGCCAAGAAGTCGTCCAGAACGGCGAGTTGGGCCTCCCACAGCGGGAAGCTGCCGCGCGGTCCGACATGGCCGCCGCACTCGGAGCCCTCGAACACGAACCTGCGGACACCGGCGTCCAGGAACTGCCGCAGCAGTCCCGGCGAGGGCACGTGGAGGAAGGTGGCGATCCCGGACCGTTCCAACGCCTCGGCCTGGGAGGGGCGGCCGCCCGCGACGATCGCGTGGGTGGGCCTCAGCTCCCGTACCGCTTCGAGCTGGGCGTTGCGCATCTCCTCGGGCGCGAAGCCGAGCACCCCGACACCCCAGGGCCGGTCGCCCACGGCGGCGCGGCTCTCGGCAAGGATCGTCCGCGACTGCTCGCCGCTGGCCAGCGCCAGCGCGACGAACGGCAGGGCACCGCCACCGGCGACGGCCGCGGCGAACTCCGCCTGGTCGCTGACACGGGTCATCGGGCCCTGGGCGATGGGGAGTTGGGTACCCAGCCGTCGGCTCATCGCCGAGCCGGCGCGCAGTGCCCCGGCCGGTGCCTCGTCGCGTATCGACTCCCGTACGGCGGCGGTCAGTTCGCGCACGGTCCGGCCCACATCGCCCCAGCGCTCGGCGAACCGTGCGGCGAGGAAGCCGTCCTGGCCGACCGGCAGCAGCTGGGTGCGCGGGTCGCGGGCGCCGAGCAGTTCGGAGACCCGCTCGGCGGGTACCTGGGGGGCGTCCGGGCCGCGGCGCAGCAGCACCCGGTGACCGGCGATCACCGTGGTCTCGGAGCCGTCCATCGAGCGCAGTGCCGCTGCCGCCGTCTCGGGCAGCGCCGACTCGGCGAGCAGCGCCAACTGGCTGTCCAGCACGACCCCGGCCGCGCCACCGGCCACCGCCGCGGCGGCCGTACGCGGGCCGATGCCGCCGCAGGCCCAGACCGGGACGGTCACACCGGGCTCGGCGAGCAGCCGTTGGAGTAACACGAACGTGCTCAACTCGCCTATGCGGCCGCCGCTTTCGGCACCCCGGGCGATGAGCCCGTGCGCACCGGCGCCGATAGCCGACAGGGCCTGGTCGGGATCGGTGACCTCGACCAGCACCCGGAACGAGTCGGCGACCTCCTCGACCCGCCATGGCGCGTCCACGGCGAGGACGACGGTGCCCGGGCCGCCGTCGGTGGCCGTGGCGAGTTCCGCGGGGGCGATCCGGCAGTGGGCGCCGATCCGTACCCCGAAAGGGCCAGGGGACCAGCGCCGGATTCGCGCCAGGGCCTCTCTGGATCTTCGGTCGCCAATTCCCAGATCCAGTACACCGAGCCCGCCGGCGCGGCTCACTGCCGCCGCGAGTCGGGCATCCGGTTCATGGAACGGCGTGATTCCAATGATCATTTCTGCGGCGCGCGCGACAGACGTCATGATTCTCCGAATAAACGGTGAAACTGCACGGTGGGGGGTTTCGGCCTGTAGGCGCCGAACGGAATCGCAGAGACGCGAGATGGCTGGTTGAAAGCTAGCGTCACTGTTACTCGGCGGTCAACAACGGAAAGGTAAGCGCCCGGTGCAGGGAAATGATCCGGCCAGCGTGAACGAGCCCCCAAACAACCGGAAACCCCGCCAATTTCCTTCAGAGGGCACGCCATTCGGACCGCAGTGGCGCAAGCGGTCCAAAAGCCCCTGGTATTCATCCGAGGCTCATGGTCCCGAAACATGGCCGACTGCGGAACGGAATTATGTAAACGTTGGGTGTCGCTGCCTCCTCGCACGAGCCGCGCTAAGTTGGCACCCATGAGCACACCCCGGGACCTGCTGATCATCGCCATGGACGTCGACCCCGACCGCCCCGTCGAGTCGGGTGATCTCTCGCTCGCGCTCGCGGGCGCCGAGGTGATCGACCTCCTCGCCGCCGAAGCCGTCGCGCTGGACGGCGACCTGATCGTGCCGAACCTCCAAGTCCCCCTGCCGGACGGCCTGTTGGACGAGGCCGCGACCGCCGTCGTACGGGAGACGCCGTACGAGTCGGTCGAGGACTGGCTGTGGCGGCGGGGGCGGGGTCTGTCCTCGGCCTATCTCGCCGCGCTGGAGAACGAGGGCCTGGTCGCCCGGCAGCGCGGTCGCTGGATCCCGGTCCGCAGCGGCAAGGCGGCCCTGGTCGACTCCCCGGCCCGCACCCGGGCGGCGGACCGCTGGGCCACGGGCGAACCCGTCCTCGCCCAGCTCGCCGCGGCCGTCGGCATCCGCGAGGTGTCGGACGAGGACTCCGCGAAGGTCACCGACGAGGCCCTGGACACCGTCCTCGCCACCGTCCACGACGCGGTGACGGAACTGGAGGCCGTCCGACAGCGCAAGAGTGTCGAGGACGCGGCCTATGACAACGTGTGGCGCGGTATGTGACGGTCGCTCAGTTGCCGCTCGGTGCGGCAACTGCCGAAAAGGCAGAGCCAGTTGATGGTCCTGAGCCCCAAGTGACGCCACGTCACCCATGGTAGTCACAAGGCGTGCGCCGAGCCTAGGACGCGGTCGCCCCCAGCGGAATCGTCACCGTGAACACCGTCGCCCCGGGCTCCGACGTCAGCTCGACCGTGCCGCCGTGGGCCATCGCCAGCGAGCGAGCCACCGCGAGGCCGAGGCCGCTGCCGCCGCGGTCCCGGCTGCGGGCCTTGTCGACGCGGTAGAAGCGGTCGAAGACCTGGGCCCAGTCGGCGTCCGGGATACCGGGACCCGCGTCGGCGATCCGTACCGAAGCCGTGCCAGCGGCGACCGTCACCGTCACCGACACCCGCGTACCGGGCGGGGTGTGCACGGCCGCGTTGGTCAGCAGGTTGTCCAGCACCTGCCGGATCCGGACCGGGTCGACCCGCAGCCGCACCGGGGCCGGCGGAACCGCCACCGTCAGCGGACGGTCCGGATGCCCGGCCCGGAACGCGTCCGCCGCCTGCGCCACCAGCTCCACCAGCTCCGCGTCCTGAAGCCGTATCGGGGTCTCCACGTCCGCCGCGTCCAGGCGGGCCAGCAGAAGCAGGTCGTCGAGGAGGATGCCCATACGGGCCGCCTCGGCGCGCAGCCGGGCCAGGTGCTTGTCCCGCTCCTCGGGCACGTTCGCCGCCGCGTACTGGAACAGGTCCGCGTAACCGCGCACCGACATGAGCGGCGTCCGCAGCTCGTGCGAGGCGTCCGCGACGAACCGGCGCAACCGCTGCTCCGCCTCCGCGCGCACCGCGAGGGAGTCGTCGATGTGCTCCAGCATCGTGTTGAACGCGGTGCGCAGCTCCTCGACCTCAGGGCCGCCGCCCCGCTCGTCCGCGCGCAACGGCAGCCTCGCCGCCGACTCGGACAGGTCGTGCGAGGCGATGCCGTGCGCGGTGTGCGCCATGTCGCTCAGCGGCTGCAACCCGCGCCGCAACAGCCTGCGGCCGAGCACCACCAGCGCCAGCAGCGCGAGCCCGAAGGCGACCACCTGGATGATCACCAGCTGTCGTACCGTGTCGTCGATCGCGTCCATCGGCGCGCCGCTGACCAGCACCACACCGGGTTCGACCTCGCAGCCGCGCAGCCGGTACTCGCCCTCGCCGCTGAGGTCGCTGGTGCGCAGGACCTCGGTGCCCTTGGCGATCTGCGCCCGGGCCACGGCGGTGAGGTCACCGATGTCCGACGGCAGATCCGAGCTCTCCTCGGGCTTGCGGAGCACCGGAGTGCCGTCCGTGACGTCGTACACGGCGTAGTACCAGCGGTAGTACTTCTTGCCCTGGAGGGTGCCGTTGGCCACGATCGACTTGGACTGGGCGCTCTGGGCCAGCCCGAGCTGGTCGTCGAGCTGGGCCGACAGATAGTCCCGCATGTACGTCGTCAGCGCCGTGCCGACGACGGCGAACACCACCAGGGCCAGCGCCCCGAGCCCCAGCGCCAGCCGGGTGCCGAGCCGCAGCCGCCGGTACGTCCGCCGCAGCCGCGCGATCACTCGGCGGCCTGCCGGATCACATAGCCGAAGCCGCGCACGGTGTGGATCAGCGGATCGTGCCCCTCGTCGAGCTTCCGGCGCAACCGGCTGACCACCAGTTCCACCACGTTGGAGCGGCCACCGAAGCCGTACTCCCACACATGGTCGAGGATCTGCGCCTTGGTGAGCACGGTCGGCGACTTGCGCAGCAGATAGCGCAGCACCTCGTACTCGGTGGGGGTGAGCGTGATCAGATGCTCGCCGCGCCGCACCTCCCGGGTGTCCTCGTCCATCGTCAGATCCGCGACCCGCAGCACGGAACGCGGAAAACCGGGCCCCGCGCTGCGCCGCAGCACCGTCCGCAGCCGGGCCATCAACTCCTCCACCGCGAACGGCTTGACCAGGTAGTCGTCACCCCCGCGCGTCAGCCCCGCGACCCGGTCGGCCACCGCGTCCCGCGCGGTGAGGAACACCACGGGCACCATCGTCCCCGAGTGCCGCAGCCGGTCCAGCACACCGAAGCCGTCCAGGCCGGGCAGCATCAGGTCGAGCACCACGATGTCGGGCTGGAACTCGGCGGCGACGGTCAGCGCCTCCTCACCGGAGTACGCGCACGCGGCCTCCCAGCCCTCGTAGCGGGCGACCGTCGCGACAAGGTCGGCGATCGGCGGGTCGTCGTCCACGACGAGGAGTCGTACTTTTTCCACCTGCTCATAGTGCTTCACGCGCCGATCGGCGCCAGACCCGCGGCACCGCCGCACCCACATCGATAAGTACTTGAAAGTTGTTCGACAGGAAAACGACAGCGACCCGAGGTCAAGCTCGTCTCCCAGGACCCGATCAAGGAGCTGCCGTCCGTGACGACCGTCCAATCACCCCCTGCGCCCCCCACGGCGATACGCCCCAGGGTGGTGGCCCGCACCGGCCTGTACGCCGTGCTGGCCGCGAACGTCGCCGTGGTGACCGTCTTCTTCGCCCAGGCCGGATTCGCCTCCAACTCGCTGATCGTCATCGGCCGCCTCCTCGGCCTCTACGGCGCGCTCGTGATGGCCTTCCAACTGCTGCTCGTGGCCCGCCTGCCCTGGCTCGACCGCCGCATCGGCATGGACCGCATGACCTCCTGGCACCGCTGGACGGGCTTCGCCCTGCTCTGGACGCTGCTCGGGCACCTCGTCTTCATCGCCTTCGGCTACGCGGAGGGCACCGACACCGGGCCCGTCGGCGAGGTCGTCGACCTGGCCGAGACCACCGAGGGCATCCTGCGCGCGCTCGTCGCCTTCGCCCTGATCCTCGTCATCGGCGCGACCTCCGCCCGCTACGCCCGCCGCCGCCTCGCCTACGAGACCTGGCACTTCATCCACCTCTACACCTACGTCGCGGTGGTCCTCGCCTTCACCCACCAGGTCGCGGTCGGTACGACGTTCACCGCGTCCTCCGCCGCCACGACGTACTGGTACACGGTCTGGGGCGTGGCCCTCGGCTCGGTCGCCCTGGGCCGCCTGGTGCTCCCTCTCTGGCGCAACTTCCGCCACCAGTTCCGGGTCTCCGCGGTCGTCCCCGAGTCCGACAACGTCGTCTCGATCTACATCACAGGCCGCGACCTCGACCGCCTCCCCGCCCAGGCCGGTCAGTTCTTCCTCTGGCGCTTCCTCACTAAGGACCGCTGGTGGCAGGCCAACCCCTTCTCCCTCTCGGCCGCCCCAGACGGCACCGGCCTCCGCCTCACCGCCAAGACGGCCGGCGCCGGCACGGCCGCCCTGCGCCACCTCAAGGTCGGCACCCGCGTCTTCGCCGAGGGCCCGTACGGCGCCTTCACCACCCTGCACCGCAGGAAGCCGGACTCCCTCCTCATCGCGGGTGGCGTCGGCGTCACCCCGATCCGCGCCCTGCTGGAGGACCTGGAGGGCCACGCGGTGGTCGTCTACCGCGTCTCCGCCGAACGCGACGCGGTCCTCTACGGCGAACTCGCCGAACTGGCCCGGGCCAAGGGCGCCGAACTCCACCTGCTCACCGGCCCGCCCGTCCCCGACAAGCTGTCCTCGCGTGAACTCGCCCGCCTGGTACCGGACATCGCCGAGCGTGACGTCTTCCTCTGCGGACCCCCGCCGATGATGAACGCGGTACTGCGCACCCTCGGTGACATGGGCGTACCCAAGCAGCAGATCCACTTCGAACGCTTCAGCCTGGCGGGATGAGAGAGAAATCGTGAAGCGAGTCATACCTGTCCTGGTGCTGTCCGTCGCGGGATTGATCCCCGTGTGGCGCTACGAGCCGTCCATCGGGACGACGACGAGTTCGACGAGTACGACGAGTACGACGAGTACGACGACCCCGGAGGCGGCGTCGACACCCACCCCGTCGGCTTCCTCCTCGGCCTCCGGCTCCACGTCGACCGGTTCCACCAAGAAGGTCGTCCAGGGCACCGCGATCAACACCGACAAGGGCACCGTGCAGGTACAGGTGACCTTCGGGGGCGACAAGATCAGCGCCGTGAGCATGCTCCAGCAGCCGAACCACCCGCAGACCACCGCGGCCGTCCCGGTGCTGATCGAGGAGACCCTCAAGGCGCAGAGCTCGAAGATCGACACGGTCTCCGGCGCCACGATCACCAGCGACGCCTACGTCCAGTCCCTCCAGGCCGCCATCGACGCCAAGGGCGCCTGAAATGAACCGCGTTGAGCATGTGATGGGGTTCCCGGTGTCGTTGCGGATCGACGACGAGGGCATCGGGTCCGGGATTGTCGAGGAGGCGGCGGACGCACTGTTCGCCTGGCTGCGCGAGGTCGACGCCCGCTTCAGCCCGTTCCGGGCGGACAGCGAGGTCTGCCGCTACGACCGGGGCGAGCTCCAACTCCCTGACCTCAGCGCTGACTTGACTGAGGTCCTCGACCTCTGCGAGCAGTACCGGGTGGCGACCGGCGGTGCCTTCGACGTCCGGCTGCCCGGTCGGCCCCTCGACCCCTGCGCGGTCGTCAAGGGCTGGTCGGTGCAGCGGGCGGCGGAACTGCTCACCGCCGCCGGGGCCCGGCGCTTCATCCTCAACGCCGGCGGCGACGTGGTCGTGTCCGGCGGTCCGTGGCGAGTGGGCGTACGGCACCCCGAGCACGCCGACCAGCTGTGCACGGTAGTGGAGTTGACCGACGGGGCGGTGGCGACCTCCGCGCGCTACGAGCGCGGGGACCACATCGTCGACGGCCGCACGGGGCGCCCCGCGACCGGACTGCTCAGCCTCTCCGTCGTCGCCGACTCGCTCACGGAGGCGGACGCCACGGCCACCGCGGCCTTCGCGATGGGCCCGGAGGGCGTCGACTGGGCCGCCGCCAGGCCCGGCTGCGAGGTCTTCGCGGTCGACGCGGAGCGCCGGGTACGCCGTACGCCGGGGTTCCCGGTCGCGACGGTGGCGGCCTGACAGCTGTCCCCTCACATACGACAAGCGGAAGGGCCGCCGGGGTCACCGGCGGCCCTTCCTGTCGGGAAATGTGGCTGGGGGAGTGGGTCTAGCTGACGTCGGAGGCGTCCAGGCGGTACAGGCCGCTGCTGGTCGAGGTCGACGAACTGCTGCTGTACGCCGAGGACTTGACCGCCGTGCCGTGTGCCTTGACCCAGGTCGCGATCTCGGAGTTGGTGCCCTGGCCGCCGTCGCTGCTGACGATGATGTAGTGCAACTTGCCCGACTTCACCAGGGACTTGAGCTTGGCGAGGGTCATCGCGTTGTCGCTGCCGGACCAGCCGCCCATGGAGATCACGGGCTGTCCCGACTCCAGGATGATCGAGGACGCCGTCTGGTCGGTGGACACCGCCAGCAGCCAAGTCGCCCCGTCCTGGTGCTTCTTGAGGTACGTGATCATCGCGGACGACACCTGGGTGCCGCCGCCCATACCGCCACCGCCGGTGGACTGCGTACCGGACTCGGAGGAGGACGAAGACGCCGAACCGCTGCCCGAGGGCATGGTGCCGGACGGGGCCGAACCGCTGGGCTTCGTACCCGAGGGGGCCGAACCACTGGGCTTCGTACCGGACTTGGCGCCACTCGGCGCACCGCCGCCCATACCTCCACCACCGCCACCACCCATGCCGCCACCCGTACTGGGCCCGGCCGTCGGGTTGGTGCCGTTGGTCGAGGAGGTCGCCGCCGAGACCGAGTAGGCCGCGGGACCGGCGAGCAAAGCGACGACCGCGGCCAGCGCCGCGAAGCCCATCAGGCGGTGGCGGTGCGTGAACCGGCCGACCAGCAGGCCGAGTACGGAGGCGGCGCCCGCCACCGCGACCACGATCTCCGCGACCGTGTAGACCGTGCCGGAGCCGGAGACCCGCTGGAGCAGGACGACCGCCCAGACCGTGCTGGCCGCGATCGCGACCGGCAGCACCCAGGCCCACTTCGCCACCGCGCCCTCACGGAAGGCGCGGTACAGCAGCACCCCGCCCGCACCGGCCAGGGCCGCGATACCGGGGGCCATGGCGGTGACGTAGTACGGGTGGAAGGTGCCCTCGGCGAGCGAGAAGGTCAGGAAGTGGAGGACGAACCAGCCGCCCCAGAGCATCAGCGCCGCGCGCTTGGGGTCGGTGCGGGGAGCGCGGCCGCGCAGTACCAGACCGGCGACGAGCGCGATCGCCGCGAAGGGGATCAGCCAGGAGATCTGGCCGCCCATGATCTCGTTGAACATCCGGTACAGGCCCGAACTGCCGCCGAACGAGGCTCCGTTGCCCTGCGAACCGACCGAGGAGCTGGCGCCGAAGATGCGGCCGAAGCCGTTGTAGCCGATGACCAGGTCCCACACCGTGTTGTCGGTGGAGCCGCCGATGTAGGGGCGGGAGGAGGCCGGGATCAGGTCGACGATCACCATCCACCAGGCGCTGGAGACGACCAGCGCGACGGTGGCGACAGCGAGGTTGCGGATGCGCTTGCCGAGGGAGACGTTGGTGGCCCAGAGGTAGACGAGGAAGAACGCGGGCAGGACGACGTACGCCTGCATCATCTTGGTGTTGAACGCGAAGCCGATCGCGACCGCCGACCACACCAGCGGCATCAACTTGCCGTTGCGGACGGCCTTCAGGAGGGCGACTGCGCCGAGCATCATCAGCAGGACGAGGATCGGGTCCGGGTTGGTGTCACGGGTGATGGCCACCGTGATGGGGGTCAGGGTGAGGACCAGTGCCGAGATCGTGCCCGCCACGGCGCCGAAGTCCCGCTTGACGCTGCGGTACAGAATGGCCACCGAGCCGGTGCCGGCCGCGACCATCGGGAGCATCAACTGCCAGGTGCCGTAACCGAATACGCGGGCGGAGAGGCCCATCACCCAGAGGGCGAACGGTGGTTTGTCGACCGTGATGAAGCTGCCGGAGTCGAGCGCGCCGAAGAAGAACGCCTTCCAGCTCTTGGTGCCGCTGTAGACGGCGGCGTCGTAGAAGGTGTTGCCGGTGATCGAGGTCAGGTTCCAGGCGTAGAGGGCCGTGGCCAGCAGCAGGATCGCCCAGAGGGCCGGGCGGGCCCAGCGCGGGTCGTCCTCCGGGCCCGTGAAGAGCCTTCTGGCACGGGAGTTGAGGCCGCCGTCGGCGGGCGGGCCCGCGCGGTGCGAGCGACGGGCGGTCTCCTGACCGGGGGGCGGGGCGAGGGTCGTCATGACGCGTACTCCAGGTGTTCCGCGGAAGTGGCGGGCGCCCCGACGGGCAGGACAGGGGTGGTGGTGCGGGTGCGGTGGGGTACGGCGGCGATGCGGGCGCGGCCGGTGATCGTCTGCTTGAACATGCGGCGCATGCCCTTGAGGTCGTCGAGGGCGGTGCGGACGATGTCGACGCGGCTGTCGGGGTCGTCGATCCAGTCGACCGGGACCTCGTGGATACGGAGCTTGTTGCGCTGGGCGAGGACGAGGAGTTCGGTGTCGAAGAACCAGGCGGTGTCCTCGATGTGCGGGGCGAGCGCCCGGAACACCTCGGTGCGCACGGCTTTGAAGCCGCACTGCGCGTCCGAGAAGCGGGCCGCGAGGCCTGCCTTCAACAAGAGGTTGTAGGAGCGGGAGATGAACTCCCGCTTGGCGCCCCGCTGTACGGCCGACTGCCGGTGCAGGCGGCTGCCGATCGCCACATCGCTGTGGCCGGAAAGGAGCGGAGCGACCAGGGGGAGGAAGCCTTCGAGGCCGGTGGACAGGTCGACGTCCATGTACGCGACCACGTCCGCCTCGGAGCGGCTCCACACGTGCTTCAGCGCGCGGCCCCGGCCCTTGGCGTCGAGGTGCACGGCGTGCACGTGCGGCAGCCGCTGGGTCAGGTCGAGCGCCGCCTGCCAGGTGGCGTCGGTGCTCGCGTTGTCCGCCACGGTGATCGTGAACGGGAACGGGAAGGACGATTCGAGGTATGCGTGGAGACGGCCGACACTGCCGGCGAGGACGTGCGCCTCGTTGTAGACCGGCACCACGATCTCGACCGAGCGCTGCCGGGCGCCTCCCGCGTTCTGTTCGTTCATGACGGTGACGATCCGGGCGGTGTCTAGGGCGTTGCTGTGCCTTCGCTGAACGGTCGATGAGAATCAGCGGACTCACAGGAAGGGCACAGTCGATCCGCGTCGAACCCCCAGGAAGCGGCACCCAAAACCCCTCAGGTGCCCGCCAAGTTCCCGCAACACAAGCCGTCTAGACTCTCCCCTCAACGGCCTGAGACAGCGGCCAGGAACGGGCAGTTTCTGCCACATCCGAAGGGTATTCGGCGCTTTGATACGGATAGATTCAGTCACCAAGCGGTACCCGGACGGCACGGTGGCGGTCGACCGGTTGTCCTTGGACATACCGGACCGCGCGATCACCGTCCTCGTCGGCCCCTCGGGCTGTGGCAAGACGACGACCCTGCGCATGATCAACCGGATGGTCGACCTCAGCGAGGGCACGATCTCCCTGGACGGCGCGGACATCACCAAGCAGCCGGTCAACACCCTGCGCCGGTCCATGGGTTACGTCATCCAGAACGCCGGACTCTTCCAGCACCGCACGATCGTCGACAACATCGCCACCGTGCCCCGCATGCTCGGCTGGGGCAAGGACAAGGCCAGGGCGCGGGCCACCGAACTCATGGAGCGGGTGGGCCTCGACGCCGCCCTCGCCAAGCGGTACCCGTACCAGCTCTCCGGCGGCCAGCAGCAGCGCGTCGGGGTCGCCCGCGCACTCGCCGCCGACCCGCCGGTACTGCTGATGGACGAGCCGTTCTCGGCCGTCGACCCCGTGGTCCGCAAGGGACTCCAGGACGAACTCCTGCGCCTCCAGGACGAGTTGGGCAAGACGATCGTCTTCGTCACCCACGACATCGACGAGGCCATCAAGCTCGGCACGATGGTCGCGGTGCTGCGCACCGGCGGCAAGCTCGCCCAGTTCGCGCCGCCCGCCGAGCTGTTGTCCGACCCGGCGGACGACTTCGTCGAGGACTTCCTCGGCGCCGACCGCGGCATCCGGCGCCTGTCCTTCTTCTCCTCGTCCGGCCTCGACCTCAAGACGTCCCCGATCGTCGCCGTCGACTCCACCGCCGAGCAGATCGCCGAACGCACCACGCCCGGTGTGCCGTACCTCCTCGTCACCGACCTGGACGGCAGGCCGCTCGGCTGGAGCGAGCCCGGCGCGCTCACCGCCGGAGCCGTCGACACCGCTCAACTCCTCGCGTACGGGCGCCCGTTCGCGGCCGGCAAGGACTCGCTGCGCGCCGCGCTCGACGGCTCCGTGCTGTCGCCCACCGGCTGGGCGGTCGGCGTGGACGACACCGGCCGGGTGGTGGGCGTCGTATCGCAGCAGGCCGTGGGCGAGGCGATCCGCAGTGCGCACGCGGCGCTGCGGCCCGACACGAAGGCCGTCGGATGAACGACTGGTTCCGTATCCCCAGCGACCTCCAGAACAGCTACTTCGGCCTGATCGGGCTGCATCTGCGCGAGGCCGTGATCCCGGTCCTCGTCGGCCTGGTGGTCGCGCTGCCCATCGCCCAACTCTGCGTGCGGCTGCGCTGGTTGTACCCGCCGGTGCTGTGGGTGACCACCGTGCTGTACGCGATCCCCTCGCTGGCCTTCTTCGTCGTCCTCATCGACTACACCGGGCAGACCGAGACCACCGTGATGATCCCGCTCGGCGTCTACAGCCTCGTGGTGTTCGTCCCGGCGATCGTCGACGGCGTCCGCTCGGTGCCGCAGGAGACCCTGGACGCGGCCACCGCGATGGGCCTCGGGCCCGTACGCCGGTATCTCCAGGTGCAGTTGCCGATCGCGGTGCCCGCGATCATCGCCGGGCTGCGGGTCGCGACCGTGTCCAGCATCTCCCTCGTCAGCGTCGGCATGCTGATCGGCAACCAGGGCGCGCTGGGCAACCTGCTCAACGACGGCCAGATCTACCACCAGCCGCGGCTGATCTGGCTCTCCGTGATCACCACCGCCGTCCTCGCCATCGTCGTGGACGCCGTCCTGGTCGCCGTACGCCTGCTCCTCACGCCCTGGATGCCGCGCGGCACCCGCAAGGCCCGGCCCGCACCGGCCGAACCCGCAACGGAGGACGCAGCCCGGTGAACGTACTCCACTACATCAACCTGTTCTTCAGCGACAGCACCCACTGGCACGGCTACGACGGCATCCCCACCCGGCTGCGCGAGCACGTCCAGTACTCGCTGCTCGCGCTCGCCATCGCCGCCGCCATCGGCCTCCCCGTCGGTCTGCTCACCGGCCACACCGGACGCGGCGGCAACGCCCTCTCGCTCATCGCCACCGCCGCCCGCGCACTGCCCAGCTTCGGTCTGCTGGTGCTGATGTTCGTGCTGATCGGCTTCGGCCTGGTGCCGGTGATGATCCCGCTGGTCGTCCTCGCCGTACCGCCGATCCTGGTCACCACGTACGAGGCGATGCGCTCCGTCGACCCGTCCCCGGTCGACGCGGCACGCGGCATGGGCATGAACGAGACGAACATCCTCTTCCAGGTGGAACTGCCGGTCGCGCTCCCGCTGATCCTCAGCGGCCTGCGCTCGGCCGCCATCCAGATCGTCTCCACCGCCACCATCGCGGCCTACGTCAGCCTCGGCGGCCTCGGCCGGTACATCATCGACGGCCTCTACCAGAAGAACTACGAGAAGGTCGTCGGCGGCGCCACCCTGGTCGCCGGGATGGCCCTCGTGACGCTGGCCGTCTTCTGGGGCATCGCACGGCTCGCGGTGTCGCCGGGGGTGCGCCGGAGCAACTGAGCGCCATAGCAAGCGAGAAGGGGGGAGGGCCCGAGCCCTCCCCCCTTCTCCGCTGTGTCCGTCAGCCTTGGGAGCGCGCGAGCGCCAGCTCCAGGACGACCAGCAGCGCGTCCCGCACCGAGCCGCGCTCCCGCGCGTCGAAGGCGATCACCGGGACGCGTTCGTTGACGTCGAGCGCCCAGCGGACCTCGTCGAGGGAGTGCTCGATCTTGCCGTCGAAGGCGTTCAGGGCGACCGCGAACGGGATCTGCTTGTGCTCGAAGTAGTCGACGGCCGCGTAGCAGTCGTCGAGGCGGCGGGTGTCGACGATGACGAGACCGCCGACCGCGCCCTCCACGATGTCGTCCCACATGAAGCCGAACCGGTCCTGCCCGGGTGTACCGAACAGATACAGCTTCAGGGTCGGGTCGATGGTGATGCACCCGAAGTCCATCGCCACCGTGGTGGTGGTCTTGCGCGGGGTGTGGGACAGGTCGTCCACGCCCGCCGCGACCTCGGTGATCGCGGCCTCGGTGGTCAGCGGCTCGATCTCGGAGATCGCGCCCACGGTGGTGGTCTTGCCCACGCCGAAGCCGCCCGCGACGACCATCTTGACCGGGAGCGGCGGTCGTACGACGGTCTGCGCAGCCGCACCGCGGGCGACCGGTTCAGTCGGTGTCACGGAGTACTCCCCGGGAGTTGGGGATGGCGCGGAGGCCATCGATGACCCTTCGCAGGACGGTTGCGTCATGGGTGATGTCGGTGTTCGGCACATGCACCGTCAGCTGTCCCGCGGCCCGCAGGTCCTCGGCGAGGACCCGCACCACGTTCAGGTGCAGCCGCAGCCGGGCCGCGATCTCCGCGAGGGACTGCGGCTGCCGGCAGGCGGCGACGATGTCGTGCTGCTCGAAGGAGAGCCGGTCGAGCACGTCGAGCCCGGCGGCCGTCGCCACCACCTGGGTCTCGACCGGTATCGGCCGTCCGGAGTCGGCCGCACCCGCGCCCGCCACCCGCCCGGCGGTCACCAGGAACGGCCGTACGGCGGAGGGGGCGCGCACCGGATCGCGACCCGGGGGCGTGTCCCCGTCCGCGCCGGCACCGCTCGGAGTGCGGCCGTCGGGCATGTGTGGCTGTTCCTCTCTCGACCGGTCGGGGACCGGTCACCGAGCCGAAATGACGCCGACGCTGTTCTTCAGCTGGAGCACCAGCTGGGGGTTGAGCGCGGAACCGGCACGGTTGGCGAACAGCGTCATCTCGTAGGCGATGTTGCCGAGTTTGGCCTCCTTGTCGGCGACGACACCGAGGACGGCGCCGCTGCCGATCGCGGAGACGAGGACGTGGCCGCCCTCCAGGTCGATGATGACCTTGTTCAGGGCGCCGAGACCGTAGTTGCCCGAGGCTCCGGCGGCCAGGCTGGTGATGCCGGAGACGATGGCCGCGAGCCGCTCGGAGTGGGCCTTCTCGCGCAGTTCCGCCACGGCGATCAGCAGACCGTCGGAGGACACCGCGATGGCGTCGACGACACCAGCGGTCTCCGTCGCGAAACGGGTGAGCAGCCAGTTGAAATCGGCCGCGGCTGCCTGCAGTTCGGCCGGCGTGGTGCCTCCCCTGGGAGTTTCACCTGTCGACGTACTCACTGCTCCGCTCCTTTCGGGAGATGGTTCCGGTCGTGCGGGTGGTCCGCGTCCGAGGGGCGCAGGCCCGTGAGGGTGTCGCTGTCACGGTTGGCCTGCTCCACGGCTGCCTCGAACTCTTCGAGGGCCGAGCGGACGGCGTCCGCGTCGGCGGGCCGGGGGGCCTGCCTGGCGGCTTGCTGGGCGGCGTCGTCGGCGCCCGTACGAAGGGTGGCGCCCTTGACCCGTCGGCGCAGGGGGCGGGAGCCTCCGGGGCCGGTGTCGAAGGCGGCGGAGTCGTCCGCCGGGGCGTGGTGAGTGAGGGGCGGGAGGGCCGGAGCGGCCGTCGGCGCCGTCTCGTACCGGGAGACCCGGCGGGGCAGCGGGACGGGCTCGTCCTCGGGGCGCACGTGCTCGGACACGGCCGGCTCGGGTCTGCTCAGGGTGATCGAGGGGCGCGGTCCGGAGTCCGAGGCGGCCCAGGAGGGAGCCGGACGGCGTTGCCCCTCCCCGGAGTTGAGCCCTGACCCGGCGGGTGCGAGCGCCTTGTCGGGCCCCGTGTGTCCTTCCGCCGAACCGCCGGAGGCCAGCGCGCTCATGCGCAGCAGCAGCGTCGCCGGGATGGTCACCTCGGCCGTCACACCGCCGCCCGGCGTGCGGGCCAGCGTGACGTCGATGTCCCAGCGGCGGGCCAGCGTACCGACCACGAACAGACCGAGCACCTTCGTCGGCACCAGGTCGAGGCGCTCACGCCGGATCAGCCGGGCGTTCTCCTCGGCGATGCGGTCGGCGCTCATCCCGAGACCGTGGTCGGCGACCACGATCAGCGCGTCGTCGCCGTCGGTGCGGACGACCACCTCGACGGGGCTGCCCGCGGGGGAGAACGACACCGCGTTCTCCAGGAGTTCGGCCACCATCAGCGTGAGGTCGCCGATGATGTCGGGCTCCACCATGATCTCGGTGTCGGCGCGCAGCCCGACCCGCTGGAAGCCCTCGATCTGGCCGAGCGCGGCCCGTACGACGTTGGTGAGTTCGGTGGGTCCGCCGTCGAGCACGGTCTCGCGGATGCCGGCGAGCAGCATCAGACTGTCCGCGTTGCGGCGCAGGCGTACGGCGATGTGGTCGATGGAGTAGAGGCGTTCGAGGAGTGCCGGGTCGGTCTCGCCGCGCTCCACCGCGTCGATCAGGGCGAGTTGACGGGTCGTCAGGTTGCTGACGCGGCGGCCGACGTTGCCGAACATCTCGGCGACGTTGCGGCGGCTGACGACCTGGCGGGCCAGCAGCGCGGCGGCCGTGGTCTGCACATGGTTGAAGGCCTCGGCGAGGTCGCCGATCTCGTCCTTCGCGGTGACCGGCATGTCCCGCAGCATCGGCGGGCCGTCGTCCTCGGCGTCGTCGTCGGCCACGCGGGCCAGTTCACGGCCCGCGACCTCGGCGACCTGCTTGGCGGCGCCGGTCAGGGCCTGCACCGGGCGGACCACCGAGCGGCGCACGATCACCACGAAGGCGAGCCACAGCACGAAGCCGAGCAGCGAGAGGCTCAGCAGCAGTCCGGCGCGCCAGAAGGCGGAGCTGGACGCGTCGTCGGCGCGGGTGGCGATCTGGCCGATCAGCGAACTGGTGATCTTCAGCCGGGCCTCGGCCTGCTGCGGGTAGTTGGGGTAGTCGCTCATGGCGTCCGCGAACGCCTTGCGGACCGCGCCGGGCGACTCGGCCTGGAGCCCACTGGGGTCGATCTGAAGCTCGGCGTAGGCCTCGGCGATCTCCCGCTGCGGGGTGGTGTGCTCGATGCCGGACAGCTCGTCGGCCTGGGTCTCGGTGGCGAACCGGGCGAAGCGGGAGGCCTGGTAGGTGTACACGTCGTAGGAGCCGACGGCGTTGGTGAACTCGATGAGCGCGTTGCTGTCACCGGTCGTCGCCGAGAACACGCTGGTCTCGAACGAGCTGTGGGCGGCATCGGCCCGCAGCACGGAGTCCAGCAGGTTGCCGGTGAAGGTGGTGGCGAGGTTCGCGTTGTGCTCCAGGTCGAGCCCGTCGATCAGCCCGTCCGAGGCGCTGGTGTACGCGGGGTCGATGTTGTCGGCGGGCAGATAGCTCTGCTCGACCGTGTTGCGCAGCGTCTCCAGGCCGTTGATCTCCCGCAGCGCCTGCGCCTCGCCGGCCGGCAGCCGGTCGCCGAAGGTGTCCCGCACCTTCTCGACCTGCTTGTCCACGGCCAGCTGGGCCTTGCGATAGGCGCTCTGCGAGGGCGTGCCGCCGTCGTTGGTGGCCTCGAAACGGACGGAGAGCAGGATGGCCTGCTGGTGCTCCGCCTCCACGAGGTTCACCAGCTCGGCGACCTGGCCGCTGTCCCGCACCAGCTGGGCCGCGTCGCTCGCGTCCGTCGACTGCCCGACCTCATCGGCGATGAGGTACGCCAGCAGCACCGCGACCACCGCGAGCGGTACGCCGACGAGCAGATTGAGCTTGCGCCTGAAGGGCCAACGGTCTGCGAAGCCCCGTATGGACACCAGGCCTCCTTCGTGGGGTGTTGTCACGGTACGCGCAGCGACACACGTGACTGTTTTTGATCGAAGCGGCCCCCGCACACCGCTGTGACCGACGCCAACTCCGGGGAGACTACCGCCTCTTCGATCGATCAAGTACGTCGCCCTACGTCAAGAATCAATTACAAAGGGCCCGTGTTCGTGACCGGTCTGTTTACGTTGCCTTCACAACTGGGCACTCATTGAGGCCAATCGGTGACCATAGTTCTCTTGACCGACCAAGAACCGGCTGGATTGGATCAGCGGAGTGCGGCATTCACGCCTCGCGCGTGGACGCCACAGCCATGCCTGCACGCCTGTGCCAACATCCAACCCCGGAACGGGAATTGTGACTTCTAAAGCGAAGAACAGCTGGTCCAGCACTAGGTACCCCGGCGCGGCGGCCATCGCCCTCGCCGCCACGGCTGCGCTTGTCACGGGATGTGGGTCGTCCTCCGACAGCAAGTCCGACAACCCCCTCTCGGGCGGCAAGGCCAGTGGCGACACCGTCGTCGTCGGCTCGAACAACTTCGCCGAGAGCATCCTGATCGCCGACATCTACGGCGAGGCCCTCAAGGCCAAGGGCGTCAAGGTCACTTACAAGCCGAACATCGGCAGCCGCGAGACGACGTACGGCCTGCTCAAGAACGGCTCCATCACGGTGCTGCCCGAGTACAACGGCGCCCTGCTGGCCTATCTCGACCCGAAGGCCGCCCCGGCGACCCTCGCCGCGACCACGGCCGCGATCAACGCCAAGCTGGACTCCAAGCTGACGCTGCTGGACCCGGCCGCCGCCGAGGACAAGGACACGGTCACCCTCAACGCGGAGACCGCGAAGAAGTACAACCTCACGTCCGAGTCCAGCATCGCGGACCTCAAGTCCATCGCGAAGGACCTGGTCATCGGCGCCTCGCCGGAGTTCCAGACCCGGCAGCAGGGCCTGGTGGGCCTGAAGTCCGTCTACGGCCTGGAGTTCAAGTCCTTCAAGGCGCTGGACGCGGGCGGTCCGCTGACGGCCGCCGCGCTGAAGAAGAACACCGTGCAGGCGGCGGACCTCTTCAGCACGGACCCGACCATCACCAAGGAGAAGCACGTCACGCTCCAGGACCCGAAGCGCCTCTTCGGTTTCGAGAACGTGCAGCCCCTGGTCTACAAGAGCGGCCTCTCCGCCGCCGGTGTGGCCGCCCTCAACGCGGTCTCCGCGAAGCTCGACACGGCGACCCTGCTGGACCTCGACACCCAGGTGGGCTCGCAGAACAAGGACCCGCTGGACGTGGCGAAGGCCTGGCTGAAGACGGCCGGCCTGAGCTGACCCGTTCTGCCGCCGACGCGGGTGCCTCCGTTCTCCGGGAGGCACCCGCGTCGCCGTGCCCGTCGTACCCGGGGGCTCAGTACCCGACGTAGAACGTCGCGTCCTGCCGGTCCGTCGCCGAAGAGATCGGGTCGATGCGCAGCACGTAGTTGGAGTGCCGGATGTAGCGGGTCGGGTTGTTGTACGACCGGAAGGACGCCCAGCCGGAGTCCGCGAGGCCGGCCGTCCGGTAGAACGTGGCGTCCCCGGCGAACGTCGACGTGCCGTCGTTCACGTCGAGTTGGAGCGCGTAGTTGTAGTGCCGCAGATACCGGGTCGGGTAGTTGACCGACTGGAAGGACACTCCCGCGCTGTCCGCGAGGCCCGGCACCAGGGTCCACTGCGAGTCGGTGTACGGGTCGAAGGCGTACTCGTCGATCCGCC
Organism: Streptomyces sp. NPDC002276; assembly: GCF_053891435.1. Taxonomy (NCBI): domain Bacteria; kingdom Bacillati; phylum Actinomycetota; class Actinomycetes; order Kitasatosporales; family Streptomycetaceae; genus Streptomyces; species Streptomyces sp. NPDC002276. Next base: position 257,585 of record NZ_JBSFCQ010000003.1, on the reverse strand, counting down.
CGACGAAGTTGGAGTGCCGGACGTAACGCGCCGGATAGTTGTAGGACTTGAGCCGGTTCCAGGCGGGCGTGCCCCACTTGGCGACCAGGTTGGTGTACTCGGCCGCGGTGATCGGCTGGATGCCGCAGTGCTTGGAGTTGAGCGGCTGCGTGTAGAGCTTCTGGTCCACGGCCGTCCAGGTGCCGGCGGCCAGACTGCTGGTCTGCCAGGCGTAGAAGACGCCGTTGGGGTCCCAGGTGTCCCCCCACAGGTACCAAGTGGAGCTGGAAGCAAGGGACTTGACCAAGGTCGGGGCCTCGGTGCCGTTGTGCGAGACTGCCGTGCTGAACTCGGTGAAGCTGCCCGGGTCCAGTGACGTGGACTTCGCGCCGACCAGCGTCGAATTCTTCTTGAAGTAGAGGTAGTTGACCCCGTTCACGCCCACGGCGAGATCACCGTCGATGACGTCGTACCCGGGGTCGAAGAACACCTGCGGATCCCCGGCGGTCACGAAGTCGCTCGTGTAGTTGACCATGATGACGTTGTGGCCGCTGTCGTTGACGGCCGAGTAGATCACCCCGTACTGCCCGCGCCCCGCGTCCCAGTACGACTCCGGCGCCCACGCGTGCGTGTCCAGGTCGTGCACCTTCATCCGCCGGTAGCCGGTGAAGGTACGCAGATCGGCGGAGTCCCAGACATGGATGTACTGGCTGACGTACGACCAGTCGGTGCCGTTGAGGTCGGTCGCGAGGACCACGAACGTGCCGTCCTGCTTGCGCAGGATGAAGGGGTCGCGCAGACCGAGGGAGCCCGCGGTCGGGGTGGCGACGGGCGCGTTCTGGTTCAGCGGGGTCCACTGCAATCCGTCGAGGCTGACGGCGAGGTGCAGACCGTAGTTGGCGCCCAGGAACGTCGGCGACTCGGTGAAGTAGCACATGACATAAGCCGAGTCGGTCGCCGCCGCCGCGCTGCCGGCGCCGAGCGTGAGCGCGCCGGTGGCCGCGAGGGGGAGGGTCGCGGCCATGCCGAGGAAGAGGCGGCGGGAGGGGTGGGGGAGAGGAGGGACGGCCATGTGTTCTCCAGGGGGTGCGAGTGGGGTGCGAGTGGGGTGCGAGCGGCCCGTCGTTCTGAAGGAGGTTCAATAGAGGTTCGATATTCCGAACGAGGTTCGGTAAGTCGATCAGAAGGTAGAGATGGGGCGCGTGCGCGTCAATCACACGGTCGTGCTTGGCCGGTTCTAGTCGTTCACGTAGGTGTCCGCTACGAGCCCCCTGTGTGGATCAGCAGTTCCGCCCGCGCCCGGGCCGCCGCCCCGACCGCCACCGCGTCACCGCCCAGCCGGGCCGGCAGCACCCGCACCGGGTGCCCGCTCACCGGCGGCTCCAGCGCCAGCGTCTCCCGCACGGCCGCCCCGACCAGCTCCCACGAACGGCTGACACCCCCGCCGATCACACACGTCGTGACATCCAGCAGCCCCGCCGTGATCAGCAGCGCACGGGCCACACCCTGACCCGCGTCCCGGTACACGGCGAGCGCGTCCGGATCACCGCCGAGAGCCGCCCCGGAGACCTCACGGGCGGTACGGTCCACCCCCGTCCGCTCCCGGTACCGCGCCGCGATCGACCGCCCCGACGCCAGCGTCTCCAGATGCCCCCGCCCACCACACGTGCACGGCAGCTCGCCGAACCCCGGCACATGACCGATCTCGCCCGCAGCCCCGCGCGGCCCGTCGTAAAGGGCGCCATTCAGCCACAGTGCGCCACCCACTCCGGTGCCGAGCGTCATCGCGAGCACGTTCTGCTCACCCACGACGGCTCCCTTCGCGACCTCCCCGCGCAGAAACGCGTTGACGTCGTTGTCGAGGAACGCCGGTACACCCAGGGCCTGTTGGACAGTCGCCGTCACCTCGAACCCAGCCCAGTCACGGAACGAGTCGCTCGCCACGAGGATCCGCCCGGCCCGCACATCCACCAGCCCGGCCGCACCGACCCCGACCCCGAGCAACCGGGCGGGCGTACGGCCCAGCAGCAGCCGTAGCGCGGACAGCGCGGCGCCGACCATCGCCGCCCCGCCCTCGCTGGCCGGAGTCGGCACCTCCACCCGGTCCAGGACGTCGAGCCGTTCCGTGCACAACACGACCTGAGTGGTGGTCCCGCCGATGTCGACACCGGCGATCACCTGGTGAGCCCCGCTCACGCGCCGGCCTCCGTCCCCGACGCCACCCGGCGTTCTCTGCGCTCCCGTTGGACCACCGGATCGGGCACGGGCACGGCGGCGATGAGCCGACGCGTGTACGCGGTCTCCGGGTGCAGCAAGGTGCTCATGGTCGCCCCCTGTTCCTCGACCCGCCCACCCCGCATGACCACGACCCGCCCGGCGAACCGCTGCACCACGGCGAGATCGTGCGACACGAAGAGACACGCGAACCCGAGTTCCCTCTGCAACTCGGCGATCACCTCCAACACGGTTTGCTGCACACTCACGTCCAGCGCGCTCGTGGGTTCGTCCGCCACCAGCAGTCGCGGCGCGAGCACGAGGGCCCGGGCAAGGCTCACGCGCTGCCGCTGCCCACCGGACAGTTCACGCGGTCCGCGCCGCGCCAACTCCCTTGGCAGCCGCACCAGTTCGAGCACCTCGGCAACCCGCTCGCGCCGCTCGACGGCTCCCATGCCACGCCGGTGCACCCGCAACGGCTCGGCGACACACTCCGCGACACTCATCCGCGCGTCCAGCGAGGCCACCGGATCCTGTAGCACCACACCGACCCCGGCCAGCAGGGCCCGCCGCGCCCGCCCCCGCGCCCTGCGCAGATCGGCCCCGAAGAGCGAGACGCCCCCGGACTCCGGCGCCACCAGTCCAAGGGCCACGCGTGCCGCAGTCGACTTCCCCGACCCGGACTCACCGACGAGCCCAACGGTCTCCCCGGCCCGCACGGTCAGCGACACCTCGTCCAGCGCCCGCACGGCACGCGGCCCTCGCCCGAACCGCACGCCCACACCCCGGAGTTCGACGACGGGCGTCCCCTCGCTCCGCCGGCGTACGGCACCCACCGGCTCACTCACGGCAAGCCGGGGCACGGCCGCCAACAACTTCCGCGTGTACTCGTGCGTGGGCCGCAACAGCACGTCCTCCACCGCCCCCGTCTCCACGATCTCCCCCTCCAGCATCACGGCGACCCGGTCGGCGAAGTCGGCGACGACCCCCATGTTGTGCGTGACCAGCAGCACGCCCGTCCCCGAGTCGATGGCCAACGCCCGCAGCAGATCGAGGATTTCGGCCTGCACGGTGACGTCGAGCGCGGTGGTCGGCTCGTCCGCGACCAGCAGCCCGGGCGAGTTGGCGATGGCCATGGCGATGACAACTCGCTGCCGCTGCCCACCGGACAACTGGAACGGAAACGCGGAAGCCCGCCGCTCGGGATCAGGAATACCGACCCTGCGCAACAACGCGACGGCCTCGGCAGCCGCCTCCCGCCGCGACACGTCCCGGTGATTCCGCACGACTTCCGCTATCTGCCTGCCGATTCGGGTCAGCGGATCGAGCGCGGTGGCAGGCTCCTGGAACACCATCGAGGCCGTACGGCCACGCAGCCGCGCGAGTTCGCCCTCACCGGCCCCCACCACATCCGTACCACCGACCGAAACACCCCCGGACGCACGGGCGTTGCCCGGCAACAGCCCGAGGACGGCGAGCGCCACGGTCGACTTCCCCGACCCCGACTCACCCACCAGGGCCAGCGTCTCGCCGGGCGCGACCCGCAACGAAACCCCGCGCACGGCAGGCACGTCACCGCTCTCCGTCGAGAAGGTGACGCCCAGATTCTCCATCTCCAGGATGTTGTTCATCCGCGTCCCTTTACGTCGAAGGCGTCCCGCAGTCCGTCACCGATCGCGTTGAACGCGCACACGACGAGGATGATCGCGAGCCCCGGCGGCACGATCAGCCACCAGCGTCCCGAGTAGGCGGCCGTCAGCCCGGCCGAGAGCATGCCGCCCCAGTCGGTCGCCGGCGGCTGAACTCCCAGCCCCAGATAGGACACATAGGCGACGAGCAGGATCGCGTCGGCGACCTGGAAGGTGGCCGCGACCACGATCGTCGACACCGAGTTGGGCAGGATGTGCCGGGCGATGGCCCGCCCGTGGGTACCGCCGATGGCCCGCAGGGTCAGCACATAGTCGCGCCGCTTCAAGGTCAGCGTCTCGGCGCGCACGAGCCGCGAGGGCACGAGCCAGGACACCAGCCCCAGAATGAGGATCAGCTCCGGTACGCCGGGCGTGGTGATGGCGGACACGACCAGCAGGATGAACAGCGCGGGGATCGCGATCCCGGCATCCACGACCCGCATCATGACGGCGTCGACCCACCCACCGGCATACCCGGCGACGGACCCCCAGAGCGTCCCGATGACGGTGGCAAGCACTCCGGCGGCAAGCCCGACAAGCAACGACACCTTCCCGCCGTACATGAGCCGCCCCAGCTCGTCATGCCCAACGGCGTCTGTGCCGAGCCAATGGGAGCCGCTGGGGCCGAGGTTGACCTGAGTGAGATCGGTATGGGTCTGGTCGGTGGAGTAGAGAAGCGGCCCGATGAAGCAGAACAGAAAGAAGAGAGCAACTACTAGGAGCCCGGCGACGGCCAGCTTGTTGCGCGCGAAGCGCGCTCTCAGGGGCGCGGGGAACTGCGCGATCAACCCCCACCGGCCTGCACTCTGAACACTCACGCCAGACCCCCTTTAACGCGAGGATCCACAACCCGCTGAACAACATCCGCAAGCAGCGTCCCCACCACAGTCGCCACAGAGATCACCAAGACGCACCCCAGCAACACCGGATAGTCGGAAGACTGAGCCGCGCTCCAGAACAACAGCCCCATCCCGGGGTAGTTGAAGAGCTGCTCAACAACCAACGCGCCCCCGAACAACACCGGCACGTAGTACCCGAGCATCGCGATCACCGGCGTCAAAGAGTTCCGGAACACATGCTTGAAGAGAATCGCCCCCTGCCGCGAACCCCCCGCCCGAGCGGTCCGCACATAGTCCTCGGACAAGTTCTCCAGCGTCGCCGCCCTCATATACCGGCTGAACACGGCGACCATCGAGGCCGCTCCGGTCACCACAGGCAGCACCAACGCAACGGGATCCGCGAAGACTTGACCCACCGTGTCCCCCTGAGGCGCCTGCGAAGGAAACCACCGCAGCACCTGCGTGAAGACCATCACCAGTACAAGTCCCAGGAAATACACGGGAGTCGAGTACGCGACGAAGCTCAACGTCGTGATGACGTAGTCGGCGGGCTTGTTCCGCCGCACCGCCTGCCACATGCCCAGTGGAAGAGCGAGCAGCAGTCCCACGACCGCCGACAACACGGTCAACACCAGTGTCTTCGGCAGCCGTTGCTCGATGAGCTGGGACACCGCCTCGTTGAGGGTGTACGAAGTGCCGAGGTCGCCGTGCAGCAACTGCCGCAGGTAGTACAGGTACTGCACGGGCAGCGGCCGGTCGAGGCCCTGGTCGTGGTTGAAGAGCGTGATCTGCTGGGGCGTGGCCTGCGGCCCGAGGATCCCGCGTGCGGGACCCCCGGGCAGCGCGTGCAGCAGACCGAAGACCACGACCGTCACGATGAGGATGACGACCAGCGCCTGGGCGATCCGCCGGGTGAGATACAGGAGGGTGTCCATGCCTCAGCTGGTCCACTTCCACTGTGCGGGGTGGAAGTTGGCGAGCGGGTCCTGCGAGAAGCCGCCGAGACCGTTCTTGACGACGGAGATCTGGTAGTCGGGCTCCGGCAGCCAGATCACCGGCAGGTCCTTGGCGAGGGCCGCGCTGTAGTCCTGGACCGCCTGCGCCGAACTCGACGTCGTGGACGCGGAGATGAGCTTGTCGACGTCGGCGTTGGAGTAGTTCCCGAAGTTCGCGCCGCCCTTCGTCTGGAAGAGCGAGTCACCCGTCGGGAAGGCCGGGAAGTACCAGCTGCCCGCCGTACCGAAGTAGGACAGCTGCCACTTGCAGATCGACTGCGAGGCGGTGCACTGCGGGGTCTGCGACAGCACGGAGTTGACCGGCGCGGTCTTGATGGAGAACTTGATGCCGGTCTTCGCGAGCGAGGACTGGATCGCGCTCATCATGTTGTCGGTCACCGTCGAACCGGACTGCGACAGCACCTGCATCTGGAACTTCGTCCCCTTGGCGACCCCCGCACCGCACTGGGCGGTGCCGGTACCGGGGCTCGTACAGGTCATGACCCCGCCCTGCTCGCTCCAACCGTGGCTGCCGAGCAGGGACTTGGCGGCCGAGGTCGAGAACGGATACGGGTCGCTCTTCTGCGTGGCCGACAGGAACGACGAGGTCTGCGCCTGCGGGACCGGCCCGTACCCGGGCACCGCCGTCCCGTTGAAGATGACCTTCGCCAGACTGCTCTGGTCGATCGACCGCTGCACGGCCTGCCGGGCGTAGAGCTGCTTGAACACGGCGCCCATGGCAGGGTTGTTGAAGTTGTACGGCATGTAGGTGATCGCCCAGCCCGACCACGGCTTCACGGTGTAACCCCGCGCGGTGAAGCTGTCCTTCTGGTCGAGGTCGGTGGCCTCGATGTAGCCGTAGTCGACGCTCCCCGAGCGCAGCGCGTTCTTCTCGGCGTCCGCCGTCGTGAAGGGGAGGAGGTTCACGGTGGGGATGCCGGCCTTCTCACCGCCGTCGTACTTCGGGTTGGCGGCCAGGACGACCTTGCCGGCCGTGGAGAAGGACTTCACGGTGTACGGGCCGCTGACCGTCTTCCAAAGGGCGTTGGTGGCATACCCGTTGATGTTCTTCGCCGCGCTGTTGAGGTACGTCCAGTCCTTCTTGGCGTCCCCGGCCTTGTCCCACACGTGCTGGGGGAGCGGGTTGATGGAACTCAGTTCGTTGGCCAGCATCCACTGCGGGTTGTAGGCCTTGTCGAAGGTGATCGTGAAGTGGCGGGCGTCCACGGTCTTGAAGGACGTCCAGTTGTCCGGCGCCTTGCCCGGGTTGTAGCCCGCCCACTGCGCCTTGTTCGCCTTGATGAGGTCGAACCAGAACTTCACGTCGGCGGAGGTGATCGGCTTCCCGTCGCTCCACTGCCGTTCGCCGAGGGTGATCGTGACGCTCTTGTTGTCGGCCGCGAAGTCCGCCGCGGTCGCCACCGAGCCCTTCTTGTTCCAGCCCATGGTCCCGGTCGAGCCGTCGTAGGCGATCAGCGGCTCCCACAGCGCGTTCGCGATGGAGATGTTGTTGGTGTTGAGGTGGGCCGCGGTGCCGATCGGGAGGATCCAGTTCGGAGTGAAGTTCGCGGGCAGCGCGTAGTTGATGGTGTCGTGCGAACCGGAGGACGACGTACCGCTCGACCCGGAACAGCCCGCGAGCAGCAGCGAGGCCGTGGTCAGGGAGGCACCGGCGAGGAGTCTCTTGCGGACAGGGGACATGGTTCTCCTCGGAAAAAGAGGGGCGGAGGCGGGAGTGAGGACAGTCAACGACCCCCGTGGGCGAAGAAACAGGCGTGCCGCTGTAAAAAGCCTGTTACTGCCGTTCTGGAAAAACCGCACAGGGCGTGTGGGTGACTTACGCTCGTCGCCTCGATCGCCGATTCGGAAGTAACTTCCTTCATGCCTGAAAAAAGTGCGCATCGCCGGAAGGGCACCTCGGGAGTCTCCTCACTGGCCGAGCACGTCCTCGAACTCCTCGCCTCCGGGCAGGCCGCCACCCGCACCGACCTCGCCGAACTGCTCGGCGCCGCGCCCTCGACGATCTCCCTGGCGGTGGGCCAACTGGTGTCCCTGGGCCTGGTCGCCGAGCACGGCACGCGCTCCTCGACCGGCGGTCGCCCGCGCAAGGTGCTCCGGCTGGGCGGCAGCGACGGCTTCGCGGTCGCGGCCGAACTGGGCGGCAAGCACGCGCACGTGGGGGTCGTCCTGCCCGGCGGCGGGCTCACCGACGTATCGACGGTGCCCTTCCCCACGGCGGACGGCCCGGAGGCCGCGCTACCGGGCCTCGCCGACACCCTCCAGGGCCTCGCGGAGCGGCGCGGGCCGGAGCTGCTGCGCGGGGTCGGACTCTCGCTGCCGGGCCCGGTCGACATCGCGGGCGGTGTCGTGACCCTCCCGTCCCGGATGCCCGGCTGGAACCGCTTCCCGGTCCGGGCCTGGCTGGAGGACCGGTTCGGCGTCCCGGCCGCCATCGAGAACGACGCCAACTGCATGGCCGTGGGCGAGCACACCGTGCAGCCCGCCGAACGCCGCCAGTCGATCATGGTCAAGACGGGCACCGCGATCGGCGCAGGCGTCATCGCCGACGGCCGCCTCTACCGCGGCGGCACCGGCGCGGCGGGCGAGATCACCCACGTCCGCGTCGAGGCCGCCCACGACATCCCCTGCTCCTGCGGCAACACCGGCTGCCTGGAGACCGTCGCCTCGGGCGCCGCCCTCGTCCGCATCCTGCGCGGCCACGGCCTCGACGTGACGACCACGGAGGACGTCGTACGCCTCGCCACCGACTCCCACCCCGAGGCGACCCGAGCGGTCCGCCAGGCCGGCCGCTACCTGGGCCAAGTCCTCGCGGCCAACGTCAACTTCTTCAACCCCGACGCCGTGTACCTGGGCGGCATCCTCTCCACCCTGGAACCCTTCGTGGCGGCAGTCCGCAGCCAACTCTACGAAGGCTGCCACCCGTTGGTGACGGAACACCTGGTGATCGACCGCGCCAGCCTGGGCGCGGACGCGGGCTTGGTGGGAGCAGGCCAGTTCGCGCTGCAACGGGCGTTGGCGCAGGCGCTCCAGACGGTCACTGATAAACCCCGGTAGGCCTTTCAGGGGCGCGGGGAACTGCGCGACCAGCCACAACGGACCGGCACACGACACACAACCTGGAGCCCCCGTGCCTTCATCCCGTCCCACCATCGCCATCGCAGGCCTCGGCATCGAATCCTCGACCTTCTCCCCAGCCCGCACGGAGGCCCCGGCCTTCCATCCCCAGCGCGGCGCCGACGTGTTGACCCGCTACCCCTTCCTCACCCCCGGCACCCCCCTGAGGGAAGCCGCGGACTGGCGCGGCGCCCTGGTCGGCAAGGCCCTCCCCGGCGGCACCGTAACGTCCGCCGCCTTCACCACCCTCTCCGACGAACTCATCGACCGCCTACGGGAGTTGGGCCCCCTCGACGGCCTCTGGTACGACATCCACGGCGCGATGACAGTAGAGGGCGTGGACGACGCCGAGGCCCAACTCCTCACCCGCATACGGGAAACCATCGGCCCGCACACCCTCGTGTCGACCTCGATGGACCTGCACGGCAACGTCTCCCGAGAACTGGTCCACGCCACCGACCTGATCACCTGCTACCGCATGGCCCCGCACGAGGACGCCATGGACACCAAGGAACGCGCCGCCCGCAACCTGGTCGACCTCCTGGTGAGCGGCGCCCCCCGCCCGGTCAAGGCCTGGATCCCGGTCCCCGTACTCCTCGCGGGCGAGCAGACCTCGACCCGTATCGAACCGGCGCGGAGCGTCTACGCGGCCGTAGCGGACGTCGAGGCGAAGGACGGTGTCACGGACGCGGCGATCTGGGTCGGCTACGCGTGGGCGGACGAACCCCGCAACCGCGCCGCGGTGGTTGTCACCGGCCAGTCCGCGCCCCAAGTCACCGCGGGCGCCGAGCAGTTGGCGCACGGTTTCTGGGAGGCCCGGCACGACTTCGAGTTCGTGGCGCCCACCGGCACCCTGGACGAATGTCTCGACGAGGCCCTCGCCTCCACCGCCCGCCCGTACTTCATCAGCGACACCGGCGACAACCCGACCGCCGGCGGCGCGGGCGATGTCACCTGGGGCCTCCAACAGGTCCTGGAACGCCCGGAGTTCAAGGACGGGACCGGTCCTACGGTCATCTACGCCTCGCTGCCCGGACCGGCCGCCGTAGCCACAGCGGAGCGTGCCGGAGTCGGCGCCACCGTAACCGTCACGGCGGGCGCGGAGGTCGACGACCGTCACGCGCCCCCGCTGACCCTCACCGGTGTCGTGCACTCGGTCCGGCACGGTGACCGGGACGCGGAGACCGAGGTGGTGCTGCGGGTCGGCAGCGTGTACGTGATCCTGACCCGGCTGCGGAAGCCGTACCACCACGAACACGACTTCACCGACCTGGAGTTGGAGCCGCGCTCCGCCGACCTCGTGCTCGTCAAGATCGGCTATCTCGAACCCGAACTCTTCGCCATGGCCGCCGACTGGAAGATGGCCCTCACCCCCGGCGGGGTCGACCAGGATCTGGTCCGGCTCGGTCATCACCGGATCCGGCGGCCGATGTTCCCCTTCGACCGGGACACGCGCGACCCGGACCTCACGGCCCGGGTCATCAACCCCTCGGACGAGCCGCTCAGCGGGGCGGACGAGTGAGCCTGCCGCCCCCGCCGTCCTCGATGGCCGCGGCGATCAACTGGTCGAGCAGCGCGATCAGTACGTTCCGGCACGAGTCGCGGTCCCGCGCGTCGCACAGCAGCACCCGGACGCCCTCCGGGAGCGCCAGCGCGTCGCGGACCGCCTCCGCCGGATACGGATGCTCGCCGTAGAAGCCGTTCACGCCCACCACGAACGGGATGCCCCGGCGTTCGAAGAAGTCGACGGCCGCGAAGCTGGACTTCGGGCGGCGCACGTCGATCAGGACCACCGCGCCCAGGGCGCCGAGCGCCAGGTCGTTCCACATGAACCAGAAGCGCTGCTGGCCCGGGGTGCCGAACAGGTACAGCACCAGGTCCTGGCCTATGGTGATGCGCCCGAAGTCCAGGGCCACGGTGGTGGCCCGTTTCTCCTCGATGCCGTCGAGGTCGTCGACGGCGAGGCCCGCCGAGGTGAGCGGTTCCTCGGTGCGCAGCGGGGCGATCTCGCTCACCGAACCGACCATGGTGGTCTTGCCGACGCCGAAGCCCCCCGCGATCAGGATCTTGACCGTCTCGGGCGGCGCGGGTGCCGGAGCGATGGTGTCAGAGCCGGCCAAGGCCCTCCCTCACTTTCTGCAGCAGGTCCATGTCCGGGCTGGTACGGGAGACCGGGTGCGGCGGACGGGCCGTGATCAGGCCCGCCTCCAGCAGGTCGCAGAGCATGATCACTACCACGCTCACCGGAAGGTCGACAAGGGCCGCGACCTCCGCCACCGCCAGCGGCTCCGCGCACAGCCGCAGGATGCGGGACTGCTCCGGCTGCGGCCGGGGCGCCCGCGCGGGCGCCGGGTCGACCGCGGTCACCGTGGTGATGAGGGTGAAATCGGCGCGGCTGGGCCGGGTCCTGCCACCGGTCAGCGTGAACGGTCGTACCAGCCGTCCCGCCGCGTCGCCACCGCTCACCTCACTCGCCGGAGCCGGCCGCGGGGCCGACGTTGGCCCGCGGCGCGGCGCTGAGATGCTCGCCTATCTTCTTCACCAGCATGTTCATCTGGTACGCCACGACCCCGACGTCCGCGCCCGGACCGGTCAGCACGACCAGATGGGCGCCGGGGCCCGCCGAGGTGAGGATCAGATAGCTGTTCGCCATCTCGATCAGCGCCTGGCGCACCGGACCGCCCCGGAAGTCCATGCTGACCCCCTTGCTGAGGCTCATCAGCCCGGAAGCGGTGGCCGCGAGCCGCTCGGCGTCGTCGCGCAGGAACCCGGTGGACTTGCTGACGACGAGGCCGTCCTCGGACAGCACGACGGCCTGGTTCACCTCGGCCACCCGGTCCACGAGTCCGGTGAGCAACTGGTCGAGTTGGGTGTGCGTGGCGGGCACGGGACGTGTCATGGCGGAGTCCTTCATGAGCGGTCGGCGGGCGGATTCGAGGAGGCGGCTGCTTCCTCCCGGTCGTACTGCGACGGCGCGTCGTCGTCGATGGAGTCGCGCGCCTGGAACGTGCCGCGCTGGAACCCGGCCAGCGAGGAAGCCGCACGTTCCGCGGTGAAGTCTTCCAGTTCACCGTCCTCCTCGGCCGGTCCTGCCTCCTCCCGCAACTCACTTGCCAGACTGGTCTGCGGCACCCGCCGTGGCAACGGGGCCAACCCACCGAGATCGGCGGTCACCGGGGGCTCGGCAGACCGGGCCGGGGGAATGGCGGGCAGCGCCCTGGGCGTGGGGCCCGCTATCTCGGCCGCCTTCTCGGCAGGGACCCGCTCCACCGTGACGGCCTCGTCGGCGCGCTTCGCGGCGACCGGCGCCGGATCGTCCAACGGCTCGGGTACGACGATCTCGTGCGGGATCAGCACGATCGCGGTGGTGCCGCCGTACGGCGAGGAGCGCAGCGTCACCGCGATGCCGTGCCGGGTGGCGAGCCGGGCGATCACGAACATGCCCAGCCGCAGGTCGTCGGCGAGCGCGACCACGTCGAACTGCGGGGGGACCGCGAGCTGTTGGTTGAGCGAGGCGTAGTCGTCCTCGGACATGCCGAGGCCGCGGTCCTCGACCTCGATCACCAGACCCCTGGCGACCATCGCGGCCCGCACACCGACCGGGCTGGGCGCGGGGGAGTACACCGTCGCGTTGTCGATCAGCTCGGCCAGCAGGTGGATCACGTCGGCGACCGCGGGCGGCGCGAGGCACACCTCCTCCTCGGTGTGCACCTCCACCCGCTGGTACTCGGCGACTTCACCGACGGCACTGCGCAGGATGTCGATCAGCGCGACCGGCTCGGTCCAGCTGCGGCGCGGCTGCTCACCGCTGATGACGACGAGGTTCTCCTCGTAGCGGCGCAACTGGCTTGCCGTGGAGTCCAGTTCGTACAGGCCGCGCAGCACCTCGGGGTCGTCGTGCCGGCGTTCCAGCTGGTCGAGCTTGGTGAGCTGGAGGTTGACCAGGTTCTGGCTCTGCCGGGCGATGCCGAGGATGACCTTCTGGAACCCCCGCCGGGTGTCGGCGAGTTCGATCGCGGTGTGCACGGCGGTGCGCTGCGCGGCGTTGAACGCCTGTGCCACCTGGCCGAGTTCGTCGCCGCCGTAGTCCAGCGACGGGGTCGCCGACTCCACGTCGATCTTCTCGCCCCGGTTCAACCGGGCGACCACGTCCGGCAGTCGGTCCTCCGCCAGGCTCAGCGTGGCCATCTTCAGACCGCGCAGCCGCCGGGACAGCGAGCGGGTGATCCGCCAGGACATGCCGACGCACAGCAGCAGGGCGGCGAGTCCGCCCGCGCTCAGCACCGCGGCGGTGACGAGCAGGCTGTGCGCCTTGTCGTAACTGCGGTCGAGGAGCCCGGCCGTCTGCTGCCTGATCATGACCGTGTACTGGTCGCCGACCTCCGTCAGCGCGGCGTTCCACTCCTTCTGCAGGTTCGGCAGGGCGACCAGGCCGTCCGGGCCGCCGCTCGTGGTGCCGGCCGCGAGCACCTTGTTCTCGACCGTCTCCAGGGTCTTCCACTGCGAACTCAGCAGGACCCGCTCGACCTGTGTCTTCGCGCTGCCGGTGAACATGCCGACGATCTGGTTCTCGACCAGCCAGCGCCGGGCGTGCACCTGCTCCGCGAACGCCTCCCACGTGTTGTCGTCGAGATGTCCGGAGGGCCAGGCCAGCGTCAGCTGCGCGTCCTCCACGGAGACCATCTCGGCGCCGCGCTCCAGCGTGATGAGCGGTCCGGCCTGCGAGGTGAGGTCGCCGTCGTCGACCTGGGACAGTGCCTGGAACGCCTGCATCTGGTCGTTGATGATCGAGGTGTAGTGGTCCAGGACCTGCTGGGCCGTGATGTCGGAGGGCTTGTCCACCTGGTCGCGGTAGTACTCCAGGCTGTCCACCGACGCGACGACCGAGTACATCCGGTCCCTGATGCGGGTCGGCGCCTTCTTGATCGCGCCGGACTGGCCCACGAGCTCGGCCACCGCCTTGTCCGTCTTGACCCGCTGCGCGTCCAGCGCGGCCCGGGAGCCGTGCGGCGAGGCCAGCCAGGCCGCCGACAGACTGCGCTCCTGCTGAAGCGCGAGCGCGGCCTCGGTGCCCATGGCGCCGGTCGACATGCTCAACTCGGTCTGCGAGCGCAGCCGTAGCCCCTCCGCGAACATCTGGGTCGTCGTCACGCCCCACATCGCGGCCAGCGTGACGCTGGGGACCAGGGCGAGCAGGATCAGGGAAAGACGTATGGAACCGACGCGGCGCCGGGCACCTGTCCGTGGAGACATCGTGGTCGTCCTCGCTACATCCTCGTACGAAGTGTCCGGTCAGCGCGTTCCGTTGGCCGCGAACTTCGCGACCGCGCCGACGTTCGTCTTCGTCACGAACGCCGGGCCGGTGAGCACGGGAGCCACCCCGCCGCCACTGATGTTGCCGTTGGTCTTGTACAGCCACAACGAGTCCACGGCCAGATAGCCCTGTAGATACGGTTGTTGATCGACCGCGAACTGTACGGCCCCGCTCCGCACGGCCTTGACCAGGTCCTGGTTGAGGTCGAAGGTCGCGACCTTGGCCTTACTGCCCGCCGCCTTCACGGACTTGACCGCCGACAGCGCGAAGTCGGCGCCCAGCATGACCACTTCGTCGATGCTGGGGTCCTGCTTGAGCCGTTCCGTGACACCCGCGGACACGGCGTTCATGTCGGTGCCGTCCACATACAGCATGTCGGTCTCGCCGGTGAACGCCTTCTTCACGCCCGCGCAGCGCGCCTCCAGGGCGACATTGCCCCGCTCGTGGATCACGCACAGGGCGTGCTTGGCCTGGAGGGAGTCCAGCTTCTCGCCGATGGCGCGGCCCGCGACGCTCTCGTCCTGCCCGAAGAACTCCAGCACACCGTCCGACTGCCAGGAGTCGATACCGGAGTTGAGGCCGACCACGGGAATGTCCGAGGCCTTGGCCTGGGCGATCGGCGCCTTCATCGCGTCCGGCTTGGCGAGCGTCAGCGCGATGCCGTCGACCCCGTCCCGGATCGCGTCCCGCACCAACTCGGCCTGCCCGGTGGCGTCCGGGTCGCTCGTGTACGTCAGCTCGACGCCGTCCTTGGCGGCGGCCGCCTCGGCCCCCTTCTTCACCAGCACCCAGAAGGCGTCGCCCTTGCTCGCGTGGGTGACCATGGCGATCTTGAGGTGGCCGGTGCCCGCGGCACCGGCCGCGCCCGTGCCCGAACCGGACCCGGAACCACCGGTCCCGGAGCAGCCGGCGAGCAGCAGACAGACGGCGACGGCGCCGGTCAGCGCCGTGCCGTGAATGCGACGGAAGGGGGCGTGAGGTGAGGGAGGAGTGGTCATGGGGGGTGCGGCACCTCGCTGTGCGGCCGAGCTCGGGGACGGGGAGAGTGCGCCCGGAGCCGTATGAGGTGCGCCGACCGGGTGACTCCCGCTGGGCCGGAGCCAATCGTGTGTGACCGCTGGTAGTCAAGTGAGCGGCGACCCGTAGTGAGTTGTTGCTGCCGCATTGTGATCATCTCGACGTCGTAAGGGGGTTGGGGAGGTTACGTATGGAGAGACGGTCGGTTTCGTCGGCAACTCGGGCTGCTGGTGCGGGACTTCGCCGTTCTGGAGGCCACCGGGGGCGAGTTTCCCGGGGACGCGTCCGGCCGGGGTACCAAGGCGTGGCTGCCTCGGTACCCCGGCCGGTTCCCGGTCATGTCCCCCTGACGTCGGTCAGAGGTCGAACTCGTGCGGCGGCAGGTCCAGGGTGAAGCAGGCCTCGCGAACCACGGCCTGCTCGGTCTTGTCGAAGTCGCCGTCCGCGCCGCCGATCACGATGCCGATCTGGATCACGGCCCGCGCCTCGGCGGGCTTCTTCTTCGCCTTGGCGATCTCCTGCAACACGCTGACCTTGCCGAAGGCGAAGTCGGCCGTCAGCTTGTCCAGGTTGGCGTCGAAACGGCGCTGGAGGTCCATCGCGTCGAAGTTCTGCAACACCTCGTTGCTCGCGATGAGCTGGGCGACGCGCTGCCGCTCCGAGGGATCGACGGTCCCGTCGGCAGCCGCCACGAGCGCGCACATCGCCATGCTCGCGTCGCGGAACGCCCCGCTCTTCAGGTCGTTCTTCTTCGCCACGAGCTGGGTCTGCATCGTCGACGCGGACTCCTTGAAACGGTCCCACAGGGCCATGCGCACTCCATGTGTGTAGTCAGGCGTATACAAATCCGTGTCTGCGACACCGTGGAAACTCCCCGGATCGGGGAGAAGTTCCGGCCCCCTAGACTGGGGCGGTTCGTACGAAAGCAACGGCCAGGGCGGGAGGCGACGACGGTGCAGACAGCCGGCCGCGGCTTCGAGGACCCGTCCGCCGACGTGCTCGCGGAGGCCGCCGCGGCCTTCGGCCTCCTGGCCTCGCCCGCGCGGCTGCACATCGTGTGGGCGCTGTCCCAGGGCGAGAGCGATGTCACCGGGCTCGCGGAGCGGGTCGGCGGCGCGCTGCCCGCCGTCAGCCAGCACCTCACCAAACTGAAACTCGCCGGCCTGGTCCGCTCCCGCCGCGAGGGCCGCCGCCAGGTGTACTTCGTCGACGACCCGGACGTGGTCGACGTGGTCCGGCTCGCCCTCGCCCGCCGCACCGACCGCACCGACCGCGATGTGCCCGCCCCCCGACTCCGTGGCCTCTGAAGCCGCCGCGCACCGGCACACCCCGCTCCAGGCGCTACGGCACCTCGACACCGGCCCGCGCGGACTGACCGACCCGGAGGCCGCCGCCCGGCTCGCGGCGACCGGCGAGAACACCCTCCCTGAACGCCGTACGACACCCTGGCACCGCCTGTTCCTGCGCGGCCTGCGCGACCCCTTCACCGCCGTCCTGCTCTGCCTCGGCCTGGTCTCCGCGCTCGTCGCGTCCTGGGGCACCGCCGCCGTGATCCTCGCGCTCGTCGCGGTCAGCTGTGTGCTGCGGGCCGGCGGCGAGCACCGGGCCGACCGCTCCCTGCACGACCTGCGCGAACTGGTCGCCTCGACCGCCTGCGTGCTGCGCCGCGCGGACGCCGGGGCGCCGGTGCGGGCCCGGGAGATACCGGTCGCCGAACTGGTCCCCGGCGACGTGGTCCGGCTCGGCCCCGGCGACCTCGTCCCGGCGGATCTACGACTCCTGCGCGCGAGCGGGCTGACCGTGCACCAGGCCGCGCTCACCGGGGAGTCCGCGCCGGTCGCCAAGGCCGCCGTCGAACTGCCCGGCGCGGCCGACGAGGGGCCGTTCGCCCAGCCGCACCTGTGTTTCCAGGGCAGCGGGGTCGTCTCGGGCAGTGCCACGGCGGTCGTCCTGGAGACGGGCGCGCGGACCCGGTTCGCCGCCGCGCACGAAGAGCCGGTGCGACGCGGGCCGAGCGCCTTCGACCGCTCCGTGCACGGCGTCTCCTGGGTGCTGATCCGGTTCATGCTGCTGACGCCCCCGCTGGTCCTGATGGCCAACGCGGCGCTGCGCGGCCGAGGTCTGGAGACGCTGCCGTTCGCCGTCGCGGTGGCCGTCGGACTGACCCCCGAGATGCTTCCGGTGATCGTGACGACCTGCCTCGCGCGCGGGGCCGCGCTGCTCGCCCGTACGCACGGCGTCGTCGTCAGACGGCTCCCCGCCCTGCACGACCTGGGCGCCGTGGACGTGCTCTGCCTCGACAAGACCGGCACCCTCACCCAGGACCGCCCGGTCGTGGAACGCGCCCTCGGCCCGGACGGCCGCGACGACCCGGACGTCCTGAACCGGGCCGCCACCGCCGCCTGGTGGACCCTCCAACTCGCCGACGCACCCGTCCCGGACGCCCTCGACGAGGCACTGCTGGCGGCGGCCGGGCCGGTGGGGGAGGAGCACGACGGGATCGCGGCCGTGCCCTTCGACCCGGTGCGGCGGCTCGCCTCGGCGGTGGTGCGCGGCGACGCCCTCGGCACCCACACCCTCATCGTCAAGGGCGCGGTCGAGGACGTCGTCGAACGGTGTCTCCTGGAGGACGGCGAACGGGACCGGCTGCTCGCCCTCGCCACCCGCGAGGCCGAGTCCGGGCTGCGGCTGCTGGCGGTCGCCACCGCCGAACTCCCGGCCCGCACGCGCGCGTACACCCCCGCCGACGAACGGGGCCTGACCTTCCGGGGCCTGATCACCTTCCACGACGCCATCGACCCGGCCGCACCGGAGGCCCTGCGCGCCCTGGCCGACCTGGGCATCGGCGTGCGCATCCTCACCGGCGACCATCCCGCTACGGCGGCCCGGGTGTGCCGGGAACTGGGCCTCGACCCCGGGCAGGTGCGGGTCTCCGCCCGCTGCACCCCTCAGGACAAGGCCCGCGCGGTCGCCGCCCTCCGCGCGGCCGGACACACCGTCGGCTTCCTCGGCGACGGCCTCAACGACGTGCCCGCGCTGCGCGCCGCCGACGTGGGGATCGCGCCCCGGGCCGCCGTCGACGTGGCCCGCGAGGCCGCCGACGTGGTGCTCGCCGGGAAGGACCTCACCGCGATCCGGCACGCGGTCACGGCCGGGCGGCACAGCAGCGCGAACATCGCCTCGTATCTGCGGGTCACGTTCTCCTCGAACCTCGGCAACGTCATCGCGATGCTCGCCGCCGGTCTGCTGCTGCCGTTCCTGCCGATGCTCCCGGCCCAGGTGCTCGCCCAGAACCTCTGCTTCGACCTGGCCCAACTCGCCTTCGCCCACGACCGGCCGGGCGCCGCCGCGCTGCGCCGGCCCACCGAGCTGCGGCCCCGGGCGTTCCTGCGGTTCATCACCGGGTTCGGGGTGCTCAACGCGGTCGCCGACCTCGCCACCTTCGCGGTGCTCGCGCTCGCGCTGCGCGGCCCCGACGCCGTGGACGACGAGGTGCTGTTCCACTCGGCCTGGTTCACCGAGAACCTGCTCACCCAGGCCCTGGTGATGCTGCTCCTGCGGACCGGCCGGAGCCTCGCGGAGGGCGGCGGACCGGGGCCGGTGGGGCGGGCCGCGGCCGTCCTGGCCGCCGTGGGACTGCTGCTGCCGCCGACTCCGCTGGGCGCGGCGCTCGGCATGACGGGGCTCGCGCTGCCCTACTACCTGCTGCTCGCGGCCGTGCTCGGTCTGTACGCCCTGGCCCTGAGGGGTCTGCGATCCACTCGTGGGTTGTACAGTTGCGCAACATAGCAACTGTTGTCAGGGAAGAGAGGGCGCGCTCATGCTTCGCAACGGACTGGAACCGTGGCACCTGCTGGTCGTGGCGATCATGGTCATCCTGCTGTTCGGCTCGAAGAAGCTGCCGGAGGCCGCGCGGGGGCTGGGCAAGTCCATGCGCATCCTCAAGAGCGAGGCGAAGGCCATGAAGGAGGAGAGCAACGTGGCGGAGTCGGTCCCCGTGGAACCGACCGCCGTGCACACCTCCACCGAGTCCCCGGCGGCCACCAGCACCGAGCCGCCCGCGACCGCGCACTGACGGCACGGCGGACATGCGTCGAGCCCCGGCGGTGGTGATTGCCGGGGCGTGACGCCTTCAGGGCCTTGAGGTTCAGGCCTGGTGCTGGAGTTCCGTCTTCGTGGCCGCCTTCGCCTCGCGCTTGCGGCGCCTGCGCTCCGACCGCGGTTCCTGGTCCGGCAGCCAGCCGAACGTCATGCAGCTGCCCGCGATGCCCAGCAGCAGCCCGATGAAGAAGCCGCCGAGGTTCGAGGTGAGCCAGCTGCCCAGGGTGCACAGGATCCCGACGATCGAGTAGAACAGTCGCTGGCCCGGGCTGAAGAGGATCAGCAGTCCGCACAGGAGCATCACCACGGGGAGCAGGTAGCCGGTGACGCCCTGCATCCCGAAGTGCATCGCGACCTTCAGCGACACCTTCTCCGTGAGCAGGATCTCCGCCCCGCCCAGGGCGAGCAACAGCCCGCCCCAGAACGGACGACGGGCCCGCCAACTTCTGAAGGCGGGCCGCGTCCCCTGCCGTGACAGGTTGTCGGACATCAGCAACCCGAGTCGCTGAAGCTGAGCTTGAGGCCCGGCAGCTTGAACACACCCGCTGTGGTGGAGTAGTTGGTCTGCCGCAGGTTGTCGATGTGCACGGTGTCGGACTGCTGGCTGAAGACGCCCTTGTTGCCCTGGACGCCCGCCTTGGTGAGCGTGCTGGCGTCGTTGCCGATCTCGATGTTGCCGAAGGACGCGTCACCCGACAGCTCGGTCGAGTCGGTCGTCAGGTTGGTCGCCGTCACCTTCGTCGAGCCGCTGCCCGCCTTGATCAGCAGGTTGATCCCGCCCAGGTCGACGCTCTGGCACAGGCTGTCGAGCGTGGCGTTCTTGATGGCGGAGGTCATGACCAGCACCTGGCCGCCGGTGTCTCCCGCGTTCGGGCTGTCCGGGATCATGTTGTCGAGGCCGCCGAACTGCTCGAAGCCGGTGCCGTCGAGCGACTTGGCGGTGACCGTGAACGGCATGCCCGAGATGGAGAACTGCACCCCCAGGGCGCCCTGGGCGGTGAGTATCCCGAGGGCCGCGAAGGCCAGGGTGGCCGGCACCGCCATCACCGCGGCGCGACGCAGTCGGACCTGACCGCGTCTTTCGGGAACCTCGGCGGTCTCAGGTGCGGAACCGGTTTCCGGGTTCTCGGGGGTGTTGCCTGCGGACGAGTTGGCGTCCGAGGGTGAAGCCATGTCTGCTCCCATGTGCTGCTCTAGTCAACGCGAGTCGGTATGCAATGTGGCGCGTTGTCCTGGCGCGGACAGCGAGTGCGGCGCAGCCGTCCTCACAACTCCCGGTGGGTGCAAGGGCTTTCAGGTTACGCAGCAGTAGCCGTCGAGGAAGTTACCGGGGGTTACATTCGAGGGTCAAGGGAGTTGTGGAAAAAGAGTGTTGATGATGTGCCACCTGTGAGGCAAGGCCTGCCAGCGATCTCGTGGAGCCCGGCACCGCACGCCCAACAACGCACCAACTTGACTTGCATGTCTTGACGTTGACGGACACTCAGGTCTACAACTCTCCCTTGTTTGCCGGATCCGTGGCGCCGGATCCGGCACGTGGCAGGAGCCGCGTTCCCGGACTTCCCTTTCCACAGGGGCACTTCACTGCCCCAGAGTCCGCACCCCCGCGGCCCGGCACGGCCGCTTCCCCCCTGGTCCGTGCCGTCCGCCCCACCGCCCGGCCCGGCCGGAAGCCTTCAACCCCCGTGGGCCTCCGGCCGGTCCCCGGCCGGCCGCCGTCGCCGGCCCGTTGCGTACGGAGAAGGCGTCACGGACCGGCGACGGCCAACTCGCGCGCCCCAAGCCCCAGTTGCCAACCCTCGGAAGACCCCCCAGTTCCCCCACCCCCCAAAGAACCCCCCGGTTCGACCCTCCATCTCGAAGAAGAGGTACACCCGCATGCGCACTCGCACCGTCCTCACCCTCGTTGGCTCCGTCGCCGCGCTCACCCTCCCCTTCACCGTCCCCGCCTCGGCGGCCGACACCCCCGTGCTCACCACCGGCAGCCTCGGCGGTACGGCCGTCGCCGTCGGCGATGTGCTGACCGCGCCCCTGGCCTCCGGCACCAGCGCCACCCTGTACTCCAGCGCGACCGGTACCAGCGGCATCAAGTGCACCTCGTCGCAGTTCACCGCGACCGTCACCGACAACCCGACCGCGCCGGGCACCGCCACCGAGTCCGTCTCCGGGCAGACCTTCAGCAGCAGCAGCTGCACGAGCAACGTCCTGGGCGTCCTCGGCGTCTCCAGCATCACCGTCGACAACCTGCCGTACAGCACCGCGGCCGTCTCGGACGGCACCCTGACCGTCACCCCGGCCAGCGGCTCCACCATCCAGACCACGGTCAAGCTGACCACCCTGCTGGGCAGCATCACCTGTGTCTACCAGGCCCCCAGCCTGAGCGGCACGGCGAGCAACACCGACACCAGCATCAACTTCACCAGCCAGGCCTTCACCAAGACCTCCGGCTCGTCCCTGTGCTTCAGCGCGGGCTACTTCACCGCGAAGTACGCCCCGGTGACGGACAACGGCGCGGCGGTCTACACCAACTAGTAAGTAAACAGGGCCTGTTCGCGCCGAGTTCAGCGTCGGCGCAGTCGCAGGGCCAGGGCGGCGCCCCCGGTGAGCACCAGCACCGCGGCGGCGCCGCCCGCCAGCATGGGCGCCGAAGGGCCGCCCGAAGAGGCGTCGACGTCGGACGCCACCGGACTGCTGCCCGGCGCGGTGGTCTCCTCGGCGGGGGAGGCCTTCTGCGCCGCGGCGGACGCCGTGGCCTCGGCCGAAGTACGCGCTGCCGTAGGGGACTTGGACGCGGACGCCGACGGAGTCGCCGTCTTGTCCTTCGAACCGGCCGTCCCCGTAGTGGACTTCGGCGAAGGAGTGGCACCCCCGGGGAACACCACGTCCGAGCACGAGTAGTACGTGTCCTCGGTGCTGCTGTTCTGCCAGATCGTGTAGATCAGTTGGCGCCCCGTCCGGCCCGTCGGCAGCGTCGCCTTGATGCGGTACGCGCCACCCGTCAGCGGCGGGTCCTTCACCTCGGCGAACGGCTGCGTCGGCAGCTCGGACCAGGTGAGCGGCTTCGACGGGTCGTAACCGGCCTTCGTCAGATACAACTTGAACGTGCCGGTGTGCGCGATCGTCGACGCGTACGTCATCGTCAGCTTCGCGCCCGGGGTCAGCCGCGTCGACGGAAAGTCGCTACGGGCGAGGTCGAGCCCCTTGTAGTCGGACAGGCCGCCGCTGCACAGCTTCCCGTCGGGGATCAGCTGCCGGTCCCGCCCGTTGACGTCCGGGACCCGGATGTTGTCCCAGAAGGTGAAGGGCTGTCCGTTCGCGGCCACGGCCGCCTTGCAGGCCGCCGTCCGGGCCGCGCTGCCGCCGTCCGGCGAGCAGGCGTACACCCGGCTGACCGGATACGTCGGCGCCCCGTGCGCCTGCGCCGGACCCGCCGCCCAGACGGTGAGCAGCAGCGGGGCCAGGGCGGCGCCCGCCATGGCGGTGCGATGTGCGGTCATCCGGGACATCCGGAACGTCTCCTCGGCCGGGGCGGGAACGGTCTGTCCGTGTCATACGGCCCTCGGACCCCCCGCGTTCAGCCCGCCCCTACGGCCCTCCCGCCCACGCGCTCGGTCCGCCCCACCGCCGTGAACCGGGGCACATCGGTCAACCGGCCGATGTCGAGGGCGGTTTCCGGACCGATCGAGGGTTTCCCCCGTATCCGCATGACCTTCTCTTTGCCTATCGTTTGGCCACAGCTGACCCACAGGCAACCCCTGGTGAGGCGGCTGCCCGCGTCCGGCGCTCTTCGGATCGACCCCCCGCCGCTTCGACGACGAAGCGAATCGACCGTGGCTCCGCCCTGCGCGGAGTCCGGCCACGAAAGGCAAGCCCTTGCGCACTCCCACGGCATTTCCCGCCGGACGGACCCTGATATCCGTCGCCGCGGTCTCCGCGGCCCTCCTCGCCACGGTGGCCACCTCGGCCGCCGTCGCCCAGGAACCCACCGCCCAGGCCGCCGCGCCTGCCCTGCCGGGCCAGACCGAGGCCGCCCCCGGCGCCCTCGCCCAGCGCCTCATCGTCGGCTACAAGTCCGGTGCCGAGGAGGCGAGTTCGAACCGGGCCGCCGAAGCCGACGCCACCGCCAAGGGCGAGGAGACCGGCGAGGACGTCGACTTCCAGCGCCGCCTCGGCACCGGCGCCGCCCTCGTCGGCCTCGGCGACGCCAAGAGCACCACCGAAGTCGCCGACGTCATCGCCGAGTTCAAGTCCGACCCGCAGGTCGCCTACGTCGTACCGGACCGGCTGAACACCCCGCAGGCCGACCCGAACGACACCGAGTACGGCAAGCAGTGGGACCTCTTCGAGTCCACCGCCGGCATGAACGTCCCCGCCGCGTGGCCGACTTCGACCGGCAGCGGGGTCACCGTCGCCGTCATCGACACCGGCTACGTCACCCACTCCGACCTCGCCGCGAACATCGTCGCCGGCTACGACTTCATCACCGACACCGCCGTATCGGTCGACGGCGACGGCCGCGACAGCAACCCGGCCGACCCCGGCGACTACTACGCGGCCAACGAGTGCGGCACGGGCATCGGGGCGAGCAACTCCTCCTGGCACGGCACCCATGTGGCCGGCACCATCGCCGCCGTCACCAACAACAACAAGGGCATCGCGGGCATCGCCTACGGCGCGAAGATCTCCCCGCTGCGCGTCCTCGGCAAGTGCGGCGGCTACGACTCCGACATCATCGACGCCATCACCTGGGCCTCCGGCGGCACCGTCTCCGGCGTCCCCGCCAACGGCAATGTCGCCAAGGTCATCAACATGAGCCTGGGTGGCGACGGCGCCTGCACCTCGGCCACCCAGAGCGCGATCACCGCCGCCGTGAACCGCGGCACCACGGTCGTCGTGGCGGCGGGCAACGACAACGACAACGTCGCCAACCACTCGCCCGGCAACTGCGCGAACGTCATCTCGGTGGCCGCCACCAACCGTGCGGGTGCCAAGGCCTCCTACTCCAACTACGGCTCCGGCGTGGACATTTCGGCCCCCGGCGGCCAGACCAGCACCGGCACCGCCAACGGCATCTACTCCACGCTGAACTCCGGCACCAAGACGCCGTCCACCGAGTCGTACGCCTACTACCAGGGCACGAGCATGGCCACCCCGCACATCGCGGGCCTGGTCGCGCTCATGAAGTCGGCGAACTCCGCGCTCACCCCGGCCCAGATCGAGTCGGCCATCAAGACCAACGCCCGTGCCCTGCCCGGCAGTTGCTCCGGCGGCTGCGGTGCGGGACTCGCCGACGCGGCCAAGACCGTGCAGGCCGTGAGCGGCGACGGCGGTACGACGACGGGGACCACGTTCTCCAGCACCACCGCCGTCGCGATCCCCGACGCGGGCTCGGCCGTCGAGTCCCCGATCGCCGTCAACGGCCGTACCGGCAACGCGCCTTCGGCCCTCCAGGTCGGCGTCGACATCACCCACACCTACCGCGGCGACCTCGTCCTCGACCTGGTCGCACCGGACGGCTCGACGTACCGCCTGAAGTCCGCGAGCACCTCGGACTCCGCCGACGACGTCAAGACCACCTACACCGTGGACGCCTCCGGCGAGACCGCCAACGGCACCTGGAAACTGCGGGTCCAGGACACCGCCGCCCAGGACACCGGAACCCTCAACAGTTGGCGGCTCACCTTCTGATTCCACAGCTCACGCACAGAAACCGACCGGCCGACCCGTAAGGAGAGGCGCGCCCCCGCGGGCGCCTCCCCGGGGCGGCCGGTCGTCCGTATGGCCGAGAACGGTCGCTGACACGTGCCACAGATACCGAAAGTGGTCAAGAGTCGGGGTGTGGGTGACAGAGAGGCGCAAGTGATGGGAATGTAAGGGGTGTTGGTGGTCTCCGAGGGCAAGGTCCATGACGTCGGACGGTGAGATACTGTGTGCAGAGGGTAAGAAAAAACGGCACGAGCCGTTGTTTTTTCCTTCACGGGAGTGTTTCAGTCGATGGTGAGGCAGCTACGGGCCGAACAGACCCGCACAACGATCATCACGGCCGCCGCCGAGCTGTTCGACCGGCGGGGCTATGAGTCCACCAGCCTCAGCGACATCGTCGACCACGCCCAAGTCACCAAGGGCGCCCTGTACTTCCACTTCCCGGCCAAGGAAGACCTCGCGCACACCATCCTGGAGATGCAGGTCAGGGCCTCGCGCCAGATGACCAAGGACATGGACAGCCGGGGCTACTCCTCACTGGAGACACTGATACGTGTCACTTTCGGCATGACCCGGCTGGCCGTCGAGGGCCCCATCCCACGGGCCGGACTCCGGCTCGCCGCAGGGGAGATCGAGGTACGGCCCCCGATGCCGCACCCCTTCACGGAGTGGCTCGACATCGCCGCCCGCAAACTCGCCGGAGCGGTCGCGGAGGCCGACGCGCACCCCGACATCGACGTGGACGCCGTCGCCCGCACCCTCATCGGCCTCTTCGTCGGTATCCGCGTCATCGGGCGCGCCCTGGAACCGGTTGCGCTCCAGCCCCGCAGAACCGCCGAGATGTGGCACCTGGTGATCCGCGGCGTGGTCCCCGTCCCGCGCCGCGCCCGCTATCTCGGCCTCGCCGCGCGACTGGAGCGGGAGATCGGCGCCGGCTGACCCGCCCGGTACGGTGAGCCGCATGCCCGAAACCCCCGCCGCGCCCGTGATCCTCGGCAACGAGCCCGGCTCGTTCCCCCACAGTGTGCTGGCCGAACGGCACCCCGCGATCATCCAGCAGGTACGCGACGCCTTCCCCTACGGCCCCGCACAGCACCGCGCCCTCGACGCCCTGCTGAAGAACTGCGCCGAGGGCATGGTCCAGCCCCTCCCCGCCGACGCCCCCGACCACGCCCAGTGGGCCGCCTGGGGCACCGACGAGTACGCCGGACAGTCCTGGTACGACGTCCCCTGGCTCTGGTCCGAGAGCTACTTCTACCGCCAACTCCTGGGCGCCGTCGGCTACTTCGGCCCCGGCGCCTGGCAGGGCATCGACCCGTTCCGCCCCTTCAAACGCGCCGAACTCGACGCTCCCGAGACGGACCAGGAACTCGCCGCCCTCGACGCGCTGGAGGACAAGTCGCCGACGGAGCGCGGGCAGGCGCTGCTGCACGGCTCCCTCTGGGGCAACCGCGCGGACCTCGGCTTCCGCCTCTCCGCCGCCGGAGCGGAATCGGCCTCGCGGGCCCCCGTCCCGGCCCTGGTCGCCGACGACAGCGACCGGTTGTGGTCGCTCCTCTCCGGCACCCTGTGCCTCGTCGCCGACAACGCTGGCCGCGAACTCATCCCCGACCTGCTGCTGATCGCCCACCTCCTCGACCAGGGGCGCGTCGAACGGGCGGTCCTGCACATCAAGCCGCACCCGTACTACGTCTCCGACGCCACCACCGCCGACGTGGTCGACGCCGTGCACCGGCTGACCCGTGCCCCGGGCGCGGCGGCGACATACGGCCGCCGCCTCTGGTCGGCCATGGCGGACGGCCGCCTCACCGTGCGCGCCCACGCCTTCTCCTGCGCCCCGTTGCCGTACGCCGAGATGCCCGCCGACCTCCGCGCCGAGTTCGCCGCGGCCACCCTGACGATCGTGAAGGGCGACCTCAACTACCGCCGCCTGGTGGGCGATCGCCGCTGGGCCCCGACCACACCCTTCGCGGACGTCACCTCCTGCTTCCCGGGCCCGGTCGCCGCCCTGCGCACCCTCAAGTCCGATGTGATCACCGGCCTCGACGCCGACACGGAGGCCGCGCTGATCGCGGCGGAGGAGCAGCGCTGGCGCACGGGCGGCACGCATGCGCTGGTCCAGGTTCGGGTGTAGTCAGGTCGGGCACTGACGTTTCTGTCGGACGTTGTCGTCGCACGAGGGGAGTATGACCGAGATGCGTATCGGAGTGGCACCGCACCGCCTGTGGCCCGACCGGGACGAGGAGGTGGACGCGGTCCTTCAAGTCGCCGTCAGAGCCGAGGAGTTGGGGTTCGACCATGTCTTCGCGAGCGGCCACGCGGTGGCCGGTGCGACAGGCGTGACCCCGGACCCGCTGATCCTGCTGTCGGCCGTGGCCGGGGCGACACGACGGATCGGGCTGGTCACCAGCGTGCTGGTTCTGCCGCTCTACAACCCGCTGATCCTGGCCCACCAGTCCGCCACCCTCGACCGTCTCTCAAAGGGCCGCTTCACGCTCGGCGTCGGCACCGGCTGGGACGCCGAGGAGTACGCGGCCGTCGGCGTCCCGTTCGCGGGGCGGGGCCGCCGGACCGACGAACAGCTCGCCGTCGTACGGCAGTTGTGGCGCGGCGAGGGCCCGGCGCGGCTCGGGGTGCTGCCCCGCACCGAGGGCGGACCCGGGGTGTGGATCGGTGGACAGAGCGACGCGGCACTGCGCCGGGCGCTGCGCTTCGGCGACGCCTGGCACGGCTCCGGGGTCGACGCCGAGGGGCTCACCGAGGTGCGGGCGCGGCTCGACGCGCTCGGCGGGGAAGCGGGACGCGATCCCGGTGAACTCGCCCTGACAGCAGGGCTGTTCCTCGTACCGCCCGGGTTCGCGCCCGCAGTGAAGGTACCGGGACGCCCGCTGGGCGGATCCGACGCGAGCGCCGAGAGTGTCCGGGACGAACTGGGCCGGCTGGCCGACGCCGGGCTGGTCTCCGCGTCCCTGTGGCTGCCGGTGTCCACGGAGGCCCTGCCGGACGCGCTCGCGTGGGTCGGCGAGGAAGTCGTCCCGCACCTGTCCGGACAGTCCTAGCCCAGCCGTACGTCCTGCCACACCATCCGGTGGTCCGAGGTGACGACCGTGGTGCCGTCGCCGACCAGGCGGTACAGCGGGTCGTCGGAGGTCGGCCAGAACACGCCGTTGCGGCCCGGGACCAGGCCCTTGGACGGCAGGACGTGGTCCACCCGCAGATTGCCGGGGGCCGTGTCGCTGAAGTCGCCCGTGTCGTAGGCCGGGTTGCCGATCTGGCCGACGTTCGCGCCGCCCTGGAGCTTCGCCGCCTCGACCCCGCCCGCGCTGGCGGGCGGCTTCGCGGGCAGGTTGATCGCCGGGTGGTCGAGGAACTGCCGTACGGCGTGGTCGTAGCTGTCGCCGTCGTACGGATCCGCGTTCTGGTCGCCCGCGATCACGAACCGCGCGCCGGGCCGCAGCCCGCCCCGGACGCCCTGGTCGTCGTAGAGATAGGCACTGCGCGCGTGACCGCCGATGTAGTCCGCCCACAGCCGGATCTCGTCGTGGTTGCGGCGGCCGTTGCGGTCCTCCGGGCCGTCGAAGGTGGGCGGCGTCGGATGCGAGACCAGGAAGTGCACGGTCTCGTGACCGAGGCGGACCGGCACATCCCAGTGGCTCTTCGAGGAGAGCCGCAAGATCGCGCGGGCCGCGTCGCTGTAGTAGCCCGGCGGGATCACGTTGCCCGGCATGTCCTTCCAGAGGAAATGCTGGAAGGTGCGCACCGCGCGGGTGTCGATCGGGAACTTGGAGAGGACGACCATGCCGTACTGCCCCGGGAAGAAGCCGTAGCCGAACGAGTCCTGCCCGTAGGCGTCCGAACCCGGCGTCGTCACCACGCCGTTCTTGCCGTCGAGGTCGACGCCCGAGGGGACGCCCGTGTTCACCGGGCCGGTGAAGTGGTGCGGGAAGTGGATCGGGCGGGCGCCGTTGTGGCCCCGGGACAGGTAGTTGCCGAGGAACAGCCGGACCGCCGCGCCGCCCTCGACATAGTCGAACTCGTTGATCAGCAGGATGTCCGGGTTCACCCGCTGGATCGTCTCGGCGACATTGCGCGCCTGGGCGTTGTCGGGCGTCGACAGGTCGGTGACCAGCGCACCCTGCGTGGCACGGTTCAGCGAGGCGTTGAACGTGGCGAACCGCACGGTCCGCCCGGACCCGTACCGCCCGGACGCCGACGCGGGGAAAGCGGCGGTACCGGCCAGCGCGGCTCCGGCCAGGGACGCGAGCGCGGTGCGGCGGGAGAAAGGGCTGGAGTGGTTCATCGGGACTCCGGTGAGGGAGGGGACACGTGAACCCCCGTAGTCTGCGCGCGTAGAAGTGAACGCCACAAGATGCGGGCGAAACTCATGGGTTCACCCTCGATTCACGCGATGGTGTGATCATGTCCCCTGCCCGGGATGGCCGTTGAGGGGCGCGGGTAGGGCCCGGCCATGACCCAGCCGTTCGAACTCCCGCACTTCTACATGCCGTATCCCGCGCGCCTCAACCCGCATCTGGACGAGGCCCGCGCCCACTCCTCCGCGTGGGCACGCGAGATGGGCATGCTGGAGGGCTCCGGGATCTGGGAGCAGGCCGACCTCGACGCGCACGACTACGGCCTGCTCTGCGCCTACACCCACCCCGACTGCGACGGGCCCGCCCTGTCGCTGATCACCGACTGGTACGTGTGGGTGTTCTTCTTCGACGACCACTTCCTGGAGATCTTCAAACGCAGCCAGGACCGCGCCGGCGGCAAGGCCTACCTGGACCGGCTCCCGCTCTTCATGCCGCTGGACCTCACAACTCCCGTACCGGAGCCGGAGAATCCGGTCGAGGCGGGGCTCGCCGACCTGTGGGCGCGCACGGTGCCGTCGATGTCCGTCGACTGGCGCCGCCGCTTCGCCGTCGCCACCGAGCACCTCCTCAACGAGTCCCTGTGGGAGCTGTCCAACATCAACGAGGGGCGCATCGCCAACCCCGTCGAGTACATCGAGATGCGCCGCAAGGTGGGTGGCGCGCCCTGGTCGGCGGGGCTCGTGGAGTACGCGACCGCCGAAGTGCCCGTGTCCGTCGCCGGATCGAGGCCGCTGCGGGTGCTGATGGAGACCTTCTCCGACGGCGTCCATCTGCGCAACGACCTCTTCTCCTACCAGCGGGAGGTCGAGGAGGAGGGGGAGAACAGCAACGGCGTGCTCGTCCTGGAGACCTTCTTCGGCTGCACCACCCAGGAGGCCGCCGACACCGTCAACGACGTCCTCACCTCCCGGCTCCACCAGTTCGAGCACACCGCGTTCACCGAAGTGCCCGCCGTGGCCCTGGAGAACGGACTCACCCCGGACGAGGTCCGCGCGGTCGCCGCCTACACCCAGGGGTTGCAGGACTGGCAGTCCGGCGGCCACGAGTGGCATCTGCGCTCCAGCCGCTACATGAACGAAGGCGCCCTCGACAACTCGTCGTTGAACGGGCCGACCGGCCTCGGCACCTCCGCCGCCGACATCGGCGCCCTGCTCGCCTCGGCCGGCGCCGAACGGCTGCGCGCCTACACCCACATCCCCTTCCAGAAGGTCGGGCCCTCCCAACTCCCCGACTTCTACATGCCGTTCCAGGTCGAACTCAGCCCGCACCTCGACGGCGCCCGGCACCGCCTCGTCGACTGGACGCACTCCGTCGGCATGCTGGAGGAGGGCGTCTGGGACGAGGAGAAACTCGCCGCCGCCGACCTCCCGCTCTGCGCGGCCGGCATCGACCCGGACGCCACCGAGGAGGCCCTCGACCTCAGCTCGCGCTGGCTCGCCTGGGGCACCTACGGCGACGACTACTACCCCCTCGTCTACGGCGTCCGCGGCGACCTCGCCGCCGCCCGCGTCACCACCGCCCGCCTCTCCGACTGCATGCCCGTCGAGGGACCGGCGACCCTGATCCCCGTCAACGGCATGGAACGCGGACTCATCGACCTCTGGGCCCTCACCACCGCCGAGATGCCCGTGGACGACCGGCACACCCTGAAGGACTCGATCAACACGATGACCGAGAGCTGGGTCTGGGAGCTGTCCAACCAGATCCAGCACCGCATCCCCGACCCGGTCGACTACCTGGAGATGCGCCGCGCCACCTTCGGCTCCGACCTCACCCTCAGCATGTGCCGCATGGGCCACGGCCCGAAGGTCCCGCCCGAGGTCTACCGCACCGGCCCGGTCCGCGCCCTGGAGAACGCGGCCATCGACTACGGCTGTCTCATCAACGACGTCTTTTCCTACCAGAAGGAGATCGAGTACGAGGGTGAGGTCCACAACGCCATCCTTGTCGTCCAGAACTTCTTCGGCATCGACTACCCGACCGCGCTCGGCGTCGTCCACGACCTGATGACCCAGCGCATGCGCCAGTTCGAGCACGTCGCCGCGAACGAACTGCCCGTCGTCTACGACGACTTCGACCTCTCGGACGAGGCACGCGAGATCATGCGGGGCTATGTGACCGACCTCCAGCACTGGATGGCGGGCATCCTGAACTGGCACCGCGAGGTCGACCGCTACAAGTCCACCTATCTGGCCCGCCGTTCACACGGCTTCCTCCCGGACCGGGTACCGGCGATGCCCTTCAGCTGAGGTCCCGGACCCGCTCGGTCACTTCCTCGGCGAGCTTCCGTACGGCCGTGGCAGCGGCGTCCGAGAGCTCGCCGAGTATCGCGTCGGCGGCGGCCAGGGTCGCGCGGGCCTCTTCCGGGAGGTCCGCGTCGGCCAGAACTCGGGTCAGGGTGTAGTGCTCCCTAGCAATGAACCAGCCGAGGTTGACGCCCTGCCAGTGCCTCAGGGAGCCGTCGGCCGGAGTGGCCAGGATGTCTCGGAGGGCTGCCAACGTCCGCTCCGCCCCGGTGAGTTCACCCGTCTCACGCTCCAGACGTGCCTGTGTCAGCAAGGCCGAGACGCGGTCCCACGCCGTCTGCTGGAAGGCGGCGTAGAGGCGCTGGGCGCGCAGCGCCTGGACGCGGTCGCCCAACTGCTCGAACTCGTAGGCCAGTCCGTGCAGGGGAGACGGGTTCAGCGCCTTAGGCGCGCCCGGTCGCCGCAGCAGGCTCTGGTCCATCTCGATCTCGTCCAGCCGACGGATCAGGGCGACACGGGCCAACTCGGTCAGCCCCTGGTCGGCCGCCAACTCGGTCCAGGTGGACGGGGGTTCGTCCGCGGGATCCGTACCGAAGAGCGACTCGTCCAGCTCCCGGGCCCACTCCTGGAAGGCTGCTCCGTCCGCGCCCGGCCTCGGAATCTCGCTCAGCCCGCACGCGGTGTCGAAGTCCGTCTCCCGCACCTCGTCCAGCAACGGCAGGTCCTCGATGTGCCCGCGCAGCCCCACCAGCACGGCGGCGAGCCGCAGTTCGTCCGTCATCGACGACTCCGTCTCGCGCCGCAGCAGGTGCCGCAGCAGCTCCAGATCGCCGTCCGCGCGGTCGAACTGCGCGGCCCGCAGGGCGAGTCGACGCCGTACGGGATCCTCGGCCACCGTGTCCCACACCGTACGGTCGCCCGCGCGCAGCGCCGCCAGATCCGCCCGCCCCTGGGCGAGCACCGGCTCCCACAGCGGGGGGCGCGGATGCCGGTCGAGGAGCGCGTAGGCGCCGCCCTCCTCCTCGTTCAGGAGCAGGAAGTCGGGCTCCGTGCGCAGCAGGGCCGCGTGCAGCATGCCGATCAGCTCGACCGGGGAACGCTCGGACAGGCCCAGAGCGGCGCGGAGTTCGGGCCGCGCCTCGTCGAGACCGTAGTCCTCGCGGAACTCGTCCTCAGTCTCCGTGACTGCCGCGAGGATCTTCTCCGGGCCGTCGGACGGGGACAGGTCCAGATGGTCGCGCCAGCCCGGCAGACCGATCACGAGCTCCAGCGCCTCGTCGACACTGGAGCCGATGATCCCGGCCGAGCCCTCCGAGTCGGCGTACAGCACGGAACCGTCCGCGCACACGAAGTACGTACCGCCCGCGCCGTCACCGGCCACCGGCCGCAGCGGGGCGCCCGAGGCCAGCCGGACCTCCTCGACGTGGTCCGTCCGGTCCAGGTCGAAGTCGAAGGGGAACGCGGCCAGTTCGGCCAGATGGGCGTGCTGTCGGAGCAGCCGCAGGGCGTGATCGGTCATGTCACAGAACGTAACAGGCGGCACTGACAATGAGCCCGGGCCACGGGGGAGAGGCACCACGCGCGCGCGTGCCGCGCGCAGGACCGGCTTCCCGCCCCTGACCCTCGGTCAGTCTCACTCGTTCGTGGCATGTCGGGCGCCGGTGCGCCGGGTAGAGCATCTGCCGGAGGCGATCCATGGAACAGACCGCGTTGCGTCCCAAACCGATGCCCGGCCAGGAGCCCGGCGACGGCACCAAGCCCGGCACCACCCGGCGCCCGCACGCCGCGCGGCGCCGCGGCCGACGGCTCATCACCCTGCTGTTCAGCGTGTTCGTCGGGACCGTCCTGGTGCTCTCGGGGATCGGGCTCGGCACGGTCGGCGCCACGGTGATCGGCATGAGCAAACTCGCCGACATGCAGCGCCAGGCCGCCCGGCAACCGGCGCGGACGGCCACCCCGGGCACCCCGGCCAGCCGGTCCGCGTCCGCCGGGAGCCCGATGTCGCCGCCCGTGTCGCCCACGTCCGCCGCATCGGCCACCGCGACGCTCGGCGTGGAGGCCGTGGACGCCGAGCAGACCGGCGCCCTGATCGTCGGCGTCCACCTGCCCGGCCCCGGGTACACGGCGGGCCTGGTCCGCGGTGACGTACTGCTCACGTTCGGCGGTGCCCGGATCGACTCGGCGCCCGACCTCGCGCATGCCGTGGCCCGCGCCCACCCGGGGAAGGAGGTCACCGTCACGGTGCGCCACCGCAGCGGCGGCTTCCAGCAGTTCACCGTGGTCCCCGGCTTCGTCGTCTGACGCGCGGCGAGCCACGGAGCGCGCGGACCGGAAGCGCGTCGTTCCCGCCGATCGGCTCGCGTGGGCCTCCGGGTGCGGGCAGGATGCTGCCCGTAGCCACCTTTCGCCCGTTCCCGGAGGCCTGAATGACCGGTAGCACGTCCGCGCCCTTCACCGCCGCCGACTACCGGGCCCGCATGGACCGCGCCGCGCGGGCCGCCGCCGACGCCGGTCTCGGGGGGCTGCTGGTCGCTCCGGGCCCGGACCTGGTGTGGCTCACCGGTTACGCGCCCACCGCGATCACCGAACGGCTCACCGTCCTCGTCCTGGCCCCCGGACGCTCCCCGGTCCTCGTCGTCCCCACCCTGGAGGCCCCCGACGCCGCCAAGGCCCCCGGAGCCGACGCCCTCACCCTGCGTGACTGGACCGACGGCAAGGACCCCTACGCGGCCACCGCCGCGCTGCTCGACGCGACCGGCCGCTTCGGCATCAGCGACAACGCCTGGGCGATGCATCTGCTGGCACTCCAAAGGACGCTGCCCGACACCACCTACGCCTCCCTCACCGACGCGCTGCCGATGCTGCGCGCGGTGAAGGACGCGGCGGAACTGCGGCTCATGGCAGCCGCCGGAGCGGCTGCGGACGCAACGTACGAGGAGATCCGGAAGGTTCCCTTCGCCGGCCGCCGCGAGTCCGACGTCGGTGCCGATCTGGCCGATCTGCTGCGGCAGTTCGGGCACTCCCAGGTCGACTTCACGATCGTCGCCTCGGGCCCCAACGGCGCCAACCCGCACCACGAGGTGGGCGACCGCGTCATCCAGCGGGGCGACATGATCGTCCTCGACTTCGGCGGCCTCAGGGACGGCTACGGCTCCGACACCTCGCGCACGGTCCACGTCGGCGAACCCGACGACGAGGAACAGCGCGTCCACGACCTCGTCCGCGAGGCCCAGGAGGCCGGCTTCCGCGCGGTGCGTCCCGGAGTCGCCTGCCAGGAGGTCGACCGGGCCGCCCGCGCGGTCATCGACGACGCCGGGTACGGCCCGTACTTCATCCACCGCACCGGCCACGGCATCGGCGTCACCACGCACGAGCCGCCGTACATGATCGAGGGCGAGGAACAGCCCCTCGTGCCCGGGATGTGCTTCTCCGTGGAGCCCGGGATCTATCTGCCCGGCCGCTTCGGGGTGCGCATCGAGGACATCGTCACGGTGACCGAGGACGGCGGTCGACGGCTCAACAACACGGCCCGCGAAATGGCCCTGGTGGACTGACGACGACCAGGAGCCCCGACACCCCGAACGGCGACGGCGCGACCATGACCCAGGCACCGACACCCACCGCGGACACCGTCCGACAACTGGTCCGTTCCCTGCTCAAGGACAGTGCGGCCGACAGCACCGGACCCGAGGTACGGCCCGTCGCCGAGGGCGGCGAGCACTCCACGTGGTGGGTCGGCACCCGCCATGTACTGCGCCTCGCCCCCGACCGCGAGGCCACCCTGCGGCAGCGCCGCGAACTGCGTCTGCGCGACCTCGTACGGCCGTACCTGCCCGTCGCCGTTCCGACGAGCGTGGCGCACGGCGAGTGGGCGCCCGGGCTCGGCTACACGCTGGACACGAAGGTGCCCGGCCGGTCCGGGGAGGACCAGGACGTTTCCGCCGTCGGCGAGGCCGACCTGGCCGGGCTGCTCACCGGGCTGCGCGAGGTGCCCGTCCGGCAGGCCGACGCGCTCGGCGTCCCGCGCACAGCCCCGCGCTCCCTGGAGGCCCTGCGCCGCGCCGCCGAGCGGGCGGCCGAACGGCTGGCCGCCGCCGACGAGTTCGACGCCGCACGACTCCACCAGCTCACCCAGCCCGGCGCGGTCCAGCTCGCCGCGCAGTCCGCCACCGCGGTCCTCGTCCACCACGACCTCAAGGGCGAGCACCTCGTGGTGAGCGCCGACGGCCGGGTGCGCGGTGTCCTGGACTGGACCGACGTGGCGCTCGGCGACCCCGCGGAGGACATCGCGGGGCTCGCGCTAGCGGTCGGCGCCCCCGCCGCCGTGCGCGCCGCCACCCTCGCCGGCTACGGCGCCCGCCCCTGCCTGCGCGGCCTCTGGCTCGCCCGCTGCGACACGGTCGTCCGCCTCGCCGACCACCTCAAGAGCCGCGACAGCGGTCCTCTCCCCCTCCTGAGAGCCCAACTGCTGCGCACCTGGGAGGCGATCCTGCTGGAGCGGGTGACGGAACTGCGGGACGGGGACGGGGAGTTGTAGCGCGCAAACGTCTGCGTAAGCGTGTGCGTAAACGCTTGCGCAAGCCTTTGCGTAAACGTATGCGCAAGCGTTTACGCCTGTGCCAGCACCACGCACGACTCCCCGGGCAGCCGCAGCAATCCGTCCGGCCCCGGCACCTCCACCGGGTCCCACGCGGCCAGGATCTCCGCCGGGCGGGTGCCCAGGGGGATCGCGGCCGGTTCCTTGCCGAGGTTCACGGCGACGCGTACGTCCCCGCGTCGGAGGGCGAGCCAGCCGGCGTCCTCGTCGTAGGCCACCTTGGTGTCGGAGAGGTCGGGATCGGTGAGGTCGGGCTGCTCGTGCCGGAGGGCGATGAGGCGGCGGTACCAGGCCAGCACGCGCGCGTGGGGCTCGCGCTCCGGTTCCGACCAGTCCAGGCAGGAGCGGTCGCGGGTCGCCGGGTCCTGCGGGTCGGGCACGTCCTCCTCGGCCCAGCCGTGGGCCGCGAACTCCCGCCGCCTGCCCCGCCGTACGGCGTCCGCGAGGTCCGGGTCGGTGTGGTCGGTGAAGAACTGCCAGGGCGTGCCCGCCGCCCATTCCTCGCCCATGAACAGCATCGGCGTGAAGGGCCCGGTGAGCGTCAGCGCCGCCGCGCAGGCCAGCAGGCCGGGGGAGAGGGAGGCCGAAAGGCGGTCCCCCTGGGCGCGGTTGCCGATCTGGTCGTGGGTCTGGCTGTAGCCGAGCAGCCGGTGGGCGGCCACGCGCGTGCGGTCCAGGGGGCGGCCGTGGTGCCGGTTGCGGAAGCTCGAATAGGTGCCGTCGTGGAAGTAGCCGCCTGTCAGGGTCTTGGCGACCGCCGTGAGCGGGGCCCGCGCGAAGTCCGCGTAGTAGCCCTGCGATTCACCGGTCAGCGCGGTGTGCAGGGAGTGGTGGAAGTCGTCGTTCCACTGCGCGTGCAGCCCGAGACCGCCCTCCGCGCGGGGGGTGACCACACGAGGGTCGTTCAGGTCGGACTCCGCGACCAGGAAGAGCGGCCGGCCCGTCTCGGCGGCCAACGCGTCGACGGCGGCGGACAGTTCCTCCAGGAAGTGGCACGCGCGCGTGTCCCACAGCGCGTGCACCGCGTCCAGCCGCAGCCCGTCGATCCGGTAGTCCCGCAGCCACGCCAGCGCGCTGCCCAGGAGGAAGGCGCGCACCTCGTCCGAGCCGGGCGCGTCCAGGTTCACGGCGCTGCCCCACGGGGTCTGGTGGGTGTCCGTGAAGTACGGGCCGAACGCGGGCAGGTAATTCCCGGACGGGCCAAGGTGGTTGTGCACCACGTCGAGCACCACGCCCAGACCGAGTTCATGGGCCCGGTCGACGAACCGCTTCAGCCCCTCGGGGCCGCCGTAGGGCTCGTGCACGGCCCACAGGGAGACACCCTCGTAACCCCAGCCGTGCCGGCCGGGGAACGGACACAGGGGCATCAACTCGACGTGGGTGACGCCCAGTTCGGCGAGGTGGCCGAGCCGGTCGGCCGCCGCTTCCAGGGTGCCCTCGGGCGTGTACGTGCCGACGTGCAACTCGTAGAGCACCGCACCCGGCAGCGGGCGTCCCGGCCAGTCGGCGGTACGCCACGCGTACCGCTCGTGCTCGACGACGGCGCTCGGGCCGTCCGGGCCGTCCGGCTGGCGGCGCGAGCGCGGGTCGGGCAGCGGCGGGCCGTCGTCGACCGCGAACCCGTACCGGGTGCCGTCACTCGCCTCCGCCTCGCCGCTCCACCACCCCACGCGGTCGGGATCGCGTTCCAACGCGCGCGTGGCGCCCTCCCGATGGAGCGTCACACGGTCTGCCTCTGGTGCCCACACCTCGAACTGCACGGACGGTTCCCCTTCGTCTGCTCACCGGGATGTAGCCCGTCCATCGTGCTTCAAACGAGATCAATCCGCTTTTGAATCCACCCCTTTGGCGCAGGTGTCGTCATCTTCGCGCGCGTGCGGGCCGTTTCCGCGTCTTCTGGACACCCGGGGTTCACTGCCCGACAATCACGAACGTGACGTCGTCCTTCGAGTTCCACACGTACCCCGCGCGGCTGTCCGACGTGGAGCGCGACAAGGCGCTCAAGGTCCTCCATGACGGCGTCGCCATGGGACGGCTCTCGCACGACACGTTCATCCGGCGCATGGAGTTGGCGCTCGCCGCCCGCCGGTCCGAGGAACTCGTCGCGCTCACCGCCGACCTGCCCACCGAAAGCCGCCTGTCGCGCGCCCTGTTCGGCACCGTGGAGGCCGTCTCCGGGTTCACCGTACGGCTGCGCAGGGCCTGGCAGGCCGAACGGCTCCCCAAGCTGCTGCTGCCCCACCCGGGCAACAGCCACCCGCTGCGCATCGGCCGCGACCCCGCCAACGGGCTGCGGCTGACCCACGAGACGGTGTCCCGGGTGCACGCCGAACTCAGCCGCCAGGGTGGCATGTGGGTGCTGCGCGACCTCGGTTCGACCAACGGCACCACGGTCAACGGCCGTCGGGTGATCGGCGCCGCCGTCGTCCGCGAGGGCGATCAGATCGGCTTCGGACGGATGGCGTTCCGGCTCGCCGTGAACTGAGCCGGACCGACTCCGGACCGAGCCCGGATCGACTCGGGACCGACTCCGGACCGAGCCCGAACTCAGCCCCACCTCACCTCTGGCCTGGGCTTTACCCCATGTGGCGATCTCGGGTGCGAGTGAAATCCCTTTGCGTACGGCGGTGTTGACGTACCCCTCAGGCCGTGACTGACTGTGCGTACACCATGCACATCAGGTGAACCGACGGCACCACTCTTGTGGAGGTGTGCCCTGCCACCACTCCTCCGCTACCCGTCCGTGGACGAGCTGGGGGCCCAGGCCGCCGCGCTCGTCGCCCGCCGCCCCCGGGACGCCCGGCTGCGCCGAGTCGGGACCTCCCGCGCCGGTACGCCCCTGTGGCTGCTCTCCGTGGGCCACGGCAGCCGCCAGGCCCTCGTGGTCGCCGGACCGCACGCCAACGAGCCCGTGGGCGGCGCGACGGTGCTGCGCCTGGCCGAACGGGTCCTGGCCGATCCGCGGTTGAGCGAGGGCGCCGACGCCACCTGGAACCTGCTGCTGTCCCTCGACCCCGACGGTTCGCGCCGCAACGAGGGCTGGCTGTCCGGTCCCTACAGCCTCGGCCGGTACTTCCGGAACTTCTTCCGGCCCGGCTTCCTGGAACAGCCCGAGTGGCTGCCGGACGGCGCGGCCGGGGCCCGACTCCCGGAAACCCGCGCCCTGTTGGAGGTCCAGGACGAACTGCGGCCCTTCCTCCAGTGCTCCCTGCACGGCGTCGACGTCGGCGGCGGCTTCGTCGAGCTGACCCGCGACCTCCCGGGCCTCGCCCAACGCGTCGCGCACACCGCGGCCCGTCTCGGCATCCCGCGCGAACTCGGGCCGTACGACACCCTGTACTGGCCCAGCATCGGCCCCGCCGTCTACCGCATCCCGCCACCGCGCCGGGGCGATCTGGCCGCCGCCATCACCGAGGCCGCCGTCGAGTCGACCTGGTTCCACCCGCACCGGCACGGCACGGTCACCGCGGTCGTGGAGGCGCCGATGTGGGGCGTGTCCGGCGTCGAGGACGGCACCCCGCCCGCCGACGCGGACGCGGTCCTGCGCACCGTGAGCCACACCCTGCGCCACGACACCCGCATCCTGGAGCAACTCCTCGCGCGGCTACGGCCGTTCGTACAGGGCGGGGTGGGTGCGACGGACGTGGGGACGCTCTCCCGGGCCGGCGGGCCGGTGCCGCTGACCGTCGTCCGGCCGGGAACCGGCGCGGTGGGACCGCCGACGGCGGACGCGGCCGACAGCCGCCCCCGGCACGACGTCGGTCGTCCCGCTCCCGCGCCGACGGCCACGCCCGGCCTGCTGCCCCGAACCCTTCTCGTGCCCGACGCCGCACGGCTGCTCGCGCCGGTCGACGACTACTTGCTGGTGTGCCCGGGGCTCGCCGACGCGTGGGATCCCGATGTCGACACCAGTGCCGCGCGCCCGCTGCCGCCGCTCAACACCGCGCATCTCGCGGCCCTGCGCATCGCGGGCCGACGCCTCGCCCTGCGCACGGCGGGGCTGCTGTACCAGCTCGTCGTCGCCTCCGGGAGCGACCCGGCCGGTGTGCTGCCGGAGCTGGACCGGCTGATCGACGAGTGGTGCGCCGACTACCGGGACGGCTTCGGGGCGCGCTGGATCTCCGTCGCACGCCAGGTCGAGTACCAGTCGCGCGTGGTGCTCAGCGCGTTCGAACTGGCCCGCCGGTACACGCCCGTTCGCTCCCGTTCGGGTGAGCCGGGCTGGGGTGCGGAGAGCGCGGTGCCGATGCATCGGGAATGACCCACACCTCCACAGCGACCGCCCTCCGGGGCGCCCTGCTGGCCGCGGCCGTACTCCTCGCCGCGGGCCAGGCACCCGCCCAGGCGGCACCCCGGCACGGCCTTCAGGGCGACTGGCTCCACCTCACCGTCACCCGTGGCGACAGCCGCTCCAGTGACACGCGCGGGACCCTGCTCCTGTGCGACCCGCCCCAGGGCCACGCCCACGCGACCGAGGCCTGCGCCGAACTGGCCGCGGCGGACGGTGACATCGACGCCATCCCGGCCAGCAGCGTGTTCTGCCCGATGATCTACGCCCCGGTGACCGCCCACGCGCGCGGGGAGTGGAAAGGGCGTCCGGTCGACTACACGAGGACCTTCTCGAACGGGTGCGTCCTGGCGGCGCGGACCGGAGACGTCTTCGCGCTCGACGGCTGACCGGCGCGGGCGGGGTCAGGCCGAGTGCCGGGCACGCGCGCGTGGCGCCTCGCCGACCCCGTCCGCCTGCTCGCGCGCGTACAGCGCCGCCGCCACAACCGTGCGGGACTGGTGCTCCACCTGGTGCTCCAGGGGCACCCAGCGGGCGCGGAAGCGCTCCGCGAAGGCGTCGCTCCAGTTCGCGACGAGGTGTTCCAGCAGGGGCGCCGCGCGGTCGTCGGTCTCCCGCAGCACCCGCAACAGCATCGCCGCCGCCCGTAGCGGCAGCCGGCGCCCGAACGCGTCCACGCTGCCGATGTACGCCATCGTCGTGTCGGCCGGCGAGGTGTGCGTCCAGTCCGCGGCCAGACCGGGCACCAGTTCCAGCGCCCACTTGGCGGCCCGCAGCAGCGGCCCGTCGACGCCCTGGAGCCGCGGTAGCGCCTCGGCGAGCACCCGCTCCACCTCCCGTCCGTCCCGCAGCAGCCGGCGCGCCAGCCGCCGTAACGCCGCCGCGGGGGCGGGATGCGGTGCCGGGTCGTCCACCAGGTCGCTGGCCCACATCGGGACCTCCACGACCGCCGTCAGGCCGCCGTAGCGGTGCGCGTGGTACCAGGTGCTGTGCCGGGCGTCGTCCGGCATGCTCGGGTAGGCGGCGTCCGAACCGGGCGCCGGCATCACATGCACCCCGGGCCCCGAGGCGGGCCAGCCCGCCGCGTCCGAGGCGCCCGTCTCCACCGGGATGTGCAGCTCCGCCGCCGACTTGGCGAACGGTTCGGCGAGTCCCGGTATGTCCTTCGTCAACTGCACCCAGCTGCCGCCCAGATCGGTGCCGTGCAGGGTCACCTGGAGATAGGGCCGCAGCTCGTCGATCACCCGGGTCAAGGCCCGGGTCTCGGGCGGCAGCCGATCGGGCGGCAGCACGGAGGGCGACCACTCGGGCTGCTCCGGACCCGCCGGGCGGAAGAACCCGAGGTGGTAGTCGAAGAGGCTGCGCGGCGCCGGGGTGACGTGCAGGCTCGCCCCGTCCGGGTCCGCGCAGAGCAGGAAGTGCCAGGAGGTGTCCGACCTCAACTCCCGTTCGCGGATCACCCGTTCGGCGAGCGCGAGGAGGGTGGAGCCGCCGGTCGGCTCGTTGGCGTGGGCGCCCGCGACCACCAGGACGGCGCGCCGGGCGTGCCCCACGGACAGCAGATGAAGCGGTCTGCCCGCGCGGGAGACACCTACTTGGCGCAGGGTGCACAGGGCCGGCCGGTGAGCGGCCAACGCCCGCGCGGACGACACCAGTTCGGCCACACTGGGGTATCGCAACTCCGGCAGGAGACTCACCCCCGACTACTCCGCCCCGGCTTCGCAACCGCAGTACTTCATGGCCTCTGTGAACTGTCAAGAAGACCGCGGGGGAGGCTCCAGGGGGCGCCCAGGGGCATTTACCGGCAGCCGGTAGGCGCGTTGGTGCCAGCAGGGGGCCGGGGATTTCCAGAGGGTTTCCCGGGACCCGCGCTCACCCTCGGTGACGTCGTCGTCGTGCACACGCGCGTGCCCCCGCATCACGAACACCGCCCTCCCGGCCCGCCACCGCACGCCCGCCGCCCGACCCGCGCCCCGGGTCCGTACGCGGGTGCGAGCCGGTGGCCGGGGACCCGCCGCACGCCGCGGGCCCCGGGCGTATCCGCTTCACTCGAACGGTCGTACGGGAGCTGCGGTCCGCGCGGTGCGATGGTCGGCTGGGGGGCAGCCGCGTGCGCGCAGGACGCGGACGACCGGCCGCGCGCCCCCTCGACGGCGCGGGGCGCGACTGCGACCACGGGAGCGGACGGCGGTGCTGTGTCTCACGGACGTGACCGTCCCCCGCACCGCGGGCGCCCCGGCCCGCCCACCGGGCCCGCCGAGCCTGCGGACGGCCGTACAGGACCCGTATCCGCTCTACCGCACCCTCCGCACGCACTATCCGCTGGTGTACGACGAGCCGTTCGGAGCCTGGCTCCTCAGCCGCTACGACGATGTCCGCGCGGCCCTCGCCGACCCCAGGCTCGTCGCCGTGGCCGAGCATCCGGCCGCACCTGAAACGGGACGGCTCCTGGACCGGGCGTTGCGCGGGCCCGCGCTGGCCGCCCTGACCGCCGCCGTCGAACGCAGCGCCCATGTCCTCGCCCGGCGCCTCACCGCGCGCGAGGACGCCGATCTGGTGGCCGAGTTCTGCGACTGGCTGCCCACCGCCACGGCCGTGGCCGCGCTCGGGCTGCCGTACGAGGAGACCGCGCGGGTGCACCGCTGGTGCCGCACGGGACTCGGCCGCTCCGGGGGCGGCCGCCCCGAACTGGGCGCCTTCCTGCGGCCGTTGACGGCCCGGCGCCGCGCCCATCCGGGCGGTGACCTGCTGTCCGTGCTGTGCACCGCGCGGAGCGACGGCGGACCGCTGTCGGACGACACCGTCACCGGGCTCGTGGGCACGCTGCTCGGCGCGTCCGGCGCGAGCACCGCGCGGGCGCTCGCGTCGTTCCTCGCCAACCTCCTCGACCATCCACACCAGTTGGCCGTGCTCCGCGCCCGCCCCGACCTCGTGCCGGGCGCCTGGGCGGAGTCCCTGCGCCGCGATCCGCCGCTGCACATCGTGCTGCGCAGGGCCGTCGCACCCGTCGGCGCGATACCCGCCGGAGCCACCGTCGCCTGTCTGCTCGGCGCCGCGGGCCGCGACCCGGAACGCTTCACCGACCCGGACCGCTACGACGCCTTCCGCACCGACCCCGGACCGCTCGCCCACGGCACCGGCCCCGACGCCCTGCTGGCCGCTCTCACGGCCGAACACGGCCTACGGGCCCTCCTGTCCGCCCTGCCGGGTCTGCGCCGCGCACCGGGCGCCCGGCACCGGCCCGACGACCTGGTCCGCCGCTCACCCCGGACCCTCCGGGTGCACACCTAGTCCGAGACCTCCAGCAGCACCACCGGCGACAGCTCGAAAAGCTCCGCCACGCGCGCGTGCCCCGTGAACCGCCGCTCCGGAGCGAGCACATCGGCCCACCACCCCGGCGGCAGCGGGAGCACCGTGTCACGCCAGCCGCCCGCCTCCGCGAGCCGCGACGACAGCCGGGTCACCGCCGTCACCGCGGCCCCCGAGCGGGCGAACGCCACACAGTGCGCCGCCGCCGGACCCTCCGCCGCCAGCGAGGCGTACGTCGCCGCGTCACCGAAGGCCTCCGGACGACGGGACCGCAGCCGCAGCGCGGCGGCCGTCACCGCCCCCTTGGCGCCCGCCTCCAGGGGCGGGAACGGCACCGGCCGCCGGTTGTCGGGGTCGACCAGGGCCAGGTACTCGGCCTCGGTGCCCTGATACAGGTCCGGCACGCCCGGCATCGTCAGCTGGAGCAGCGCGGCGCCGAGCACGTTCGCCCGGACGTGCGGCTCCAGCGCCGCGCGGAAGGCGGCCACACGCTCACCGGGCGGCCCGCACGGGCCCGCCGCGACGAACGCCGCCACCGCCTCCTCGTACGACGGCTGCTGCTCCGTCCAGCTCGTGTGCAGACCCGCCTCCCGCACATGCTTCAACAGGGCCCCCTGGACCCGCTCCGCGTCCGCCGGGCCGAGACCGAACACCGTCTGCCAGGCCGCCCACGCCAGTTGAGCGTCCGGCACCCCCTCGCCGGTACGGGTCACCTCGGTCAGCACGTCCGCCCAGCGCTCCGGCACCTCGGTGAGCACGGCCAGCGCGGCCCGTACGTCCGCGCTGCGCTTGGTGTCGTGGGTCGACAGCACCGTGCCCGCCACCGGCCAGTCGCGCTGCACGCGCGCGCAGTACGCGTGGAAGTCCTCCGGGGACACCGCCGGGCTGCCCGGGTTCCCGCCCACCTCGGTCGCCGACAGCAGCGGCACATAGCGGTAGAACGCCGTGTCCTCCACGGACTTGGCCCGCAGCGCGGACGCCGTCTGCGCGAACCGGACCCGGAACTCGACCTCCTCGGGCCCGTCCCCGTACCGCCCCAGCAGCAGATCCCGTACGACGTCGACGGCGCCCGCCTCCTCCGCGACGGCGAACGCCTGCCGGGCCTCGGCGGCGGCCTCCTCGGTGACGACGGCC
Source organism: Streptomyces sp. NPDC002276 (assembly GCF_053891435.1). Classification (NCBI taxonomy): domain Bacteria; kingdom Bacillati; phylum Actinomycetota; class Actinomycetes; order Kitasatosporales; family Streptomycetaceae; genus Streptomyces; species Streptomyces sp. NPDC002276. The sequence goes on along the minus strand of NZ_JBSFCQ010000003.1, from coordinate 212,653 downwards.
GCGGTTTCCCCCGAGGTGTACGGCCGGTAGACCTCCATGCGCACCAGGAGCTCCACCAGCGCGGTCCGCAGCGCCCAAGGGGCCCGGTCGCGCAGCGCGGGCTCCGGGGACGCGGCGCACAGCCGGCTCACGACCCGGGTCAGCCGGTCCGTCTCGGCGTCCAGCTCGTGCGTGAGCACCTTGTACGCCGCCCGCCGCACCGTCGCCTCCCAGCGCCCGCCACGGTCCGGCTGCGGGGCCGCGAACCTCCGGTACTGGCCCAGGAGTTCCCCCGCCCCCGCCGGGTCCGTGAACAGCCCGTCGACGTGCCTGAGGGCGTCGTAGCCGGTGGTGCCCGCGACGGGCCAGGACGCCGGCAGCCGCTCCCCGTCCGCGAGGATCTTCTCCACGACCGTCCAGCGGCCCCCGGTCGCCTCGTGCAGCCGCCGGAGGTAGCCGTCGGGGTCGGCGAGGCCGTCGGGGTGGTCGACGCGCAGCCCGTCCACGACACCCTCGCGCAGCAGCTGAAGGATCTTGCCGTGCGTGGCGTCGAAAACCTCCGGGTCCTCCACGCGGACCCCGATCAGCTCCGAAATGCTGAAGAAACGCCGGTAGTTGAGCTCGGTGCGGGCCAGCCGCCACCACCCGAGGCGGTACCACTGAGCGTCCAGGAGCCGCGGCAACGGCAGCTCCCCGGTGCCCGCACGCAACGGGAACACATGGTCGTAGTAGCGCAGGACGTCACCGTCGACCTCCAGGTGATCGATCTCCGAGCCGACCGGACCGCCCAGCACCGGCAGCAGCAACCGCCCGCCCTGCGCCTCCCAGTCGATGTCGAACCACCGCGCGTACGGCGACTTGGGGCCCTCCCTGAGCACCTCCCACAGGGCGTGGTTGTGACGCGGGGCCATCGCCATGTGGTTCGGCACGATGTCCATGACCAGACCGAGACCGTGCTCCCGCGCGGTGCGCGCGAGGGCCCGCAGCCCGTCCTCACCGCCGAGTTCGTCCCGCACGCGCGCGTGGTCCACGACGTCGTAGCCGTGCGTCGAGCCCGGGACGGACTCCAGGACGGGGGAGAGGTGCAGGTGCGAGACGCCGAGCGACGCCAGGTACGGCACAGCGGCCGCGGCCGCCGCGAACGGGAACTCGGGCTGTAGTTGCAGCCGGTAGGTGGCCGTGGGCACTGCCGGGTCGGGTCGTTCAGGTGTCATGCAGACCTGTGTACCCGCCCGGCCGCCCTTCGTGTCATCGACCCCGGCATCCGGTCCACCGACCAGGTGCCCTCCTAGGTGGGGCGTTGCAGGACCGTCATGCTGCGGTCCACCAGGGTCAGCCGGTCCCCGGCCTTCACCTTCGCGCCCGTGCCCGCCGGCACGCCCTCCGCGCGGCCCGTGTCCACGATCACCTCCCACTGGCGGCCGTGGTTGACCGGCACCACGAAGTCCAGCGTCTGGGGAGAGGCGTTGAACATCATCAGGAAGGAGTCGTCGCCGATGCGCTCCCCGCGCTGCCCCGGCTCCGAGATGGCGTTGCCGTTCAGGAACACCGACAGCGCGGACGCCTGCGCCGAGTCCCAGTCCCGCTGGGCCATCTCCTTGCCCTCCGGGGTGAACCAGGCGATGTCCGACAGCTCGTCGTGGGTGCCCTCCACGGGCCGCCCGTGGAAGAAGCGCCGGCGCCGGAACACGGGGTGCTCCTTGCGCAGCCACACCAACGCGCGCGTGAAGGCCAGCAACTCGGACGACTCGGCGCCCTCCTCGGGCCAGTTCACCCAGGCCAGCTCGCTGTCCTGGCAGTACGCGTTGTTGTTGCCCCTCTGGGTGCGCGCGAACTCATCCCCGTGGCTGACCATCGGTACACCCTGGGACAGCATCAGCGTGGCGACGAAGTTGCGCATCTGGCGGGCGCGCAGCTCCAGCACGGCCGGGTCGTCGGTGTCGCCCTCGGCACCGCAGTTCCACGACCGGTTGTGGCTCTCGCCGTCGCGGTTGTCCTCGCCGTTGGCCTGGTTGCGCTTGTCGTTGTACGACACCAGGTCGTTGAGCGTGAACCCGTCGTGGCAGGTCACGAAGTTGATGGAGGCCAGGGGGCGACGGCCGTCGTCCTGGTAGAGGTCGGAGGAGCCGGTCAGCCGGGACGCGAACTCCGCTAGCGCGCGCCCCTCGCCCCGCCACAGGTCCCGCACGGTGTCGCGGTACTTGCCGTTCCACTCGGTCCACAGCGGCGGGAAGTTGCCCACCTGGTAGCCGCCCTCGCCGACGTCCCAGGGCTCCGCGATCAGCTTCACCTGGGACACCACCGGGTCCTGCTGCACGAGGTCGAAGAACGACGACAGCCGGTCCACTTCGTGGAACTGCCGTGCCAGGGTGGCCGCGAGGTCGAAGCGGAAGCCGTCGACGTGCATCTCGGTGACCCAGTAGCGCAGCGAGTCCATGATCAGCTGGAGCACGTGCGGGGACCGCATGAGCAGCGAGTTGCCCGTCCCCGTGGTGTCCATGTAGTAGCGGGGATCGTCGGCCAGCCGGTAGTACGAGGGGTTGTCGAGGCCCCTGAAGGACAGCGTCGGCCCCAGGTGGTTGCCCTCGGCGGTGTGGTTGTAGACGACGTCCAGGATGACCTCGATACCGGCCTCGTGCAGCGCCCGTACCGCCGACTTGAACTCCAGGACCTGCTGGCCGCGGTCGCCCCAGGAGGCGTACGCGTTGTGCGGGGCGAAGAAACCGATCGTGTTGTAGCCCCAGTAGTTGTTCAGCCCCATGTCGACCAGCCGGTGGTCGTTCACGAACTGGTGCACCGGCATCAGCTCCAGGGCGGTCACCCCCAGTTCCACCAGGTGCTCGATCACCGCCGGATGCGCGAGCGCCGCGTACGTGCCGCGCAGCTCGTCCGGCAGCCCCGGGTGCAGCATCGTCAGACCCTTGACGTGAGCCTCGTAGAGCACCGTCTCGTGGTAGCCGTGCCGGGGCAGCCGGTCGTCGCCCCAGTCGAAGTACGGGTTGACCACGACCGACGACATCGTGTGCGGGGCCGAGTCCAGGTCGTTGCGCTTGTCGGGGGCGTCGAAGTGGTAGCCGTACACCTCCTCGCCCCAGGCGATCGATCCGCTGACCGCCTTCGCGTACGGGTCGAGCAGCAGCTTCGCGGAGTTGCACCGCTGGCCGCGCTCGGGGGCGTACGGGCCGTGCGCGCGGAAGCCGTAGCGCTGTCCGGGCATGACACCCGGCACGTACGCGTGCCGCACGAACGCGTCGCTCTCCCGCAGTTCCACCGCCGTCTCCGAGCCGTCGTCGTGCAGCAGACACAGCTCTACTCGGTCCGCGGCCTCGGTGAAGACCGCGAAGTTGGTGCCGGCGCCGTCGTACGTGGCACCGAGTGGATACGCCTCTCCAGGCCAGACCTGCATGGTCACGACTCTTTCAGCCGGGCCCCGCCACCGGGGCGCCTTGCCCCTGAGTCTCCCCGAAAGTGAGGGAACCACCTATGACTTACATCCCTCTTACCAAATGACCAGTGCGTACGACGTATGCCGTACGCCGAACCAAGTGGGACAGACACCACTCCCAGAGGTCCGGGGATGGACCCAGGGGGAGTAGGGGGAAATGTGCGAAGGACAGTGCACCGCCACCTGGGCAAAGTGGTGGCGGGTACGGCCATAGCGGTGGCCGGGACCGCCGTGATGGTCGCCGTCACCCTGCCGGGCACGGCGGGGGCCAACGAGTCGGGGGGCACCGGAAAGGCCGCCGGGTCCGCCCAGCAGCAGGCCGGGGACGTGCTGGGCGCGGCACCCGGTGTGGTGCAACAGGCCCCGGCCGAGGGCGAGAAGGGCAAGGGCCGCGACCCGCTCACCGACGACGAGACCAAGCGCGTCGAGCAGCTCGCGGTGAATCAGCAGTTCCTCAACTCCAGTGAGAACGTGGACGGGAAGCGCGGACCGCAGCGCCTCGACGTCCAACTCGCCGACCCGAACCCCGACGAGCTGGACAACCCGAACGCGCCGCGCCGCGCGGACGTGACGTTCTACGACTACAAGGACGACACGGTCGTCACCAAGACCGTCAACCTCGACACCGGCAAGGTCGAACAGACCGGCACCCAGCACGGAGTGCAGCCGCCGGCGAGCCACGCCGAGGACGTCGAGGCGGCCGAACTGCTGCTCGCGGACCCGCTGGGCGCGGGCCTGAAGGCCGACTACAAGGACGCCACAGGCAACGAACTCACCTCGCCCGACCAGCTGTTGCTGACCGCCATGATCTACAAGGCCACTCCTGGACGGCAGTCCGGCGTCCTCGACCAGTGCGGCGACCACCGCTGCGTGCGGCTGTTCCCGAAGGTCAAGAACGGGCCGTGGATCGACGCCCGTGACTTCGTCATCGACCTGAGCGCCCGCAAGGTCGGCAAGCTCACCGGCTGAACCGGTCGCACCGACCCGCGCGGGTCGCGCCCTCTCCTTCGTTCACTGTCCCAACTTGCTTCTCCTGTAAGGGAGTCACTTCTTCATGCGCGTCAACAGAATCAGCCGTGCCCGCAGTCGGGGGGCCGTGGCCCTCACGGTGGCCGCCCTGGCCGCCGGCGCCACCGCGGGCGCGGGCCCGGCCGTCGCCCAGCCGAAGGCCGCCCCGAGCGCCGCCGCACCCGGCTGCAGCGCCGCCTACACCATCGAGCAGAAGCTCTCCACCGGCACCACCTGGCGGATGTGCTGGCACTACGAGCGCGAGGCCGGTCTCGTCCTGGAGAACATCTCCTACCAGCCGCCCGGCGAGGCCGCCCCCATCAAGGTGCTCGCCGACGCGAAGCTCGCGCAGATCCACGTCCCGTACGACGACGGCAAGAACGAGTACAGCGACCTCACGCAGTACGGCTTCGGCACCGGCCTGATGAACATGCAGCCCGGCGAGTGTCCCGGCGGCACCATCAAGACCGTCAAGGTCCCCGACGCCATCGACCCGGACCACCCGAACGTCAAGGGCCTCTGCACGACGACCCGTTCGCGCGGCCACGCCTTCCGCATGCAGGGCGACAGCGCCAACAAGGTCTTCCAGACCCAGGGCAAGGACTTCCTCGTCTACACGGTCAACCAGGTCGGCTGGTACGAGTACATCACCGAGTGGCGCTTCCAGGACGACGGCACCATCAACATGAACGTCGGTGCCACCGGCAGCCTTTCGCCCTACGACTACGACGCGGGCGACGGCCGCGGCTGGCCGCTCGGCAAGGGCGCCACGGCGTACGCGACGAGCCACCAGCACGACGTCTTCTGGAAGTTGGACTTCGCGCTCGACGGTTCCTCCAAGGGCCGCGTCGAGCAGTACGACTCCGCGGTCACCACGCACGGCGCCAACACCCCCACGAACAAGACCACGTTGACCAAGGTCACCAAGGAACTCGCGGGCGACGCCAAGAACATGCGCTGGTGGCGCATCGTCAGCGCGACCGGCAAGAACAAGGACAACCACGCCCGGTCCTACGAGATAGTCCCCGGCCCCACCACCAAGTACCCGGGCCGCAGCTTCACCCAGCACGACGTGTACTTCACCCAGTACAACAAGTGCGAGCAGTTCGCCAGCGACAACCTGCCCAACTGCGGTGCTGGGCACCCGAAGCAGGTCGACAAGTGGGTCAACGGCCAGACGCTCACACAGCCCGTGGTCTGGGTGAACGTCGGCTTCCACCACATCGCCCGCGACGAGGACCAGCAGCCGATGCCGGTCCACTGGCAGGGATTCTCGATCGCCCCGCGCGACGTCACTGCCATGAATCCGCTCACTCCCGCCGCCCTCGCCGACCAGAACGGCAATGTGAACGGCGGAAGTTGAGAAACGACCCTGTCCATCCGGCTGCACCGCCGACCGGTCCCGGAGTACCCTTCCTTGATCGTTGAGACTGGGGAGAGCTCGGGGGAGCGGAAGGCGGTGCACGGGTGGGCTCGGGAGGGCTGGAGTTGCCCCCTGGTGACGAGGGTCACGAGGGGAACTCCGCAGAAGTCCCGCCCGGCGCGGTGTCCCTGGCACGTCCGATGGACGCGGCTGGTTCCATTGGGCCGGAGTTGGACTGGGACGCCGACGCCTGGCGCGAGGTGCGTACGCGCGCCCAGCGAGCCGGCCGCGCCTACATCTGGTTGAACCTGGTCGAACAGCGGCTGCGCGCCGTCGTAGCGGCCGTCCTGCGTCCCATCTACGAACCCGTCCACGGCGACGAATGGGTCGTCGCCGCGGCCGGTCCGGCCGGCCAGGAGTGGGTGCAGCGCGCGGTCGCCGTCCGCGAAGTAAGCCGCCGCAAGGGCTACTTGCTCGACCCGGCCGACGACAACGTCCTCAGCTTCCTGACCCTGCCGCAGCTGCGCGAGCTGATGGTGCAGCACTGGCCGTGCTTCGAGCCGTACTTCGACGAGCGCCGCGACGTCGAACTCGCCCTGGACGAACTGGAGGTGACCCGCAACGTCGTCTCCCGCAACCGCGCCCTGTCCGAGGCCGTCCTCAACCAGGCCGAGCGGGCCTCCGCGAAACTCCTGGAGACCCTCGGCGCCGGCAGCGACGTACCCTCCGCCCGCCGACTGCCCGTCGACGCGGTCGAGGAACTGATCGGCGACCGCTTCGCCGACGTGGTCGCCGTCCACTCCGACCGGGTGCGGCTGATGCGCCAGTTCCCGGCCGAGGACATCTTCGGCGGCGCCCGCCGCGTCGACGCCATCGGCATCGGCCTCAACCTCCTCGTGCAGAACTTCTCCGGCCGACGACTGATCCGCCTCGCCGAGTCGGGCTGCCGGGTACGGCTGCTGTTCCTCAACCCGGCCTCCAGCGCGGTGAAGCGGCGCGAGCGTGAACTCGGCATAAAACGGGGCGAGTTGAGCCGCGCCGTCGAGATGAACATCCTGCACATGCGACGGGTGCGGTCCCGGCTGCGCGACCCGGGCGCCTTCGAGATCCAGGTCTTCGACGAGACGCCCCGCTTCACGGCATACCTCGTCGACGGCGACGGCACGGACGGCATAGCCGTCGTGCAGTCCTATCTGCGCCGCAGCCGCGGCATGGAGGCGCCGGTGCTGGTGCTGCGAAACGGAAGCCGACTCGTCAAGACGGACGAAATAGACGACAGCGGTCTTTTCCCCACCTATCGCGATGAGTTCGAGCAGATGTGGGCGGATTCGCGACCGGTGTCCTGACCTGTCCGAGGCCGGTCCGGCGGTAAGCGGAACGCGGTCCTCGGATTGTCAGTGGCTCATGCGAAGGTGGAGACCACTGGGGGAAAGCACCACCGAGAAGGGGGGCCGTCATGGCCTGGCACCAGGAGCTGCTCATCGGCTTCGACCTGGAGACGACCGGCACGGAGCCGCGCGAGGCGCGCATCGTCACCGGCGCGGTCATAGAGGTCAGGGGCGGACGGCCCGCGGGCCGTCGGGAGTGGCTGGCGGATCCCGGCGTGGAGATCCCGGCCGACGCCGTCGCCGTGCACGGCATCACGAACGAACGGGCCACCGCCGAGGGCCGCCCGGCCGACGAGGTCGCCGAGTCGATCGCCGACGTCCTCACCACATACTGGAAGACGGGCGTCCCCGTCGTCGCCTACAACGCGGCCTTCGACCTCACCCTGCTCTCCGCCGAGCTGCGCCGACACGGACTCCCGTCCCTGCGCGACCGCCTCGGCGGCACCGACCCCGCCCCGGTCATCGACCCGTACACGATCGACCGCTCCGTCGACCGCTACCGCCGCGGCAAGCGCAACCTCGAAGCGGTCTGCCAGGAGTACGGCGTGGTCCTCGACACCGCCCACGACGCCTCGGCCGACGCCCTCGCCGCCGCCCGCCTGGCCGGAGCGATAGCCGACCGCCACCCCAAGGTCGCGGCCCTGGGCCCCGCCGAGCTCCACCGCCGCCAGATCGAGTGGTACGCCGAATGGGCCGCCGACTTCCAGAGCTTCCTACGCCGCAAGGGCGACCAGGACGCGGTGATCGACGGCATGTGGCCGCTGCGGGAGCTGGAGGACGAGACGGTGTAACCCGGGGCGCCCGTAAGGGGCGCGGGGAACTGCGCGACCAGCCACATCGGACCGTCAGTCGCCCGTATACGGATGCCCCCCGCGCCCCCCCCCCGCTCAATAGGCGCTCAAAACGGAAACCACCGCACCGTCTCGTCCCCGTCCCGCAAAGACCCCACCCGCCGCTCGAACTCGACCAACGCCTCGGGATTGCTGGGCGCATGCTGCGCAACCCACGCGCAACTGGCCGTCTCCCGAGCCCCGCGCAGCACCGAGCACCCGTCCCACTCCCGCACGTCCCACCCATACGCCTCGGTGAACGAGTCATACGCCCGGGCCGGAAAGGCATAGCGGTCGCGGGACAGAGCCATCACCACCAGATCGTGCTCACGCAGATCCGCGGAGAAGGTCTCCAGGTCGACCAGGACCGGCCCGTCCGGACCGACATGCACATTGCGCGGCAACGCGTCGCCATGAATCGGCCCCGGCGGCAGATGAGGCGTCAGCGCGGCGGCGGCAGCCGCGAATCCATCCCGCCGCTCCCGCAGATACGCCGCGTCCGCCGGATCGATCGCGTCGCCCGCGAGCCGCAGCCAGCGCTCGACACCGCCCAGCAGCTCGCGGGGCGGGAGTTCGAAGGAGGGGGAGGGGAGCGCGTGGACGAGGCGTAGCAGTTCGGCCAAATCCCGGGGTTCGGCGGGCCGTACGGAATCGGACAGCCGGTGCCACACGGTCACCGGGTGTCCCTCGACGAGGCGCGGCTTCGGGTCGGCGGCCCGCACCGCCGGCACGCCCGCCTCGGCCAGCCACACCGCGACCTCCAGCTCGCGCCGGGCGCGGTCGAGGAGTTCGGCGTCGCGGCCCACCTTGACGACCAGGTCATCGGCGGCGAACACCGCGTTCTCGCCGAGGGCGAGGAGCCGCGCGTCCCGCGCCGCACCGGGCAGTACGTCCGCCGCCGCCAGTACGTCCCGCGCCCGTGCCTCGTCCATCGTCCGCCTCCGTGTCGTCCCTGTGCGTGTCGCCGCGGGGGTCCCTGTGCGTGTGCGTACGGCGTCGGGTTCCCGCCATCCGACGGCCAGTGTCGCATTCGCACAGGTGGGACGGCATGCGAGGTGCCTTGACGAGGCACACGGCGTTCACGACCATGACGGGGCCCGACCGGTCCGCGCAAAGGGGCTGATTCCATGACATCGGTGACGGGGGTATCGGTGACGGAGGTGAGGAGGCCGCCGAACCATGACCGCGCGGCCTGGTTCCTGGTCCTGCCCGCGCTGATCCCGATCCTCGTCCTCAGCGTCGGCCCCCTCCTCTACGGCGTCCTGCTGGCCTTCACCGACTCCCAGTCGGGCCGAACGGTGCCCACGCGGTGGATCGGCGCCCTCAACTTCCGCGACCTGCTGCACGACACACTCTTCTGGGAATCGTTCCGCATCGGGCTGGTGTGGGCGGTCGGAGTCACCGTCCCCCAGTTCCTGCTCGCCCTCGGTCTGGCCCTTCTCCTCAACCAGGACCTGCGGCTGAGATGGCTGGCCCGGGCGCTGGCGATCGTCCCGTGGGCGATGCCCGAGGTCGTCGTCGGCATCATGTGGCGGATCGTCTACAACCCGGACGCCGGTGTCCTCAATGAGACCCTCCACGACCTCGGCCTCGGGAACGGCCGCGACTGGCTCAGCGGTCTGTCGACCGCACTGCCCGCCGTGATCGTCGTCGGCGTGTGGGCGGGCATGCCCCAGACGACGGTCGCCCTGCTCGCCGGACTCCAGAACACCCCGCGCGAACTCCACGAGGCGGCGGCGGTCGACGGCGCCGGAGCCTGGCGCCGCTTCCGCACGGTCACCTGGCCCGCCCTCAGACCGGTGGCACTGTCGATCACGGCGCTCAACCTCATCTGGAACTTCAACTCGTTCGCCCTGGTCTACGTCCTGACCAGCGGCGGACCCGGCGGCCGCACCCGGCTGCCCATGCTCTTCGCCTATGAAGAGGCCTTCCGCTACGGCCAGTTCGGGTACGCGGCGGCGATGGGATGTGTGATGGTCGCGGTGATCTCGGTGCTCCTGGCCGTCTTCCTCGTAGGCCGACTGAGAGGAGGACAGGACCAGTGAAGACCAGTGCCAAGGCTCGCGCCGGACAGTACGCGGCCCTGCTCGCGTATCTCGTATTCCTCGCCTTCCCCTTCCTCTGGCTGATCTCCACCGCCTTCAAGTCCCCGCGAGAGCTGGGCAGTTTGCACCCCACCTGGATCCCCCGGCACCCCACCCTCGCCAACTTCCGCCAGGCCTTCGACGAACAGCCGCTGCTGCACGCCGCGTTGAACTCCCTGCTCGCCGCGCTCGGGGCCGCGCTGATCGCCGTGGTGATCGCGACCCCGATGGCGTGGGCCATGGCCCGGCGCCGCACACTGCTCGCGCGGGCCGCGACCGGGTGGGTGGTGGTCAGCCAGGCGTTCCCGTTCGTGCTGGTGATCATCCCGCTGTTCCTGGTGCTGAAGAACCTGCGGCTGATCGACTCCCTGGCCGGGCTGGTGCTGGTCTACGCGGTGTGGTCGCTGCCGTTCGCGCTGTGGATGCTCGTCGGCTATGTACGAGCGGTACCGGCCGAGTTGGAGGAGGCGGCGGCGGTCGACGGCGCCGGGAAACTCCGCACCCTCGTGTCGGTGACGGCACCGCTGCTCGCGCCGGGGATCGTGGCGACGGCGCTGTTCGCGTTCGTCACCGCGTGGAACGAGTTCTTCTTCGCGCTGGTCCTGCTCAAGACCCCGGAGCACCAGACCCTGCCGGTCGTCCTCACCCACTTCATCGGCGCGGAGGGCGTGGCGGACCTCGGCCCACTCGCCGCAGCCGCGTTCCTCGCGACCCTCCCCTCCCTGCTCGTCTTCGCCCTGATCCAACGCCGGATCACGGGCGGCATGCTCACCGGGGCGGTGAAGAGCTGATGCGCTCCCGATGGATCCTCGCCCTCGCTGCCCTGGCCCTGCTTCTGGCCGGCTGCACGAGCGGAAGCGACCACGGCTCACCGAATGGCAGGATCACCCTCCGCTTCCAGTCCCTCGCCTGGCAGGAGGAGTCCGTCACCGCCAACAAGGAACTGGTGAAGGAGTGGAACGCCACCCATCCGGACGTCAAGGTCGAGTACGTACAGGGCAGTTGGGACAGCGTCCACGACCAGCTCCTGACCTCCTTCGAGGGTGGTGAGGCACCGGACATCATCCACGACGCCTCCGACGACCTCGCGGACTTCGCCTACGGCGGCTACCTCGCCGACCTCAGGGACCTGCTGCCCGCCCGCCTCAAGTCCGACATCCCGCAACGCAGTTGGGAGACGACGACCTTCGGGGACGGGATCTACGGCGTGCCGTTCCTCCAGGAGCCGAGGGTGCTGATCGCCAACGCGACCTGGCTGAAGAAGGCGGGCGTACGCATCCCGACCCCCGAACACCCGTGGACCTGGCCGGAGTTCAGGGCCGTCACCCGGCAGCTGAGCGGCGACGGCAAGTACGGAGTGGCCTGGCCGCTCAAGGAGCCGGTGTCCGCCACCCTCAACCTGTCTCTCTCGGCGGGCGGCGAGCTGTTCCACCGGGACGCGGACGGCAAGGTGACCGTGCGCTTCGACGCGGCCGACGAGGTCGTACCGCGCACGATCCACGACCAGGCCGACCTGGACCACAGTGCCTCGCCCACGACGCTCGGCAGCGGCGGCTCGGACACCCTGCCCGGGTTCTTCGGCGGCAAGTACGCGATGGTCCCGCTCGGCTTCTCCTACCGACAGCAGATCGTGCAGCAGGCGCCGAAGGGCTTCGACTGGCAGGTGCTGCCCGCCCCGGCCGGGGCCGACGGGCTCACGCAGGGCGTCAGCCCGCAGACCCTGTCCATCGCCGAGGACAGCCCGCACAAGAAGGAGGCCGCAGAGTTCATCGACTTCCTGCTCCAGCCCAAGAACATGGTCCGCCTGGCCCTCGGCGACTGGATGCTCCCCACCGCCACCCAGGCCCTCAAGGACCCCGCCCTGCACACCACGAAGGACGACTGGTCCACCGGCACGGCCCTCGCCGACGACCTCACCTCGGCCCCCGCGCAGTCGGTACGCGGCTACCCGGAATGGAAGGACAAGGTGGCGACCCCGGCGTTCCAGGAGTACTACAGCGGCGCGATCGGCCTGGCTGAACTACGCCAACGGCTGGTGAGGGACGGCAATTTGGTGCTGGCCCGCTACCAGCGCTAGGCGCGTCGGCCGCGTCGGTCGCGCGATCCGTCACCGCTGCGCGGGCAGCACCGGTGGACCGTACTGGGAACGCACCACCAGACTGAGCTGCCCGGTGACGACGGGCGGCAGCACCGGGGCGACGAAGGCCGGGTTGGACTCGTCCATCCTGGTCTCCGGATGGTCCCACTCGTCCAGGAGCACGGTCCTCAGCTCCTCCGGGGTGTTGTCCTCCCGAGCGACGCCCCGGTAGAGGGCGAACATCTCACGGGCCCGTTCGAGATTGCCGGCGTGCAGGGCGATGAGAGACGCCAGCCAGGTCTTGCCCTCGTGCGGCTTGGGGCGGGGGCTGTTCGGGATGCCGTCGGGGAAGGAGTCCAGTGCCGCCTGCGCCCGTAGCGGGTCGCCTGCTCCCAGCCAGCCGATCGCCTCGTAGATCGCGAGGTTGATGACCTTCGGGTGGGCCGTCCGGTGCCGCTGTGCGGTGCGGGCCGAGTCCAGCCACAGCCCGCGGCGCTGGAGCAGCAGCACGTCCGCGAGATTGGCCTGGGCGGTGAGAGCCGGGTTCTCCCTGATCCACCGGGCCGTCCGCACCAGCGGGTCCTCGGTCGGTTCGGCGGCCGCGTAGGGGACGGCGTGGTCGGCGAGCCGGTAGGCGTCCTTGCTCTTCACCCGCTCGCACCCCTCGCGGAGCGTCTCCAGCGCCTGTGGCACTCTGCCGAGCTGGACCTGGCACTTGGCGATCTCGTCGTAGATGGCGAACCGCTGCTCTTTGACGTTCTCCAGCGCGATCCGGCCCTCCCGCACGGTGGCTTCCGGGCCCTCCACGTCCCGCACCAGTTTCAGCAGCAGGCTCCACGGATACATCTCGGACCGCCCGTGAGTCGCCTCCCGCGCGTGGACCAGCGCCTTCTCCAGATCGCCGGGCGTGTCGCGGAGCCGTAGCAGCATGGCCTGATGGTGGTGGGTGTACGGCGTGCCGTCGTCGGCGAGATAGGCCTCCATCAGGTCGATCCGGGCCGTCAGTTCCGCCGGGTCCTCGGGCAGGGAGTGGTGGTAGCGCCCCCTGCCGTATTTCCGCTCCAGGTAGCCGCCGATGGCCTGCGCCATGCGGGCCAGCTCGTCGTCCAGTCCCCCCTCGTCGAAGTGGAGCCGGGCCGCGGGCAGGGCGAGCGCCAGCCGGTGGTCGCCGGACCGCGAGGGGTCCTGCGCATAGACGGGACGGGCGTACCAGCGTCCGGCGCGGCGGTGGGCGGCCTTCCAGGCCTTCTCGTCCTCGCGCAGGCGGACGCAGGCGACTTCGCGTACGGCGGGGTGCACCTGGAAACGCGTGGTACGGGAGAACGCTGTTTCGTTCTCGACCGTACGGATCTGGAGCAGGAACCGCTTCTGGAGCTGTTTGCGGAGTTCGGGGAGATCGCCGTGATCGCGGGTCATCGCCTTCACCAGGTCCTGGTCGGCCCAGTCCGTCAGCACCGACAGACTGCGCAGGGCGGCCCTGGCCGACGGCGTCAGCCGCTCGGTCGCCTTGGCGACCAGCTCCCTCTCGATGACCTCCACCAGACTGAGGTCGTACGGCGCCTGGGGCACCTCGCTGGCCGGCAGCAGTTCCTCCAGCGTCCAGTCGTACGGACCCACCAGGCTGTGCAGCAGTTGCAGCACGAACGGGTTGCGGCCCAGCCGCTGCACGACCTCCTCGCGCCGCTCCGGGGGGAACCACTCCTCGGCCTCGCCCTGCTCCTCGGCGCCGACGAGGATCCGCACGGCCTCCTCGACCGGGGGCGGCGGCAGCTCCACGGGGTCGAAGTCCTTGGCCCAGGCCGGGTCGACCTTCTGGTTGGACACCAGCCACAGGCAGCCGTCCCCGTGCCGGCCCGGCGCCACAGCGGCCAGCAGGTCGTCCCCGACCGGCTTCACCGGCCGGCCGCGCTCGTCGAGCAGCCGCTGGAACTCGTCGATGACCACCAGCACCCCGCGGCCCAGCAGGGTCGTCAGGGCCCGGTCGAGCCGCTGTTCCGCCGCGAGGAGTTCCGCCAGGTCGTAGCGGCCGGTGTCCTCCAGCTGCTCACGCAGGCGGGCGATCAGTTCCCTGGGGGTGTCGATGGGATGTTCCGGGGCATCCACGAGCACGGTGGTGCGCTTGTGCTCCAGCCGGGCCTCGTCCATCAGGGGCCGTACCACGCGGTCGGTCTTGCCCACCCCCGAGAAGCCGTACAGCAGGGCCGCGCTCCGGCGCTGCTTCGTCCAGCGGTCCCACAGGTGCAGCGCGGCCTTGCGGCGCTGCTCACCGTCGATGTCGGGCAGCTGGGGCGGTTCGGCGTCGGGGAAGAGCCCGGTCCGGTGGGCCACGCTGAACGGGGTGACACGTGGGGCGGGCCGGGGCGCGGACGCGGGGGCCGACAGGGCCAGGAACGGCGGGATGTCGCCGTTCAGGCCCACCGGATGCCAGTTGATGTGCTGGTGGCCGGGCTTCTCCGGGTCGTCCTTCATGTGCTGCACCACCTTGGGCAGGTCCAGCGTGCCCTGCGGGGCCAGTGCGTCCACGGCTCGGGTCAGCAGGCCGGGGAACGCCCCGGACGCGGCGAACTCGTGCTTCTGCGCGGAGGACAGGACCACGAACCCGGACTCGGCGTCCTCCCGCCCCCAGCCGGTTTCCATCTGCCGCACGGCGGACGCGACGAGCTGATCCCCGCCCCGCCCGGAGAAGCAGGTGTCCAGGAGTAACAGGAACCGCCGCACGGGAGTCCCGAGCAGGGCTGCGCGGGCCAGTTCCCCGGTGGGCAGGGCGGCCCCGAGGTCGCCGCGGTAGTCGTAGGTGAGCAGCACATGTTCGTTGTTGATGTCGTTGACCTCGCCGTGCGAGGCGATGTACATGGCCACCAGGTCGTCGGGCCTGCGGTCCGGGTCCATGCAGAACTCACGCAGGGCGTCCTTGAGCTGGGTGCCGGAGGGGTTGGTCCCGAGCGTGTCGACGAGCCGGTAGCCGAAGCGCTCCGTGAACAGCTTGATGACGTCGTCCCGGGCCTGCTTCAGCTCGGGCCGGTCGAGGTCCGGCGCGTGCGGGTAGCGGGGCACCGCCGTCGCCAGCAGGAAGCGGCGAGGGGCGTTCTCAGTGGGCATCCAGACCTCCCGCGACCGCCTTGCCGGTGAGCCGGTCCGTCAGGTAGGCCGTGGCATCGTGCGCATGAGCCCCGTTGTGCACGAGCACGGAGGTCAGCCGGTGCCCGAACTGCGGCCGGAGATCCTTGACCAGCGCGACGATGTCCCCCTCGTCGGCGATGTTCGTCCAGGTGAGCCGCCCGTCGCCGGGCCAGGTCCCGGTCGGTGCCGGGGCGGGGGAGAGCCGGTCGAAGACCATCCGCATACCGAGCGGCGACCCCAGGGTGACCAGGGCCCGTACCCCGTGCCCGGGCAGCGCGCACAGTGCCTCGTAGGCCACCACCGAGCCCAGGGAGTGGGCCACGACCACCCGGGTGTCGGCGCCGATCGCGTCGGCCACCCGTTGCCGGGCCGCGTCCCGGATCTCCGGCTCCAGCAGATAACGGGTGGTCTGCTTCAGGTCGGACACCAGCATGCGCAGCGTGAGTCCGGCGAAGAACCGGGACGCCGACAGGGCCCGCAGCGCCGTCTGCACCGAACGAGGGGTACGTGCCAGGGTGTTGGCGTCCGGTGCGACGACCCCGTCGTCCACCGCCGCGGCGGCCTCCCACCACGCGTGGAGCAGCTCGGTCTCCGGCCCCTCCGCCACGTCGGCCGCCGTGTACAGCGGATCCCCGACGCCGAGAGTGCGGCCGGGTGGGCGGAACAGGTCGCCGTAGAAGGCCATGGACAGGTCGCCGGGGCCGAGTTCCGGTCCGTCGGCCCGCCGCAGTCCGTCCAGCAGGGCCGGCTGCCAGTCCTTCAGCAGGCCTTCCTCGCCCAGCAGTTGCTTGCCCACCCCGTGCACGGTGACCACTGTCGCCATCCGTGTCCTCCTTCACCACAGAACCACTGAGTCGTCGATCGCACCACACGCTGGGTGAACTTGTCCGACACATCGGGAAGTTCACCAGTGGTCCGTGCGGGCAACGACACGGAGCGAGGGCCCGTTGGTTCCCCCCGGAGACCAACGGACCCTCGAAAGAGTGATGTTCAGACACGCACCGGTTCGGTCTCGCCCCGCGCCGCCGGTGTCCCCGCCTCCGGCGACTCGTCGTGGGTCAGATCCGGCAGCCACCGCAGCCAGCTGGGCAGATACCAGTTGCGCTCGCCCAGCAGTGCCATCACCGCCGGGAGCAGGACGCCCCGGATGACCGTGGCGTCGATGAGGACCGCCGCCGCGAGGCCGACGCCCATCTGCTTCATCGACTGCATGGACAGCGTGCCGAAGATCGCGAAGACGGCGACCATGATGATCGCGGCGCTGGTGACGACGCCCGCCGTGGTGACCACGCCGTGCTGGATCGCGTCCTGGGTCGTACGGCCGCGCAGGCGCGCTTCGCGGATGCGGGAGACCACGAACACGTGGTAGTCCATCGACAGGCCGAACAGGATCACGAAGAGGAACAGCGGCAGCCAGGTGACGATCGCGCCGACGCCCTCCGCGCCCACCAGCGAGGCGCCCCAGCCGTGTTGGAACACGGCGACGAGGATGCCGTAAGCGGCGCCCACCGAAAGGAGGTTGAGGACGATCGAGGTGATCGCGACCGTCAGTGAGCGGAAGGAGAGAAGCATCAGCAGGAAGGCGAAGACCACGACGAACGCGAAGACCGGTACGACCGAGCCGAGGAGCTGGTCGTTGAAGTCGTGTGATCCCGCGACCTGTCCGGTGACCGGCGCCTGGACCCCGTCGACCTTGCCGAGCGTGGCGGGCCGTACCTCGTCGCGCAGTTTCTCCAGGCTCTTGGCCGCCTTGTCCTGGTCGGAGCCGCCGACGAGCGGGACGTAGACGAAGGCGACGTTCTGCGCGTCGTGCAGCTTGATGTCGACCGGGCCGAGCGAGGCGCCCGAACTGACCGCCTGAGCCTTGAAGTTCGAGAGGGCCTGCTTGACCTCCGGCGCGTTGATGTCCTTCGCCTTGACGACCACCTCGGCCGGTTCGGAGCCGCCGGGGAAGGCGTCGTTGACCCGGTTGTAAGTCCCCACGATCGGGAGGGAGTTGCCGAACTCCTGGTCCAGGGTGAGGTTTTCGGTCTTCATGCCGACCGCGGGCGCGGCGATCGCCAGCAGCGCACCGGCCGCGACGAGGACGGAGACCAGCGGCTTGGCGAGGACGCCCTTGAGGACGGCGGTCCAGAACCGGCTCTCGCCGTTGCCCCGGCGGCCGCGCCGACGCAGGAACGGGATACGGCCCTTCTCGACCCGCTCGCCCAACAGCGAGAGCAGCGCGGGCAGTACGGTCACCGAGCCGACCATGGCGACCGCGACGACCATCAGCGAGGCCAGGCCCATCGCCTCGAACTCGGCGAGCCCGGTGAACAGCATGCCCGCCATCGCCACGCACACCGTGACACCGGAGACGATGATGGCGCGGCCACTGGTCGCGGCGGCGATGCGCAGCGCGGCCCCGGCGTCGCGGCCGGCCTCGCGCTCCTCGCGTTCGCGGCGCAGATAGAACAGGCAGTAGTCGACGCCGACGGCCAACCCCACAAGCAGCATCACGGAGTTGGCGGTGTCGCTCATCGGCTGGACGTGGCTGACGATGCCCATCAGGCCCATCGTCGCGATGATCGCGGTCATCGCCAGGGCCACCGGCAGCAGCGCGGCCACCAGCGCGCCGAAGGCGATGAGGAGGATACCGAGGGCCACGGGGACCGCGGAGTACTCGGCCTTCTTGAAGTCGTCGCCGAACGCGTCCTTGTACTGCTTCGCCATGCTGGCGCCGCCGATCTCCTCGATCCGCAGCGAGCCGTGGTCCTTCTGCACCTCGGCGACGGCGTTCAGCACCGGCTCCACCCGGTCGCCCGC
Organism: Streptomyces sp. NPDC002276; assembly: GCF_053891435.1. NCBI lineage: Bacteria > Bacillati > Actinomycetota > Actinomycetes > Kitasatosporales > Streptomycetaceae > Streptomyces > Streptomyces sp. NPDC002276. Next base: position 194,554 of record NZ_JBSFCQ010000003.1, on the reverse strand, counting down.
GGTGTCCGAGTCGCCCCGCATGTCGAACTGGACGAGCGCGCTCCGGCCGTCCTTCGAGATCGTCTTCGTGTCGTACGGCGAGGTGACGTCGGTTGCCCTGCCGGTCCCCTCGACGGCCTTGACGACGGCGGTGACCGCGGTGCGGAACTCGCTGTCCGTGGAGGTGACCGACGCGTTCTTCGACTGGATCAGGATGGTCTCGCTGGCCGGTTCCTTGATCCCCGCGTCGTCGATGATCTGGGCGGCGGTGTGCGTCTCGCCCTTCAGCTGGTCGTTCTCGTCGACGTCCACCCGGCCCGCCGCCGAACCGATTCCCATCGCCAGCACCACGAACAGCACCCAGATGCCGACCGCGGCCCACCGATGCCGGGCGCTCCAGCCGCCGGCCCGGGCGGCGATGCCCCGCACCCGTGAATCTGCGTTCCCCATGACGGGCTTGCCCCCTTGCGCACGGTGACAGCCCCCTGCCGCCACCTCATGGTTCGAAGGTATGCGCGGAATAAGAACGTCCCCTCGTGCTGACCGGTGAGGTCTCGGTCGCGCGGCTCCTCCGCACGGACCCCGGGCCCTCACCACTGGGGAGGACCGCGGCCCCTTACATCTATCCGGGCGCCTCGGGGGTGGTGATCAGGGGTGTCCGATGCGTCGGCAGGGGTCCGCTTTGTTATTGAGAAACCTTGTTGAACAAGTCACAGGTGCTTGTAGGTGTGCCCTCAGGTGTTGATCCGGAGCCACCTCATCCGCCAGAGTTTCCGCGCACCCACGCATCACCTGAAGCGGCCGTCGTGCCCACCCCCACGGGGCACGAAGGCCGCTTTATGGTGTGCGGATGACGACGACGTATGCGGCGCTGCTGCGCGGGATCAACGTGGGCGGCAACAAGAAGCTCCCGATGGCCGAGCTGCGCACGCTCCTCGAAGGCCTCGGACACGACGACGTCCGCACCTATCTCCAGAGCGGCCAGGCCGTGTTCACGAGCGGCCACGGCGACGAGGAGTCGCTCGCGGCGGAACTCGCCGCCGCCATCGAGGAGCGGTTCGGCTTCCCGGTCGACGTCGTCGTCCGCGACCACGCCTACCTCAAGGCCATCGCCGACAACTGCCCTTTCCCGGCCGCCGAGTTGGAGGCCAAGCAGCTGCACGTCACGTACTACTCGGTGCCGGTCGCGGAGGACCGCTTCGCGGAGTTCGACCAATCCGCCTTCCTGCCCGAGGAGTTCCGCCTCGGCGACCGCGCGCTGTACCTCTACGTCCCCGACGGCCTCGGCCGCTCCAGGCTCGCCGTCGAACTGGCCCGGCCGCGCCTCAACAAGGGCCTGATCGCCACCACCCGCAACTGGAACACCGTGCTCAAACTCGTGGAGCTGACCGGCAGTTGAGATCCTCCTGGAGGGAGAGATCCACACTGTGCGAGGCTCGTCCCCATGCGCTACATCATCATCGGAGCAGGGGCGGTCGGCGGAGCCATCGGTGGCCGGCTGGCCGAGGCGGGGTGCGAGGTCGTCCTCGTCGCGCGCGGTGCGCAACGGGCGGCGCTGGCCGCGCACGGGCTGCGGCTCAAGGTGCCGGACGGCGAGTCGACGTATCGGCTGCCGGTCGTCGAACAGCCTGCGGAACTGGGCGAGTTGAGGCCCGACGACGTACTCCTGCTCGCCGTCAAGACACAGGACAGCGAGGCCGCGCTCGCGGCCTGGGGACCCGCGCCGGTCGCCGGCGGCGGTACGGCGGCCGAGCGGCTGCCCGTCGTCTGCGCGCAGAACGGGGTGGAGAGCCAGCGCCTGGCACTGCGCCGCTTCCGACGGGTGTACGGCGTCTGCGTGTGGCTGCCCGCGACCTTCGTCGCACCGGGCGTGGTCGCCGCCGAGGGCGCGCCCCTCACCGGCATCCTGCACCTCGGCCGCTGGCCGCACGGCACGGACGAGACCGCCCGGCTGATCGCGGCCGACCTGGAGAAGTCGCGGTTCGAGGCGCCGGTCGTGCCCGACGTGGCGCGCTGGCAGTACGCCAAGCTGCTCGGCAACCTCGCCAACGCGATCGAGGCGGTCTCCGGGCCGCTCGGCAGCGAGGAGAGCCTCGCGTTCTACGGGCGGGTGCGGGCCGAGGGCGTGGCCGTGCTCGACGCCGCCGGTGTCGCGTACACGAGCGCCGAGGAGGAGAAGGAGGCGCGCGGCGACAAGATCCAGCTGGTGGAGGTCGAAGGCGCACCGCGCGGCGGCGGCTCCTCCTGGCAGTCGCTGAACCGGGGCACCGGCACCATCGAGGCCGACTACCTCAACGGCGAGATCGCGCTGCTGGGGCGGCTGCACGGCGTACCGACACCGCTCAACGACCTGCTGCAACGGCTGGCGAACGGCTTCGCGCGCGAGCACAGGGCGGCCGGTTCGCTGCCGTTCGACGAGCTGGTCCGCCTCGCCGACGAGGCTGTCGCGTTTGTTCAAGAGTCCTGACGGCGCGCTGCCTAGCGTGGGGTGCATGAGCGACGACGACCTGCACCCGGACCAAACGAACCACGACGACCCGCACCCGGACCGGACGAACCACCACGACCCGCACCCGTACATGATCGAATGTGCCGCCGAGGCGGCCCGTGTCGCGCGCGGTGTGCGTGCGACCCAGCTCGACGACCCGACGCACTGTCCCGACTGGGACGTCCGCGCCATGGTCAACCACTGGGTCCTCTACACCTCGCACGGGCTGGAGCACCGCGCCCTGCGCAAGCAGCTCTCCGAGGAGCTGACCGCCCGCGACTTCACCGCCGACCCGGACTGGGCGGAGGCCTATGCCGCCCAGCTGGACCGGGCCGTCGCCGCCTGGGCCGACCCGGCTGTGTGGGAGGGCGAGATCGACCTCGGCATGGCGAAGATGCCGGCCGCCGAACTCGCCCCGATGATCATCAAGGAGCTGGCGGTGCACGGCTGGGACGTGGCCACGGCCACCGGCCAGGAGTACCGCGTCTCGGACGGCGCCGCGCGTCTCGTCCTCGACGTGGTCGAGAAGCACGGCGAGCTCTACCGCCAGTACGACGGCTTCGCCGACCCGGTGCCGGTACCGGACGACGCCCCGGTCTTCGAGCGGGCCCTCGCGTCCAGCGGACGGGACCCGAGGCAACAGGCCATGAGCGAATTGGACCACTGAGAGAGCGAGTGATTGGGCCGAGTGTTCGGCCCAATCGGCGGCTAGCGTTCTCCGTATGACCACCGACACCGCCGTCCGCGTCGACTTCTACTTCGACCCCGCCTGCCCCTTCGCCTGGATCACCTCCCGCTGGCTGCTGGAGGTCGAGCGCGAGCGCCCGCTCGACCTCCGCTTCCGCACCATGAGCCTCTACCTGCACAACATCGGCAACGAACTCCCCGACTGGTACCGGGAGTTGGTCGACAAGTCGATCGGCCCGGTGCGCGTCGCCGTGGCCGCCGCCGAACAGCACGGCGACAAGGTCCTGCGCGACCTGTACACGGCCTTCGGCGTCCGCATCCACGAGCGGCGCTACGACGACTTCGACGCGGTGATCGCCGAGTCCCTCGCCGAACTCGGTCTCCCCGCCGCACTCGCCGACGCCGCCCACGATCCGTCGTACGACGACGCCGTGCGCCGCGGTCATGAGGCGGGCGTCGAGGCGGAGTCGGGCGGATACGTGGGGACGCCGACCCTGCACGTCGACGGGACGGTGTGGTTCGGTCCGGTGCTGCGGGCCATTCCGCGCGGTGCGAAGGCGGCCGAACTCTTCGACAGTTTCCGGGTGTTGGCCACGCACCCCGACCTCTTCGAGCTGAAGCGGACGCGTACCGGGGGACTGTCCTTCGACTGAACCCGGAGAGTTGCGGTCGCTCAGTGACATAAACGCGACGATCGGCGCAGTACGGAGAGCGACCCCCGCGACACGGCTCACGCGCGCGGGGGCCGTGCTGCGGACGGGCCGTCCGGGGTCCGACATCACAGGGGAGTGCCGGACTTCGGGCGGCGCGTCCCCACCGGTCGCCGGGTTCGGTCACCCGCCGGGATGTTCGGCGCGCCGACCCCGCCCCGACAGCCGTCCCGCGAGGCGCCCCAGCGTGCCCGGCCGGTTCCAGGCACGGAACGCGTCGAGTTTGCCGCGGCCCGAGCGGTCCAGCGCCGCCTCGACCTCGCCCTGCTCCCGCACGGACAGCGCCCGCACGACCGGCCGCAACACCTTGCCCAGCAGCGCGGTACGGGTCTCGTCCCAGCCGGGATACGTCCCCGAGAACGCGCTCCAGTCGCGGAACCGGTCGGCGAGATACGCGGGGTCGGCCCGCAACCGGTCCCCCACCCGCTCCGAGCGGGCCTCCCGCTCGTAGGCCGCGAGCAGCCGCGGCTCGCCCGAACGGGCCAGCGAGTACAGCTCGTTCTCCGGTGCCGCCCCCGCCAACAGCCGTGACGCCAGGGCCTGGAAGGCGCGTTCGGCTACGGTCTCCGGCACCGGATCGGCGACGGCACCGGACGTACCGGACGTACCCGCCGTGAGGTCCAGCACCCGGCCGACCCACTCCTCGCCCTCGCCCCCGGTGCCCAGCCGCCCGGTGAACTCCAGCAGGAGCAGGGCAGTGCGCCGGCCCGGCCCCAGTTCCGTGGTGAAGCAGCGGAGCAGATCGGTGGCGAGCGCCGGTATGCCGGGGTCGTCCGGGGGAGCGGCGAGGGCCGCCTCGATCAGCAACTCCCGGGTGCCCGCGGCACGGTGGGTGTCGGAACCCAGCTCCTTCAGCAGCAGGCTCGCCTCCGCGCCGGTCGGCAGTTCACCGCCGGGCCAGGTGAGGCGGAGGGCGGTGCGCAGCACGGTCGGATCGGCGTGCGGCGAGACCCCGGCCGTCCGGAGCAAACCGTGGAACCGGTCGAGCCGGTCGTCCGATCCGTCAGACCCGTCCGATCCGTTCGGCGAGACGCACATCCGTAGATGCGGGAAACCGGACTGCTGGAGGTCCAGTGGCAGCCCCGAGCCCTTCAACACCCTTGCCGCGGGCGCCGGTTCGGCGGCGGCGAGCGCGTCGAGCGAACCGAACAGCGCCACCCGGAGCCCGGGGTGGGTGTGCACCGCGTCGAGGAGCGCGGGCGGACAGCCCACGCCGGGAGGCTCGCCGTTCGACGAGGACGCGGCGGAGGCGTTCACCGACTCTCGCGCCAACCGCTCGGCCAGCTGCGGAAGTTCGTCCTGACAGTCGACGTCGAGCAGGTCGGCGGCCCGCAGCAGCGCGAGGGGCCGTCCGGCGGCCGGTTCGGCCGTGTCCGCGATACCGGCCCGCAGGGCGGGTGCGAGATCGCGGGCCAGGTCGTCGTGGTCCCGCGCGGTGAGGGACCCGGCGCGCAGCGTCGGTACCGGCCCATGGGCGAGGACCGCCGACGCCAGCACCCGCGCGGCGAGCGGCGCCGACACCGCGGCCGTCACCCGCCCGTCCAACCGGGCCAACAGCGCGGCCAGCGCGATCTGTTCGGCCGCACCGGGCAGGGTCTCCGAGGGGGAGCCCAGGTGCGGCACCGGGCCGCCGCACAACCCGGCGACCAACGCGGTCAGGGTGTCGTCCGGCAGCGTGCCCGCCTGCTCGGCCGCCCAACTCGCCGCCACCGCACGGGCGTCCGTACGCAGGTCGATCCCCGCGACGAGGGCGGCCACCGCCAACGGGCCCAGATCGTCGGGGTCGTTGTGGAACAGGTCGGGGCGACCCGCCCGCCAGACGCGGGCGCACACCTCGGCCCAGGTGTCCGTGACCGGCCCGGACGGCGGACGGCGCGTGCAGTCGTGCACGCGGTAGCGCGGGTCGTCGGCGACGGGCTCGGAGGACGGCAGCGCGCCCACGAGCTGCTGGCGGGCCTGCCGGGGGTCGCGGGTGTACGTCGTGAAGGTGAGCCGGTGCGCCTGTTCGCGGGGCAGGACCGTGCAGCCGAGCGCGATCCACCGGGCCACGTCGGCGCTGTCGTGCTCCACCACCACGAGCTGCCCGGTGCCCGGGTCACCGGCCACCGTCCGCAGATCGGCGAAGAACGCGGCGAGCCGCTCGGCCCGGGACACCGCGAACGGGACCAGCGCCTCCTTGCGCAGCAGCCCGGAGGGCTCGACGCGGTCGACGGGCTCGGGCCTGCCGTCCTGGGGAGCCGACTCGGCCCAACGCGGTGACTCCCAGGTGGAGATGGGCAGAACGCCGTCCGGCAGCCGGGTCCCGGCCGGCAACAGGACGGCATGCGAGTGGAAGGAGACCGGACCCCCGGCCCAGTCCGTGCCGGTGCACACGGAACGGCTCAACAGCCGCCCGCCGTCGGCGAGTTCGCTGAAGCCGAAAACCGTGGGGAACCGCTTGAGCTGCTCGGCGTCGGGCTGCTCGGGGCTGTCGGGCGGTGGCTCGTACCCGAGGAGCCGCTCGGCCTCCCGCAGCACCCCCGGCGGCACCTGTGCGCCGACCGCCGTGAACCGGGGGCCGGAATCCTCGGAGCCGGAGGGCGCCGAGGTGTAGTGCAGCTGGGCCGGCACAGGCCCTTCGCGATGCCCGAACTCCTGACCCGCCACGTGTACTTGCTCCCCAATAGCCTTCAGAGGCACCATCCCAGCAGATCCGGGAGCCGGGGGAGACCCCTTTCCGGGAAACCGGGCAGGTGGGAACCGTGAACGCGCTACGCGCCGACGGCCGCGAGCACCGGTGCCAGGGCCGCCGCGTCGTAGCGCTCCAGCAGCACCCGTGCCACCTCCGGCGCCGGACCCAGCACCTCGGCCAGCACATCCGCGTCCGCCGCGCCCCGCGCGATGCGGTCGGGGAGGAAGCCGGGGGCCAGGACGTAGGGGGCGACGGCGACGCGTTCGCAGCCCAGGGCGCGGAGTTCGCGTACCGCGTCCTCCGTGCGCGGCAGGGCCGCGGAGGCGAACGCGGGCCGCACGGCGCACCAACCCGTGCGCCACCACCCCCGCGCCAGGCCGTCGATCACCGCGATCGCGTCCGGGTCGGTGGACCCCGCCGAGGCCAGCACGACCCCGGTCGACGCCTTGTCGGCGGGCGTCAACCCGGCCTCGTACAAACGCCGTTCGAGAGCGCGCAACAACAACGGAGACGGGCCCAGTACCTCCGCCTGCCGGATCCGCAGCCGTGCCGGCGCCTCCCGCAGGACCGCGGGGATGTCCGCCTTCGCGTGGAACGCGCGGGTCAGGAGCAGGGGGAGGGCCACGACGTCCCGTACGCCCTCCGCCGACAGGGACTCCAACACCCCCTGCACGGAAGGGATGTTGAAGTCCAGGAAGCCGACCTCCACGCGCAGCCCGGGCCGCCGCGACCGTACCCGCCGGACGAGGGCGTGGACGGTCGCGGCGTGCCGCGGATCGCGGCTGCCGTGGGCGATGACGAGGAGGACCGGCCTCTGGTGCACGGGAATCAGCTCAGCTCTTCACCAGCAGACCGCGGCTGCGCAGCACCCACCGCTCCAGCGGGCTGAAGATCAGCAAGTCGATGGCGATACCGACGAACAGGATCAGGATGATGGCCTCGAAGACCATCGCCATGTCGCTGTTGGTACGGCCGTTCTCCAGCAACTGGCCCAGACCCACACCGAGATCGGGGAAGTTCGCGATGATCTCGGCCGCCATCAGCGAGCGCCAGGAGAACGCCCAGCCCTGCTTCAGGCCCGCCACATAGCCGGGGAGCGCGGCGGGCAGGGTGACGTGCCAGATGCCCTTGACGCCGGTCGCGCCCATCGTGCGGCCCGCCCGCAGGAACAGCGGCGGCACCTGATCGACGCCCGACACCAGGCCGTTGGCGATCGAGGGGACCGCGCCGAGCAGGATGACCGCGTACATCATCGAGTTGTTCAGGCCCAGCCAGATCACGGCCGGCGGCACCCACGCCACCGACGGCAGCGACTGGAGGCCGGACAGGATCGGGCCGATCGCCGCGCGGATGAACTTCACCCGCGCGACCACCAGGCCCAGCGGGGTGCCGATCAGCAGCGCGAAGAAGAAGCCCAGCAGACCGCGCGAGACGCTGGTCCAGATGTAGCCGAGGAGATTGCCCTTGAGCCAGGCCTCCTTGAACTCGGTGCCCACCAGACTCGGCGAGGGCAGCTTGCTCGGGTCGTCGACGATCGGGGTCAGGATCAACCAGACCACCATGACCACCGCGAGTGCGACGATCGGCGGGAAGATCTTCTCGACGAAGGTCTGCCGGAAGGTCGGACGGCCGGTGACCGTGGTCTCCAGAGCGTCGAGGCCGGCCTCGACACTGCCGCCGTCCTTGACCGTCGTCGTCTCAGTGCTGGCCATGACGGCGGATCTCCCCACGCAGTACATCGGTGATCTCAAGGGACAGTTCGGCCACGGGCGCGTCCTCGATACGGCGCGGCTGCGGAATGCCGACCGTCCACTCGCGGGCGATCCGGCCGGGCCGGGAGGACAGCAGGATGACCCGCTGGGCGAGCCGTACCGCCTCCCGCACGTTGTGCGTGACGAACAGGACCGACAGGCCCGTCTCGCCCCAGATACGGGTCAGTTCGTCGTGCAGGACGTCCCGCGTGATGGCGTCCAGCGCCGCGAACGGCTCGTCCATCAGCAGGATGCGGCTCTCCTGGGCGAGCGCGCGGGCCATGGCGACGCGCTGCCGCATACCGCCCGACAGTTCGTGCACCCGCTTGCCGTACGCGTCCGGCAGCCGGACCAGTTCGAGCAGTTCCTCGGTCCTGCCGCGCCGCTCCTCCTTCGGAACTCCCCGCAGGCGCAGGGCGAGTTCGATGTTCTTGCCCGCGGTGAGCCAGGGGAAGAGGGCGTGCTCCTGGAACATCAGGGCGGGGCGGCCGTCCGTCGTGATGGACCCGGTGGTGGGCCGGTCGAGGCCCGCCACCAGGTTCAGCAGGGTGGACTTGCCGCAGCCCGAGGCCCCCAGGAGGGTGACGAACTCGCCGGGCGCGACATCGATGGTGATGTCGTCCAGGACGAGTTGCTGCCCGCCCGGCGTCGCGAAGGACTTCGAGACATGCTCAAGGCGTGCCGCGTACTCGACCGACTCGGTGGTCTCCTTGGCGAGGGTCGTGGCCATGGTCGTCACCTCCTGGGAAGTCATCGGGATCCCTCGATCAGCTCGTGCCGAGACCGGCGGCGTCGACGGTGCTCTCACCGTCGGCCTTGAGGACCTTGTTGAGGAGCGTCAGGTCGTAGATCCCGTTCAGGTCGGGCTTCTCCAGCAGACCGGCCTTCACCGCGTGCGCCGCCTCGGTGTTGAGGGTCGAGGCCAGCGGGTCGTTGGTGAACTGGATCGAACTCCACGCCGGGTCAAGGACGTTGGCGGGCAGCGCCTTGCCGGAGTCGGCCTCCAGCTGCTTGTTCGCCGCGGCCTTCGCCTCGGTCGGGTTGGCGTTGATCCACTTGTTGGCCGCGACCGAGCCCTTCAGCACGGCCTCGACGACCTTCGGGTGCGCCGCGAGGAACTTCTGCGACACGATGATGTTCGTGATCACGAACTTCTTGTCGGGCCACAGCGTCGACTCGTCGAGGATCGTCTTGCCGCCCTCGGCGACCAGCTTCGACGCGGTCGGCTCCGGCACCCACGCGCCGTCGATCGAACCGGCCTTGAAGGCGTCCGGCGTGATCTTGTTGTCGGTGCGGACGACGGTGACGTCACCCTTGCCGCTCTGCGCGTCGACCTTCCAGCCCTGGTCCGCGATCCAGTTGAGGAACGCCACGTCCTGCGTGTTGCCCAGCTGAGGCGTCGCGATCTTCTTGCCCTTGACGTCCTTCAGGGACTTGATCTTCTTCGGGTTGACGACCAGCTTCACGCCGCCCGACGCCGAACCGCCGATGATCTTCAGGCTCTTGCCGTCGGACTTGGTGTAGCCGTTGATCGACGGGGAGGGGCCGATCCAACCGATGTCGATGGAGCCCGAGTTGAGCGCCTCGATCTCGGAGGGGCCGGCGTTGAAGGTCGCGTACTCGGCCTTGGTGGCGCCCAACTCCTTCTGGAACAGGCCCTGTTCACGGCCGACCAGTGCGGTGCCGTGGGTCAGGTTGCCGAAGTAGCCGATCTTCACCGAGGCGAGACCGTCGATCTTCGAGGCCCCGGCGGCGACCTTCTCCTTGGTGTTGGTGCCCTTGGAGTCCGACCCGTAACCGCAGGCGGCGAGGGTGAGCAGGGGGAGCGCGGCGACCACGGCTATGCCGCGGCGCAGGTATGTCGAGCGGTTGGCAGGCACGGGAGGTGTTCCTCTCGTTGGCCCGGCGGTCACGGTCTCAGGTCGTGGCCGGGAGGTCGGCAGGTCTTCGTTTACGTCGTGTCCGGGACGGCGGCGGGTGGGGGGACTGGGCGCGCGAGCGGTGCGCGTACGTCAGCCCGCACATCGCGCCACTCCGCCCTGCCCGCTGCCGAGGGCGCCGCTGCCGACGCGGCCGCCCTCCTTCGCGAACGTGGAGTAGAAGTCCCTCGACGTCATGTCAGAAGTCCCAACCGTCGTCGTCCGTACCGTCCTTGACCGGCTCGGGCGCCGCGAACGACTCGCCGACCATGCCGGCGGTGAGCGTGGTGCCGTCCGCCGGGTCGATCAGGATGAACGAGCCCGTGCGCCGCGAGTCCGCGTACGAGTCCACCGGCAGCGGCTCCGCGGTGCGGATCTTCACGCGGCCGATGTCGTTGGCGACGAGCTGTCCCGGATGCGGGTGCAGGGACAGGTCGTCGAGTGTGAGGCGGGACGGGATGTCCTTGACGATCGCCTTGACCGTGCGGGTGCCGTGCTTGAGGAGCACCCGGTGGCCCACGGTCAGCGGCTGGTCGGCGACATGGCAGACGGTCGCCTCGATGTCCTGAGTGGTCGCCGGGGCGTCCTTGCTGGGCACGATCAGGTCGCCGCGCGAGATGTCGATGTCGTCATCGAGGAGGAGGGTCACCGACTGCGTGGTCCACGCCGTGTTGACCGGCTTGCCGAGCAGGTCGATCGCGGAGATCCGCGTGGCCCGCCCCGACGGCAGCACCGTCACGGCCTCGCCGACCCGGAACGTACCGGCCGCGATCTGCCCCGCGTACCCCCGGTAGTCCGGCAGTTCGGCGCTCTGCGGCCGGATCACGTACTGCACGGGCAGCCGCGCGTGGCAGTGGCTCAGGTCGTGGGCGACCGGCACCGACTCCAGGTGCTCCAGGAAGGTCGGCCCGCCGTACCAGTCCATGTTCGCGGAGGGTTCTACGACGTTGTCGCCGGCCAGCGCCGAGATCGGGATCGCGGTGATCTCCGGGACGCCCAACTCGCTGGCGTACGCCGTGAATTCCTCGGCGATCGCGGCGAACACGGACTCCTTGTACTCGACGAGGTCCATCTTGTTGACCGCCAGCACCACGTGCGGCACCCGCAGCAGCGCGGCGATCGCCGCGTGCCGCCGGGTCTGCTCGACGACACCGTTGCGGGCGTCGACCAGGATCACCGTCAGCTCGGCGGTGGAGGCACCCGTCACCATGTTGCGGGTGTACTGCACATGCCCCGGGGTGTCGGCGAGGATGAACCGGCGCTGAGGCGTGGCGAAGTAGCGGTACGCCACGTCGATGGTGATGCCCTGCTCGCGTTCGGCGCGCAGTCCGTCGGTGAGCAGCGCGAGGTCGGGCGCGTCCTGCCCGCGATCGGCCGACACCCGTTGTACGGCTTCGAGTTGGTCGGTGAGGACCGACTTGGAGTCGTGCAACAGCCGTCCTACGAGCGTGGACTTGCCGTCGTCGACCGAACCGGCCGTCGCGAACCGCAGGAGGGTCGTCTCGGTGAGTTCCGTGATGGTGCTCATGGTTAGAAGTACCCCTCGCGCTTGCGGTCTTCCATCGCGGCCTCGGACAGCTTGTCGTCGGCACGCGTGGCGCCCCGCTCGGTCAGCCGGGAGGCGGCGATCTCGGTGATGACCTGCTCCAGCGTCACCGCGTCGGAGTCGACGGCACCGGTGCACGACATGTCACCGACGGTCCGGTACCGGATGAGCCGCTTCTCCACGGTCTCGTCCGCCTTCGGCCCGCCCCACTCACCGGCGGTCAGCCACATGCCACCACGCGCGAACACCTCACGCTCGTGCGCGAAGTAGATGTCGGGCAGCTCGATGCCCTCGCGGGCGATGTACTGCCAGACGTCCAGCTCGGTCCAGTTCGACAGCGGGAACACGCGGACGTGCTCGCCGGGTGCGTGCCGCCCGTTGTAGAGGTTCCACAGCTCGGGCCGCTGCCTGCGCGGGTCCCATTGCGAGAACTCGTCCCGGAGGCTGAACACCCGCTCCTTCGCCCGCGCCTTCTCCTCGTCCCGACGCCCGCCGCCGAAGACCGCGTCGAACTTCTCGGCCTGGATCTTCTCGGTCAACGGCAGCGTCTGGAGCGGATTACGGGTCCCGTCGGGACGTTCGCGCAGCACACCGCGGTCGATGTAGTCCTGTACGGAGGCCACATGGAGCCGCAGCCCGTGCTTTTCGACCGTGTGGTCGCGGTACTCAAGGACCTCGGGGAAGTTGTGTCCGGTGTCCACATGCAGCAGCGAGAAGGGCACCGGTGCGGGCGCGAACGCCTTCAGCGCCAGGTGGAGCATGACGATGGAGTCCTTGCCGCCGGAGAACAGAATCACCGGCCGCTCGAACTCACCCGCCACCTCGCGGAAGATGTGCACGGCCTCGGACTCAAGGGCGTCCAGGTGCGAGAGGGCGTACGGCGTGTCCGTACCCTCGTCGGTCTTGGCGACGGTCGCCGTCATGCCAGTCCCCTCTCGGTGAGCAGCGCGTGGAGTGCCGCCGCCGACTCCTGCACGGTCTGGTGCTGCGACTCGATCCGCAGGTCGGGCGACTCGGGCTCCTCGTACGGGTCGTCGACCCCGGTGAGCCCGGTCAGTTCACCGGCGGCCTGCTTGGCGTAGAGACCCTTCACATCGCGTACGGAGCACACGTCGACCGGGGTCGCCACATGCACCTCGACATAGGCGGCGCCGCTCTCCTGGTGCCGCTTGCGGACGGCCTCGCGGCTGTCGGTGTACGGCGCGATGACCGGGACGAGCGCCAACACACCGTTGCGGGCGAGCAGTTCGGCCAGGAAGCCGATGCGCTGCACGTTGGTGTGCCGGTCCTCGCGGGAGAAGCCGAGGCCCGCCGAGATGAACTCGCGGATCTCGTCGCCGTCGAGCACCTCGACGAGGTGGCCCTCCTCGCGTAGCCGGCCTGCCAGCTCGTACGCGATGGTGGTCTTGCCGGCACTCGGCAGACCCGTGAGCCAGACGGTGGCTCCGGTCGTCACGTGCGACTCCTTCTCGGTGATGGTCATTCGTGCAGCCCGCACTCGGTCTTCCCGCGTCCCGCCCAGCGGCCGGCGCGCGCGTCCTCGCCCGCGAGGACCCGGCGGGTGCAGGGGGCGCAGCCGACGGACGCGTAGCCGTCCATCAGCAACGGGTTGGTGAGGACGCCGTGTTCGGCGACGTACGCGTCCACGTCGTCCTGGGTCCAGCGGGCGATGGGCGAGATCTTGACCTTCCGGCGCTTCTCGTCCCAGCCGACGACCGGGGTGTTCGCCCGGGTCGGGGACTCGTCGCGGCGCAGTCCGGTCGCCCAGGCCGCGTACTTGGTGAGGCCCTGCTCCAGCGGCTGGACCTTGCGCAGCTTGCAGCACAAGTCCGGGTCGCGGTCGTGCAGTTGGGGTCCGTACTCGGCGTCCTGCTCGGCGACCGTCTGACGCGGGGTGAGGGTGATGACGTTGACGTCCATCACGGCCTCGACCGCGTCACGGGTGCCGATGGTCTCGGGGAAGTGGTAGCCGGTGTCGAGGAACACCACGTCGACACCGGGCATCGCGCGGGAGGCGAGGTGGGCGACCACCGCGTCCTCCATCGAGGAGGTCACACAGAACTGCTTGCCGAACGTCTTGACCGCCCACTGGAGGATCTCCAGCGCGGAGGCGTCCTCCAGGTCGAGGCCCGCCTGCTCGGCGAGGGCTTTCAAGTCGTCGGTGGGGCGCGCTTTCTGAGTCGTCGTCATATCTTGCCTTCCCCTGCTTCGGTCTGCTGGAGACCCCGGGCGAGGAGCCCGAGGAACTTCAGCTGAAAGGCCCGATTGCATGCCGCGCATTCCCATGCGCCATGGCCCTGCTCGTTGGGACGCAGGTCCTCGTCACCGCAGTAGGGGCAGTAGAAGGGGGCGGCGCGCTCGCTCACGTCAGTGACTCCTCGCTGGCGCGCGTCGCCCAGGCGGCGAAGCGCTCGCCGTCCTCGCGCTCCTGCTGGAACCGGGTGAGCACCCGCTCGACGTAGTCCGGGAGTTCCTCCGAAGTGACCTTCAGGCCACGGACCTTGCGGCCGAAGCCGGCCTCCAGACCGAGGGCGCCGCCCAGGTGCACCTGGAAGCCCTCGACCTGCTCGCCCTTGTCGTCCAGGACCAACTGGCCCTTGAGACCGATGTCCGCGACCTGGATACGGGCGCAGGCGTTCGGGCAGCCGTTGATGTTGATGGTGATCGGCTCGTCGAACTCCGGGATGCGGCGCTCCAGTTCGTCGATGAGCGTGATGCCGCGCTGCTTGGTCTCGACGATCGCGAGCTTGCAGTACTCGATGCCGGTGCAGGCCATCGTGCCGCGCCGGAAGGGCGAGGGCTTCGCGGTGAGGCCCAGCGCCTCCAGGCCCTCCACCAGCGAGTCGATCCGGTCTTCCGCCACGTCGAGCACGATCATCTTCTGCTCGACCGTCGTGCGCAGTCGGCCCGAACCGTGTGCCTGCGCCAGCTCGGCGATCTTCGTGAGCGTGGTGCCGTCGACGCGGCCGACACGCGGCGCGAAACCGACGTAGAACAGGCCGTCCTGCTGGCGGTGGACGCCGACGTGGTCGCGCCAGCGCTGGACCGGCTGCGCGGGGGCGGGGCCGTCGACGAGCTTGCGCTTGAGGTACTCGTCCTCCAGGACCTGGCGGAACTTCTCCTGGCCCCAGTCGGCGACGAGGAACTTCAGGCGGGCCCTCGTACGAAGGCGCCGATAGCCGTAGTCGCGGAAGATGCCGATCACGCCGGCCCACACGTCCGGGACCTCGTCCAGCGGGACCCAGGCGCCGAGCCGGACGCCGATCTTCGGGTTGGTGGACAGGCCGCCGCCGACCCACAGGTCGAAACCGGGGCCGTGCTCGGGGTGGTTGACGCCGACGAACGCGATGTCGTTGATCTCGTGCGCGACATCGAGGAGCGGGGAGCCGGAGATCGCCGTCTTGAACTTGCGCGGGAGGTTGGAGAATTCCTTGGTGCCGATGTAGAGGCGGTGGATCTCGTCGATGGCCGAGCTGCCGTCGATGATCTCGTCCTCGGCGATGCCCGCGACGGGCGAGCCGAGGATCGTGCGGGGCGTGTCGCCGCAGGCCTCGGTGGTGGAGAGACCGACCGCCTCCAGGCGGTTCCAGATCTCGGGCACGTCCTCGATGCGGATCCAGTGGTACTGCACGTTCTGCCGGTCGGTGAGGTCGGCCGTGCCGCGCGCGAACTCCTGCGAGATCTCGCCGATCACCCGCAGCTGGTCCGTGGTCAGCCGGCCGCCGTCGATCCGGACGCGCAGCATGAAGTACTTGTCGTCCAGCTCCTCCGGCTCCAGGATCGCGGTCTTGCCGCCGTCGATCCCGGGCTTGCGCTGGGTGTACAGCCCCCACCAGCGCATACGGCCGCGCAGGTCGTTCGGGTCGATGGAGTCGAAGCCGCGCTTGGAGTAGATCGTCTCAATGCGTGTCCGCACATTGAGACCGTCGTCGTCCTTCTTGAACTGCTCGTTGCCGTTGAGGGGGGTGAAGTGTCCGGCGGCCCACTGACCCTCACCGCGGTGACGGCTCACCTTGCGGCGGGGCGCTGCGGATGCAGGGTTCTCGGGGGTGGCGGCCATGGTTCTACGTCCTCCGGGACAGGCGGGTGATCGGCTCTGACCTGCGCGTACGGGCGCATGCGGGCATACGTGCGCGTCTTTGCGCAGGGTGGGGCAGATACGGGAATTCCGGGGGCTTGCGGCTCGGCTAGCCCGCCGGACAGATGGCGCTGGACATGCGGCCGAGGTCGACGTGCCGCCGACTCACCAAGGCAATCCCAGTTCCAGACATGACGGAAGCGTGTCACGGCGATCTGGACAGAGTCCAGCTTCGTCCGTCATGCGGACACCCTGGTCCCGCTATGTGAGACGAGGGTGTCATCAGTCACATGACGTGCGCGCGGTCTTGTCGGCGCAGGTCAGACCGGGTAGGCCCCCGGCCACGGGCCCGGCGTGGGCACCAGCGTCACTTCCTCGACCTGCGTGTCGAAGAGCTTGAAGCCCCGGCGCTGGTAGTTGTCCATCGCGTGCACCCCGTCCAGGCTGCACGTATGTACCCAGACCCGCTCGGTGGGCGCCCGCCCCGGCCAGCGGTCCGCGAGGTCCCAGGCGCGGGCGGTGCCGTAGGAGAGGAGGTGGCCGCCGAGGCGTCGGCCGCGGAAGGCGGGGAGCAGTCCGAAGTAGGCGATCTCGACGACGCCGTCGTCCTGCGGGTCCAGTTCCAGGAACCCGGCCGGCGTGCCCCGGTCGTACACGACCCAGGTCTCCGTGCCCGGCCGGTCCAGGTGCTCCTGCCACCGCGCGAACGTCCAGCCGAGCCGGTCGATCCAGAGGATGTCCCCGCCCACGGACGCGTACAGAAAGCGGCTGAACTCGGGGGAGGGCACCTCGGAGCGGACGATCCGCACGTCTCCGTCCGGCGTGATGGCCGGGAGGAGGTCGCGCGGATCGGTCTGCTCCAGGGACCAGGTGGTCACGGGGGTGTTCGTCATGCCCGTCAGGGAATCATCCGGCCGGGTGATCTGTCGATCAGTGGATCAGTGGAGGGAGCGGTCGATCGAGGTCAGCGGCAGCGCGAACAGCATCCGGCCGGAGACCGACCAGACCTCGCCCGTTTCCTGCCAGTAGGAGAGGGAGTCGGTCCCGGCGCTCCAGCACTGGTGCGTCTCGTCGGCCCCGCACTCGGTGGCCCGCGCGTCCTTCGCGTCCTGCCGCCACAGCGAGCCGTGCCCGCTCCGCTCCCCGGCCGCGCCGCCCAGATACCAGGCGGACCCGTACGCGAGCACGCCCCCGACGCCGGGGACCTTCGTCGCGTACGCCTCCTCGGGCACCGCGTGCCTCGCCGAGTCGGTGGCCAGCAGCCCCGGCCGCGCCGGATCCAGGCTGAACGGATAGCGCCACAGCCGCTTCCCGCCACTGGCGACCAGACTGTCCGGCACCGTGCCGCGGTCCAGCGAGAGGCCGACCGGACCCGTGGCGGAGCTGTCACCGGTCAGCCGGTACGACCCGATCGCGGGCAGCACATACCGGTACCCGGCGGCCGACCAGCCCTCGCGCACCCGGCCGACCGCGGAGGCCGTCACCGTGGCGCGCTGGACGCGGTTCATGTCGTACACGTACAGGGCGTCGCGGGTCCCGCTGGTGGTGGTGACCAGCAGCTTGTCCTGGTACCAGACCATGCCGGAGACCTTGGAGACGAGCCCGCGGTAGTCGCGCCCGCCGTCGGTCGGTACGGCGAGGAGGGCCCAGGTGTAGGTGAGCCGGTCGGGGTCGTTCGCGTTCACGAAGGCGACCTTGGCCAGGCCGCCGCTGTTCTCGCTCCAGCCGGAGAGGATCACCCGGTTCGAGCCCCACCAGCCGTCCTCGTCGGCGTCGCCCGAGGTCGTCACCGAGCGCGGGGTCCACGCGGGGTCGGCCGCGTCGCCGCTGTCCCAGCAGTACGCGCGGGTCGCCGCCGGTTCGACGGGCAGCGCAGCCTTCTCGTCCGTCGTGCAGTCGGCGGCGTCACGCAGGGTGTGGTCGGCGCTCTTCAGCACGGTGTCGACGCCCACCGGACGTCCCATCGCGGAGGCCAGCCGGTCCAGTGACCGCTGCGGCTCCAGCGTCTCCCGCAGCTCCAACTTCCCCAGTTCGGAAGCCGAGGTGAGCGGCTTCAGCGCCCCGGGATCGGAACTCACCGTCGCCTGCGAGGCACTGATCATCGTCGCGGCGGCGGTCAGGCCGAGTGCGGCCCCGGCCAGCGCCGCACGCAGCGCCCTGCCCCGCTTGCGCCGGCGATGTCGCCCACGTGCACCCATAAGTGTCCTCCCGAGGCGAGCCAACTGCGCCTGGTGATCCGTGCGTTGACCAGGGAGCAGGTGGGGTGGCCCGTAGAGGGATGCTACGGCAGTCGGAGCCGCCCCATGGGCAAGACCCTGCAATTATGCGGAAGATGCCGCCCGACGTGTCTTTTGCGCCACCTGTCCGCTACGACGTCGGGACCGGCCTCCGCCCCTTGGTCACCGCCGGTGCCGTCGAGTACGGCAGCAACTCCCGCGGGTCCTCCGGCAGCAGCACCTCGACCTCCGCGTCCTCGCAGAAGCGGTACGGCCGGTGCTCAAGGAACGCCCCGAGGTAGCGCCGTACCCGGGACATCTCGGCGCGGACGGTCACCGTGCGGCCCGGGTCGCCGAACATGTCCTCGGCCAGGCCCGCCGCGCTGCGGCCGGTGCGGTGCAGGGCCAGGAGGTAGAGCAACTCGGCGTGCCGGGGGCTGAGTTCATGGGTCCAGGAGCCGGCGCAGCCGGAGACCGTCACCGACCAGCGGCGCGGCAGCGCGAGGTCGAGGACGATCCGGGTGGCGGCGCGCGGCCCGGGTTCGTCGTCGGCCCGCACCAACCAGCCCCCGGCCAGCGGCTCCAGCGAGCACAGCCCGAGCGAGGGCAGCCAACGACGGCCCGCCGAGAGCGACTTGGGCAACGCGATCCGCTTCACGTACGGCATTCCGGTGACCGCGGCGGTCCAGCCGTCCCGGTCCACCACCAGGGCCTGGCCGCCGAGCCGGGGCAGGATCGGCGCCGCCACCGCGCGCAGCCGCTCCAGCGAGGTCATGTGCAGTTCGCGAAGCCTGGCCTCGGCGAGTTTCGCCACCGAGTCGACCCAGGCGAGGGTGGCTGGATGCATGGTCTCCAGCGGACCGCTCACGTCGACGACACCGATCAGCCGGCCGTCCCTGGGGTCGGTGATCGGGGCGCCCGCGCAGGTGAACGCGGCCAGCGCGCGCGAGAGATGCTCGGCGGCGAAGACCTGCACGGGCCGCCGTACGACCGCCGGGGTGCCCACGCCGTTCGGGCCGATGACGTCCTCGCGCCAGTCGGTGCCGACCTCGATGCCGACCTCGTCGGCCTTGCGCAGCACGGCCGTGCTGCCCTCGCGCCACAGCGCCCGGCCCTCGCCGTCCGCGATCACCACGATGTGGTGGGCGGCGTCCGCGACCGACACCAGGCCCTCCCGCAGCACCGGCAGGACGTGCCGCAACGGGCTTGTGCCGCGCCGCCGTTCGACCTCCTCGCGGGAGAGCAGTCCGGTGCGCAGATCGTGGTCGGGGTGGGTCCCGCCGCGTAACGCGCGCTCCCAGGACTCCTCGATCACCGGGCGCGGAGGGGTGCGGGCGCGCTGCCCGGAGAGCGTGGTGTGCCGGGCGTCGCCGAGCATCCGTGCCGTCCGCGCCGCGTCGGCGGTGGCCTGCTGTGTCGGGGCGGCCGGCGGATTCACCATGGGTCCTTCTCTCCGGTCCCGTATCGACTGTTGTTCTCATAGTGCCGCCCCGCGGTGACGGAGGGAGACACTCCGAACACAGTGGCCACCAAGTTGCAACCCTCTGCAACCCTGGTGAACGGCCGTACGGTGTCTGAAACTTGTCCCACGCTGCGAGGGTGGTGCCGTGTCGGCGCAGCACCACCCTCGCGTTGTGCCGGTGCCGTTCAGGCCGTCGGCCGGGCGCGTTCCACGATCGACGCCAGGTCCAGGCTCGGCGGCAGGGTGCCGAAGCCGGCACCCCAGTCGCCGCCCAGCCGGGAGGCGCAGAACGCGTCGGCGACCTCCGGCGGCGCGTGTTGGACGAGCAGCGCCCCCTGGAGTACGAGGGCGATCCGCTCGACCAGGCGCCGGGCGCGGCCCTCGACGCCGTCCAGGTCGGCGAGTTCGACGAGCAGGTTCTTCATGGCGCCGTCCAGCCGGTGATCGGCGCCGCGCACCTTGCCGACCTCGATCAGGAAGGCGTTCAGTGCCCGCGGTTCGCGCCGCAACGCCCGCAGTACATCCAGGGCCTGGATGTTCCCGGCGCCCTCCCAGACCGAGTTGAGCGGTGACTCCCGTACCAGGCGCGGGAGTCCGGACTCCTCCACGTATCCGTTGCCGCCCAGGCACTCGGCCGCCTCGACCGCGACCGTCGAACAGCGTTTGGTCACCCAGTACTTGGCGGCCGGGACCGCCAACCGCAGGAACGCCAGCTCCTGTTCACCGCCGTCGTCGTAGGCGGCGGCGAGTCGGAGCCCGAGCGTGGTGGCGGCCTCCGACTCCAGGGCGAGGTCGGCGAGGACGTTGCGCATCAGCGGCTTGTCGAGGAGCCTGCCGCCGAACGCCTCGCGGTGGGCGGTGTGGTGGACGGCCTGCGCGACGGCCTGCCGCATCAGTCCCGCCGAGCCGAGCACACAGTCGAGCCGGGTCGCCGCGACCATCCCGATGATGGTCCGCACCCCGTCCCCCTCGTCCCCGACCCGGCGCGCCCAGGTCCCGTCGAACTCGACCTCGGCGGAGGCGTTCGACCGGTTGCCCAGCTTGTCCTTGAGGCGCTGGAGGAGGAACACGTTGCGGGTGCCGTCCGCCAGCACGCGTGGCACGAGGAAGCAGGTGAGTCCGCCGGGCGCCTGCGCCAGCACCAGGAAACCGTCGGACATGGGCGCCGAGCAGAACCACTTGTGGCCGGTCAGCTCGTACGTCCCGTCCTCGGAAAGCGGTAGCGCGGCCGTCGTGTTGGCGCGGACGTCGCTGCCGCCCTGCTTCTCCGTCATGCCCATCCCGAAGACCGCCCCGGCCTTGAGATGGGCGGGCCGCAGCTCACGGTCGTAGACCATGGACGTCAGCCGGGGCTCCCACTCGGCGGCGAGCGCGGGGTCGGCGCGCAGGGCGGGCACCGCCGCGTGGGTCATCGACAGCGGGCAGCCGTTCCCGGCCTCGACCTGGGTCCAGACCAGGAAACCGGCGGCCCGCCGCACATGTCCTGCGGGGCGGTTCCAGGCGGCGGTCAGTCCCGCCGCCACGCCCTTGCCGAGCAGCCGGTGCCAGGCCGGATGGAACTCGACCTCGTCGATCCGGTTGCCGAAACGGTCATGGGTGCGCAGGCCCGGGGGGTTGTCGTTGGCCTGCGCACCCCACTCCTGCACCTGGGCCGAACCGGCGGCGCGGCCCAGGGCGGAGAGGTCGTCCCGTACCTCGGTGAGGAGTTCGGGCGGAGTGTGCCGCCCGACCGCCGAGGTCAGGACGTGGTCGGCGGCGAAGACGTCGTACCCGACCAGTGGGGGAGGCTGGTTCGTCACGGAGTGGGTGGTGCGTGCCATGGCTGGAACCTACCCGTGCGGACGGCGGTGGTCCGGATCTCCGCGGTGAAACGGCCACCGCCGCCGCCGTCAGGCCGACTGGGACATGGCCGCCAGTATCTCGGTCCCGGCCGCCTCCTCCTCCAGCCAGCCCGTGCGGTACACGGTGTCCAGATAGCGCTCGCCCAGGTCGGGGGCGATCGCCACGGCGGTCGGGCCGTGCCGTCGGTCGGGCCAGCCGTTCCGGGCCAGCCACTGCCCCGCCCCGCTGACGACCGTGCCGGTGGACCCGCCGAACAGGAAGCCCCGCGCGGCCAGTCGGCGGCAGGTCTGGACGGTGTCCGTCTCCTCGACATGGATCACGTCGTCGATGTACGACTCGTCGAGGAAGGGCGAGCCCACGCTGGTGCCGAGCCCCGGGATCATCCGGGGTCCCGCCTCCCCGCCGAAGGTCACCGAGCCGACGGCGTCCACGGCGACGATCCGCACCCGGCGCCGCCACTGCCAGAACCAGCGCGCGCAGCCCATCAGGGTCCCGGTGGTACCGGCCCCCACGAACAGCACGTCCAGCTGCGGGAACCGGCGGGCGATGGCGGGTGCCGTGGTGCGGTAGTGCGCCCGCCAATTCCCTTGGTTGGTGTACTGGTTGAGCCACACGTACCGCTCGTCCGAGGCGCACAGCGCCCGCACGTACGCGATCCGGGCGCCCAGGAAACCGCCGTGCCCGTCCGGCTGGTCGATGATGTGGACCCGGCTGCCCAGTGTCTCCATCAGCCGCACCGTGGGCAGGTTGCACCGTCTGTCGGTCACACAGAGGAACCCGTAGCCGCGGCTCGCCGCGATCACGCTCAGGGCCACCCCCAGGTTCCCGGACGACGACTCGACCAGCACCGAGCCGGGCCGCAGGATGCCCTCCCGCTCGGCGGCGTCCACCATCTCGGTGGCGGCCTTCATCTTGATCGAGCCGGCGAAGTTGAACCCCTCACACTTCAGATAGAGCGGCAGCCCCAGCGAGGCCCGCAGATCGACGTACAGCTCGTCCTCGTTGAACTCCGCGGGATCGGAGATCACAGCCATGATTTTCCCCCCTTGTGGTGCGCCACGATCGCCGTCAGCCGTACCGGCGCAGCTCGTGGAAGAACCCGTCGACGACGCGCAGTTCGCCCCGTCGAGCCACTTCGTCATGGACGAACCTGCCGACCGCGAGGTCCAGCACCCCCAGGCCGAAGGGCGAGAACACCACCGTGCGGTCCGCCGGTACGCCCACCCGCCCGGTCAGCACGTCGTCCAGCGTGCCGTCGATGAACTCCCGGCTCCCGGTGGCCTGTTCGGCCAGATGCGGTGAGGTGTCGGCCTTCAGGCAGTGCTCGACGTCGTCCACGAAGTTCGCGGACGCGAGCAGGATCGCCGGGTCGAGATCCCGCAACGACACGTGCAGGACCAGCGGATGGTGGTCGAACCAGGCCGGATCGTGGATGTGCGGCGAGCCGGCGATCGTCGCGAAGACCAGCAAGTCGCTGGAACGGACGAGGCCTTCGGCCTTGTCGTGCACGGTGATCCGCCCCTGCGCGCCCGACCGCTCCAGATACCCCCGGAACCCCTCCGCGCTGTCCGCGGACAGGTCGTACACGCCCGTCTCCTCGAACTCCCAGCCGGTGGCCCGGAGATGGGTGTGGATGTAGCGGGCGATCAGCCCCGTCCCGACGAACCCGACCCGCGGTGGACGCGTCCGCCCCTGGCTGAGCTTCTCGGCCGCGAGCGCCGCCGAACTCGCCGTACGCGTCGCGCTGATCACCGAACTCTCCAGGCACGCGTACGGATAGCCGGTGTCGGGGTCGTTCAGGATCAGCACCGCCGACGCCCTGGGCAGCCCCGAGCCGGTGTTCCCCGGGAAGCTGGAGATCCACTTCAGGCCGTCCACCCGCAGCGGCCCGCCCAGCGACGCGGGCAGCGCGATGATCCGGGACGAGGGGCGGTCCGCGAAGCGCAGGAAGTACGACGGCGGGTTCACCGAGTCGCCCGCGCCGTGCAGCCGGTAGGTGGCCTCGACGAGTTCGCCGATCTCCGACTCCCGCCCTGCCAGGGCCTGTTGGACCTGTTCGCCGCTGACGACCGCGAACGAGGGCGTGTCGAAGTCCCTGGTGAATTCGCTCATGCCGCCCTCACCCCTCCCGTCGGCGCGCAGTCCGTGAGCCGTACCGGGTCGCCGAGTCCCGCGAGCACCTCGCGCGGGCCCTCGAAGGGGTCCCGGCCGTGCGCGGTACGGATGTTGTCCACCAGCAGCAGATCCCCGGAGCGCCACGGCGTGCGCCGGACGTGTGTGTCGTAGGCCCCGTTGATCGCCGACACGATGTCCGCGTCGACCGGATCGCCGTTCCCGAAGCGGGTGTTGAAGGGCAGCGCGTCGGCGCCGTAGACGTCGATCAGGTACTCGCGGACCTCGGGCTCCATCGTCCACTCGTTCAGGAACGCGATCTGGTTGAACCAGCAGCGGCGGCCGGTGACCGGGTGGCGGAGCACGGCGGCGCGGTGCTGCCGGGTGTGCAGCGAACCGTCGGACTGCCAGGCGAAGTCGATGCCCTGGGCCCGGCAGTAGCGCTCCACGACGGTACGGTCCTCGGTGCCGAAGGCCTCGGCGACCGACGCCCCGATCTCCTCGTGGTAGGTCCGGGTCAGCAGCCAGCCCTCGCGCTCGAAGCGGTCCACCAGCGTGGTGGGCAGCGAGGTCAGGACGGCCTCGGCGTCGGCGACCGGGGTCGCACCGCCCTCGGTCGGCGCGTCCAGGCAGGCGAAGAGCAGCAGCCCGGGGAAGTCCAGCGCGTAACTCGACTCGTGGTGCAGGCACATGGGCTGGTCGGTCGGCCACTTGGTGGCGGAGTACACGCCCTCCGCGTAGGTGCGGCGGGGTGCGAACGGCTCGCGGTCGGGCATCAGGGAGTCGGTGAGCCGCCGGAAGACGGTCTCGGCCCCGGCCGGGTCGGCGAGGCCCAGGCCCCGGACCAGGACGCAGCCGTGCTCGGCGACGACGGCCCGCAGCGCCGTACGGTGCCGGTCGGCCCAGCCGACCGGGTCCGCGCCGGCGTCGGCGTACAGCAGCGGCGGACCGTCCGGGCTCAGGTTGACGGCGTGGAGAAGGGTCGCGGATGAGAGCGACATCTCGGTGTTCCTTTCGGTGGTGCTGTCGATCGTTCGGCCGGGGGCGCGGCGGGTCTCAGGAGGAGACCGGCCGTTCCAGCAGTCCGGCCAGGTCCGCGAGGACCGGGTGTCGGGTGACGTCCTTGAGGCTGATCGCCCGGTCGAGGGCGACCGCGAGCTTCACCGCGGCCAGCGA
The DNA here is from genome assembly GCF_053891435.1 of Streptomyces sp. NPDC002276. Lineage (NCBI taxonomy): Bacteria > Bacillati > Actinomycetota > Actinomycetes > Kitasatosporales > Streptomycetaceae > Streptomyces > Streptomyces sp. NPDC002276. Next base: position 169,917 of record NZ_JBSFCQ010000003.1, on the reverse strand, counting down.
GGTGCCGCCGCGGTCGAAGAAGTGGTCCTGGCGGCCGATCCGGTCGGCCGGGATGCCCAGCACCACCGCCCAGGCGTCGGCCAGCCGGCGCTCGGCGGGCGTGCCGGGCCCCTCGCCGACCGCGTCCAGGTCACCGGCGAGCGCGGAGAGGGTCCGGCGGTCGGTCTTGCCGTTGGCGGTCAGCGGCAGCGACGCCCGCCAGTGCACGACCGACGGCACCATGTACGCGGGCAGCGACTCGGCCAGCCGGGCCCGCACCGCGTCGGCCTCCACCGGCCGCGCACCCGTGCAGAACGCCACCAGCTGCGTCCCGCGTACGACGACCACCGCGCCGTCCCGCACCCCGTCCACCCGCAGCAGCGCGTTCTCGATCTCGCCGATCTCGATGCGGAAGCCGCGGATCTTCACCTGGCTGTCCCGGCGCCCCAGGAACTCCAACTTGCCGTCCGGACGCCAGCGCCCGTGGTCGCCGCTGCGGTACAGCCGCTCACCGGGCCGGTACGGGTCCTCGGTGAAGGCCGCCGCCGTCCGCTCGGGATCGTTGACGTACCCCCGGCCCACGCACACACCGGAGAACACGATCTCGCCGGGCGCCCCCAGCGGCACCGGCACCAGGTCCTCGTCGACGACGTACACCCGCACATTGCCCACCGGCCGGCCGAGCGGCACCCGGGGCCCGTCCGGTGCCCGGTCCATCACCTCGTGGTTGGTGTCGTCCGAAGTCTCGGTCAGGCCATAGGCGTTGACCAGCCGCACCCCGGGCCGCGCCGCGAACCAGCGCTCCACCAGCTCCTTCTTCACGGCCTCCCCGGTGACCGACACACACCGCAGGTCCGGGAGTTGACGCGGCTGCCGCTCCAACTCGGCCAGTACGGCCTCCAGATACGACGGCACGACCTGGAGCACGTTGACCCGCCCCGCCTCGACCGTGTCGACGAACCGCGGCACGTCCAGGATCACGTCCTGCTCGACCAGCAGCGTCCGCCCGCCCACGAGCGGCGCGCAGACCAGCTGCCACAGCGAGATGTCGAAGCACTGGGGAGCGGTCTGGGCGACCACCTGCCCGGCCCCGATCCCCAGGTCGTCCAGCTTGGCGAAGACGTGGTTGACGAACCCCGCGTGCTCGCACATCGCGCCCTTGGGCTCACCCGTGGAGCCCGACGTGAAGTAGATGTAGGCGAGTTGACCGGGCGTGACCTCGATCCCGGGGTTCCCGTCCGGATGCCCCTCGGCGTAGGCCTCGTCTACGTAGAGGGTGCGGTCCGGCGCGGCCAGCGAACCGTCGCTGCCGTGCTCGGTCAGCACCAGCTCGCACCCGGCGCGCTCCAGCACCCGCGCCACGCGGTCGGCCGGGAAGTGCGGCTCGACGGGGAGATAGACCCCGCCCGCCTTGAACACGGCCAGTACGGCGGCCATCCAGTCGAGGTCGCGCTCCAGCACCACGGCGACCACACCCTCGCGGGTCAGACCGCGGGTCAGCAGTGCCCGACTCAGCTGGTTCGCGCGGGAGTTGAGCTCCCGGTAGGTCCAGCTCCGGTCGCCCCGCACGGCGGCGACCGCGTCCGGGCACACCTCCACCATGTCCTCGAACAGCTCGTGCACCCGCCGGTCCGGCAGTTCACGGCGCGGACCCGCCAACTCCTCCAACTGGAACCGGACTTCGGCCTCGGACAGCAGGCTCGTCCGCTTCGGATCGGTGAGGACCGTGACGTGGTAGCCCGCGACACGGGCGGCGGCCTCGGCGTCCAGGACATCGGTGCGGTACCGCAGTCGCAGCGTGCGGCCCGTGACGCTCACCTGCAACGCCGGGTCCTCCTCGACGCTCTCCCCGGAGAGCGCGGCGAGCACGGTCGCATGGGCGGCCTTCACAGCCGCGGGCTCGATCAACAGCCCTTCGGGCAGGGACACTTCGTGCTCCGCCACACCGGGCACCGGAGCGAGCGTCCACCGCGGAATGATCTCCATCTTTCTCTTCCCCCCTGTTTCCTTCCCCCTGCGGCCAGGCCGTCAGGCGGACACCTGCTTGACGGCGCCGCGCTGGGCCACCGCCGGATTTCCGCCCCACCGCGACAGCGCGGGCATCTCCTCGCCCTTCATCAGGAACGAGTCGGCGGCGAGTACGGCCCCGTCGCCCATCGACACCCCGTAGTGCACGAGCGCACCCACCCCGAGGGTGCAGCCGTCGCCGATGGTGATGAGTTCGGACTTGAACGTGCCGTCCTCCTGCGAGTGGGACTGCACCTTGGTGTGCGCCGACAGCGTGCAGTCGTCGCCGATCGCGGTGAGCGTGCGCTCGGTGATGTAGGCACCGTCGTCGAAGACCCGCCGCCCCATCTGTACGCCCAGCAGCCGCCAGATCAGGTTCTTGAACGGCGTCCCGTTGAACACCTGGATGTAGTGGTCCGGCACCTTCCACAGCCGCTCGTGCCACCAGAAGTACGGGTCGTAGATCGAGCACAACTTGGCTTCCAGCGGCCGGAATCCGCCGACCAGGCGCTCCACCAGCACGTAGTACCCGGCGGTGAAGCCGAGCCCGAGCATCAGGGACGCGCCGATCAGCAGCCCCCCGCCGATGCCCTCGCCCCCGTACAGGTCGACGGCGGTGAAGCCGATGACGGTGAGCACGAACCAGTGCAGCCAGCGCACGAACAGATACAGGCCCATCGAGCGCAGGTTGGCGCGGTTCTTCAGGGTCAGCCGGCGCTTCAGCTCGTCGCCCTCGCGCAGATGGTCGAAGCGGCTGTCCCGCTCCACCGAGCGCGGGATCTCGAAGCACGGCGAGCCCAACAGGCCCACGCCCTCCCGGACTTCGCCGTCGAGCGGCACCATCACCTTCGTGGCGAGCAGGCAGTTGTCGCCGGTGCGGCCCCCGGAGGGGTAGGCGATGTTGTTGCCCAGGAAGTTGCGCGGCCCGATCGAGGCCCGGGTCAGCCGGAACGACGTACTGGAGAAGTCCGCGTTGACGATCGACAGACCGTCCGCGACCATCGTGCCGCTTCCCACACTGGCCAGATACGGCGTCTCGTGCTGCACCTCCGTACCGAAGTTGGAGCCGGTCTGCTCCACCTCGCCGAGGTCGTAGCCGATGGCCTTCAGATAGCCGACGATGTACGAGCTGTCGCCGCACAGCCACTTGAAGAACTTCAGGTTGGTCAGGCGGGCCACCGCGCGCTGCACCGAGTAGTGGAAGCCGTACAGCGGATACACCCGGTCCGGGCGCAGCAGCGGCCGGAGCAGCCTCGGCAGCAGGGAGACGGAGGCGAAGCCGAGCACCACGAAGGCGACGAACGCCACCAGTGACAGACCCAGCGCCTCGCCGTAGAAGCGGGCCGAGTTGAGGTCCTTCTTGCCTGGGTCGAGCAGGTGGTCCAGGGCCGGTACCACCGTCAGCACCATGTAGGTACCGCCGAGCGCGAGCGGGACGTAGACCACCAGCATCTGAAGGAGCGCGCCCAGGCCGTAGCCGAAGCGCCGCGCCGTGGAGCAGTTCGCCGCCGGGACGCGGACGTGGTCGACGTCAGTGGCGACGGCCGGTGAGCCGTGCACGCGCCCGCCCGCCGGGACCCGCGCGTCGTCGTACAGGGCGCTGGAGTGGCCGAGTTGGGCTCCGTCGCCCATGGTGGTGCCGATGTCGAGGACCGTCTTCTCGCCGACGTACACCCCGCTGCCGAGCGTGACCCGGCCGGTGCGGATACGGCCGGCGTGCGCCTGGTAGCAGAGGAAGAAGGAGTCCTTGCGGATGACCGTTCCGTCGCCGATGGTCAGCAGGTCGGTGCAGACCGGGACGGAGTGGGACAGGATCGTGACGCCCCTGCCGATCCGGGCGCCGAGGGCGCGCAGGTAGAGGACGTACAGCGGGTTGCCGGCGAACAGGATCATCGGGTTGGCGTGCAGCAGCGCCTTGACCGTCCAGAACCGGACATAGGCGAGGCTCCAGACCGGGAACTCGGTCTCCTTCCAGCGGCCGACGAGTACCCACTTGGCCACCACCGGCACCGTGCACACACCGATGAACACCGCGCCGCCGAATATCGCGGAACGCAGATAAACCTGTGCCACTCCGGAACCGCCGGAAACCCATTCGTAGCCGCGGCCCGTGACAAGTCCGGCGAGTGCGCAGTACACCGCGAATACAAGGAACTGAATCAACCCGCACAACAGATAGCGGGCCGTGCTGCCGGGCGGCGGAGGCTCCGCGACGGCCGGCTCGGAAGGCTCGTCGGTGTCGGCGAGGGCCGCCGCGAGACTACGGATCGTCGGATGGCCGTAGACGTCCCGCATCGAGACCGACGGGAGATCGTCGCGTTTCCTGACCCGGGCGCAGAAGTGCGCCATCACCAGCGAGTTGGCGCCCAGGTCGTCGAAGAAGTGACTGTCGAGCGGTATTGCTTCCTTGCGTACGACACCGGCCAGGACCTCTGCGAGAACGGTCTCGGTGCCGGTGCCGGGTTTTCCCACCACGTGGCTCCTTGGTGCTGATCATTGTCTTTGAATTGCCAAAATCGCCAAAGACGAAAACGGCACACGCGAAACGGGTGGGGTGAAAGTGAATTTCTGGGACGGGGTCCTGGTCATGGACCCAATGTGATTCCCCCGAGTCGTGTGCGCTGACGTCGTCCCAACGCGCGCAACGAATGCAGTCCGGATTATTTCTGGACATTCCGGAACGGGTCAAGGCCGTTTTGGGCAATGGCGCTTTTTCGACTTCACGAGGCGCGGGGAAGGTCAATCATGATTGACGGACGAAGTCCTCACCGGGAAGCTCTCCAAAACAACCATTAAAATCTCGAATGCCAATTCGAATTCCGGACCGAAAAGTTTCGGCCAGCGCGAGCATGACACGGCCGGTGGGCAGGCACCCTGTCCCGGCCGACGCCCCCGGGGGATGAGTGCATCCCGGCACGGCGGATACCTTTAGGGCGTGCAGTCAGCAAGTGAAACCCCCGAGCGGCCCACCGGCCGGTTCCACCGGGCGCGTGCCCTCTACCGGAACGTCTCCAAGCGCAGGACCGCCTGGCTGCTGGTCAAGGACACCGTCAACTCCTGCATGGAGTACCGCATCCTGGGCCTCGCGGCCGAGGCCGCGTTCTTCACGCTGCTGTCCGTCCCGCCGCTCCTGCTGAGCCTCATCGGCCTGCTCGGCTACGTCGACAGCTGGACCGGCGCGCACAGCATCGCCGGCCTGGAGAACAACATCCTGGAGGCGTCCCGCACCGTCCTGACCGACAAGGGCGTCCACGAGATCGCCCAGCCGATCCTGCACGACGTCATGAAGGGCGGCCGTCCCGACGTCATCTCCATCGGCTTCCTCTTCGCCCTCTGGTCGGGCTCCCGCGCGGTCAACGTCTTCATCGACACCATCACCGTGATGTACGGCCTCGACGGCGTACGCGGCCTCGTCAAGACCCGGATCGTGTCCTTCGTCCTGTTCATCGCGGCCCTGCTGATCGGCTCGGTCGCGCTGCCCCTGATGGTCGCGGGACCGGACGCCGTGGTGAAGGTCGTGCCCTGGTCGGAGACGGTCGTACAGGTCCTGTACTGGCCGGTCGTCATCGTCCTGTCCGTCGTCTTCCTCACGACGCTGTACCACGTCTCCGTCCCCGTCCGCTCCCCGTGGATCGAGGACGTGCCCGGCTCCCTGGTCGCCCTCGCCATGTGGGTCCTCGGCAGCTACCTCCTGCGCATCTACCTCACCGGCACGGTCGAGGGCCCCACCATCTACGGCTCCCTCGCCGCGCCCGTCGCCGTACTGCTGTGGATCGGCGTGTCCGCGTTCGCCGTACTCGTCGGGGCCGCCGTCAACGCGGCCATCGACCGGGTCTGGCCGGCCGCCGCGACGGCCGCCGCCCGCGCCGCCAACGAACGCAGGCACGAGGAGCAGGCCGCCGAGTACGTCGCCCGCATGGCCGCCGCCCGCACCCAGGGCGGCGAGGACGACGAGGACTTCGACGACCCCGAAGACGGCGACATGCCCTCCGAGTTCCCGGAACGCTGGTCCCGCTTCCTGCCCCCCGAGGACGTCACGTCCCGACTGCGCACGCACGCGAAGAGCACGCACGCCAAGAGCACCCACAAGAGCGGCGGAGACACCCCGGGACCGGTGAAGTAACGCTCCGCTACAGCTTCCAGACGCCCGCTCACACCTTCCAGACGCCCGCCGCCGAGGCTTCCCGCGCGAACTCCGCGAAGTCGCGCGGCTCACGCCCCAACACCTCCTGAACCCCGTCCGAGAGATACGAGTTCCGCCCGTCGAGCAGCGACTCGAACAGCTCCACCAGGAACTCGACCTCCCCGTCCGGCACCCCGAACCCGGCCAGCTCGTCCCCGTACTGACGGGCCGACACCGCCCGGTACGTCAACGCCCGCCCCGCCGCCTCGGAGATCTCCGCGATCGCCTCCCCGAAGGTCAGCAGCCGCGGCCCGGACACCGTGAGCGCCTGCCCGGCATACCGGTCCCCGGCCGTCACCGCGGCCACCACCACGTCCGCGATGTCCCGTACGTCGACGAAGGGCTCCCGCACCTCACCGGCCGGGAACACCAGTTCCCCGCTCTCCCGCAGCCCCTCCACCAGCGGTCCCTCGCTGAAGTTCTGCGCGAACCACGCGGCCCGTACGACCGTCCAGTCCGCCCCCGACCCGCGCAGCGCCTCCTCGGTCGGCCGCGCCCGCTCCTCGCCCCGCGAGGACAGCAGCACCAGCCGCCGTACGCCCAGCGAGACCGCCTCGTGCGCGAACATCCCCACCGCGCCGGGCGCGTCCAGCGCCCCGACGTCCGAGGGATACACCAGGTACGCGGCATCGGCGCCCCGCAGGGTGTCCGCCCACGTGGACCGGTCCAACCAGTCGAAGCCCTGCGCCCGCGAAGCCTCCCGTACGGTCAGTCCCGCGGCCCGCGCCGCCTCCGCCACCCGGCGCCCGGTACGACCCGAAGCGCCCGTCACCACCATCGTCATGTCCCGTGCGTTCTCTGTCATGCCGTCCAGTCAACGCCCGCGCGCGGGCACGGACCATCGCTGAACGGCTCATTCCCATAAGCGCGCGTCTACGCTGGCCGCATGGACGCCCTGTCAGGCCTTCTTGAGGGTCCACGCGCGCGTGGCGCCTTCATGATCCGCGCGTGCTTCGACCCGCCGTGGGCCCTGCGCATCGAGGACCGCGCACCCCTGACGGTCATGCTCATGGTCCGCGGCGACGCCTGCGTCACTCCCGAGACGGGGGAGCGGATACACCTCCGGGCCGGCGACCTCGCCATAGCGCGCGGCCCCGACCCGTACACCTGCGGCGACGCCCCGGACACACCCCCGCAGGCGCTGATCCTGCCCGGCGGCGAGTGCAGCTACCCCGACGGCACGTCCCTGAAGGGCTCGATGGACCTCGGCGTCCGCACCTGGGGCGACCGTTTGGAAGGGTCCACGGTGATGCTCATCGGCACGTACCTCATGCGCGGCGAGATCAACGGGCGTCTCCTGGACGCGCTGCCACCCCTGCTCTCCCTCCCCTCCGAGGTCTGGGAGTGCCCGCTCACGCCCCTCCTCATGGAGGAGATCGTCCGCGACGAACCCGCCCAGGAAGTCGTCCTGGACCGCCTCCTGGACCTCCTGGTCATCGCCGCCCTGAGGGCCTGGTTCTCCCGCCCGGAGGCGGAGGCCCCGGCCTGGTACCGCGCCCAGGCGGACCCGGTGGTCGGCAGGGTCCTGCGCCTCCTCCAGGACGACCCCGCCCACCCCTGGACGGTCGCCTCCCTCGCCGCCAAGGCCGCCGTCTCCCGCGCGGCCCTGGCCCGCCGCTTCACCGACCTGGTCGGCGAACCCCCGATGTCCTACCTCACCGCCTGGCGCCTCGCCCTCGCCGCGGACCGCCTCCGCGACACGGACGACACGATCGCCGCGATCGCGCGGGACGTGGGCTACGGCAGCGCGTTCGCGCTCTCCAGCGCCTTCAAACGGGTCTACGGCGTCAGCCCGCAGGAGCACCGGACGCGGTCGGCGTAGCCTGGCCTGCATGTACGCGGAGAGGGCATCGCGGCTGCCGGGCGCGGTGGTGTGGACCCGCACCATGGAGAACCCCGTCTCGACCCCGGTCCACCCCGTCCTGCCCGACGGCTGCATGGACCTCCTCTGGAACGAGGGCCGCCTGCTGGTCGCCGGCCCCGACACCCGCGCGTACGTCCCCGGGACGGAACCCGCCCACTGGGCCGGCCTCCGCTTCGCCCCCGGCACCGCCCCCACCTATCTGGGCGTTCCCGCCCACGAACTCCGCGACCTCCGAGTCGACCTCACCGACCTCTGGCCCGCCGCGACGGTACGACGCCTGCACGCCCGCCTCGCCACGGCCCCCGACCCGACGACCGCACTGGAGGCCCTGGCACTGGAACGCGCCGCGCACGCACCCCCACCCGACCCGCTGCTACGACACCTCGTGGCGGCCCTCGACACCGGCCGCCCCGTCGCCGCCACCGCGGACGAACTCGGCCTGGGCGCCCGCCAGTTGCACCGCCGCTCACTGGCCGCCTTCGGCTACGGCCCCAAGACCCTGGCCCGGGTGCTGCGCCTCCAACGCGCCCTCGCACTGGCCCGCGCCGGAGTCCCCTTCGCGGAGACGGCGGCCCGCTCCGGCTACGCGGACCAGGCCCATCTCGCCCGGGACGTCAGGGAGTTGGCGGGGATGCCGCTGGGGCAGCTGCTCGGCCGGAGCGGCTAGGCAGGGCTCAGCGGTGCGAAGAGATCCACTCCGTTGCCGTCGGGATCGTGCACGACGGCGTACCGCTGCCCCCAGAACGCGTCCCACGGCTTGAGCTCCCCGTGGTGCCCGGCGCCCACCAACTCCTCGTAGACCCGGTCGACTTCGGCGGGGTCGTCGCAGAGCAGGGCGAGCGCGGCCCGGCCGCTGCCCCCGGTGGGCGGCCGCCAACCCGCGTGGAACGAGCGGACGGTGTCCTCCGTGTCCAGCAACAGCCGTAGCCCACCGGGGAGTTGGGCCTCGGCATGCGGCTGGTCCTCGGCAGCCTCGGGGAAGCCGAACCCGAGCAGACGGTAGAAGGCGACAGAGGCGGCCATGTCGGAGACGACCAGCCCGATCGCGTCAAATCGTGGAGTCATACGACCACGGTAGGCGGAGCCTCGGCGCCCGGTCTTGAACGAATCGGACACCTCCGCCCTCAGCCGAAGGTCACTGCCCCACGAGGCGTGTCCAGCGTGAAGGAGAGCGCCACCGGGCCCTCGGTCAGCGCCAGCTCCACGCCCACGGCGGAGAGCAGCGGGCGGATCTCGTCCGGTGCCGGGGCGGTCGCCGCCAGCTCCAGCAGGGGCGCGACGGGCAGGTCCGAGGCGGTCGGATGGGGCGACGCGCTCCAGTCGATCAGGAACGGCACCAGACCGGAAGGGTGTGCCGTGTCCCCGTCCGTGAGCCGCCACTCCAGCAGCGTGCCGTCGGGGCGGCGGCGGCTCATCGCCCGCACGGGCCCGGGGTCGTACCCCTGGGCGCGGGCCGCCGCGACCGCCGCGTCCAGATCGGGCGGACTGATCGCCCAGGTCACGGTCCGCGCGCCGGACAGCCCGTCGACACCGAACGGCCGCGGCCCCGACGGCTCGGCCTGCTCCGGGTCGGGACCGAGGATCTCCAGGTAGCGCGAACCGCCGAGAGACACCAGGTAGTTGCGGGTACCGAGCCCGACATGGACACCACCGGCCACCGGTGCGATACCCGTGCGCGAAGTGAAGTCGGCGACTGTCGCCGCGAGTTCGGGGGTCGCGAGGACGAGATGGTCCAGGTGTGCGGGAATGGCATTCATCCCCACCAAGGCTACGCGGTGTACGGCAGGATGGCCCCATGATCCGTGCCGTGCGCGTCCTGCCGTTATTGCTGTTGCTGCCCGCGCTGATGGTCGGCTGCGGTACCGAGAAGTCGGGCGCCGGTACCGGAACCCCGAAGACCTCGTCCTCCCCTTCCACTTCCCCGACCCCGGCGACGTCTGCCGAAATCGCCGCCCGCGCAAGGACGTTGGGCTTCGACCCCGACCTTGTCTACGTCATCGACCCGCCCGGATTCACCCTCGCCGAGCAGTCGGTGGGCGTCTCGGACGTCGGTCTCTCCGTGGCGTACATATCGCCGAAGAACGGTGCTGTGATCAACCTGCGTGTGGAGCCCGGCACGATGACCGACGCGAACTGCACGACGCAGGCGGTGACCACCGAGCACATGACCTGTGTACGCGACGGGAACGCCTGGTACCGCACAGGTGGGGGAGACGCCGAGTACGTGATGGCGGCGAAGGGCCACCTCGTGCACATCGCCGCCGAGCAGGGCAAGGTGAGCCGCGAGGTCCTGCGCGAGTCGGCCCGGTCGCTGCGCCGCCCGTACAAGAGCGAACTCGCCGTGGTCCTCCCGCCCAGGGAGTTCGGCGACAGCGCGGGGTCGGGCGGTTGAGCGCGCGGAGTGAAATAGGCTGCCCCGTATGGCTGTTGCCGCACCCCGCCTCCTGGTCTGCACCCGCACCACCGCCTACCGCCACGACTCCATCCCGGCCGCGGTGACCGCCCTGCGCGCCCTCGGCCCCTTCGAGGTGACCGCCACGGAGGACCCGGCCGCCTTCGAACACCCCCTGGACGACTACGCGGCCGTCGTCTTCCTCTCCACCAGCGGCGAGGTACTCACCCCGGCGGGCCGCGAACACCTCGCGTCCTACGTCGAGTCGGGCGGCGGCTTCGTCGGCGTCCACGCGGCGGCCTGCACCGAGTACGACTGGCCGTACTACGGCGACCTCCTCGGCGCCCGCTTCGACCGGCACCCCGCCCACCAGCCCGGCAGGGCCGTGATCGAGGACCGTACCCATCCGGCCACCCAACACCTGCCCGCCGTATGGCGGTTCACGGACGAGTGGTACGACTTCCGCACCAACCCGCGGAGTTCGACACACGTCCTCCTCACCGCCGACGAATCCTCCTACGAGGGCGGCGGGATGGGCGCCGACCACCCCCTGGCGTGGTGCCACGAGAAGGGCGCGGGCCGGGTCTTCTACACGGCCCTCGGCCACGCGGCGGAGGCGTACGACGACCCGGACTTCCGCGCGCATCTGCTGGGCGGGATCAACTGGGCGGCGCGGCCGGGGAAGAACGGGGGATGACGAAGGTGTCCGCTCATCTGGTCGAGGTCGGATCCGAGCCGCTCGACGAGCCGAACCGGAACTCGGTCGGCGGTCGGCCCTACCTCGACGAAGGCCAGTCATGGCCCGAGTGTTTCTGCGGCGAGCGGCTCGTCCTGTACTTCCAGCTGGACATACCCCCGGACGTGGAGACTTTCGGCGGCGACCACCTGCTGGTCTTCCACTGCCGTGCGCACAACGACGCGACCTTCCCCGAGATGGCCGACGGTCGGCTCATACCCCGGTACTGGGACGCTCCGCAGCCGCCGTACCCGGGCCCGTTCTGGCGCGTGCTGCTCCAGCGTCGCGCGACGCTGCCGGCGGCGGGGACCGAACCGTCCCTGCGCGCCCTGCCGTTGACGCTGCGCCCCTTCACGGACACCCCGGACGCGGAAGGGGTCGGAGCCCAGACGTTCAAGGTGGGTGGCACACCGTCCTGGGCGCAGTATCCCGAGCACTGCACGTGCGCGTGCGGCGCCGATCTGGTGTATCTCTGCGAGGTCCCGGCGAACATGGATTTCGCCGTCCGCCCCGGGCAGCCGGAGCAGCCCTACAGCGGCGGCGCCGACGTCTACGGGCTGTTTCTCGGCAACGAGGTCTACCTGCTGGCATGTCCGGCCCACTGCGATCCGGCGGCGGTCTGGCCGCTGACCCAGAGCTGACGCGACCACTACGGGGCAGCTCTCAGCCCCGCGGCACCCCCGTACTGGCCCGCTCCACCAACCGCGTCGACAACTCCGTCCGCGTGCTCTCCGGCCGGTCGCCGTCCATCATGCGGACCAGGAGCCGGAGCGCCGTGGCCGCCATCTCCGACAGCGGCTGCCGGACCGTGGTCAGCGCCGGAGTCACCCAGCGGGCCTCGGGCAGGTCGTCGAAGCCGACCACGCTGATGTCGTCCGGCACGCTCAACTCCCGTTCCGTCAGGGCCTCGTAGACCCCGAGCGCCATACGGTCGGAGCAGACGAAGACCGCCGTCGGCGGCTCGGGCAGGTCGAGGAGTTCGCGCATCCGGGTGCGGGCCATGGCCTGGTCGAAGCCGCCGTGGCGGATGTAGTCCGGGCGCACGGATACCCCGGCGGAGGCCAGCGCGGAGCGGTAGCCGGCGACGCGGGCGCTGCTGCACATCTTGTGCCGGTGACCGGCGATCACCGCGATCCGTTCGTGGCCCAGGGACAGCAGATGCTCGGTCGCCGTCACCCCACCGTGCCAGTTGGCCGCGCCGACCGACGCGACACCCGGCGGCGGCTCCCGCACCGGGTCGATCATCACGAACGGGATCCGGTGCTGGTCGAGCCACGCGTACTGCGACGGCGTCAACTCGGCCAGATTGAACAGGACTCCGGAGGATCCCCTGCCGACCAGCTTGTCCAGCCAGCCCCGTTCGGGCCGGTCGGCCCGCGTCCGGGTCAGCCCGGCCGACACCACCACCTCAAGCCCGGCCTCGTACGCGGCCTCCTCCACCCCGTGCAGCACCGCCCCCGACCAGGAACTGTCCAACGAGTGCACGACCAGGTCGACAAGACCCGGTGCCTTGTTCGCGTCGAAGCGCGGCCTGCGCACATAACCGAGCCGCTCCAGCGCCTCCGTCACCCGCCGCCGGGTCTCCGGCGCCACGTCCTCCCGGCCGTTGACCACCTTCGACGCCGTCGGCACGGACACCCCCGCCTCACGGGCCACGACCGCCAGCGTCGGCCCTGCCGTCATGCTCGCGCTCCCCGCACGGACCATCGGGAACCACCTCTCCAGCCCGCCCGAGGGCCATCGAAAGTTTCGACCAGCGCTGTCCCACGGCCCGACCACCAACCGATCAGAAAGCGCTTCCTACGATAGGTGCGCGTCAACACGGCGGGAAGACCAGGGAATTCACGTGATGACGGCGACCTGATCTTTCGAAACCCCGAACAGCTCAGCGCGGCGGGGTGCACTCCAGGCGAAAGCCGCCGAAGTCGGCGGTGAACTCCGCCCCGACGAGATCCACGGCATGGATCCCGGCCATCGCCCCGGTGAAACGCAGCCGCGAGCCGTGGTCGTCCGAGAGCCGACCGAAGTCCAACACCGGTCCCACCGGCACGCGTTCGCCGTCACGGACATACCAGAACCGCGCGTCGGCACCGTCGACCGTCGCCCCCAGCGTCACCGGCGCCCCGAACTCGACCTCGACAACGGCCACTTCACGCGTGACATCCTCGTCCCGCTCCACCAGCCGCAGCACCGTACGCCCGCCGTCACCCCGCCACTGCTGACCCCGCTGCCCCTCACCCTCGGGCTCCGCCCACGTCAGGTCCAGGCCGAAATACGCGTCGGCGCCGTACCAGAGCACCAGCCCCGCCGCCTGCGTGAACGTCGACGGCCTTGCCTCGACGGTGACTTCGACCTCCGCCCGATGCTCCGTGAACCGTTGCGCCAGCAGACTGTGCGCCCACCGCGACTCCGGCCCGTGCCGCCCGCGCAGCCGGATCCAGCCGGGGCGGGTGGTGGCGTCGGCCCAGGACGGGTCGGGGTATCCGCGTGGACCGTTCCAAGGCCACCCCAACGGCCCTTCGGAGTACGCGACTTGGTCGGGTGGTGTGGCGGGGCGCGTCGGCACGGCGACCTCCTCCGCCGGGTGCCACCCCCCGTCCCGCAGCCTCGGCCAGCCGTCCGCGTCCCAGGTCATCGCCTGGACCGCCGTCTCCCGGCCCAGCGTGCACCGAGGTCCGGCGGGGGTCTGGACCGGTCGTGCCGTCAAGTGGCTCAACACCCAGTCACCGCGCGGCAGTTCGACCAGCTCGCCGTGTCCCGCCTTCTGCAAGGGAACCGACGGATCGTCCCGGGATGTCAGCAGTGGACGGTCGTCGACCTCGTACGGACCGGTGACCGTACGGCCGCGCGCCACCAGCACCCCGTGCTCGAACCCGGTGCCGCCCTCCGCGAGCAGCAGGTAGTACCAGTCGCCGCGCCGCACCAACTTCGGTCCCTCGACGAGCCGTTCGTGCTGGAGCAGGAGATGGGTCGGGCCCGCTGGAGCGAGCGTGTCCCGGTCCAACTCGGTCGCGACGATCCCCGCGAAGCGCCGGCCGCCGGGGCGGTGGTCGTTCTGGAGGTTGAGGAGCCACAGTCGGCCCTCGTCGTGGAACAGCGCCGGGTCGAAACCGTGGCTCTCGACCCGTTGTGGAACGGTCCACTTCCCGCCGATGTCCGTGGCCGTGGTGACGTAGGTGTCGGTGTCGAAGTACGGCGTGCCGACCGAGCGGACGATCGAGTACGTCATCCAGAAGCGTTCGCCGTCCCAGCTCAGCGAGGGTGCCCAGATGCCGCCCGAGTCCGGGACGCCCGCCAGCGACTCGCCGGGGACCGCTCCACGGACGTGGCCCGCGTACTCCCAGTGCGCGAGGTCGCGCGAGCGGTGGATCGGGATCGTCGGGAACCACTCGAAGGAACTGGTCGCCACGTAGTACCAGTCGCCCACCCTGACCATCGAGGGGTCGGGGGCGAAACCGCGGACAACGGGGTTGTGCAGCAAGGTCACTTGAGGGCTCCCAGGGTGACGCCCGTGCGCCAGTACCGCCGCATCGCGACCATCATCACGGCCATGGGCACGATCGACAGCAGTGCGCCGGTCAGGACCAGGCTGGTGAGGTCGACGCCCGACTCCAGGCGTTTTCCCGACCAGTTGTAGAGGCCGATGTTGAGGGTCCAGTTGTTCTCGCCGCGCAGCACGGTGAGGGGCAGGAAGAAGGCGTTCCAGGTGTTCACGAACGCGAGCAGGAAGACCGTGGCGCCGCCCGTCGTCATCATCCGCAGCACGATGCTGACGAAGATGCGGAGTTCGCCCGCGCCGTCCAGACGGGCCGCTTCCAGGAGTTCGAAGGGGATCGTGGCCTCGGTGTACACCTTGGCGAGGTAGACGCTGAACGGGTTGATCAGGCAGGGGATCAGCATCGCCCAGGGGGTGTCGACCAGGCCGATCTTCGAGAACATCAGGTACAGCGGCAGTGTGAGCAGTGCGATCGGGATGAGGAACGAGCCCACCACGCACGCGAACACCGCGCTGCGGCCCGGGAATTCGAAGCGCGCGAGGCCGTAGCCCGTGGCGAGCGCGATGAGGGTGCCGCCCAGGGAGCCGACGCCCGCGTAGAGGAACGAGTTGGCGGTCCAGCGCAGGAAGATGCCGTTCTCGTAGGTGAAGACCTGACGCAGGTTCTCCCACAGGTGCATGCCGGAGAACCACAGGCCGTTGCTCTGGTAGAGGCCCGTGCGGTTCTTGGTGGCGGCGACGATCAGCCACCACACCGGGAACAGGCTGTAGGCGCTGGCCAGGACAAGTCCGACGAGCAGGAAGCGCTGGCCGCCGCGTGAACGGGCCGCCGGATCGGGCTTGTTGAGGCGGCGGACCTGCTGTGCCTTCCGGCGCTCTTCGGTGAGAGTCATCAGTCGGCCTCCTTCGCGGTGAGCCGGTAGAAGAGGAAGGAGGCGAGGCCGAGGATGAGGGCGAGGAGGACCGAAAGGGCCGCCGCGTAGTGGTAGTTGCCCGCGTTGAACGCCTGGTTGTAGATGATCATGATCGGGGTGAAGCTGTCGTTCACCGTCTGCGGGGTGACGTTCCGGAACAGCGCCGGCTCGTTGAAGATCTGGAGCATCTGGATGATCGAGAGCATGCCGGTCAGCACCAACGCCCCTCGTACGTAAGGGATTTTGATGCTCGTCGCGACCCGGAACTCGGAGGCGCCGTCGAGCCGGGCCGCCTCGAAGAGGTCGCGGGGCACGCCCTGGAGCGCCGAGTAGATGATGACCATGTTGTAGCCGATGCCGTGCCAGGTCAGCAGGTTGCCGATGGACGGCCACACCATCGAGGGCGCGAAGAAGTTCCAGGACAGGCCGAACACCTTGCCCAACGGGGTCAACGGGCCGACGTCCGGGCTGTACAGGTTGATCCACACGATCGCCGCGACCACCCCGGGGATCATGTACGGCACCAGGAGCAGGATGCGGAAGCGGCCCGCGACCTTCGACGACAACGCGTCCAGGAACAGTGCGAGGAGCAGGCTGACGAGCAGCATCACCGGGATCTGCACGCAGGCGAACAGCACCACGCGCAGTACCGAGTTCATGAACGCCGAGTCGGTCAGGCCCTGTTGGTAGTTGTCCAGGCCGGAGAACCTCTCCGTGGAACCGCCGAGACCGAGCCCGGACTGGTGCTCCACGAACAGCGACTCGTAGACGGCGTACCCGATCGGTATCAGGTAGAGGAACACGAAACCGAGCTGGAAGGGCACCGTGAACGCGGCACCCTTCCAGCGCTGGGAGCGAATCATCTGCGCTGCCTCAGCCCTTGACGCTGATACCGCGGGACTTCAGGTCCTTGACCGTCCACTCCTGCATGTGCGCCAGCAGATCGGTGACCTTCTCCTCCTTGTTCATCACCTTCGCCCAGCCCGTCTGGAGTTCGGTGAACATGGCGGTCCAGTCCGGGCCGAACACCCAGTCCGAGGTGACGGTGTCGAGGCTGTCGGTGACGACCTTCTTCGCGGGCTCGTAGTTCGTGCCGAGCAGCTTGTCGGAGATCGCCTCGGCGACGTACGCGTTGCTGTCCGCGAGTGCCGGCATCACACCGTTGCCGGTGGTCGGGCTCGCCATCGTCTTCACCGCGCCGGTGTCGGTCGACATCCACAACGCGGCCTCGGCGGCCTGCTGTTGGTGCGCGCACTGCTTGGTCACCAGGGTGACGCCACCGCTCTGGTTGGTGCCGGCCGGTGTCTTGGCGGCCTCGCCCGCGAAGGTCGGCCAGGGCGAAAGCGCCCACTTGCCGTCGGACTTGGTGAAGTTCTGCACCATGCCCGCCATCTGCCAGGTGGAGATCTGCCGGGTCGCGGTGCCGCCGTTGTCGTAGTTGCGCTGTACGGCCGCGTAGTCGGCGAAGGAGAGCTTGGAGTTGAGGTCGTTGTCGACGATGTCCTGGATCACCTTCGCCGCCTTGAGGCTGCCCGCGTCCTGGAAGTCCACCTTCCAGGAGTTGCCGTCGATGGCGTACCAGTGCGCCCCGGCCTGCATGGAGAGGACCTCCAGGGTGCTCGGGTCCTCACCGGCGTAGTTGGTGATCTTGATGCCGTGCTTCTTCAGCACCTTGCCCGCGGCGATGAACTCGTCCCAGGTCGTGGGCGCCTTCAGTCCGTACTTCTGGAAGATGTCGGTGCGGTAGATCGTGAAGGCGGGGGCCGAACTGGTGGGCACGCCATAGGACTTGCCCTGCACCTGCGCACTGGCCCACGCGCCCGCGTTGAACTTGTCCTTGTCGGCGGAGACGTACCGCGAGATGTCGGCGAGCGCGCCCTGCGAGACCCAGGTGGTCACGTACTCCGCCGTGTTCTGCACCAGGCAGGGCGCGTTGCCGGCCTTGACCGCGTTGGTGAGCTGCTTCTGCATCGTCAACTGGTCGGTGACCTTGGTGTACTTGAGCTTGATGTCCTTGTGCGCGGCGTTGAACGCCTTCACTACGGCGTCCTGTCCGTTGGCCCAGCCCCAGAAGGGGAGGGTGACCGGACCGGAGGACGTCTTGTCTCCCGAGCCGGATCCGCCGCAGGCGGAGAGCAGACCTGTCAGTGCGAGGCCCGCGACGGCTGCCCGAGCGAACCTTCTCCGGGGGCTGGTGAAGTTCATCAGACCGTGTTCCTTCTGAAGAGAAGAGGTAGAAACCGGTTGCTTGGAAGGTAGACATCGGGGCCTGTTCGGAGCAAGAGGCGTGCAGCGACTTGTTTCGACAGCCCAGCACAGACCCTGTCTGGCCTGGGGATTTGAAGGGAAACCGGTTACGTAACGCCCTGGTTCCGGGTGCCTTCTGTGTGCTTTCCGTGTGCTGAACTAGTCCCGGCGGGCGGGCGGTCGCACCGAGTTCCGCACGACGACATGCGTGCCCAGCACCAGATGGTCGCCGTCGCTTCCCCTGCGCCGACTCGTGCCGCCGCCCTCGCGCCGGTCCGCCACCGCGCGCAGCGCGACCCGGCCCATCTCCTCGTACGGGACGTGCACGGTGGTCAGCTGCGGGGTGAGCTGGGAGGCCAGCGGGATGTCGTCGTAGCCGACGATCGACACGTCCTCGGGCACGCGCAGTCCGCCCGCGCGCAGCGCCTGCATGGCACCCGCGGCGACCACGTCGGTGCCCGCGAGGACCGCGGTGAAGTCCACCCCTCCCTTCAGGCTCTCCTCGACCGCCTCGTACCCGTGCTCGTAGTCGTAGGGACCGTGCCGCACCATCCCCGGGTCGAACGGCACGCCGTACGCCTCGAAGGCTCGTTGCGCCCCCCTCAACCTGCCCTGTGCCGTGGTGAGTTCGGCGTGACCGGGCAGCAGCAGGACCCGGCGGTGGCCGGCCGAGAGGAGGTGGCTGGCCATGGCGTAGGCGCCGCCCTCGTTGTCGTAGTCGACCGTCGTGGCCGGGACGTCGCCCTCCAGCGGCGGGCGGCCGACGAGCACGAGGTGCGAGCCGACCGCGTCGAGGGAGCGGGCGAAGCGGGCCATGCGCAGCTGGTACTCGTCGACGTCGTAGGCGCCGCCCAGCAACACCACGGCGGCCACGCCCTGTTGGCGCATGAGGTTGACCAGCGCGAGTTCGCGCTCCGGGTCGTCGCCGGTGGTGCCGACCAGGGAGAGCCAGCCGCGCAGCGTGGCCGCGCCCTCAACTCCCTTGGCCACATGGGCGAATGCCGCGCCTGTGATGTTGTTGATGAGGATCGCCACGGTCGGTGTGCCGCCGCCCGCCAGGGAACGGGCGTGCGCGTTGGTGACGTAGTCGAGGTCGCCGACGACCTTCATCACCCGGCGGCGCAGCTCCTCCGACACCGGGTAGTTGCCGGACAGCACGCGCGAGACGCTCGCCACCGAGACCCCGGCGCGCTCCGCCACGTCCCGGATCGTGGCCCGGCCGACGTCGCCCGACGTCTTGCGCTGACTCACCGTGGCGACTCCTTCGCGGTATCGGCTTTCCCACCGGGCGCGCGAGGCCCTGCTCCCGCGCCGGTCCGGAAACCGTATCCCATCGTTGTTCCAGGCAGGAGGGCCTGTGGACGGCCCGGATCAGGCGACACGGGCCAGGTCCGCGTGCCGTACCTCGTGGGCGGGCGGCAGGCCCGCGGCCAGCCGCTCCAGCTCGTCGACGACGATGCCGCCGAGCCGTGCCAGCTCGTTGCCGAGCGAGCCCGCGATGTGGGGGGTGAGGAAGACGTTCGGCAGCTGGTAGAGCGGGGAGGCGGCAGGCAGCGGCTCGGGTTCGGTGACGTCCAGGATCGCGGTCAGCCGCCCGGACAGCAGCTCGTCGGTGAGGGCGTCGTGGTCGATCAGCGCGCCCCGGGAGGTGTTGATCAGCACCCCGCCGTCCCGGATCAGGGCGAGCCGCCCGCGGTCGAGCATGCGCTGGGTCTCGGGGATGTCGGGGGCGTGCAGGCTGACGATGTCGCTGTTGCTCAACAGGTGGTCCAGCGGCAGGAGTTCGGCACCGAGCACGGCCGCCTCGCTGACGCTGACGTAGGGGTCGTGCAGCAGGACCTCGAAGTCGTGGGGCCGCAGCAGTTCGAGCAGGCGGCGGCCCACCCGGGAGGCGCCGATGACGCCGATCCGGCGGCCGAGGTTGCCGATCGCGGCGGTCTCGGCGGGCGTCGGGTACGCGTGCGCGTGCCGGAACCGCTCCCGCTGCGCGAAGGTGTCCTTCCCGGCGAGCAGGATCATCGCGAGGGTGTACTCGGCGACCGGCAGCGCGTTGCCGGTGACCGCGCTGGATACGGTTACCCCGCGTTCCCACAGGGCCTTGCCGATCAGTGAGCGGACCGAGCCCGCCGCGTGCAGCACGGCCCGCACCCGGGGTGCCACCGCGAGGGCCTCGGCGTCGAGGTGCGGGCAGCCCCAGCCGGTGATCAGGACCTCGGCCCCGGCCAGGGCCGCGGCAGCCTCGGGTGCGGCGAAGTCCCGTACGACGAGCCCGGGGTCGATCTCGGCCGTCTGCCGGAGCCGTGCCATCAGGGGTGGGGGGAAGAGCAGGGGCAGGTGCACCGGATCCATGGCGAACACGGCCCTCGGCGGCTGGGCGCTGGGCATGACCCTCCAGTAATGCTGCGGCTTGGGATGCTGCTCGGAAACATTTTCTGAAAGCGTCTTCTACCGTAGATCTGCCGGGGAGCGGGGGTCAATCGGTGAGAGCGGGCCCAGCGGACGGAATCCTCGCGTGACCCGGCCGGCGGAGTTCGTCCGCCGGAATAGCGCGGTCCGATGTGATGCTCTGATGAGCATGGTTCACGAGCGCGGTGAGGAGCTGGTGGGCAGATGACAGCAGAGCGGACGAACCCCGTGGTCGGCACCCCCTACGGGGCGGTACGCGGCCGGTACGAGAACGGGATCGCGGTCTTCCGGGGCATCCCCTACGCGGCGCCCCCCTTCGGCCCGCGCAGATTCCGCCCGCCCGTCCCGCCCGAGCCCTGGACCGGGGTGCGCGACGCGCTCGCCTTCGGCCCGACCCCGCCGAAACCGCCGTACTCCGACGCCTTCGCCAAACTGCTCTCCGACCCCGTCGTGCCGGGCGACGACTGCCTCAACCTCAACGTGTGGACCCCCGAGCCCGGCCCGGGCGCCCGGCTGCCGGTCATGGTCTGGCTGCACGGCGGCGCGCTCACCCGTGGCTCCTCGGCCGTCCGCGTCTACGACGGACACGCCTTCGCCCGCGACGGAGTCGTCCTCGTCTCGGTCAACTACCGTCTGGGCGTGGAGGGTTACGGCCTCTTCCCGGACGCGCCCGCCAACCCCGGTCTGCGCGACCAGCTCGCCGCGCTGCGCTGGGTGCACGCGTCGATCGCGGAGTTCGGCGGCGACCCCGACAGGATCACCCTCTTCGGCCAGTCCGCCGGTGCGATCAGCATCGGCGCCCTGCTCGCCGCCCCGCAGGCCCAGGGGCTCGTACGACGGGCCGTCCTCCAGAGCGGACCCCCGGAGGCCTTCGACCGGGACAAGGTACGGCGGATGGCGCGCCGCATGGCGACCCGGCTGAAGGTCCCCGCCACCGCCGAGGCCTTCGCCGCCGTCGACCGCGAACTGCTGCTGCGCACCCAGGCCGACGTGGGCAGGCTCAGCAGCCCGGTGCTCGGCGGGCCCACGTTCGGCATCGTCATCGACGGCGAACTGGTGCCCCGCGACCCGCTGGAGGCCCTCATCGACGGTCAAGTCGCCCGCGACGTGGACCTGTTGATGGGCTGGACCCGTGACGAGTACCGGCTGTGGCTGGTGCCCGGCGGTCTGCACGAGCGCGTCGACCGGCTCGGCGCGGTCGCCCTGGCCGGTGCGATGGCCCGCTGCCACTGCGGTGTCGAGGTCCCGCGCGGCTACCGCGCCCTGCACCCCGGAGCGGGCACCGCCGAGACCGTCGGCCAGCTCGTCACCGACCACCTGCTCCGCTACCCGCTGCACCGCCTGGCCGACGCGCGCCCCGGAAACTCCTACCTCTACGAGTTCGCCTGGCCCTCCAACCTCCCCGACCTCGGCTCCTGCCACGCCCTCGAACTCGGCTTCGTCTTCGACACCGGCGACATCCCCGAGGCCGCCAAACTCGCGGGCGAGGGCGCACCCCAGGAACTCGCCGACACCATGCACGCGGCCTGGGTCCGGTTCGCCGTGGACGGCGACCCGGGCTGGCGCGCCTGGGACGACTCGCACCCGGTCCAGATCTTCGGCGAGGGCGCGCCCCACATCGCCGCCGGCCCGCGCGACCCCGAGTTCGCCCTGTGGGCGGCCGACACGACGACGCGCGAGCCGGTGGTCCCGGTCGTGGGCACGCCCGCACGCGGTGCCGTCGAACTGCGGTCGGTCGTACGGCGGTTGCGGCGGACCGGGGATGTGCCGAAGTCGTCGTGAGCGGGCGGGAAGGGGCGGGAACGGGCTGGAACGGTCCAGAAACCGGTTGCCCAACGTCTGTGGCAGGCACGTGCCGCCCTGACGTAGGCGCATTGGCCGACGCACGCCTCTCCTCCCGACCGTCGCTCGCTGCTACCCTCCGCGCAGGGAACCGGTTGCCGGACGTGTTCCCGCAGGCAGGGGAGGGGCGGGCGGCGCATGACGAGGAAGAGCCAGGACGCGAGCGGGAGCACCATCCGGGACGTGGCGGCCCGCGCCGGAGTGTCCGCCTCCACGGTGTCGCGGGTGCTCGGCGGCGAGTACCCGGTGAGCACGGCGACCCGCACCCGCGTGCTGCGGGCCGTACGCGAACTGGACTACGTCGCCGACGCGCGCGCCAAGGCCATCGCGGGCGTCGGGACCCCGACCCTCGCCTTCGTCCTGGAGGACATCACGGGACCGTCGTTCGCGCTGATGGCACACGGCGTGGAGCGCGAGGCGACCCGGCTCGGGCATCTGTGCCTGGTGTGCAGCACGGAGGGCGACGTCCAGCGCGAACTGGACTTCATCGAGACCATGCGCGCCCAGCGCACCGCCGCCGTGATCCTCGTCGGCGGCACCGCCGACACCCCCGAGTACCGCACCCGAACCCGCCGTATCGCCGACTCCCTCGCGGCGGCCGGTTCGCGGCTCGTCCTGTGCGGACGACCGCCCCTGGGGCCGGGCGCACCGGTCACCGTCATCGAGTACGACAACGAGGGCGGCGCCTACGCCCTGGTCGCGCACGTCCTGGCCCAGGGCCACCAGCGCGTCCTGTTCCTCGGCGGCAAGCCCGACCACGCGACCGCGCAGGGCCGCGAACGCGGTTACCTCGCCGCCCATCGCGCCCGCGGCCTCGAACCCGACCCGGAACTCCTGCTCCACGGCGACTTCACCCGTGACTCGGGCCACCGGCTGATGCGCCAGGCGCTGAGCCGGAAACTGGCCTTCACCGCCGTGGTCGCCGCCACCGACATGGTCGCGGCGGGCGCGCTCACCGCGCTGCACGAGGCGGGCCTGAGCGTCCCCGGCGATGTCTCGCTGGCCGGTTACGACGACATCCCCTTCGCCCGCGACCTGTACCCCGCCCTGACCACGGTCCACGTCCCCTACGAGGAGCTGGGCCGCCTCGCCGTCCGCACCGCGCTGGGCCGGACCCCGGAGTCCCCGGACGAGCACTTGCTGCTGGGCACGCACGTGGTCGTACGGAACTCGATCACGACGCTGTGAGCGTCCGCCGGATGTCCGCGATCGCCTCGGGCCCCACCCGGCAGCAGCCGCCGATCAGCCGCGCGCCGGCCGCCCGCCAGCCCTCGACCTGCTCGGCGGTGAAGGTGGAACGGCCCGTCCACGCGCGGGAGTCGGCGTCCCAGGTCTCACCGCTGTTCGGGTAGACGACGACCGGCTTCCCGGTGACCCGGGCCGCGATCTCCACCGCGCGATCGACGTCCTCGGGGGCGCTGCAATTCACGCCCACCGCGATGATCTCGTCCGCGTCCGCGGCCAGGGCGAACGCCTCCTCCAGCGGCTGCCCGGCGCGGGTGCGGTCCCCGGCGATGGAGTACGACAGCCAGGCGGGGGTCCGCAGCCCCCGCACCGCCCGCAGCAGCGCCTCGGCCTCGACGGCGTCCGGGATCGTCTCGAAGGCGAGCACGTCAGGACCGACGAGGTCCAGCACCTCCAGGCGGGGCCGGTGGAAGGCCTCCAGCTCGGCCACGCTCAGCCCGTACCGGCCCCGGTACTCGGAGCCGTCCGCGAGCATCGCGCCGTACGGTCCGACCGAGGCCGCCACGTACAGGGGCCGCCTGCTGCCCCGCCGCCCGGCCTCCACCGCGGCGCCGATGCCCAACTCCACGCTCTCGGCCATGAGTTGGGCCGCGCGGTCGTGCTTGATGCCGCGTTTCGCGAAGCCCTCGAAGGTGGCCTGGTAGCTGGCGGTGATCGCCACGTCGGCGCCCGCCTCGAAGTACGCGAGATGCGCCTCGGCGATCGCCTCGGGCCGGTCCGCGAGCAGCCGCGCCGACCACAGCTCGTCGCTCAGGTCGTGCCCGGCCGCCGCGAGCTGGTTGGACAGCCCGCCGTCGAGAACGAGCGTTCCGGCGGCGAGGGCGTCGGTGAGGAGGGGAGCGGTGTCGCTGGTCATGTGTCGACGCTAGTCGATACGGCCGCGCGAGCGCCTGCCGGCCGCTACGCCGCGTGCCTCCCGCCCCCGCCGCCGCGCCTGCCCCCGCCCCGGGTGCGCTTGGTCGCCGGGACCAGCAGGGCGCCCAGGAGGCCGAGGCCCAGAGCGTAGGGCCACCAGCCGAAGCCGGCGCCGCGGGCGGTGTTCTCGGTGCGGGCCTCGGTGATCGTCGTCCCGGACGACGACTTGGGGCGGGCGGTGGGGGAGGAGGAGCTGTTCGCGGTGACGGCGGTCAGGACGACGTCGTTGCCGTCGCCGCCCCGGTAGCTGATCCGGTACATCGTGTCGGCGAGCTTGAGCTTGCCGCCCTCGCGAAGTCCCTTGAAGGAGCCGGTCGTTGGGGCGTGACCCGGGTGGTCGAGGATCGTGACGGTCCGTGCGGGGTGTGTTCCGGCGGCCGACAGATCCAGGTCGCCGGCCAGTCCGACCTTGCCCGCGACCTTCAACGGCTTCTCGCGCAGGACCAGTTCGCCCTTCGCGCTCTGCGTGTAGTTCCCGGTCACGGTCAGCCCGGTCGTCACCACGCTGTCGTTCGTCACCGAACCCTTCACCGCGCCCACACCGGTTAGGCTGGTCGACACACGCAGGCCCCCCGTCCCCACGTCCAGCCGCGCCCCCGCCGAGGTGAGCCGGATCGCCCTGCTGTGGACGAGAGTTGCCCCCGAGCGGAGCGCCAGCGTGCCCTTCGAGACCGTCGTCGTCCCCGTGTACGTGACCGCCGCGCCCGTCAGTGTCGTCGTCGCGGCGCCGGACTGGACGAGGGACCCCTTGCCGGACAGATATGACAGTTTCACGGGGAGTGACACGTTCCGTGCGACAAGGGTCCCGTCGTCGACGATCCGCCGCTCCTCCGTGCCGGTCAGCAGCCCGCCGTCGCCGCCCCGCTTCCCGGACCCCAGCCGCAGCACCGCCCCCTTCTCCACGGTCGTCGACCCGTCGTAGTACTGCGGCGCCGCGAAGGTCACGTCGTTGCCGCGCGTCCCCGCCACGACGATGTCCCCGGCGCCGGGCGCGGCCAGCGTGTCGTGGTACTTGCCGCCGCCGATCGGTGCGCCGAGGGTGACCGGACCGTCGTAGTCGAAGGTCAGCCTGGACCGGACCCCGCTCGCCGCGTGGAGGTTGATGTACACGGTGTCCTTGGTGCCCGGCATGAAGATCTGGTGGGTGGTGCCGTCGCCCCACTGGACGTCCGCGCCCTCGATGTTGGTGCCGCGCTTGTTCAACTGGTGTGCGATCGCACGCCAGTTGAGGTCGGGGTCGCTGAGCGACGGATCGGTGTCGCCACCCTGGTCGCTGTAGCTGTACTGGCCCGTGAGGACGACCTTGCTGCCCGGCCGGGAGTGGACGTTGACGTCGCTGCCGTACGCGCGCTGGTAGAAGTTCTGGCGCAGGGTGATCGTCTGGTACAGCGGGGTGTCGATGATCCAGGAGCCCTGGTTGAGGATCGCGCGGGCGTTGGGCAGCGCCACCGGGTACTCGGGGCGGCCGACCGCCATGCCGGTGCCGTTGTCGATGACCCCTGAAAAAGGGTGAGTTCCGGCGAGGTCGAGGGTGCCCCACATGTTGCGGGGCTGGGTGACCAGGCCGGAGCCGCTGATGGTGCCGATGTTGAAGGTGCGGGTCAGGGAGAGACGGAGGGTGCCGTCGACCCGGACGTTCAACTCGTTGAGCTGGTAGCCGGGGGTGTTGTACGGGAAGTGACCGATCAGGCCGGTGCCACCACCCGTGCCGTACTGGAGAGTCGCGCCCCGCTCGACCGTGATCGCGGGCGGATCCGGGTTGCTGACGGTCGTGTACGGATGGTTGCCGCCCTGGGTGGTCACCTTCTGCCGCTGCCGGGCCGCCGGGAGCGTGAAGTCGCTGTCCTTGGTGAGGATCAGCGTTCCGCCGCCGCGCACGGTCAGAGTCCCCTGGCCGCGGAACACCCCGTCGTACGTCGTCGTCCCGGCCGGCACGGTGACCACCGTGTCGCCGGTGAGCGTGACATCGCGGTCGGCGAGCACGTCGGCGGTCGCGTCACGGGCGTCGGCGGCCGAGGCCGGGGGAGCGCCGACCAGGAGGGCGACGGTCACGAGGGCGCCTATGGCTGCTGCTGTCTTGCGGGTATGGCTGCGCACGGGAGTGGAGACGGTTCGAGACGCATCGGGATAACAGAAATTTCGAGAGCGGTCGGAAAGCGCTCTCTGAATGTCTCGTCGGACCCGTTGACCTCGTGGTGACACACCCTTACCTTTTCGGCGTTCGAAGTCGTTCGTAATGACAGATGGTGTTCGCCACCTCGAACGTTTCCGAGAGGCAGCCGTATGAGCCGCTACGACGAACTGCCCCATGCCCCCAGCCGAAGGCTGATGCTGAAGGGAGCCGCCCTGGCCGCGGGCGCCCTGGCCATCGCCCCGGCCCCGGCGACCGCGTCCCCGAAAGCAGCCCCGTTCGTGAACCCGCTCGTCCGCCAACGCGCCGACCCGTACATCCACCGGCACACCGACGGCCACTACTACTTCACCGCCACCGTCCCCGAGTACGACCGCATCGTCCTGCGCCGCTCCCGCACCCTCAACGGCCTGGCCACCGCCGCCGAGTCGGTGATCTGGACCAAGCACGCGACCGGTGTGATGGGCGCCCACATCTGGGCGCCGGAGATCCATCGCATCGGCGGCAAGTGGTACGTCTACTTCGCCTCCGCGCCCGCCGAGAGCGTCTGGGACATCCGCATCTGGGTCCTGGAGAACGCCAACCCCGACCCCTTCCAGGGCACTTGGGAGGAGAAGGGTCAGCTCAGGACCGCCTGGGAGACCTTCTCCCTGGACGCCACCACCTTCACCCACCGGGGCACCCGCTATCTCGCCTGGGCCCAGCACGAGCCCGGCATGGACAACAACACCGCCCTGTGGCTGTCGAGGATGGCGAACCCGTGGACCCTGACGGGCCCTCAAATACGCCTGTCCACACCGGAGTACGACTGGGAGACCGTCGGCTACAAGGTCAACGAGGGCCCGGCCGTCATCGCCCGCGACGGCCGCCTCTTCCTCTCCTACTCGGCCAGCGCCACCGACTGGCACTACTGCATGGGCCTGTTGACCGTCGACGCGAACGCCGACCTGATGGACCCCGCCAACTGGTCCAAGTCGCCGACCCCCGTCTTCACCAGCAACGACACCACCGGGCAGTACGGCCCCGGCCACAACTGCTTCACGGTCGCCGAGGACGGCCGCGGCGACGTCCTCGTCTACCACGCGCGCCAGTACAAGGAGATCACCGGCGACCCCCTGAACGACCCCAACCGCCACACCCGGGTCCAGCTCCTCGGCTGGCACCCCGACGGCACCCCCGACTTCGGCGTCCCCGTGGCCGACACGGTGAAGGAGAGTGTGTGAGATGAGACGTGCGTACGCCATCCTGCTCGCCCTGGTCTGCGCCCTCGCCGCCGGCCTGGTGACGGCGGGCCCGGCCCAGGCCGCGGCCCAGACCATCACCAACGGCACGCAGTTCACGGACACTTCGGGCAACGCCCTGCACGCGCACGGCGGCGGGGTGATCAAGGTCGGCAGCTACTACTACTGGTTCGGCGAGGACCGAAACGCCGACAACACCTTCAAGTACGTGGACGCCTACCGCTCCACCGACCTGAAGAACTGGGAGTTCCGCAACCACGTCCTGACCCAGTCCAGCGCCACCGAGCTGGGCACCGCCTACATCGAACGGCCGAAGGTCATCTACAACGCGTCCACCGGCCAGTTCGTGATGTGGATGCACAAGGAGAACGGCGTCGACTACAGCGAGGCGAAGGCCGCCGTCGCCGTCTCCTCGACCGTGGACGGCAGTTACGCCTACCAGGGCAGCTTCCAGCCGCTCGGCGACAACATGTCCCGCGACATCACGACCTTCGTCGACACCGACGGCACCGCCTACATGGTCTCCGCCGCCAACGAGAACTACGACCTCCACATCTACAAGCTCACCGCCGACTACACCGCCATCGACAGCCTGGTCGCCAACCCCTGGGTCGGCGGACACCGCGAGGCACCGGCCCTGTTCAAGCGCAACGGCGTCTACTTCATGCTGACTTCGGCCGCCACCGGCTGGAGCGCCAACCAGCAGCAGTACGCCACCGCCACCAGCATCACCGGCCCGTGGACGGCCTTCACCAACGTCGGCGACTCGACCACGTACAACTCGCAGACCGCCTACGTCCTCCCGGTCACGGGGACTTCGGGCACCTCGTACCTCTACATGGGCGACCGCTGGGGCAACTCCTTCGGCGGCACCGTCAACGACTCCCGTTACGTCTGGCTGCCGTTGACCTTCCCGACCACCACCTCGATGTCCATGGCGTCCTGGTACCCGGAGGTGTCCATCGACACGGCCGCCGGCACCATCACCGGGACGAGCGCGACGTACAACACGCTCATCGCCCGCAACAGCGCCAAGTGCGCGGACGTGGCGAACCAGTCCCTGTGGCAGGGCATCGCGATCAGCCAGTACACCTGCAACAGCGGCACCAACCAGAAGTGGTGGTTCAAGGACCTCGGCACCGGCTACTACGAACTCATGGGCCGGGGCAGCTCGTTGTGCCTCCAGGAGAACTCGACCAACGTCACCCAGGAGAACTGCACCGGCGCCACCACCCAGCAGTGGAGCCTGACCACGTCCGGCAGCTACGTCCTCGTCAAGGCCAGGACGAGCGGCGAGTGCCTCGACGTGAGCGGCGCGTCCACCGCCAACTCCGCCGCGATCATCACCTACACGTGCAGCGGAGCGACCAACCAGCAGTGGACGCGCGGGAGTTGACACCCGCGTTACCGGACCGGATTCCAGCCGTCCGTGCCCGCCAGATACTTCTGGGCCGTGTAGTTCGCGGCCTGGGAGTCGGTGAGCTGCGGGCGGTTGGAGTTCACCGTGGCGCCCGCCCCGGTGTTCTTGTACTCGAAGAAGCGGGCGTTTTTCCACGAGTAGCCGCTCATGTCCGTCCAGGGCCCGGCGACCTTCACGGCGGCGGGCAACGAGGTCTGGCGGACGACCAGTTGGCCGACCGCGTCCGCCGTCGGATGCCAAGGGCGGCCCAGGTAGTACGTGTTGGCCGCCGCCGAGCTGGTCACCGAACTGCCGGTGACCAGGATGCCGTACGTCTTCGCGGAGCTGGTGTTGGGCGCCGACAGGAAGCCGTTGAGACCGCCCGCCGCCGCGCCCGAGTCGCGCAGCTGGATGTTGACGCGGTCGTAGACGGCGGTCGCGTTGCCGAAGACGAAGTCCACGTCGCCCGAGATGAACGACGAGTAGAAGTACTGCCGGTACTGACCGGTCGACGACGGCGACCAGTTGAGGACGGTGTCCTGGCGGCTGATGAACCGGTCGTTGGTGAAGGTCTGCCGGTCGCCCTGCGCGGTGACCGCGACGGCCTGCGTGTCCGTGACGTCGGGGTGGGCCGCCTTGTCGAAGGTGTTCCGCACGGTGATCCCGGTGACGGTGAGACCGCTCGCCGAGAACGTTGCCACCGAACTGCCCAGCGTCCCGTACTTGTTGCCACTGGCGTCGGTGTAACCGGCGGCCCGGTCATAGGTGATGACGACGTCCTCGGCGTTGCCGGTGGCGCCCTGGATGGTCAACCCCGTTTTCCCGGAAGGGACGTTGACGATCTCGGCGTAGGTGCCCTTGGCCACGGAGATCGTGTCGCCGGCGGCCGCCGCGTTCACGGCGGCCTGCACGGTGGTGAAGCGGCCCGAACCGTCCTTGGCGACGGTGATGACGGTGGCGGCCCGTGCCTGGGACGCCAACGACACCGCGACCAGCCCGAGGGCGGCCGCGGCACCGGTCGCCACGGCGGCGGCTCGACGCCGGGCGGGTGAGCGGCGATGCGTGTTCGGCTCAGTCATGCCTGCAAGTCGCCGTCCCCGGCCCGGAGGTTGCCGCTCCTCAGCGGACCCGGGGAAGTCGACTGCGGATCGGTAGCGCCCTGAAGGGCGCGGGGCTGTGTCGAATGTGCGGCTACCGCCGCGTGGGCGCGACCAGCCACGACGGCCCCGCAGCCGACAGACAACCCCTCGCCGCCCATCCAGCGGAGCGCTCACGCAAGAAGGTCGATCGCGTCGATGGACGTACCGGCGCTCAGGAACGACGTCGACCCCGACCCGCTCGCCACATAGATCTTCAGCGTGTTGTACGCGCTCGCGTCCGTCAGCCACGCCGACGCCGGAACGCTGTACGTGAACGTGTTGTTGTTGCCCCGGTACGAACCCACGGTCAGCGACCGCGTGCTCGGCTGGGTGGGCGGCGACGGGACGGCCGAGGTCCAGGCGTCGTTGACGACGACCTGCGGCCGGCCGTTCGCGTACGCCGTCGTCACCCCGATGCGCAGGGTGTGCGCGGCGGCGAGCTGAGCGGCCGTCAGCTTGAAGTACACGATGAGACCGCTGTTGACGTCCTTCCACAGATAGCAGGGGAACGCCGAGGTCTCCGTCCCGCTGCCGATGACGACATTCCCGGTCCAGGAGGCCGCCCGCACGTCAGAGGGGTGCGCGTACGTCATCAGGTCCGCGTTCTTGAACCCGCCCGGTGTGCCGTCCCAGTTGCCGATCCGCCAGATCGCGCTCGCGTTGGACGGGTCGTTCGAGGCCGGGATCGCGATGCTGTTCAGCGTCGTCGTACCGCCCGCCGTGACCGCCACCGACCCGGTGTAGACGGCGAGTTCACCCTTGAAGACGGTCAACGTGTAGGTCCCCGGCAGCGCTCCGGCAATGGAGAAGTAGCCGTCCGAGGCGCGCGCCGAACCCCAGTACTGGGCCGCCGAGTTGGCGAGCCCGACCGTGTACGCGTACGCCGTGTCCCGCCCGGTGATCCCCACGCCCGCGACCCGGCCCCGGCCGCCGGAAGCCACGTACCCGGAGATGCCGAGCGAATCCGCCCACGAGGTCGTGAGGTTGGCGTGGTACAGCGAGGAGGCGGGCTCACCGCCGTCCGTGAACGCGATGACGTACGGCCCCTGGAGACCGAACCGCTGGGCCTCCGTCTGGTTCTCGCCGTAGTACAGGATCTCGTACAACCCGCCGCCGTCCGCGCTCTGGTGGCGCAGCAGGGAGCGGTAGAACGGGCCGCCGGACGCCTTCTCGTGGTTGCTGCGCACGACCCACAGGCCGACGCTGCCGGTGGTCCAGCCGATGTAGTCGTAGTCGATGACGCGGTTCTTCGAGTAGTGCTTGGAGCGGGTCTGGCCGTCGGACTTCGCGAAGACGTCGGCGGACTCGATGGTGGTCGGTGCGTAAGTGTAGGAATCCGGCTCGTCGTTGAGGAACAGACCGGCCTTCACGCGCACGATGTAGCGGGTCGCGCTGACGGAGTCGTCGGCCTTGTTGGTCCACAGGTAGACGTTGTTCTCACCGCTGCGGGCCGCGTAGTAGTGCTTCAGCGTGCCGTACGCGACGGAGATCAGGATCGTCGTGCCGGACTGGGCGATCGTCACGGTGGAGGTGCCGAGGCCGGACTCGACGTGCGAGTTCTTGCCGCCGTAGCCCTGGTACTCGGTGCCCTTGTAGACCAGCGAGGTCAGATCGCCGTTCGTCTTGCTGACCTTGAAGACCAGGCTCGCGCCGGTGTCGACGACGTAGTTCGAGCCGTCGTCGGAGTAGCCGAAACTCGCGGCGGACGCGGTCCCGGCGAGCGCCGCCGTACCGGCCACGGCCGCCGTGCCGAGGACGAAGGTGCGGCGACGGACCGGTCTGTTCACAGAACCGGACATGGGGGTGCCTCCTTCGGGAGGTGGGGGTGCGGGTGCTTTGGAGGGTGACAGTTGAATCGATTTCGCGAAAGGGCTTTCGCAGCCCGGGAGTTGGGGATGGAAGGAAATCCGGCACGGGTCTAGAAAGCGCTTGTCCGGAGCGATACGGTCCACCGCCAGGCCATGTCGTCGGACGGAGGAGCCACGGATGAGACGTTTCAACATCGCCCTGCTGGCCGCGGTGACCCTCAGCACCGCCCTGTCGGCCGCACCCGCACAGGCCCACGACCGCACGCCTCCGCTCGGCATCGCCAACTGCACCGCCACCGCCTGCCACTTCGACGTCCCGCCCGGCACCTACGACGTGACCCTCCGCCTCGGCGGCGAGTCGGCCGCGAGCACGGCGATCGGCGGCGAGACCCGCCGCTCCTTGCTCCCCGAGACGGCCACCGCCGCCGGGCAGACGGTCACCCGCAGCTTCACCGTGAACGTCCGTACCCCCGAGGGCGAACCCACCGGCCCCGACGGCACCCCCGGCCTCGACCTCACCCTCAGCGGCACCGCCCCCGCACTCGCCGACATCAAGGTCACCCCCGCCCGGCGTGCCCACCAGATCATCCTGATCGGCGACTCCACGGTCTGCGACCAACCGGGCGACCCGTATTCGGGCTGGGGCCAACAGCTCCCGCAGTTCCTGCGCAAGGGCGTGTCCGTCGCCAACTACGCCGATTCCGGGGAGAGTACGGTCACCTACCTGGCGAATCCCCTGCTCTGGGGGACAGTTGAGCCGCTGATCCGCCCCGGTGACCTGGTCCTGGTCCAGCTCGCCCACAACGACAAGACGACCGACGAGGCCACGTACAGGGCGAACTTGGAAACCCTGGTAACGGGTATACGGGACATGGGCGGTCGTCCGGTTCTGGTGACACCGATCGTCCGACGCTGGTTCAATGCCGACGGCACACTGAACAACGACACAGCACTGCTGGTGAACGGACTCGGCGTGGACCTGCCGGGCGTCATCCGCTCGGTCGCCGCCGCCGAGGGGGTAACACTGATCGATCTCACGGCGCAGACCAAGGCGCTGGTGGAATCGCTGGGAGTCGAAAACTCCAAGGCGATCTATCTCTACAACGAGAAGAAGGACAACACGCACACCTCCGTGCACGGTGCCACGGTGTACGCGGGCCTGGTCCGCGACGCACTCGTCGCCGGGCATCTGCTGCCGGAGGACCGGGTACGGGTGGGTTGAGACCCGAAAGACCCCTGGGGCGTTCCGACCGGAACCGGGGCGCCCCAGGTTTCACCCGCCGCACCCGTCGCCCGTGAGAGTGAGCCGATGCAACTGCCTTCCGACGACCGCGCGTTGAGCCCCCGCACCGGGTACACCCGCGCCCACTGGGAGACGGCAGCCGACGCCCTCCTCGCCGCCGTGGAGCCGTACGCCACCGAGGACCGCGCGCTCTACCACCTCCCCGGCACCCACACCAGCTGGTCCGGCAGGCTCTCCGACGGCCTGGAGGGTTACGCCCGCACGCTCCTGCTGGCCGCCTTCCGCCGCGACGAGACCGCGCTGGCACGCTACGCCGACGGACTCGCCGCGGGAGTCGCGGGCCGCTGGCCCCGCATCGAGGACCGCGGCCAGCCCCTGGTCGAGGCGGCCTCGATCGCCCTCGCCCTGCGCCTGACCCGACCCCTCCTCTGGGACCGCCTCGACGAGCCCGTACGACAGCGCGCGGCGGCCTGGCTGGCGGACGCCCTCACCGCCCAACCCTGGCCCTGCAACTGGGAGTTGTTCCCCGTCACGGTCGGCGGCTTCCTCCAGGAGATCGGCCACGAGCCCGAAGCCTCCCGCAAGGCGATCGACCGGGGCCTGTCGCGCATCGAGGACTGGTACGTCGGCGACGGCTGGTACACCGACGGCGACGGCCGCAAGTTCGACTACTACAACGGCTGGGCCATGCACCTCTACCCGGTCCTGCACGCCTGGCTCGCCGACGACACCCGACTCCTCGACCTCTACGGCACCCGCCTGGCACGCCATCTCGCCGACTACGCCCGCCTGTTCGCCGCCGACGGCGCCCCCATGCACCAGGGCCGCTCCCTCACGTACCGCTTCGCGACGACGGCTCCGCTGTGGCTGGGCGCGCTGACGGGCCGTACGCCACTGGCGCCGGGGGAGACCCGACGGCTGGCGTCGGGCGCCCTGAAGTACTTCCTCGACCGGGGCGCGGTCGACGACCACGGCCTGCTGACCCTCGGCTGGCACGGCCCCGACGAGGCGGTCCTGCAAGGCTATTCGGGCCCCGCGTCCCCGTACTGGGCCAGCAAGGGATTCCTCGGCCTGCTCCTCCCACCGGACCACGAGGTGTGGACGGCGACGGAGGAACCGGCCCCCGCGGAACTGGCGGACGCCGTCACGCCGATCGCCCCCGCCAACTGGCTGCTCCAGTCCACCAGTTCGGACGGCCTGGTCCGCCTCCACAACCACGGCAGCGAGGACGTCCGCTACGACCCGTACTACACACGCCTCGCCTACTCCACGGCTACGGCGCCCTCGTCGTCGTACGACAACAGCGTGATCGTCGGCGGGGATCCGAGCCGGACGGGGATCGTGCCGTTGGGAGTGGGGGAGGGGTGGGCTGCCTCCCGGCACCGGACGGGTGGCGGCGGCGAGGTGACGAGCGTCGTGCTGGCGCGGGGCGCGGTGGAGGTACGGGCGTTCCGCGTGACGGAGGTGACCGAAGGGACGGAGATCCGGGTCACCGGCTGGGCCGCGGGCGACGGACTGCGCTCCGAACTCCTGCCTGTGGCGGGGCTGGTGGAGGTGAAGGCCACGCCGGACGGCGTCGATGAGGAACAGACCGGTGCCGTCGGTGAGTTGACGGGTGCCGTCGGCGCCGAGCCGGGCCTCTTCGTGGCGCTCGTCCGGCTCGCCGCCGAGGCGGATTCGGCGCTGACGGGAACGGTCACCGCCGAGGCTGATGCGGCGCTGACGGAAGCGGTCGCCGTCGAGGTGGCCGGCCCGGAGGCTTTCGTCGTTCGCTGGACGGACGGACCCGTGCACGAAGTACGACTGGGGCTGGGTCAGGTCACGGTCTCCGGCTGAACAGAGCCCGGAGACAAGGTCGTTGGGCATGCGCCAAGGGCGCTCCCGGAGCGTGATCGCGCCGCTACAGTGGACGGAAGTGCTGCGGGGGGACGTGTGATGGCGCTGCGGGTCGGTCGGCGATTCTTTCTCGCGTTGGGTGTCGGCCGGTACTGCCATCTCCCGGCGCACGAACAGCTGGGGCAGGTCCCCGCGGACGCGCGCGCCGTGCGCGATCTGTTCGCGGGTCTCGGATACCAGCCCGTCCTGCCCGGCCTCGGGGAGTACGACACCGCCGAGCAGATCCGCCAGAAGCTGCGCCACTGGTCCACCGACGCCGCCCTCACCACCGACGACGTGGTCGTCCTCTACTACGCCGGACACGGCCTGGTCCAGGACCGTGACCGGCACTACCTGATGTGCTGGGACTCCCGGGCCGACGAGGACGCGGCGACCACGGCCCTGGCCACCGAGGACCTCGTCCGTATCCTGTGCCGGGGTGAACTGCGCCATCTGCTGCTCGTCCTGGACACCTGCTCCGGCGGGGCGGGCGGGGCGGAGGCCGCAGCGCTAGCGTTGCAGTCGCTCGCCTACCGTCACGGCGGTGACGGAACCTCCAGCGGCCTGTGGTTTCTCGCTTCCGCCCGCCGCAAGGACATCGCCGAGGAAGGCCGATTCGTCGCGGCGCTGACCTCCGCCGTCGAGATCACCACCGGGCGGACCGGGCAGCGGCAGCAGTACCTCGACCTTTCCGAACTGGTGAAGGCCGTGAACGAGCGGTTCGAGGCGGACGGCCTCGGCCAGCGAGCCGAACTCGCCAGCGGACTGGTGACCGGCCTGGCGCCCTTCCTCCCCAACTCCGGCTACCGGGAGGCACTACCGCCCATCGGCACGGATCTGGAGATCCAGCGCCGGGTGGCCGGGCAGGACCTCGCGGAGCACTTCGGACCGCGCTCACGAGGGGTCGAGTTCGAGTCCGAGCACGGCCTGTACTTCAGCGGGCGCGCCCGTGTGCTTGCCGAACTCACCGCATGGCTGACCGGTGAGGAGGGCGACGGCCGGGGCCGGGTCGTCACCGGCCGGCCGGGCTGCGGCAAGTCGGCCGTCCTCGGCCGGGTCGTCGCCCTGTCCGATCCCGGCTACCGTCCCCGCTTCGACCTCGGTGCGCTCGACCCCGCGACGGTCGTCCCCGAGGGCTGTGTGACGGCCGCGGTGCACGCCCGCCACAAGCGCCTGGACGAGATCGTCGAACGGATCGCGGACAACCTGGGCGTGAGCGTCGACGGCTCCGCCGCCCTCCTCCAGGAACTCACCCGGCGCGGCCGCAAGGGCCCGCCGGTCGTCATCGTCGTCGACGCGGTCGACGAGGCCGGCTCCGACACGGCCGCCGACGCCGGCGGGCACGGCGAACCCCGCCGGATCACCCGCGAGTTGCTGCGGCCCATGTCCGAGATCCAGGGCGTACGGCTGCTGGTGGGCACCCGCCACGAACTGGTCACCCCGCTCGGTTCCACCTTCCACTGCATCGACCTCGACCGCCCCGGCTACCAGGCGGAGCGGGACGACGTGGCCGGATACGTCACGAAGATGCTCCTCGCCACGGACGAGCCCGAGGTCCACAGCCCCTATCGCGACCGTCCCGAACTCGCCCGGGCCGTCGCCGCGGGAGTCGCGGCCAGGGCCGCCGGGGTGTACCTCTACGCCCGCACCACCGCCCGCACCCTGCGCTCGGACCGCGTCGCCGTCGACATCCAACGCCCGGGCTGGGCGGACGAGTTGCCCAGCGAGATCGGCGAGGCCTTCGACGACTACCTCGCCCGCTTCGGCCCCGACGAGCCGAGGGTCCGCCGCATGCTGCTCGCCCTCGCCTTCTCCGAGGGCACCGGCCTCCCGCGCGGGAGCATCTGGACCAGGCTCAGCAGCGTGATCTCCGGGATCGAGTGCACGGAGGCGGACGTCTCCTGGGCCCTCGACGTGGCCGAGGCGTACGTCGCGGAGGTGGTCGACGACGACCGGCGCTCGGTGTATCGGCTGTATCACAAGGCGTTGGCGGAGCATCTGCGCAAGACCGCGGGGCGGGCGATCGCCGACATACAGAGCTCCGTCGTCGAGGCACTCGTCTCGGTCGTGCCCGCTGCGGCCGACGGACGGCGGGACTGGTTCGGGGCGGTGCCCTACGTACGGCAGCACCTGGCCACCCATGCCGCGGCCGCGGGTCGGCTCGCGGAACTCATCGAAGATCCCGGCTTTCTCCTGGTCTGCGAGACGCTCGGGCTGCTGAGGGCGCTCGCCTCGGTAGACGGTGAGGCTCCGCGGCGTATCCGTACCGCCTACGAGCAGGTGGCGCACCGCCTGACACCCGACCGCGCGCCGGGCGCCCGTGCGGCCGACCTGCAACTGTCCGCCCGCCGCTGCGAAGCGGACGAACTGGCCGACCGGATCGACCGGTTGGGGGTCTCACTGCCGTGGACGGCACGCTGGGCGTGGTGGTCGGCGAGTGGTGCGCACCGGCTGCTGAGCGGACACACCAAGCAGGTCGACTGTGTCGCCGTGGGCGATCTCGACGAAAGGCCCGTGGCCGTGACCGGCAGCGTCGACGCGACGGTCCGGGTGTGGGACCTCACCACCCAGCGGCAGATCGGCGAGCCGCTGGCAATGGGGGTTGCCGTGAGCGCGGTCGCCATCGGAGAACTCGGCGAATACACCGTGGCGTTGGCCGGTGGAGTTGATGGCACGGTCAGGATCTGGGACCTCTCGGCGGGCCAGGAGTACGGCAAACCCCTGACCGGACACACCAACGGAATCGAGGCCATCAGAATCGGTGCGCTCGGGGAGCGTCCGGTCGTGCTGACGGCGAGTGGTGACGGTACCGCGCGGATCTGGGACCTGGCCGAGCGCAGACAACTCGGTGCCGATCTGTCCGGGCACCGGCGCACGGTGAGGGATGCGGCCCTGACGGAACTCGACGGACGCCCGGTGGCCATCACCGGTGGAGACGACAAGGCGGTCCGTGTCTGGGACCTCACCGAGGTGCCCGGCGGTGGTGACGCACGTGTCGACGGGAGCCCGCTGATCGGGTCGGTCGAAGCGGTGACAGCGCTGTGCACGGGGCACGTGGACGGCTGCACCATCCTGCTTGTCGGGGACAGGACCGGCATGTTGAGCCTGTGGGACTTGGCCGCTCGTCGGCAGATCGGCGAACCCGCCGTCGCTCACCGCCACTTCAGTCGCAGCGGCGTCGCTTCGGCCGAGATCGGGCGGTTCCGCGGTCGTGTGGTCGCTCTGACCAGCGGGTGGGAGGAGACACGTCTGTGGGACCTGCCGAGCCTGCGTCAGCTCGGCCCCCCGCTGCGTGGCCATGTCGACGAGATCCGTGCCGCGGCTCTCACCAGCCGTGGGGACGCATCCCTGGCGGTGACCGTGAGTCGTGACCGCACGGCCCGCATCTGGGACCTGTCGGCCGACCAACCCGCCGAGGCGCACAGCGGACAGGTGTATTGCGTTGACATGCAGGAGACGTTGGGGCGGCCCCTGGCTGTGACGGGTGGGGCTGACGGAACGGCCCGGCTGTGGGACATGCGCGCACGCACCCAGATCGGGCGGCCGATGGGCGGCCATCTGGGCGCTGTGCAGGCTGTTGCCCTGGGCAGTGCCGGGGGACGGACCATTGCGGTGACCGGTGGTGAGGACACCTGTGTCAGGCGCTGGAATCCCTTCATCGGCGAGCCGTTGGGGCCGCCGCTGACCGGACACACCAACGCCGTGAGGTGCGTCGCGATCGGCGAGGTGGACGGCGTAGTGGTCGTC
Organism: Streptomyces sp. NPDC002276; assembly: GCF_053891435.1. NCBI lineage: Bacteria > Bacillati > Actinomycetota > Actinomycetes > Kitasatosporales > Streptomycetaceae > Streptomyces > Streptomyces sp. NPDC002276. Next base: position 131,108 of record NZ_JBSFCQ010000003.1, on the reverse strand, counting down.
GTCAGCGGCAGTGAGGACGGCACGGTCCGAATCTGGGACCAGAGCACCGGCGAACTCGTGGCGCCGCCCCTTTCCGGCCACATCGGCGGGATCGAGTACCTCAGGGTGCGCGGCGTCGGCCGTGAACTGGAGATCGCCGTCGCGACCAAGCGTGATCACGCGTATCTCTGGCGGGTGGGTGATCGGACACCGCAAGCACCGGAAGTCCACTTCGACCTTGAAGACATCACCCCGTACACCGAGGCTCTGGGCGTGGCCTTTCTCGGCGACCGACCGGTCGTATTGTCGACACGCGAAGGCAACGGGGTGTACGTGCACGACATCCTGACGCGCGCCCAGATCGGTGGTCCGTTCATCGGTCACACCAGCCGGGTCCTGGCCGCCACGCTCTCCTCCGTCGTCGGGGTGGTCCGGGTGGCCAGCGTGGCCTACGACGACACGGCCCGGGTGTGGAACCTGGAAACGGCCGAAGCCGTGGGACCCCCGCTGGAGGGGCAGACACGGCTGTCGGGCATGCGCCTCTGCCCGGCGCCGGCGATGGGCGCGGTCGATGGAACACCCGTCGCGGTGACCGCCTTCTGTCATGAAGTCCGGGTGTGGGATCTCACCACGATGTCTCCCTCCGGCGAACCGCTGTGCGGAGCGGATCGTCATCTGGTCGCGGCAAGCATCCTGCCGGCCACTGATGGCCGGGCCATGGTGGTCACGGGCAGCGGAACAAGTGGCGTGCGTTTCCATGACCTCGCCGACGGACATCAGGTCGGCCCGCACGTCACGTCGATCCACTACTCGCTCTACGACATGGCGACCGCCCGAGTGGACGGACGGACCGTGGTCGTCACGAGCAGTTGGTGGGGCGCGGACATCTGGACCTTCGACCCGCGTCAGAGGCTCGGGAAACGGCCCGGTACGACATGGAGGACGTCCTTGCACACCGTGGACGGCAGGACCTTCGCCGTGTCGGTGGCGGACGACTTCGCCCTGCACGTTTGGGATCTGCGGACCCAGGCTCCGATCTGTCCACCGATGACCGGCCATACTTCGATGGTCACAGACCTCCGGGGCGCGGACAGACTCGGTGCCCCGCATCTCCTGGCCAGTGCCTCCCTGGACGGCACTGTGCGGCTGTGGGATGTGCGTACCGGCAACCTCGTCCTCGATCCGCTCACGGGCCGGTCCATGACCGCGTACAGCGTCGATTTCCTCCGACTCGACCGTGACTTGGTCGTCTCGGGCACCGGCGATGGCCGTGTGCATTTCTGGGATCTCACCAGCGGGGTGTCCGCGGGTCCCGATCTTGAACCATTTCCCTCCGCCGTAGTGCAACTTGGGTCGGCTGACATCAAAGGTGTCCCGATCCTTGTCGCGGGAGACGGATACGGCCTCGTACGGATCTGGGACACGCGCTCCGCGGGCTGGACCGCCGAACTCGACGTCGGTGGTGGCATCAACGGCCTGGCGGTGGCCGACACCGGCCATGTCTCCATCGCTACCGCCATGGGTGCCGTCGTTCTCGGTGTGAACATCCCCGATGCCCCGGCAAACCGCGGAGACCTCCCATGACCCGCCTCGTCCTCCTCCACGGCATAGCCCAGCAGCACAAGGGCCCCGAGTCCCTCCTCGCCGACTGGTACCCGGCCCTCGCCGACGGCGTCACCCTCGCCGGAGCTACGCTCGAACGGCGGGACGTGACCATGGCGTTCTACGGCGATGTGTTCCGTCCCGCGGGTCACCGGGGCCTCGGTGAGCCCGAACTGGATGCCTCCGACGTCGAGGACGGGCTCGAACGGGACCTGCTGCTCGCCTGGTGGGAGGCGGCGGCCCGGGCGGAGAGCCGGGTGCCAGGACCGGACGCGGCAGCGCGAGGCCGTACCCCCCACCTGGTGCAGCGCGCCCTGAACGCCCTCAGCCACTCCGCCTTCTTCACCGGTCTCAGCGATCGGCTGCTGATCTCCGACGCCCGTCAGGTCCGCCGCTACTTCACCGAACCGGACGTGCGCGGCGCCGTCCAGGAACGCTTCCTCGCCGCCCTGACCGAACGGACCGAGGTCGTCGTCGCCCACTCGCTGGGCTCGGTCGTCGCCTACGAAGTGCTGTGCGCCCACCCGGAGTTGGCCGACCTCGCTCTGGTCACCCTCGGCTCGCCGCTCGCGGTGCACGGCCTGGTCCTCGACAGGCTCCAACCGGCCCCGCGCGACGGACGGGCCCGCTGGCCGGCGCCCGTCAAACACTGGACCAACATCGCGGACCGGGGCGACGTCGTGGCCCTGACCAAGGAGCTGGCACCGGCGTTCGGTGATCGGGTCACCGACCTCCTGGTGCACAACGGAGCCAAGGCCCACGATGTACGGCCCTATCTCACCGCACGTGAGACAGGGCGCGCCATCGCCTCGGCCCTGAGAGGAACGCAGAGTGGTTGACGGCGAAGTGGATGCCCTCGCCGTCGAGGGGACCGACTACCGGTTCACGGAGTCAACCGGGCGATCCGGAGGCTCGTGGCGGTCGGTGACGCCCCGTTGAGCGGGGTCGCGTAGGTCGGGGTGACCGGTGCGTACGCCCAGGTGAGCGTGCCGTTCTTGAGGACCGCTATGTCACCGCTGATCCGGGCGCTCACGACCTTGTCCGCGCTCTGGAACTTGCCGTTCCAGTCGATGAGCCGCAGGTGGGTGCCCGTGAAGGTGCCGGTGCAGGTGCCGGCCGCGCACTTGGCGCCCTTCAGGGACTCCCAGGAGACCAGGAGGCGGTCCTTGCCGTACGGGGCCACGTGCACGTTGACGTTCTCGGTGCCCGCCGCGCTGGTGAGGTAAATCGCCTTGCCCGGGCCGGAGTTGCGGTTGGCCATGAAGGCGATGGCGACCTGGTGGGTGCTCGTCCTCGGGGTGACCGTCCAGCCGCGTCCGCTGGAGTCGGCGGAGTTCTTCTTGGCCGAGGCGGCACCACGGGAGGCGAAGGCGGTGGCGTACCGGCCGCTCGCCGACTTCACCAGGTCACCGGTGCGGCCGGGGAAGGTACCACCGCAGTACCCCGCCCAGCACTGCTCCCGCTGCACGACCGGCGCCACGTCCGGGGCGCCGATCCCGGTGGAGACGAACAGGCCGGAACGCCAGTCGTCGAAGCAGAGTGACGTGAACGCGCCGGTGGTCTCCGCGTGCAGCGCGATGCCCTCGTTGTGGCTGCAACCCCAGCTCCAACCACCGCTCAGCTTCGCGCCCTTGGCGCTGATGTACGCCAACTTGTCGCCGAAGTGGCCGTCCGCGAAGCCGCCCGCGCCGTGGACGACGAAGTACGCGCCGTACTTGCCGCCGTTCCAGGTGAGTTGGCCGTCGAGACCCGGGGAGGTGTCGTTCGAGGCGGTGCCGGTGAGCTTGGTGGAGAAGGTCTGCTTGCCGTTCGTGTAGCGGACGATCGCGGCGGCCGTCTCCTTCCACTTGTTGGTGTCGGCGACCCGGGTGAGCAGCGCGAAGCCGTCGTTGTGCGCGACCAGACCGCCGACCTCCTTGGCCCCCTTGACGACCGTGTCGGCGCCCGAACGCAGTCCGGCGGCGTTCAGCGGGGTGACATGGACGCCGTCGGCGGCGGGCCAGGCCACGCGCAGGGTGCCGTTCGGGGCCACCGCCGTGGTCGTACGGGTCCACTGGCGGGTGTTGTTGTAACCGGCCGTCAGGTAAGGGAACTTGGCGGTGAGTGCCAGCGTGGTGCTGGTCGGGGAGAGCGTGCCGGTCACGGTCTTGGCGGCGGCGGCCGGGGTCTTCGCGACCGCCTTCGGGGTGGACTTCGCGGGGGAGGCGGTCGGGGTCGTCGTGGCCGCGGTGGATGCGGAGCCGTCGGCGCCCGCGTCGTTGGACGGGGACGCCGAGGCGGTCGTCGTCCCGGCCGCGGTCGAGCCGCCGCTGCCGCTGTCCGTCGCCGCGGTCGCGTACCACGCGCCGCCCAGCAGGGCCGCGACGGCGAGCGAACCCGCGAGGGGCTTGCGGGCGATGCGGCGGGGGTCGCGGCGACGGTGCGAAGTGGTGCGTCTTGCGTTGGTCATGCCCCCAAGTCGCCGCCCGCGCGAAGGAGGTTGCCGTGGTGCCTGGTGCAATGTTCTGGAGGTGAGACCGGCTCCACAGCCCGGGCGGGCCGATCCTGGTACGTTGGATGCTTTCCTGGGTATCAGACCCTTTGGACTCATCTCCGGCGAGGGACCGAGGAACCATGACCATGGACCCCGGCGAGAAGCGGCTGGCCGCTGCCGTCGTGATGGACGACGACGGGCGCGTGCTTCTGGTGCGCCGCAGCGCGACCGAGCGATTCCTGCCCCGGGTGTGGGGCGTTCCCTGCGGGAAGCTGGAGCCGGACGAGCAATCCGAGGACGGCGCGCTGCGCGAGCTCAAGGAAGAGACCGGGCTGCTCGGCGAGATCGTCCGCAAGATCGGCGAGTCGTCCTTCGTCAGCGAGTATCAAGGCCGCGAGACCAAGAACTGGCAGGACAACTTCCTGGTCAGGCCGCTGACCCGGGACATCACTCTCCCCGAGCCCGATCAGGCGTACCGCTGGCTGAGGCCGTCCGAACTGGCCGACTCCGGCCTCGACATCGACGCGTACAACCTGGACGTCGTACGCCAGGCCCTCACGAACTTCTGAGCGACTCCGCCAGATCGTTCAACGCGCCCAGATAGTCCTTCACATCGAGCGGCACCTTCGCCACCGCGCCCGGATGCGGGCCCCCGGCCGTGAACACGTCGGTGTGGCGCCGCCGTTCGGCCCCCGTCTCCAAAAACAGCGTCACGGTCGGTGCGTCCGTGTCGCACCAGGCCCGGTGCAGGGTGTTCGCCGGGAGGGCGTAGGCGCTGCCCGCCGTGTACTGCCCCACATGCGTCAGCCGCAGCCGCGCCGGTCCCGTGGGCCGCAGCGTCCAGTCGGCACTGCGCCCGGCGAGGGACTCCTCGTACCGGTCCGCCGTGATCCCGCCGTCGCCGCGCGCCTCGTACAGCTCCATCGCGAGCCGCCCCCGCACCACGTAAGAGGCAAGCGGGGAACGGTGGTTGTGGATGTCCTCCGCGCCGATCGAAGCCGCTTCGGGATGCCAGAGGTGCGCGCGCAGCATGTGACGGGGCCCGCCGTCGATCAGCAACAGCTTGTCGAAACCAAGGACATGACGGTACGACAGCCCGGCGCAGTGCTCGGGATCGCCCTCGCCGGAGGCGAGTTCGGCCACCAGCTCCAACAGCCGCTCGGGAGAGCCCAGTTCGGCGATCACGGCACGGGCCGCGGTCACCGTCCCGTAGTCGGACAGGTCGCCGTCCAGCGCCTCGGTCAGCAGCCGTCGCGCCGCCAGGATCTGCCGACCACCCATGCACTCACTCCCCAACTCGCCCTCACACCGGCCTCGTTCGAGTATCCGGCTGATACATCCATACGGCATGTGCGCGCAGCGCCGAAAGCCCTTGATAGGTCATCCAGATCGGCTGGCGCAGTTCCTCCGTCGTCGTGAACATCGACCCGTCCCGGCTCCAGGACCAGATCCCGTCGGTCTGCGCCGCCCACACCGCGCCCGCCGCCCCGTTCAGCCGCTCCTGCCAGGCCTCCTCCAGGCCGTCCTCCCGGGCGATCTCCAGGGCGCCCGGGGTGAGCAGCGCGCGGACGATCCAACTCGCGGTGAAGTGCCGTACGTTCAGCACCTCGTGGTGCGAGGAGTCGTCCGGGTGGCGGCGGCGCACCTCCTCCCGCAGGTTCGCCAGATCGGCGCAGGCGTCGTGCGCGGTCGCCGGACAGGCCAGCAGCCAGCGCACCCCGTCCTCGCGCGCCGCACGCTCTACCGGCCCCTCGCCCAGCACCCGGGCCGCCCGGTCCAGGGCGACCACGGCCTGCGCGGTGTGCACGGCGGAGGGCTGGGCGGGCTGCCGGGCCGGGTGCACGGCCCACGGCAGCACCGCCAGGCGGTGGCTCCAGCAGCGGCGGTGCTGGCGCTGCGGGTCGGAGAGCGCGCCGTCGACCAGGGCCTCCCGCAGCACGGGAAGGATCGGCGCGTCCGGTGCCGCGCGCAGCAGCCCCCGCATCACGGTGGTGACGACATGGGTCAACGCCCGTCCCGTACTGTCGAGTTCGGGCGTGAACCCGGCCTCGCAGCGGGCCACCTCGTCCGCCAGCCGCTCCCGCGAGGCGCCCGCCCGGGCCAGCGCGCCCAGCACCATCGCGGTGACCTCCGGGCGGGCCACCGCCCCCTGCGAACGGGCCGACCAGCCGCCGCCCTGGAGCCGTAGCCGCCACAGCGTGTCGATGAGATCGCCGGTGTGCAGCCGTCCGTCCGGCACGCCCAGGTCCAGCACGATGTGCAGGCCGTAGGCCGTGGCCAGTGAGGTCGGCCGGGCCGGGCCGTCCAGCTCCAGGAGGGAGTGCGGCCAGCCGATGAGACGGCCGCGCACCGGGTCGTCGACCTCGGCGACCTGGGCGACGAGGGTGTCGTAGGCCGAACCGAAGACCTGTGGGAGCGGGCCGGGGACGGCCGGTGCCGGGGGCGCGGGGGCGGTGAGCGGTGCGGGTGCGGACGTGCGGGCCCGGAGCAGGGCCGCCGCCAGCCAGGTCATCCCGGCCGTGGCGAGGCCGCTCAGCCCGGAGATCAGATACTTGGCGGGCGCCCCGGCGATCGAGTCCGGCAGCACCTCGAACAGGAACTGGAACACCGCGTATCCGGCGGCCAGGCACCCGAACCGGCCCAGCCAGCCCACGAACCGGGCCGGCGGACTCCCGCCCTGCGGTACCGGACCGGGTGTTCCCGGCGCTCTCAAGGGACCACGTCCCAGCTGCTGTTGAGACAAGTCGCGCTCCCTCCCCCCAGGGTGGCACGTGGCATTCGCGAAGCTTCCAGTCTAAGTGGTCAGCGATGCGGCTGGGGCGTGGACCGGAACGAGCGTCTCCGTCAGCCGTCCGCGACTTCCCGCGGCCAGTGCGTCAGAGCCGTGTGCAACGCGTCGACCACCCGCTCCCACGACCGCCGCACATCACGCGGCGCGCCGAAGCCGCCGGTGGACTCCAGCGCGCAGTAGCCGTGGAACGTACTGCGCAACAGCCGTACGGCGTCGGTGAGATCGGGCTCCTCCAGGCCGTAGGCGCGCAGCAGGCCGTACGTGATGTCGGCGGTGCGGCGCAGGGCGGGGGAGGCGGCGACCAGGGACTGGTCGATACGGATCTGGGTGGCCGCGTACCGGCCCGGGTGCGCCAGGGCGTAGGCCCGGTACGCGTCGGCGAACCCGGCCAGCGCGTCCCGGCCGGTGCGGCCCTCGACCGCGACGGCGATCCGGTCGACCAGCTCGCCGCCCGCGAGGAACGCGACCCGGGTGCGCAGATCCTGGAGGTTCCTGACGTGCGAGTACAGGCTCGCGTCCTTCACGCCGAAGCCGCGGGCCAGCGCGGACAGGCTGACGTTCTCGAAGCCGACCTCGTCGGCGAGGTCGGCCGCCGCCGCCACGACCCGGTCGGCGGTGAGTCCCGCACGCGGCACCGTGGCCCACCACCTCTCCGTGACCTGCGAAAACCGAGGAGGCCAGAGTAGTCGTAGGCAACAAGTGGGGCGTCCGCCGTGTTTCCACACCGCCGCCACCGGACTCCGGCACCAGACTTGACCACCATGGACGACGACACCGGCACCCCCGCCCCCACCGGCCTCCGCGCCACCGCACTCCTCGGCCGCCCCAAGCTGTGGCTCATCCCCACCGTGCTGACCGGCCTGCTCGCGCTGCTGCTGTCCCTGCTCTACATGGGCGGCATCGTCAACCCCAACCGCGAGCTGCACGACCTGCCCATCGCCCTCGTCAACAGCGACACGAGCGACCCGCTCCCCGGGCAGCGGCAGAACCTGGGCACCCAGATCGCCCACTCCATCGTCACCGACACCAGCAGCCGCGCGGCCGGCTGGCGCCAACTCACCAGAGCCCAGGCCCAGAAGGAGCTGGATTCCGGCAAGGTCTACGGCGCCCTGGTCATCCCCGCCCGCTTCACGGACTCCGTCGCCGCGCTCACCACCACGAACGCCACCTCCCGGCCCACGATCACCGTGCTCACCAACCCCGGCAAGGGCAGCCTCGGCTCCTCCCTCGCGAGCAAGATCTCCACGACCGTGGCCCTGAAGGCCTCGCTCACCATCGGCAAGCAGCTCACGGCGGCGGCCCCGAAGGCCGACTCCACGCAGCAGCTGCTGCTCGCCGACCCGGTGCGGATCGCCACCCAGGTCGGCCACCCCATCGGCAACAACAGTGGCATCGGCCTGACCGCCTTCTACTACACCCTGCTGCTGGTCCTGGCCGGTTTCATGGGCGGCAACGTCATCAGCAACGGCGTCGACACCGCCCTCGGCTACGCCGACAACGAGATCGGCCCCTGGCACACCCGCCGCCCCACGGTCCCGATCAACCGCACCCAGACCCTGCTCCTGAAGATGGTCATGACGGCGGGCATCACCCTCCTCAGCGTCTCCCTGATCATGCTCGCCAGCGTCAGCATCCTCGGCATGGACGCGACCCACATCCCGCTGCTGTGGATCTACTCCTACTGCGCGGCCCTCGCCGTGGGCCTGGGCGTCCAGGCGATCAACGCGGCCTTCGGCGGCATCGGCCAGCTGGTCTCCATGTTCGTGTTCATCGTCCTGGGCCTGCCGTCCTCCGGCGCCACCGTCCCCCTCCAGGCCGTCCCCGGCTTCTACCGCTTCCTCTCCCACTTCGAGCCCATGCGCCAACTCAGCGACGGAGTAAGGGCGATCCTCTACTTCGACGCACGCGGCGACGCGGGTCTCACCCGCGCCTGGACCATGATCGGCGTCGGTACGGCCATCGGTCTGATCTTCGGTTTCGCGATGGTTCAGTACTACGACAGGAAGGGGCACAAACGCCTGACACCACAGCCGGAGGCCTGAGCCTCAACTGCCCGGCCGAATCTGAGAGTTGACTCCCGGACTTTCTGAGAGAACACTCTCAGACCATGGATTCCGGCAACCGCTTCGGCGACATGGAGATATCCGACCCGAAGACCATGCGGGCACTGGCCCACCCCGTGCGGCTCGCCATCCTCGAACGCCTTCAGCGCCACGGCCCGGCCACCGCCTCCCGGCTCTCGCCGCACGTGGGTGCCACCCCGTCCGTCACCAGCTGGCATCTGCGCCATCTCGCCGGTTTCGGCCTGGTCCGCGACGCCGAGGGCGGCACGGACCGGCGGGAGCGGCGCTGGGCGGTGGTGGCGCGGGGCTTCCGGTTCGAGATGCCCGAGGACGCGGACGACTCGGAGGGCTGGTCGGCCGCGCGGGTGCTGACCGGGGAGATGTTCGCGCGCAACGCCGACCTGCCCCTGCGCTGGCTCACCGAGACGGCGCCCGACCTTGAGCCGGAATGGTCGAGGCTGGCCGCCGCGAACAACACCCGGATCGTGGTCACGGCGGCCGAACTGGCCGCGCTGAAGGACGCGTTGGAGGCGCTGATCGCGCCGTACGTCATCCGCGAGCCGGACCGACGACCACCGGACGGCCGGGATGTCCGCCTGCTGATGTACGTGTTGCCGGAAGCGGCGGGGGACGAGGACCCCGACACGGACCCGGCGGAGTGAGCGGCCGTCGGATCACTCGGCCCGCGCCGGACTCGCTGTGGCGGGACCGCCGTTTCGTACGTTTCTGGTGCGGTCAGTCCGTCTCCCAGTTCGGCGACCGCATCTCCGAACTGGCCCTGCCCCTCATAGCGGTTGGCGCGCTGGGGGCCTCCGCGAACCAGGTCGCCTGGCTGACCGCCCTGGCCTGGACCCCCAACCTGCTCGGCCTGTTCCTCGGCGCCTGGGTCGACCACCGCCCCGGCAAACGTCAACTCATGCTGCTGGCTGACCTGTTCCGGGCCGCCGTACTCCTCACGCTCCCGATCGCCTACGCACTCGGCACGGTGACGCTGGGTCAGCTGTACACGGTGGCGCTGCTGACCGGCACGGCGGCGGTCGTGTTCAACACGGCCTACTCGTCCTTCTTCGCCCACCTCGTACCGCCGACGGCGTACGTCGAGGCGAACAGCAGGCTCAGCGCGAGCAGATCGGTGTCCTTCATCGCCGGCCCGGCGGTCGGCGGCGGCCTGGTCCAGGCGTTGACGGCACCGGTCGCGGTGCTCGCCGACGCGCTGTCGTTCGTGGCGTCGGCGATCCTGGTCGGCCGCACACGGGTCGACGAGCCGCTGCGTGAAGTCTCGGCGGGCTCTTCGTTGTTACGGCGTGCGAAGGAGGGCCTGGCCTTTGTGCTTCACGAGCCCGTCATGCGCGCGGGCCTCCTGAGCGCCACGACCGTCAACTTCTTCACGTTCCTGTCGGGCACCGGCCTGGTCGTCCTGTTCGCCGACCGGGCCCTCCAACTCTCCCCGGGGGCGATCGGGTTGGCGTTCGGCATCGGCGCCACGGGCGGCCTCCTCGGCGCGGTGGCGTCCCCCGCGATCGCCCGCCGGATCGGCATCGGCCGCAGCATCGTCGTAGGGGCCGTCCTGTATCCGGCCCCCATCGCCCTCATCGCGGCGGCGACCGGACCGACCTGGACCCGCCTCGGCATCCTGGGCGCCGCCGAGTTCCTCTCCGCCTTCGGTGTCATGCTCTTCGACGTCAACCTCAACTCGCTCCAGGCATCGGTCGTCCCGGACAACCTGCGCAGCCGCGTGGCCGGCGCGTACAGCACGGTCAACTACGGGGTACGCCCGCTGGGAGCACTGGTCGGCGGCGAAGTGGCCACGTTGATGGGGTTGAGAGTGACGCTGGTGGTCGCGGCGGTCGGGGGAGCGTTGTCGGCGGTGTGGTTGGTCGCTTCGCCGATACCGGGGATACGGGTGCTGAAGCCGGCGTCCGACCGGTCCTGAGCGGCTCGCGCGCGCACGCCCAGGACCGGGCCCTCAACCGGGTAGACCCGGTCGACTCGGTCAGCGCGCGCAGAGCTTCACGTTCACCGTGTCGCCCTTGAACACGATCTTCGGGCTGTGGGGGGTGAGTTCGACGACCGAGGTCGGCTTGCAGCCGGGGCTGACCACCTTGACGACCGTGCCGAGCTTGAGCTGGGCCTTCTCGAACAGGGCCTTCGCCGTGGCCAGGTCCTGGCCCGTGAGGTCGACCACGATGGGCTCCTTGAGACCGCCCAGGAGGAAGGTGGCCTTCGCGTGGTCGACGGTGGTGGCGGCCGGCGTCGTCTGCGAGGCGCTGCCGGAGATGGAGGCGAGCGCCGTGCCGCCGCCCGCCGTGATCAGGACCGCGGCGAAGGCGGCGACGAGGGTGGCCCGCCTGCGGCGGGTGCGGTGGACCATGCCGACCGTGTCGAAGGCCGGGGAGTCGGTGGAGTGCGCGAAGTCGTTCATGGCGTTGATCAGTTCCTCTTCGAAAGGTGTGCAGCCGGAGGACCGCGGATCGTACGTACTCATCGGGTTCCTTCCGTGAGCTGCTGTGATGAAGGGGCGGAGAGTGCGGGGAACTGGCTTCTCAACTGGCCGATTCCACGGGCCAGTTGGGAACGGACGGTGCTCTGCGAGATCTTCAGGTCCGCCGCTATCTCGGCGTCCGACAGATCGTGGAAGTACCGCAGCACCACCACCGTCCGCATCCGCATGGGCAGTTGCTGAAGAGCGCGCACCAACTGGTCACGGCTGTCGATCCGTCCGTACTCGTCACCCGGTGCGGCAGGCTCGCCGTCGACCGGGTGCTGAGCCGTACGGCGGAATCTTCGCCAGCGGTCGTTGGCGAGGTTGACCATGATCCGTCGTACGTACGCGTCCGGGGCGTCCTTGGCGCTGATGGTGCGCCACTTGCGGCAGGCCCGCTCCAGGGTCTCCTGGACCAGGTCCTCCGCCGCGTCGCGGCTGCCCGTCAGGACGAAAGCGCCCCGGAACAGCGCGGCCGACCGGGCGGCGACGAATCCATGGAAGTCCCCCTCCATCGACCCGACACCGTTGCTCCTCGCGTCCGTTGCCCACTTGGCTGCCAGATCCACACGCTCCTCCCTTCCTGTCACCCCTCCTCGACGGGAAAGCCCATGGATCTGCTGCACGGGTCTTGAGTGACCTGAGTCACTCCATCGCGGTCACCCGTTCACCCCCGTGTAGTTGCTGAGGCTCCACCGCCACAGCAGCCGCGCCCCGAGATAGGTCAGCAGGCCTACGAGGGGTGAGCCCGCCGCCAGCCAGTACGGCACCCCGATGTCGTGGCCGTGCCCGGTGAGGACGGCCGCCGGGAGGAAGGCGACGAACGCGAGCGGAAGGCCGTAGGTGAGGAAGCCGCCGACCGCGCGGGGCAGGACGTTGAGCGGGTAGTTGCCGAAGGTGCCGAGGAGGTCCTCGATCCAGCGGCTCCAGTAGTCCGCGGACGGGAAGCGGAGGGAGGCGGAGGCCACGGTCGTGAAGAGCGCCGCCTCCACGAGCATACCGCCGATGAGCGCGGCGATCAGATACGCGATGCGGCCCGCGTTCCAGTCCAGGTGGCTGCGGCTGAGCGCGCCGACCATGAGGCCGCCCGCCACCGTGAGGTCGCCGATCGCGTTGGTGGGGAAGTACTCCAGCTGTGCCTGGCGGTGGACCGGCATCGGCCGCACGAGGTAGATGTCGATGCGGCCTTCCTGGATGTAGCGGCCGAGGCCGTGCATTCGGCCCAGGAACAGCACCATCAGGCCGTGCGCCATCATCCGGGTCGCCGGGATCAGCAGCACGTCGGAGCTGTCCCAGCCGCCCATTCCGGAGAACCGGGTGAGCAGCACCGTGGCGAACACGATCACCGACACCTGCCAGATCGCGCCGATCGCGATCATCAGCAGGAACTCGGTGCGATATTCCAGCTGGGCACGGAAGTTGAGGCGCGTGATGCGCCACACGATCCGGACGGCTTTCACACGTATCAACCTCCTTGGGCCACGACTCGGCGGGCGGCGCGCCGCCACAGGAACCGGGTGAACAGGGAAAGGACCGCCACCCAGGCGGCCTGGAGGGCGAGTTGGGCGCCCGTGTCGGACAGCGGGATCCGGCCCACGTAGATCGAGAGCGGCACGCTGAGCGTCGCCTGGAACGGCAGGAAGCGGCTCATCGTGATGAACCAGTCCGGGAAGAACCACAGCGGCGCGTACACACCGGACAGCAGGTTCTGCGCGAAGATCAGGATGAGCATCGCGGCCCCGTTGCGGAGCGTCCAGAAGCACAACTGGTCGATGAGGAGCATGACGTAGTAGAGGACGAGTTGGCCCAGCAGCATGCTCAGTGCGAACACCCCTGCCACCGCTGGTGACTTGGGGGGTTCCACGACGCCCGCCGCGAGGCAGACGGCATATCCCGTCAGCGCCCAGGCCAGCCCGTACAGCTGCTCGCCGAACGCCCGCAGCGCGTAGTAGCGCTGGGGCGGCAGCGGGCGCAGATACCAGTAGATGATCGTGCCGAAGTGCATGTGCTGAAGGACCGTGTCCCGGCCCGCGTACTGGTCCAACTCCCGCAGCCGGGAGGCGAGCACTGCCAGTACGGCGTACGTCACCGCCTGGTCGCGGGTGAGTCCCGCGGTGGTGCCGGTCTGGGAGTACAGGCCGCGCCACAGGGACGCCACCAGCACGATCTGCACCGTCAGCCGGAGCAGGGCGGCGGTGATGCGGGGCGGGGCGAGGAGTTCGCCGAGCGGGGTGACACGGGCGGCGCGCCAGGCGTGCGGGGCGGCCATCTCAGGTCTCCTCGGCGCGCGGGCCGGCCTGGACGTACGCGGCCCGCATCACGTCCTCCAACTCGGCCTCGTCCATGGCGATTTCCGTGACCTCGTACCGCTCGATGACCTGTTTCAGCGCCTGGTGGACGGTCGGCCCCCCGGTGCCGTCCGGGCCGAAGACGAGTTGCGGTCCGTCCCGCCGTATCAGAGCGATGCCCGGCAGGGACACGGCCTCGGCGTGCGCGTCGGCGAGCGTCGCGCGGATCTGCCAGGTCGAGCCGAACCTGCGGCGGATCTCGTCGAGGGTGCCGTCGAGCACCAGTCGGCCGTGGTTGATGAGGACGACCCGCTCGGCGAGCCGGGCCACCTCCGTCATGTCGTGCGTGGTCAGCAGGACCGTACGGCCGCGTTCCTCCACCTGGTGGCGCAGGAACTCGCGCACCTGTTCCTTCACGACCACGTCCATGCCGATGGTCGGCTCGTCCAGGAAGACGACCGGCGGGTCGTGCAGCAGCGCGGCGGCCAGGTCACAGCGGACGCGCTGGCCGAGGGAGAGATGGCGGACGCGGGTGTCCCAGAACGACGACAGTTCGAGGAGGTCGTCGAACTCCCGCAGGCGGGCCGCGTGTTGGGCCTTCGGCACCTCGTAGATGTCCCGCAGGATCGAGAACGACTCGCGCACCGGCAGGTCCCACCACAGTTGAGTGCGCTGGCCGAACACCGCGCCGATATTACGGGCGTTGCGTTCCCGCTCCTGGTACGGCACCACGCCCGCGACCCTGGCCTCCCCGGAGGTGGGCGTCAGGATGCCGGTGAGGATCTTGATGGTGGTGGACTTCCCGGCGCCGTTCGGGCCCAGCAGGGCGAGGAGTTCACCCGGGGCGACGTCGAACGAGACGTCGGAGACGGCGTACTTGGGCACGCGGTCCGGATTGACGAGCGAGCGCAGACCGCCGACGAGACCGGGGCGGCGGACAGTGGTGTGGAAGGTGCGGGACAGCCCCCGGACCTCGATCTGATGTGCCGTTCGGGGCGTGTTGCGCGCGTTCACTCGATCAGCCTTCGCGTGAGCGGGAACAGGGCCTTCATGATGCGGACCTCCTCGTCAGTCGGATCAGCCGGAGCGTCGCCAGCAGCGAAGCGCCCGACATCGCGGTCAACAACCAGGGCACCGCGTGGATCCCGGCCGCCTCGATCCCGACGCCGAGCAGCGGTGGAGCCGCCACCCCGCCGACGTTCGAGGCCGCCATCACCCACGCTCCGGCCCGCTCGGCCTGGGGAAGCGCCCTGTTGAGCCAGGAAAGTCCCGTCGGGAAGACCGGTGCGATGAACAAGCCAACACCGGCATACGCCACCGGTGCCACTCCTTTAACCAGCGTCAACAGCAGACACACCGTCATCCCGACCGCGCACACCGCGAGGATGCGCTCGGGGGAGTACCGCAGGGTGATCGGGACGACGAGGAAGCGGCCCGCCGTCATCATCAGCCAGTAGACGGAGGTCGCCGACGCGGCGACGGCCGCCGTGTAGCCGACCGTCTCCAGATGCGTGGGCTCCCAGCCGCCGACGCTCGCCTCGACCGCCACGTTGAGGATGTAGAGGACGAGGAAGCCGACGAGGACCCGCGACAGGCCCAGCTCGACGCTTCCCGTCTGTGCTGGTGGATCGTCAGATACACGTGTACGTACGCCACTTGGCCCCGCGAACGCCAGCACCGCCGCCAGTGCCGCGCACAGCCCGAACGCGTACGGGTAGTCGTCCGGACCGAGCCAGGCCACCATCGCCGGGCCGAGCACCGCGCCGATGCCGTAGTGGGCGTTGAGCACGTTCAGCATGGCGGTGGAACGGTTGCCGAAGCCGACGGCGAAGAGCTGGTTGAGGCCGTAGTCGATGCCGCCGAAGCCGAGCCCGCACAGGAACGCGGCGGCCAGCGCGAGGGGCCAGTTCGGCGCCAGCGCGAAACCCGCGCCGCCCGCCGCGATCAGGGCGTAACCCCACACCAGCAGCGCCCTGTTGCTGATCCGGGCGTGGATCGCGTTGAAGGCGAGCACACCGGCGACCCCGCCCGCGAAGTGCAGGCTCAGGCCGAGCCCGGCGGCGGACGGGGAGAGCCCGAACTCGTGGCGCAGGCCCGGTATCGCGGGGCCGTAGAGGGCCTGGATCATGCCGATGAGGACGAAGCCGACGCAGGACGCGACCGTGGCCGGCCGGCTGAAGAGCCGGTCGGCCACAGGCGATGTCACGGCTGTGCCGAGAACACGAAGGAGAATTCGGCGGGTTCGGCGTTCAGGAAGTATCGCGGGAGCGGGCCCGGGCCGCAGGACTGCGAGCCGATGCCGTGCTGCCCGTGGTCGAGGTTCACCCACACTGTGTTGCCGGGCGTGAGGTCCGTGCGGTGGGCGGCCGCGTCCAGTTGCTCCGTCGTCCAGCGGCGGGCTGTGAACCAGAACTCCGGGTCGCCGTCGATCCGCAGCCCGCCCAGCTCCGCCCAACGGACGTCCGCGCGGGCGCCGTTCTCCTGCGGACGGACGTAGGGGGTCTGGAGAGCGTCGACCGTGGACTCCCAACGGCCCAGCAGCGAGGCCGACTTGGTGTCCGGGTAGCCCTCGCCGGGTCCGCCGCCGAACCACTTCACGCCGTCGGCGCCCGCGGTCAGCCCGAAGCGGATGCCGAGCCTCGGCAGCGGTACCGTCCAGTCGCCCTCGGGGGCCACGGACACCGTCAGCCGCAGCCGGTCGCCGTCCGAGGTCCAGCGGTACACCGTGGCGAGCCCGATCTCCCAGGCGGCGGGCGCCACCCGGGTCCGTACGGTCAGCGCGTCGTCGCCCAACTCCACGCCGTCCAGGCGGTGTCGCATCCGGTGCAGGCCCAACTTGCGCCAGAGCAGACCGTGGCGGACGTCCGTCTGCCAGGACGCGCCGTCGTCGTTGTCCGTGGTCGCCCGCCACACGTCCAGGCGGAGACCGGTGACGTCCACCGCGCCGATCGCCTTCAACTCGCCGGTCCGGGCGTCGAAGGAGGCCGGGCCGAGGGTGATCCGGCGCTCGCCGAGGACGGGAGCGGAGGTGGCGGAGACGTACGGCAACGGCCGTGCCGTGACCGGGATCTGGCCCCAGCCCACCACATGGCCGGCGGGAGCCCATGCGGTGTCGGCCGCCAGCGACGCCCTTACGGTCCACTGGGATTCGGCGCCTTCGGACTCCACGGGCGGTGCGGGCAGCTTCACGTCGGCCGACTCGCCGGGCGCGAGCGGCGGTACGGTCAGCGGGCCCGACTCGACCGTCTCGCCGTCCACTTGGTAGGACCACTGGAAGGCGAATGCGGACAGATCGGCGAAGTCGTGCTTGTTGGTGACCCGTACGGAGCCGTCGTAGTCTTCGGGGCCGTCGATGGAGACCGGCTCGATGACCTTCTTGAACTCGATCAGGCCGGGGGAGGGGGCGCGGTCCGGGAAGAGCAGGCCGTCGCAGACGAAGTTCCCGTCGTGCAGCTCCTCGCCGAAGTCGCCGCCGTACGCGAAGCCGTAGCGGTCGTCCTTGATGCCGTGGTCGATCCACTCCCAGATGAAACCGCCCTGGAGCCGGTCGTACGACTCGAAGAGGCGCTGGTAGTCGGCGAGTCCGCCGGGGCCGTTGCCCATGGCGTGGCCGTACTCACAGAGGATGAAGGGGAGTTGACGGCGTTTGTGGGTACCGCCGTCCAGGTGCCGGCCGATGCGCTCGACCTCGGCGTGGGAGGCGTACATCCGTGAATAGACGTCCGTGTCACGGCAGTTGATGTCGCCCTCGTAGTGCACCAGGCGTGAGCGGTCACGGCCGTGGATCCACTCGGCCATGGCGGTGAGACCGCGGCCGGTGCCGGCCTCGTTGCCCAGCGACCAGATCACGATCGACGGGTGGTTCTTGTCCCGTTCGACCATGCGGGCCGCGCGGTCCAGCAGGGCCGGGGTCCAGCGGTCGTCGTCAACGGGGTTGTCGCGCCAGGCCTGTTCGGTGAAGCCGTGGGTTTCGAGGTCGCACTCGTCGATGACCCACAGGCCGTACTCGTCGCACAGGTCGAGGAAGTCCGGGTGCGGCGGATAGTGCGAGGTCCGGACCGCGTTGATGTTGTGCCGCTTCATCAGCAGCACGTCCTCGCGCATCGTCTCCAGGTCGAGGGCGCGGCCCTTCTCGGGGTGCCACTCGTGGCGGTTGACGCCCTTGAAGAGGATCGCCCTGCCGTTGACCTTGATCAGGCCGTCGGCGAGTTTGACGGTCCTGAAGCCGATGCGGAGCGGGACGCGTTCACCCTCCGTCGTCAGCAACCCGTCGTACAGGTAAGGGAGTTCGGCGGTCCACGGCCGCACCGGCACGGTGACCGACTCGCCCGTCGCGACATCGATGTCCAACGCGGGCACGGTGATCCGGCCGTCGACGTCGGAGTCGACGCGCAGGGTGCCCGCGCCGCCGAGGTGGTCGTAGGAGGCGTGCACGAAGAAGTCGAGGGCGCTGCCCGGCGGGCGGTGCAGCAGGGTGACGTCACGGAAGATGCCGGGCAGCCACCACTGGTCCTGGTCCTCCAGGTAGGAGCCCGCCGACCACTGGTGGACGCGGACGGCCAGTACGTTGCCGCCGGGCTTGAGCAGGTGTCCGACCGCGAACTCGTGCGGCAGCCGGGAGCCCCTGAACTCGCCGATGTCCGTGCCGTTCAGCCAGACGCGGGCGCAGGACTCCACGCCGTCGAAGCGGAGGACCGCCCCGCCGTCCGAGGGCCACTCGGACGGCAGGTCGAAGACGCGCAGATGGTCGCCGGTCGGGTTCTCGGTCGGGACGTGCGGCGGGTCCACCGGGAAGGGGTAGAGGTGGTTGGTGTAGATGGGCGAGCCGTGTCCTTGCAGGACCCAGTGGCCGGGGACCGTGACCTCGGCCCAGTTCCCGGCGTCGTAGCCCTCCTCGGCGAACGAGTCGTCCTCGGCGTCGGCCGTCGCCGACACACGAAGACGCCAACTACCGTTGAGGGAAAGTGACTTCGCGTCCGAGGACGCGTACCGGGCGCGGGGTGGGAGGGCTCCGCTGCCCGGCGAGACGTCTTCGAGATGGTCGACGGCGGTGCTGGAGGACATGGATCTCCCGGTGGTGAGTGGCGGGTGTCAGCCCTTGATTCCGGTCTGCGCGATCCCCTGCACCAGCCAGCGCTGGAGGAAGAGGAACACGAACACCAGGGGCAGGATGGAAATCGCGGTGGCCATGAAGATGGTGTGGAAGACGACGGTCTGGTTGGTCATGTACGAGGAGAGCGCGACCTGGACGGTCCAGGCACCTGGATCCTGGCCGATGACCAGCGGCCAGAGGAAGGCGTTCCAGCCGCTGATGAAGGTGATCGTGGCGATCGCGGCGAAGAAGTTCAGCGAGTTGGGCACCACGACCTTCCAGTACGCGCCCCAGTAGCCGAGTCCGTCCACGCGTGCCGCCTCCTCCAACTCCTTGGGGAACCCCAGGAAGTACTGCCGGAAGAGGAAGCAGGTGAAACCACTGAACAGGCCCGGGATGATGAGACCCCGGTAAGTGTCGACCCAGCCCAGGGACGAGACGAGGACGAAACTCGGCACGAAGGTGACGGCCGTCGGAACCATCAGGGTGCCCAGGACGAGGTAGAAGATCTTGTTGGAGTGCTTGTACGGGATGCGGGCCAGGGCATAGCCGGCCAGCGAGCACACCAGCAGGATGCCCACGGTCATGGAGACGGCGACGACCAGCGAGTTCCACATCGACCGGGCGAACTCCACCGAGGTGTCGTCGAAGAGGTCGCTGACATTGCTCCACTGGAGGTTCGTGGGGAAGAACTTCCAGTGCTCCCCGGTGATTTCGGCATCGGTGGAGAGCGCGTTGCGGACCAGCAGATAGAACGGGACGAGGAAGAGGAAGGCGGCGACGCCGGTGGCGACGTACAGGCCCGTGTTGCCCAGGACGCCGCCGCGCCTCGGGCGCCGCTTCTTGCCCAACTGCGGTGCTGTGGTGGTCACTTGGCCTCCTCACCCCTTCCGAAACCCATGAGCTTGCCCTGGAACAGGGTGACGATGACGATCAGCAGAGTCAGGATCACGGCGCCCGCGCTGCCGGCGCCGTAGTCCTGGTTCTCGCCGAGCGCGGTGTAGTACAGCTCGACGAGGGGCGGGCGGCCCCAGGTGGTCTTGGACAGGAGGTTGAAGAACTCGTCGAAGGCCTGGTAGGCGGCGATGAGCAGCAGCAGGATCACCGCGGTGGAGGTGGCCCGCAGTTGGGGCAGCGTGATGTAACGGAAGGTCTGCCAGCCCGGCTTGGCGCCGTCGATCGCGGCGGCCTCGTACAGCTCGCCGGGGATGTTCTGAAGCGCCGCGAGGAACAGGATCATGTAGAAACCGGACTGGAGCCACAGACGCGCGGTGACGATGACGAACCAGTACCAGGGCGGGCTGGGGTTGGACAGCCAGGCGATGTTGTCGACCCCGAACCAGCCGATGACCGTGTTCATCAGGCCGAAGCGGACGCCGCTGAAGATGGACATCTTCCAGATCAGGGCCGCCGCGACATAGCTGCACGCGGTCGGCAGGAAGAACACCGACCGGAAGAAGGCCCGCATGAACCGGAGCCGGTTCACCAGCAGCGCGAGGCCCAGCGACAGGGCCCAGGTGGTGGGCACGATGAACGCGGCGAAGACGGTGAACGTGCCGAGCGAGCCGACGAAGTCGGGATTCGTCAGCATGTAGGTGTAGTTGTCGAAGCCGACGAACTTGCTCGGTGTGACGGTGAAGCGCGCCTCGAAGAAGCTGAGGTAGATGCTCCAGCCGATCGGCACATAGACGAAGACCATCAGCCCGAGGAGGAACGGGCCGATGAAGAGCCAGAAGTTGAAGGTGCGGTTGCCCCGCAGACCCCGCCGCGGCTTGGCCGAAGTGGCCTTCGCCGGGGCGGGGCTCGCGAGGTCGCGCGTCGTGGTCGTCGACATGTCCAGTCCGTCCGGGCCTATCCGAACAGCTTCTTGAGCTCGCGGTTCACCGCTGTGTCGGCCTTGTCGAGAGAGGCCTCCGGGTCACCGCCCTTGCGCACGGAGTTGGCGAACACGTCCTCCAGCGCGGTGATCATCGCCTGGGTCCAGCCGATGTTGTCGAAGTGGCCGAACTCGTTGAAGAGCTTGACGCCCTCGGCGGGCAGACCGGACTTGAGCTTGGTGGCCCCGGCGGCGATCGAGGCGCGCGGCGGGATGTGGAAGCCGTAGGAGGTGGCCCAGTCCTCCTGGTCCTTCTTCTGGTCGATCCACAGCCACTTCACGTACTCCTTGGCCGCGTCGACGTTCGCGCCCTTGGCGTTGACGAACATCGACCAACCGCCGTTGTAGACCGACTGCTTGCCGGAGTCGATGGTCTTCGGGAACGGGAAGACGCCGATGTCGTCGCCAAGTGCCTTCTGGAACTGCGGCATCGCCCACATACCGCAGAACTGGATAGCGCACAGGCCCTGGTTGAGGGCCGACGGGTCCCAGTAGTCCGTCGGGGCGTCGAGCAGCAGATGGCCGCTGGTGAACAGCTTGCGCATCTTCTTGATGCCCTCGATGACGCCGGGCGTGTGGTACGCGATCTGGTTCTGGGCGTCGAGGGTGTCGGCGCCGGCCGACCAGATCATGGGGTTGATGACCGCGTGCAGGTCGTTGCCGATGTACAGGCCCTTGACCTTGCCGGTGGTGAGCTTCGCGGCGGCCTCGATCAGCTCGTCGAGGGTCTCCGGCACCTTCACCCCGGCCTTCTCCAGGAGGGAGGGCCGGTAGAAGAAGAACTGCGGATCGTCGATCATCCGGACGCCGTAGATCTTCCCGTCCACCGTGTGCGAGGCGATGTCGGCCGGATTGAAGTCGGCCTTCACCGGATTGATGATGTCGCTCAGATCGGCCACCTGGCCGCTCTTCACCATCTGGATCTGCGGGTGGAACTCGAACATGTCCGGCGCGCTCTTGGTGAGCAGCGTGGCGAACAGCTTGCTCTCGTAGTCGCTGCTGGTGATCCACTGGGTGGCCACATCGGCCTTGGTGTACGCCTTCGCGTAGCGCTTGATGGCCTGTTCGGTCCCGGCCTCGCCGTAGGCGTGGAACATCTGGGTGAGGTTCTTGCCCGAACCGCCGCTCCCCCCACGCCCGTTGTTGCCGCCGCACGCGGCCAGCGTGCCGGCCGCGGCCATCCCCGCTGCCGCCCGGAATATCGATCGGCGGGACCAGTTGCTGTTGCTCATTGCCGACATGGTGACGTCCTTGTCTCTCGCGCGGCTGCGGCTCCACGGCTCAGCTGCCCGTGGCTGAATTCGAGGTGCGGAGCGGGACGTTAACCTTCGGCTAAGCCTTCGGCAAGGGGTTGGACGAAGCCTGTTCGAAGCGTTGCGCAACGTTCGGAATGCCGGACGTGACGATGGTGCGGGCCGCCGCGCGACGACCCGCACCATGCCTTCAGGTCGTCATCAGACCTTCGACCAGGCCTCGTTGGTCCCGCCGTTGCAGCTGTAGAGGATCACTTTGCTGCCGTCGACGGTCGCCTGACCGCTCACGTCGAGACACTTCCCGGACGCCTCGCTGAGGATCTGCCCGTTGGCGTTCAACAGCCACCGCTGGCCGGGATCACCCGTGAAGTCGGCGGCGGTCGTCAGCCCCGAACTCCCCACCGTCAGATACCCGTTGGCCCCCTTCAGACCACCCTTCGCGTCGTACGACCACGTCTGCCCGGCCCCACCCGTGCAGGTGCCGATCGCGGCCCCCGAGACGTCCGCCGTCAGGCACTTCCCGGACTGACCGCCCCGCAGGGCGCCGGTGACGGCCGTCGAACTCCCGTGTCCCTTGCGGGACTTCTGGTCGAGGACGTACGTCGTGATCGAACGGGCGGCGAGAGTTGTGGAGACCGTGGAGCCGCTCACGTCCGGCTTCGTGACCTGCGCCCAGTTCTCCGTGGCCGAGGTCCGGACCGCCTGGGTCGCACGGACCGGCACCTCGCTGTTGAAGTGCAGATTCAGCGAAGTGTCCGTGGTGTTCTGGTTGTTGACCACGACGACCCACTTGCCGTCCCGGTCGTAGGAGGTCACCTCGACACCGCTCGGCGCGCCCGTCACGTTGTGCGCGACCGAGCCCGGCCGGACGAACTTGCTGTACTGGCCGAGCGCGTAGTACCGCTTGGTGAAGTACAGGGTCTGGTTGCCGTCCGTCGCGTAGTCGGGGTCGTAGTAGATCAGCCCGTCGTTCCAGCCGACGTCGTTGCGCGCGGCCGGGTCCGTGCCGTAGCCGCTGGCGAGGGCCACCCACCACTGGAACGCCGAGTCGTGTGCGCTCGCGAAGTCCTTGTACATGATCCGGGACATCAGCAGGGCGTTGTCGATCGTCGGGTCGTACTCCTGGTTCCAGCCCGTGCTGCCCTTGCCGAAGCAGCAGATCTCGGTGGCCCAGGAGGGCTTGCCGACCGTCCTCGCCGTCTCGTAGACATTGCCCAACTGGCCGTCGTTCGGGTTGTTGTACGTGTGGTGCGCCAGCTCGGACACGTACTGCGCGGTGTCGGGCTGCGCGATCCACTGCGGAACCTCGGTGCTGAAGCTGACCGTGCTGCTCGACTCGTCGGCGATGATGCTGGTGTGCTGCTTCCGGGCGCGCTGCTCGGCGCCCAACGCCCGCACGATGTCGTCGCGTTGGTCGACGGTGACCTGCATGCCCTCCTGGCCGCAGTCGCCGAAGTCGTTGTTGGGCTCGTTGAAGGGGCTGATGTAGTCGAACTTCGCGCCCTGTTTCGCGAAGTGGGCGGTGACGTCGGCGACGTACTTCGCGTAGTCGCCCTCGTTCTCGGCCTTCAACTGGCCGCCGCAGCTCTGCCCGTTGGTCGTCCACTGCGCGGGCGCGCTGTTCACGAAACCGATCAGGTCCTGGACGCCGTACCTCGCCGCGTACTTGAGGAAGGTCCGCCCGCCCTTGTCCTTGCTCCAGTCGTACGTGCCGTCGGCGTTCAGGAAATCCTGGGCGGCGCGGGCCGGGGTGGTGACCGCGGCACCACCGCCGCCGATGTTGTAGCGGTAGGAGGAGAGGTCCAACCCCTTTGAGGAGAACAGGAGTTGGGCCACCCGGGCCTGGACCTCGGGCTTGAAGTACTGGAGGTCGTTGACCCACCAGGCGCCGGACGCGCCGATGTTGTCGATGGTCTGGGCCGCGTGGGGGGAGACTTCGGCCGGTGCGACGCCGTCGGCGTTCGCGGGCGGCGCGGATATCAGGGCCCCGGTGACGGCGAGCGCGGCTGCCGCTGTCGCGAGGATCGATCTCCTGGGGTGGGGCTGAGTCACGTGCATCCCTTCCGTCGTCATGAAGGTGGTGCGGTACGGCTCCTTGCCTGGGTGGTGCGGGTCTTGCCAGTCCTCTGTCCCACGGACTGAAGTGCCCCTTCGAGTGCGAACGTTGCCGCTCCGAGGCACGCCGGGTCGGTGGGGATGGGGGAGAGGACGATCTCGGTGGCGGCGAACGGCCGCCTGAGCGCGTGCCGTTGGACGGCCTCGCGCACTTCGTGCAGCAGGGGTTCGCCGAGCTTGCGGGCCACCCAGCTGCTGAGCACGACCACTTCGGGGTTGAGGACGTTGACCAGGTTGGCGATGCCCGCGCCGACGTAACGGGCCGTCTCCCGTACGACCTTGAGGGCCACGGGATCGTTCGCGGCCACGGCCCGGGCCAGCGCGTCGATCGTGGCCGTCTGGTCCTCGGGGTGCAGCAGCGGGCTCTGCGGGCTCAACTCCCGTAGATTCAGCATGATTCCGGGCGCGCCGACATAGGCCTCCACGCAGCCGTGGTTGCCGCAGCGGCACAACCGTCCGTCCAGGACGAGCGTGGTGTGACCCCACTCGCCGGCACTGTTGCTCACGCCCCGGTACAGCCCGCCGCCCAGCGCGAGCCCGGCGCCGACCCCGGTCCCGAGGTTGACCACCACCGCGTCCCCGCGCCCGCGCGCGGCCCCGAACCACATCTCGGCGACCGCGCCGGCCCGCAGTGGATTGTCCAAGTAGAGGGGGTAGGCGATGACTTCGGAGAGCAGGTCGAGCAACGGCACGTCGTGCCAGTCCCAGTTGGGCGCGTACTCCGAGACGCCGGTCTCGCGGTCCACCTGACCCGGCACGCTCACCCCGACACCGAGGACGCGCGCCGCCTCGACCCCGGCCTGCGCGACCACCGCCCCGACGGCGGCGGCGACATGGCCGACCACCTGCTCCGGACGGCTCTCGCCGGGCCGCATGTCCTCGTCGGCACGGGCTAGGACGTTCAACGCCAGGTCGAACAGCTCGACATGGACGTACGTCTCCGCGATGTCGACGCCGATCAGCGCGCCCCCCGACGCGTTGACCGCGACCAGACCCCGGGGGCGGCCCCCCGCCGAGTCCTCGAACCCGACCTCGGTGATCATCCGCAGGTCCAGCAGCTCACCGACGAGCGTGGCCACCGTGGCCAGGCTCAGCCCGGTCGCGGCGGCCAACTCCTGCCGGGAGGTGGGCGACCGGGCGATGATCTGACGCAGCACCTCGTAGCGGTTCGCGGTGCGGATGTCGCGTGAGGTGCGTTTCACCGAGTTGCCCCCAAGGCCTTCGCGGTCATGCCGGGGCACGACGGCTCCGGCGCGCGGCAAGGCTATGGGCTGCGGGTGACGTTCGACAAGGGGTTAGGAAAGGGGCTATACAAAGTCGCCCACCCGGTCGTCGGCCCGGTCCTTGGCCGGGCCGCCCGCCGAGTCGTGGACCGGGTCAGTCACCGATGACGTCCCGGACGAACGCATTCGCGAACGTGCCCTGCGGGTCGAGGTCCCGGGCCAGCGCCGCGAAGTCGCCGAGCCGCGGATAGCGCCCGCGCAGCATCTCCGCCGGGGTGGTGAACACCTTCCCCCAGTGCGGTCGCGCGTCGAAGCCGTCCAGCGCCTCCTCCAGCCGCCGTACCACCGGCAGTACCGTCGCCGTGTCCTCGATCCAGGTGAAGTGCAGCGCCACGGTGTCCCGCCCGTACGAGGGGCTCAGCCACTGTGCGTCGGCGGCGACCGTACGCACCTCGCAGATCTGCAGTACACCGGCGACCGTCTCCCGGATCCCGTCGACCGCATACAGCGCGTCGTATGCGGTCGACCGCGGCAGCAGGTACTCCGACTGCAACTCCGCCCCGCTGCTCGGGGTGAACTCCGCCCGGAAGTGCGGCAGCCGCTCGTGCCAGGGCCCCGGCACCCCGAGCTGCTCGGTGGTGTTGACCGCGGGCATCCCCGGCACCGGGTGCAGGGCCTCCGTCGCGGGCGCGGCCCACGGGAAGTCCACCGGCGCCTGGTCGGTGCGCCGCTTCAGCCACACCTGGCGGAAGCCGGGCTCCCGCCAGTCGGTGAACAGACTCACGCTGTACGCCGAGGCGGCCACCGTCTCGAAGTCCAGCCCGGCGAGGGGGAGTTCGGTGAAGACGTGCTGCTCGACCTCGAAGGCCGGTTCCAGGTCGAGGGTGAGTGCGGTGACGACACCGAGCGCGCCGAGCGAGGTCACGGCGCCGTCGAAGCGGTCGTCGCCGCGTGCGATCGTCACCGTCGAGCCGTCCGCCGTGACGATCTCCACCTCGCGGACGGCCGCCGCCAGCGAGCCGTTGCGGACGCCCGAGCCGTGGGTGCCGGTCGCCACCGAACCGGCCACCGAAATGTGCGGCAGGGAGGCCATGTTGGGCAGCGCGAGCCCGTGCGCGGCCACCCGGCGGGCCAGCTCCGCGTACCGGACGCCGCCCGACACCCGTACCGTCCGGGCCGCCGTGTCCACGTCGAACTCGGGCGGCAGTGCGGCGATCGACAGCAGGGTGCCGTCCGGGCCCGGCTCGGCGATCCCGTTGAAGGAGTGGCCGCTGCCCAGCACCCGCACCCGCGCGCTCTCGGCCACGAGGGTCCTGAGCGCGTCGAGTGTGCGCGGGCGGTGGAGTTCCTTCGCCGCGTAGGTGATGTTGCCGGCCCAGTTGGTGACCGTCTCCGTCATGCCTGCCGTCCCTCCGGGAGCGTGCGCTCGCGTGTTCTGCCCCAGGGGTCGGTACGCCACAGCCGGGCGTGGATCAGCCCGACCAGGAGGACTCCTGCCGCTGCCGCAGCATAAGTCGGCAGCGGATGCGCCCGCGTGTCGGTGTAGTGCCAGCAGACGGCCGCCGCGACGATCAGCACCCAGCCGGAGAGGACGTTGGCGACGGCGGAGGGACGGAACGGGCCGGGGCTGACGCTCTCTCCCGTACTGCCCATCACGTAGTAGGGGAGCCCGTCCCCCGCGCAGAAGCCTGCCGCGAGACCGAGGGCGAGTGTGCCGATCATGGTGCTCAACTCCTTTGACGTGGTGCGGTGTCGAGGCCGCCCATCACGAGGTCGACCAGTCGGCGCAGGCGACGGCGGAGTACCTCCGGGGTGCCCTCGGACTGGCCGATGCCGACGGTCGCGGCGAGCAGCAGCTCGGCGGTCTCCCGGGGTTCGGGAACCTCGCGGAGCAGGTCCGTCAGCGCGTCGACCAGCCGGTCCTCGACCGAGGTCAGCCCCATCGCGGCGGCCTCCGCGATCAGCTCCTGCCGGAACCCGGCCTCGGTGACGCCGATCGCCGTCTCCAGCTTCACCGAGAGCACACCGTGGACCTGGTCGGCCGGTGTCCCCTCAGCGTCGCGAGCCCGGTGCGCCGCGTCCGTCATGAGGTCGGTGACGCGGGCGGCGACGGCGGCGAAGACGTCCTGCTTGTTCGTGAAGTGTTGGTACAGCGCGGGCCGGGACACGCCCGCGGCCCGCGCGAGGAGTTCCATCGAGGTCTGCCGGAACCCGTACCGGCTGAAGACGTCGACGGCCGCTGTGACGATGTCGTCCCGCTTGCCCATGCTGACAATTCTGACGATAAATGTCAGCTGCGTCAATGCTTCGGATTCCGTCGTCGAGAGACCTTCGCTATGCGGTATTCAAAATATGTATGGCCTTTTAAATGCCGTATCGGTAGTCTCCGGCGATATGACCGACCGCCTGCCCGAGACCGACCTCACCCGCCACAGCCGACTCCGCGAACAGGGCAGCCTCGACCGCGCCGACCTGGACGCGATCCTGGACGCCGGTTTCGTCTGCCACCTCGGGGTCGTGATCGAGGGGCGGCCCGTCGTCGTACCCACGGTGTACGGGAGGGACGGGCGGCGGCTGTATCTGCACGGGTCCGTCGCGAGTCGTAGCCTCGCGGGCGGAGCGCCCGTGTGCGTCACCGTCACGCATGTCGACGGGCTGGTGCTGGCCAGGTCCGTCTTCGAGCACGGCGTGAACTACCGCAGCGCGATGATCCACGGGGTGCCCCGCAAGGTCACCGACCCCGACGAGAAGCTGGCCGGCCTGCGCCGCCTCACCGAACAGGCGACGCCGGGGCAGTGGTCGTACGCCAGGCGTCCGAACCGCAGGGAACTCGCCGCCACCACGCTGCTCGTCCTCTCGCTGGAGGAGGCCTCCGTCAAGATCCGCACCGGCGGGCCCGACGACGGCGACGGGCCCGACGCCGAACTGGGCCTGTGGGCGGGGACGCTGCCGCTGACCTCGGCCTGGGGCGCGCCCGTGCCCGACCCAGTACTGCCCGCGGGCATCCCGGTACCGGACCACATCGCGCGCCGCGAGGGAGCCGGGCAGGGCTGACCCGGCAGGCGGCGACCTGCATCACACCGTGCCCCCCGCTCCCACCGCGCGGCCGTCGGAGGCATACCGTGAGGAGTCGTACGTCTGAGCAGGGCGCACGCGCCGGGAGGAGATACGGGATGGGCAGCCGCACCGCACTGGTCGAGGACCTGATGGAGCGCTTTCCGCATGTGCCGCGGGAAGCCGTCTTCAAGGAGGACCTGCTGCGCGGGGGTGTCGCCTTCGACCCGTCCGCGCTGAGCGACAACGAGGACGGCGAGGTCAAGCCGAAGTCGTACTTCATCTTCTCCTTCGACCACGGCACCCTGCCGGAGCTGGGCGAGGCCGCGCTGCGCCGCCCGCCGGAGGAGATCATCCTCACCGGTGGCCCGTACGACCTGAGGCGGACCGTCGTCTCCGTGCGGGTGAATCCGACCTCGCCGTACCGGGTGGCCTCCGACGAGGACGGCGTCCTCGGGCTCTATCTCGACGGGAAGCGGATCGCGGACGTCGGTGTGCCGCCGATGCCCGAGTACTACAAGCACAAGCTCGCCAACGGGAAGTCCGTCATGGAGGTGGCCCCGACGATCCAGTGGGGCTACCTGATCTACCTGACCGTCTTCCGGGTCTGCCAGTACTTCGGCGCCAAGGAGGAGTGCCAGTACTGCGACATCAACCACAACTGGCGCCAGCACAAGGCCGCCGGTCGACCGTACACAGGAGTCAAGGACGTCGAGGAGGTCCTCGAAGCCCTGGAGATCATCGACCGCTACGACACCGCGAAGGTGTCGACCGCATACACCCTCACCGGCGGCGCGATCACCAAGACGGTCGCCGGGCGCGACGAGGCCGACTTCTACGGCCACTACGCCAAGGCCATCGAGGAGCGCTTCCCGGGCCGCTGGATCGGCAAGGTCGTCGCCCAGGCGCTGCCCAAGGACGACGTACAGCGCTTCAAGGACTACGGCGTGCAGATCTACCACCCCAACTACGAGGTGTGGGACGAGTATCTGTTCAAGCTGCACTGCCCGGGCAAGGAGCGCTACGTCGGCCGCGCCGAGTGGCACAAGCGCATCCTCGACTCGGCCGAGATCTTCGGCGCGCGCAACGTGATCCCCAACTTCGTGGCCGGCGTGGAGATGGCGGAGCCGTTCGGCTTCAAGACCGTCGACGAGGCGATCGCCTCCACCACCGAGGGCCTGCGCTTCTTCATGTCGCAGGGCATCACGCCCCGCTTCACCACCTGGTGCCCCGAACCGACCACCCCGCTCGGCAAGGCCAACCCGCAGGGCGCGCCGCTGGAATACCACATCCGGCTGCTTGAGGCCTACCGCTCCACGATGGAGGACTTCGGCCTCAAGTCCCCGCCCGGATACGGCCGGCCGGGCCCCGGCCACGCGGTCTTCTCCGTCAGTTCCTTCATGGACAGTCTCCCCGCCGAGGAGCCCGCGCCTTTGTAAGGTAACGGTGTGGACAACTCCTGCGACGGGTGAGACAGGAGGGGCTCGGACACGTACAACTGCACAGAGGCGACTGACGGTTACCGCAATTGAATACCCGGCTTGTCAGTTGTGTGGGACGCGTGAAAGGCTCTGGCCCTGTCACGAGGCAGCCCCCCTCCAACTCGCTTAATGTCAGAGCTAGTTGGCCGTCATTCGTGGATGCAGGAGACCCATGCCCGACCTGCCGACTCCTCAGGACGCCGCTGAGGCAGCGCTGTTCACCGAGTGCTGGGACGCCGTGCTGTCCTACGCCGACCTGTGCACGTCCGGCACCGCCTCGGCCACCGAGCTGGCGAGCGAGGCCTTCGCCCTCGGCATACAGGAGGCCCGGTCCGCCGGGTCCGGCCCGCTGCGCGGACCGACCCGTCGCGTCCTGCCGGTGATACCGCTGCTGCTGACCGCCGTACGGACCACGGCCGCGGAGTGGGAGTTCGCCGGACGGGGGCACCGGCTCGACCCGGACCTTCGGCTGTGGCTCAACTCGGAGAAGGCGGCCCGCTTCCACGGCATGCCGTTGCAGCGCCCGATCGCCCTGCGCGGACTGCGGGACCTCCAGGAACCGGACGCGGCGCTGCTGTGGCTGGCCGAGGTCGAGGCGCTGCCGCTGACCGTCGTGGCCCGCCGCCTCGGCCTCGACCCGGCGATCGTCTCCGGTGAACTCGCCCAGGTGCGCGGCCTGTTCAGGGACCGCTGCCACCGCAACCACCTCGACTCACCGATGGCCGCGGAGTGCCGCAGCTACGCCCGGCTGCTCGACGCGGTCACCCGGTCGCCGTCCGCCGACACCCCCGAGGACCTCTCCCGCCACCTCGCCACCTGCGTGCAGTGCGCGGAGGCCGCCGCCTGTCTGCGACTTCAGGGCGGCGGACTGCCGTCGGCCCTCGCGAGCGGAGTGATCGGCTGGGGCGGGCTCGCCTACCTGGAGCGCCGCCGCCGGGCGGCCGAGGTACGGCTCGGTGCCGGGCGCCCCGTGGCCGAACTGGAGGCGGGGGAGTCGAAGGAGGGCGCGAGCAAGGCACGGCTGGTCCGCAACAGTCTGCTCGTCGCCGCCGTCGTCCTCTCGTTCGTGGCGCTCGGGGTGTCGATGATGCCGATGGGCGGCTCCGGGCGCGAGAACACGGCCAGCGACGACGCCGACAGCCAGCCGGTGCTCGACCCCGGCTCCACCGTGTCCTCCGTCGGCACGCACCCGTCGAGCACGCCGTCCGCGTCCGGCCGGCCGACGGCGAGCGACAACACGGCGTCCGCCGCGCCCAGCGACAAGAACCCCGACACGGAACCCCAGGGCACCGCCTCGGCCACCGCGAGCGACGCGCCCGCGCCGACCACCAGCGCGTCGGCGCAGCCGCCCGCCGCGGCGAGCTGCGACGTCACCTACGACCTGGTCGGCCAGTGGAACGACGGTTTCCAGGCCACGGTCACCGTCACCACCACCAAGGCCCTCGACAACTGGCGGGTCGCCTGGTCCTACCGCGACGGCCAGCAGGTCACACAG
Source organism: Streptomyces sp. NPDC002276 (assembly GCF_053891435.1). Lineage (NCBI taxonomy): Bacteria > Bacillati > Actinomycetota > Actinomycetes > Kitasatosporales > Streptomycetaceae > Streptomyces > Streptomyces sp. NPDC002276. Next base: position 99,841 of record NZ_JBSFCQ010000003.1, on the reverse strand, counting down.
ATGTGGGACGCGAGCGTCGCCCAGGACGGCTCCCGGGTCACCGCCACCGCCGCCGACTACAACAAGGACGTCGCCGCGGACGGCAGCCTCACCTTCGGCTTCCTCGGGACCTGGAACAACAGCAAGAACTCCGCACCGTCCGGCTTCACGCTCAACGGGGCTGCCTGCGACTAGTTCTGACGGTGGGTCAGAGAAACGTGTGCGACTGACGGAGGATCCCGGGAACGGGGTCCTCCGTCCGTGTGTGTGGGTCGGCTCGGGGGCGCGTGCGATCGGCTGCCGTGGTGCGGCAATTTACTAAGGCAGATTGATAAAGTAGCCTTAGTGTATGAGTCACGAAGACCTGGACCCCGAAGCCGTCGCCGCGGCCCTGCTGGCGAGTATCGGCGTGCTGGTGCGACGGGTGCGCCAAGTGCCCGTCGAGGGCGGGCTGACGATGCCCGAGCGGGCCGCCCTGGCGCAGCTCGACCGCAGTGGCCCCACCACCTCCTCGGCGCTGGCCCGGGACGCCCAGATCACCGCGCAGGCCATGGGGGCGACGCTCGGCGCGCTGCGGACCCGGGGCCTGGTCGAGCGCCGCCCGGACCCGGAGGACGGGCGGCGCGCGGTACTGAGCGTGACCGACGCGGGCAAGCGGGCGCTGCGGAACAAGCGCAACGCACGCGCCGAACTCCTCGGCCGGGCCCTGACCGGAGGCACGTTCACCCCGACCGAGCTGGAGCAACTCGCCGCAGCCGCACCGCTGTTGGAGCGACTGGCCCAGAAGATCTGACGCCGACGGCCACGGAGGAAGCAAGCCGATGACGACACCTCCCAGGACGCGCACCCCGCGCCGTCCGGCCGGCGAGGACCGCTACAAGTGGACCGCGCTGACGAATACCACCGCCGCGGTTTTCATGTCCGCGCTCGACGGCTCCATCGTGCTCATCGCCCTGCCGGCCATCTTCCGCGGAGTGCACCTGGACCCGCTCGCCCCCGGCAACATCGCGTACCTGCTGTGGATGATCATGGGATACCGGCTGGTCCAGGCCGTCCTCGTCGTCACGGTCGGCCGCCTCGGCGACATGTACGGCCGGGTCCGGATCTACAACTCCGGGTTCGCCGTCTTCACCTTCGCCTCGGTCCTGCTCTCCTTCGACCCCTTCGACGGCGGCCACGGAGCGATGTGGCTGATCGCCTGGCGCGTGCTCCAGGCCATCGGCGGCTCGATGCTGACCGCGAACTCGGCCGCGATCCTGACCGACGCCTTCCCCGAGGAACAGCGCGGCTTCGCCCTCGGCATCAACCAAGTCGCCGCCCTGGGCGGGATGTTCATCGGCCTCGTCGCCGGCGGGCTGCTGTCGGCCTGGGACTGGCGCGCGGTGTTCTGGGTGAACGTCCCCGTCGGCGTGTTCTTCACCGTGTGGGCCTACCGCACCCTCCGCGAGACCGCCCGACACGACGGCGGCCGTATCGACTGGTGGGGCAACATCACCTTCGGCGTGGGCCTCAGCGCCACCCTGATCGCGATCACCATCGGCCTCCAGCCCTACGGCGGCCACACCATGGGCTGGACCAACCCGCTGGCCGACGCGCTGATCGCCGGGGGACTGCTCCTCCTCGCGGCCTTCGTCGTCATCGAGCAACGCGTCTCCGCGCCCATGATCCAGCTGAACCTGTTCCGCCAACGGGCCTTCACCTTCGGCAACTTGGCGGGCCTGGCCATCTCGATCGGCCGTGGCGGAATGCAGTTCGTGCTGATCATCTGGCTCCAGGGCATCTGGCTCCCGCTGCACGGCTACGACTACGCCGACACACCCCTGTGGGCCGGCATCTTCATGCTGCCGCTGACCGCCGGCTTCCTCGTGGCCGGACCCGTCTCCGGCTACCTCTCCGACCGGCTCGGCTCACGCGGCCTGGCCACCGGCGGGGCGCTGCTGTTCGGCGCCAGCTTCCTGGGCCTGATGTGCCTGCCGATCGACTTCGGATACTGGATCTTCGCGCTGCTGATCACCGTCAACGGCATCGCCAGCGGGATGTTCGCCTCCCCCAACTCCTCCTCGATCATGGGGAGTGTGCCCGCGAGCCTGCGCGGTGTCGCCTCCGGAATGCGCGCCACCTTCCAGAACTCCGGCACCGCCGTCTCCATCGGAGTGTTCTTCTCCCTCATGATCGCCGGACTCGCCAGGAGCCTCCCGCAGGCGCTCACCGCGGGCCTGCAACAGCAGGGCGTACCGGCCCACATCGCCACCCAGGTCGGCGAACTGCCCCCGGTCTCCTCCCTGTTCGCCGCCCAGCTCGGCGTCAACCCGGTCCAGCACCTGCTCCAGCCGAGCGGCGCCCTGACCCACCTCACCGCGGCACAGCAACACGCCCTCACCGGAAGCGAGTTCTTCCCGACCCTGATATCCGGGCCCTTCCACTCCGGCCTGGTCATCGTGTTCGCCTTCGGCGCCACCCTCGCACTCCTCGCCGCGATCGCCTCGTTCCTGCGCGGGGCGAATCCGGCCGCTCCCAGGGCTCGGGGGGCGCGAGCATCTGCCATCGCTGAGCCTTCGGGATCGCGGTCACCTGCGACCGCCGAGCTTCCGGGATCGCGATCACCTGCCACCGCCAAGCCTCCGGGGCCGCGGACATCTGTCACTGCCAAGTCCCCGGGACCAGGGACACGCGCTACCGCCGAGGCTCCTGGACTGGGAACACCCGCCGCCACTGAGCCTCCGGGACCAGGAACACCCGCCACCGCCGAGCTTCCGGTGCCGCGGACATCTGCCGCCACCACGCCTCCGGGGCCGCGAACACCCGCCGCCACCGAGCCCCCGGGATCACCAACACCCGCCACCACCAAGCCCCCACGCGCCCGGACGGACACTCCGACGCCCGGGACCACCACCACTGGAGAGACACCCCCGTGCCACTGACAACGATCGACCCCACAGCCGCACTTGTCGTGATCGACCTCCAGAAGGGCATCGTCTCGGCCCTCGCCGACACGGCACGGCAGGCCGCCGCGAGTACCGTCGGCCGGGCGGCCCACCTGGCCACCGAGTTCCGGCGGCACGGGCTGCCCGTCGTCCTGGTCAACGTCACCGGCCGTGCCCCGGGTCGTACGGACACCGGACGGTCCGCGAGCAGCAGAGACACCGGACGGTCCGTGAACGGCCCGGACACCGGACGGTCCGCGAACAACACAGACACCGGACGGCCTGCGAACAGCCCCGCGCCGTCGGCCGGTTGGGCCGAGCTCGTCGATGAACTCGACGTGCGGCCGACCGATCACCTGGTCACCAAGCGGCGGCGCAGCGCGTTCCACGACACCGGTCTCGACACCCTCCTGCGGGATCTGGGCGCCACACAGATCGTGCTCGTCGGCATCTCGACCAGCTCGGGTGTCGAATCGACCGCACGCTCGGCCTCCCACCACGGCTACCACGTCGTCCTGGCCACCGACGCCATGACCGACCCGGACCCCGAGGCCCACCGGCACAGCGTCGAGCGGGTCTTCCCCAAGCTCGGCGAGACCGCGACCACCGCCGAGGTCGTAGCGATGGTGGAGGCGACGCGATGACCCTGCTCGGCCGACTCCTGAACAACCGCAGAGCGGGCGAGACCCACACCGCGTGGAATCTGCCGCAGCTGCGCGGCCCCGAGCTGGGGACCCTCACCAGCCAGGACTTCGACGACGGCGCCACCATGCCGCTGCGGAACTGCGCGAAACACATCGGCGGCACCGACCTGTCCCCGCACCTGGCCTGGACCCCGCCCCCGCCCGGCACCGCCCAACTCCTCCTGGTCGTAGAGGACATCGACGTCCCGCTGGCCAAGCCCGCCGTGCACTGCCTGGCGTTGATCGACCCGGCGGCGGCCGGACACCTGGAGCCCGGCGCGCTGTCCGCGCGACACCCCGGTCCCGGGGTGCGGGTCCTGCGGTCCACCGTCGGACGCGGCTACCACGGCCCGGCACCCATCAAGGGCCACGGCCCACACCGCTACGTCTTCCAACTGTTCGCCCTCCAGACCTCTCTCGACGGCGGCACGCCGCTGGACCGGGTACGCCCCCGCGCCCTCCTGCCCACCGTCCCCGCGCCCGTCCTCGACCGCGCCCGTCTGATCGGCGTCTTCGCACGCTGACTCCGGTCACGCACGGTGAGGCGGCGACGCACAGCGAATCTTGGGACACGTTTTACGTGGCAGACGAAACTGCCGCACCCTGGGTAACCGTCTGACATGGAGTCGGGCCCGTTCGGGCCGCAGCAACGAGAGAGTGGGGCACGTCGTGGGACGGCGCAAGGGCAGCATAGGGATCGCACTCGTCACAGGTGTGGTGCTGGTGGGCGCGAGTGCCTGCGGCGGGGGCGGCAGCGACAAGGCGAGCGGGAGCGGGGACGACGCGAAGGCGTCGGACAAGCCCAGCGCGAGTGCCTCGCCGTCGCCGACGAAGCCCGCGGGCCCGCCGATGCTGCTGGACACGATCACCCCGCAGACGGGAACCACGGTCGGCGTGGCCATGCCGATCTCGGTGATCTTCACCAACCCGGTGGCTGCCAAGGCCCACGCCACGGTCGAGAAGGCCATGAAGGTGAGCGCCTCGCAGCCGGTGGTCGGCGCCTGGCACTGGATGGGCAACCAGCGCGCCGACTGGCGCCCGAAGACGTACTGGCCCTCCGGCACGACGGTGAAGATCGACGCCGACATGACGGGCGTCAGCAACGGCAACGGCCGTTACGGCGTGCACAATTACACCCACACTTTCAAGATCGGCGACGATGTGCGCGCCGATGTCTCGGTCACCAACCACACCATGAAGGTGACCAAGAACGGCGCGGCGGTTCGCACCCTGTCGATCAACGCGGGCAGCGCCGAGTTCCCGACGTGGGACGGCACGATGGCCGTCATCGACAAGCAGAAGAAGGTCCACATGACCTCCTGTAGCGTCGGCATCAGCTGCGACAAGGGCAGCGCCAACTACTACGACCTGACGCTGCCCTGGGACATCCACCTCACCCAGTCCGGCACCTACGTCCACTACTCGACCGGCGACCCGAACCCGGGCAGCGGCAGCGCGCGCGGTTCGCACGGCTGCGTCCACCTCTCCCTCGCGGACGCCGAGTGGTTCTACGGCCAGGTCAAGCAGGGCGACCCCGTCACCATCACCGGCTCCCCGCGAGGCAAGGCCCCGGCCGACAACGGCTACGCCGACTTCAACCTCGACTGGAGCCAGTGGCTCGCGGGCAGCGGCTCGGGCGAGGGGACTACGGCGACGCTGTGAACTGCCGTCGCGCGCGGGTCAGTTCGGCCACCAGCAGGTCGACTTCCGCCCGGGTGTTGTAGAAGGCGAAGGACGGTCGTACGGCGGCTGTCAGGCCGTAGCGGTGGAGGGTCGGCTGGGCGCAGTCATGCCCCGCGCGGACCGCGATTCCGACGTGGTCGAGGGTCTCGGCGATATGGGCTGGGTCCGTGCCGGGCAGGGTGAAGGCGGTGACGCCGACGCCGTCCGGCGGGCCCAGCAGGCGCAGTTGGGGGACGTCGTCGGCGAGGCGGCGGCGCGCGTACGCGAGAAGGTCCGCCTCGTGCGCGTGGGCGGCGTCCGGGCCGATGGATTCGAGGTAGTCGACGGCGGCGGCGAGCCCCACGGCACCGGCGATATGGCCGGTGCCCGCCTCGAACTTCTGTGGTGGCGGGGCGTATTGGGTGTGCTCGAAGGTCACCGACGTGATCATCGAGATGCCGCCCTGCCACGGCGGCATCTCCTCCAGGAGTTCGGAACGGCCGTACAGGACACCGATTCCGGTGGGGCCGAAGAGCTTGTGCCCGGACATGACGTAGAAGTCGCAGCCCAACTCCCTTACGTCCACCCGCAGATGGGGGACGGCCTGGGCGCCGTCGACGAGCACGGTCGCGCCGTGGGCGTGTGCCGCGTCGGCCATCGCGCGCACGGGCAGGATCGTGCCGAGGACGTTGGAGACGTGCGCGAGGGAGACGATCCGGGTGCGCGGGCCGAGGAGTGAGTGGTAGGCGGGCAGGTCCACGGTGCCGTCGTCGTGCAGCGGTACGACCCGCAACCGGGCGCCGTTCCGCGCGGCCAGCAGCTGCCAGGGGACGATGTTGGCGTGGTGTTCGAGGGTGGTGAGGACGATCTCGTCGCCGTGGCGCAGCTGTTGGCGGCCCCAGGTCTGGGCGACGAGGTTGATGCCCTCGGTGGCGCCCCGCACGAAGACGATCTCCCGCGCCTGGGGCGTGCCGAGGAAACCCGCCATACGGGCCCGGGAGTTCTCCAGCAGGTCGGTGGCCTCGCGGGCGAGGGTGTGCGCGCCGCGGTGCACGTTGGAGTTGTGGTGGGTGTAGAACTCCCGTACGGCGTCGATGACTTGGCGGGGTTTGTGGGCGGTCGCGGCACTGTCGAGCCAGACCAGGGGGCGGCCGTGGACGGTGCGGGAGAGCGCGGGGAAGTCGGCGCGCACGGCGGTCACCGGGAAGGATCCGTCCGTCGGCGGGTGCGGCCTCGCGGCCGGAGGGAGCCAGTAAGGGGCGGGGGCGTTCATGCGTACTCGTGGTAGTGGGCGACCTGCACCCGCTCCAGCGCGGCGATCGCGTCCTCCACGAGCACGGCCGCCGAGAAGTACGAGCTGACCAGGTGCGAGGCGACCGCCCGCCGGTCGAGGCCCATCTCCCCCGAGGAGTTGATCGCCGCGGCGCAGGGAGCCTGCTTCACCCTGATGCTCTCCCACGTCCTCACGGAGGCGGGCACCCCACCCCTCAGTGTCACCACGGAATGCGCGGCGACCATGAAGGTCGGCACGGGCTTCACGCTCATCAGCATCAAAATCAACGCGGCCGTCCCAGGAATTACCGAGGAACAACTCCAGCAGGCCGCCGCGACGGCCGAACAGAGGTGCCCGGTGAGCCGGGCGCTGAGCGCGATTTCGTCGAATGTGGAGGCGATACTGGTCTGAAAAGAGGCCCCGGAAAGCCTGGAAAGCCTGGAGGGCCCGGAAATCCCGGAGAAGCGTGATCTTCGGCGTCAGGCCGGTCGGTACGGGTTTCTCCGTGTGCGTACGGTCGAGCCTCGCGCTGAGTACCGCGCCCAGGAGAGCCACGGCCGTGAAGGTGATCCAGAGGCGCGAGTTCCGCCGCGTCAGGTCGACTCGCGGACGACGACCCGCGCGGGCGGGGGCTCCAGGCCGCTGGTGCCGAGCCCCAGGACGAGCCGGGCGCTGAGTCGGCCGTGGGCCTCGCCGTCGACGTTGATCGTGGTCAGCGAGGGGATGACGTGTTCGCCGTAGCCGTTGTCGTCGAAGCCGATCACGGCGGTGTCGTCCGGCACGCGTCGGCCCAGGTCGCGCAGGGCGGTGAGGACGCGCAGGGCCACGTCGTCGTTGAAGCCGGCGATCGCGGTCACCGCGGGGGTCCGGGAGAGGAGTGCGCTGACGGCGTCGGCGCAGGTGGACCGGTCCCGGGGGGCGGTGAAGGAGACCGGAGTGGGGACGGCGAGGTTCTGCGCGGCGTGCGCGGCGAAGCGCAGGCGGGCCGCGGCGAGTGGTGACTCGGTGTCCGGCAGTGCCAGGGCGATGTGGGTGTGGCCGTGCTCGACGAGGTGGCGGAGCTGGAGCGCGGTGTGGGCGGCGAGGCCGTTGCGCCAGCCGCCTCCCACGTCGTCGAGGGCGTGACCGGTGAGGTAGGTCTCGCCGAAGCGGATCACCGCGCGGGGGACGATGACGTCCAGGACCTGCTGTCTGGACTGTTCGGTGTGGTGGCCGTACCGGACCAGGAGGACGTGGTCGTGGGCGGCCAGTTCCGCGTCGAGTCCGTGGATGTAGCTGCGGGAGTACGCGCCTTCCATGCCCGCGTCGATGTTCAGGACGACCACCCGGGAAGACCCTTCGCGCAGTGCTCTCGCCACGCCGTGCGGAACGTAGCCGAGAGTCCGGGCGGCCTCCTTCACCCGGTCGCGGGTGGCGGCCGAGATCGTCTGGTGCGGGTCGTCGTTGAGCACGAAGCTGACGGTGGCGCGGGAAACACCGCTCGCCGCGGCCACGTCGTTCAACGTGACTCTTCTGGAAGTCCCCATCGCCCCTGCTCTGACGTTGTCGTGCGCACGTGCGTCCCGGCGACCCGGCGTTCACCCATTGTAAGGAGACCGACGGGAGCCGAGGCGTGATCGACGACGGGCAACCGACGAGCAACCGATGATCGACATGCGACGCGCCGTTGCGCAGCCGCCCCCGAAAGGTTGGCGGCCGAGCCGGACGTCTCCGGAATCCTGCTCCAACTCCCGCTGCCCGCCCACCTCGACGCCGCGCCCCTGATCGACGCATCCCCGCGGCCAAGGACGTCGACGGCCTGACCACGGCCAGCGCGGGCCGGCTGGCCCGCGGCGAACGCGGACTGCGCCCCTGCACACCGAGCGGTGTCATCGAACTCCTCGACACCGAGGGCATCGAACTCAGGGGCGCGTGCGTCGCCGTCGTCGGCTGGGGCGAACTCGTCGGCCGCCCCCTGGCCCAGTTGCTGCTGCGGCGCGGTGCCACGGTGACGGTCGCCCACGAGTTCACCGCCGACCTGGCAGCCATCACCCGCCCCGCGGACATCGTCGTCGTGGCCACCGGAGTCCGGGGTCTTGTCGGACCCGAGCACGTCAAGCCCGGCGCCACCGTCATCGACGTCGGCATCCACCGCACCCCCGAGGGCCTGACCGGCGACGTCCGCGCCGCCGAACTCGACGGCGTCGCCGGCCGCATCACCCCCGTTCCGGGCGGGGTGGGCCCGATGACCATCGCCATGCTGATGGTCAACACCCTCCGGGCGGCCGAGTGGAACACCGTGCCCAACACCGTTCCCGTACAGGTGAGTTGACCGGTCGGCCCGCCGTCGCCCGCCCGGTGCGGGGGAGTTCCGTGCGTGGATGTCGGTTTCTGGCGAACATCGCGCACTTTTGTGAAATGCGCCACGCTGCCGGTTTGCATTTTTGTCATCTTCTGTGACTCATGTCCATTAGTGAGTCTCTAGTAAGAAAGCTGTGGATGTCTTATGTTGCGATCCGATCACCTGGCCGAGTGCGGTCGGTGATGGTCCAACTCATCTTCATACGGGGGTAGTTCACGTGAGGTTGTACGGGGGCAGATGTAGGCGGCACAGAGCCGCCGCCGTACTCGTCGCAGCGTTAGTGCTGGCGGCGAGTGCGGTCGACGACGCCACGGCGGTGACCGTGACGAAGACCGGTGGTTCGGCCGCGGCAGCGACCGGCGCGGACACGACCGGTGCGGCGGCCGACGCCGACACCGGGGATGGCGGGGGCGAGGACACCCGGGCGTTGGCCGAGGCCGCGCGTACCGGCAAGCTCGTCGAGATCGCCTCGCTGCGCGGGGAGAGCAGCGAGGTGTACGCCACCCCGGAGGGGAACCTGGAGGCCCGGGAGCATCTGCGCCCGGTGCGGACCCGGGTCGACGGCAAGTGGCAGGACATCGACACCACCCTGACGAAGCGGGCGGACGGAACGGTGACGCCCAAGGCCACGACCGTCGGCCTGACGTTCTCCGGTGGCGGGTCGGATCCGCTGGTGCGGATGACGAAGAGCGGCCGTGAACTCGCACTGTCCTGGCCCGGGGAGCTGCCGTCCCCGGAGCTGAACGGAAACACCGTCACCTACCCGGACGTGCTGCCCGACGTCGACCTGCGGATGGCGGCTCAGCAGGACGGCTTCACCCAGCTCCTGGTCGTCAAGTCGGCCCGAGCCGCGGCGAGTTCGGAGCTGAGCGAACTGCGTCTGAAGCTGGACGCCGACGGCATGCGGGTGGAGGAGACCGCCGAGGGCGGCCTCGCCGCGGTCGACCAGGGCGCGGGAAGCCCCGTCTTCGAGGCCCCCCGGCCCATGATGTGGGACTCCAGCAGCCAGGCACCGGCCGCCACCGCCACCGCCACCGCGACCGCGACCGCGACCGCCAAGCAGTCCGCCACCGGTTCCCGCACCGCTGCCGCCGAGACCACCACACGCTCGTCCCGGGCCGCGGCCGGCGAGTCCGCCAACATGGCTCCGGTCGGCGTGGACGTTCCCGCCGGGCAGAACACCCTCGTGCTCACGCCCGACAGCGACGTGCTGCGCGGCAAGGACACGGTGTACCCCGTGTTCATCGACCCCCAGTGGTACTCCCCGAAGGCCACGGCCTGGACGATGGCCTCCAAGTACTGGGCGTCGTCCCCGCAGTGGAAGTTCAACGGCGACTCGGACGCGGGCATGGGCTACTGCAACTGGTCCTACTGCGCGCCGAACGACACCAAGCGGCTCTTCTACCGCATCCCGACCTCGAAGTTCGCGGGCCGGAGCGTGCTCCAGGCGGAGTTCGTGGTCCGCAACACCTGGTCGGCGTCCTGCTCGGCGCGGAGCGTGGAACTGTGGCGCACCAAGGACATCTCCTCGTCGACGACCTGGAACTCGCAGAACGCGAGCGGCTTCTGGATCGACCAGCTCAAGACCGCGTCCTTCGCCTACGGGTTCACCGGCTGCGCCGCCAAGGACGCGGAGTTCGACGTGAAGTCCGCCGTGCAGGACGCGGCGAACAAGAAGTGGTCGACGATGACCTTCGGCCTGAAGGCGGCGAGCGAGACCGACGAGTACGGATGGAAGCGGTTCTCCGACGACGCCTACCTGCGCGTGCAGTACAACCGCCCGCCGCCGCAGGTCAAGATGTCGCAACTGACCATGGAGTACGGCGGCTCGTGCAAGAAGCCGGCCGCCGCCGCGCGGGTCGGCACCCGGGGCAAGATCTATGCGAACAACATCACCGACCCCGACGGCGACTCCGTCTCCGTCGAGTTCTGGGCGAGCTGGGACACCGGTGACGGCAAGGGAGTGGTCACCCGCTGGAAGTCCGGACGGACGACGGCGAAGAAGTCCGGCTCGGACTTCGCGATCACCCTACCGACCTCCCTGCCCGCCAACAAGACGGTGAGCTGGTACGTCCGTTCCTACGACGGAGCCCAGTACTCGCCGTGGTCGTACTCGGGTGACCCGACCGCCTGCTACTTCGTGTACGACACGAGCGTGCCCAAGGCGCCGGGCATCTCGTCCGCCATCTACCCGGCCATGAACTCCGACGATCCCGAGGACCCCTGGTACGACGGGGTGGGCCAGTACGGCGACTTCGTGATCACGGGTGCCGTCTCGGACGTGACCAAGTACTGGTTCGGCATCAACAACGACCCGGTGTCCACCAACACCGTCACCACCTCCGGCGGCGCGGCCAGGACCGTACCGGTCCTCCCGCTCAAGCCCGGCCTCAACACCTTCACCGCACGCTCCTTCGACGCGGCCGGAAACGGCTCCGAGATACGCACCTACCAGTTCCGCGTCAAAGCGGGACAGCGGGAGCGAGCCGACTGGTCCATGGACGAGGCGGCCGGCGCCACCGCGGTGGCCGGCAGCGCACCCGAGCAGACAGCCACCCTCTACAACGGCCCGACGCCGAAGACCGAGGGGAAGTTCGGCACGGCGGTGCAGTTCGACGGTGTCGACGACTACGCCGCCACGGACATCGCCACCATCAACACCGACGTCAGCTTCTCGGTGTCCGCATGGGTGAAACTCTCCGCCATGCCGACCGGAGCGGCGGTCGCGGTCTCCCAACGCGGCAACCACGCAGCGGGATTCGAGCTGTACTACTCCAAGGGCTACGACCGCTGGGTGTTCAACCAGTACAGCTCCGACAGCTCCAGCGGCACCCCCGTCCGTGCGATGCAGGCCGCCGCCGGCGGGGTCAAGGCCGGGGAGTGGACTCACCTGGTCGGCGTCTTTTCCGCCGGTGAGAGTCTGCTGAAGCTGTACGTCAACGGCGTACTGGCCGGGACCACGGCCTACAGCACGCCCTGGAACGCACGGCGCGGCATGATCATCGGCGGCAGCTACCTCGACGGGGCGACCACGCCCGCCTCGCCCTTCCCCGGCGCCGTCGACGAGGTGAAGACCTTCGAGAAGCCGCTGGGAGCGGCCGATGTCGCGAGCCTGTACAGCTCCAACTCGATCGGCGGCCGCCCCGCCCGCATGGTCTTCCACATGGACGACGACGCCGACGTGACCGCCCTGAGCGGCGCGGCCGACGTCAATCCCGCGGTCCTCAAGGGCGGCGCCGCCACCGGCTCGGCCGGTGTGGACGGCAACGCGCTGACCCTGGACGGAACCGACGACTACGCCACGACCGGCGGCCCGCACATCAACACCTCGCTCAGCTTCGCGGTGTCGGCCTGGGTGAAACTGCCGAAGACCAAACCGACCCACGCGGCGACCGTCGCCACGCAGATCGGCACCACGGTGACGGGACCGGAGCTGTACTACTCCAACTCCTACGACCGCTGGGTGTTCAACCAGCACAGCGCCGACACCGCCGACTCCACGGTGGTACGGGCCATGCAGCCCACAGGAACCATCGCGTACGGCGGCGAGTGGACCCATCTGGTCGGCGTCCAGGACACCGAGGCGGACACGCTCTCGCTGTACGTCAACGGGAGCCTGGCCGGCACGGTCGCCCTGCCCTCGACCTGGTACGCCGGGGGCGCGGTACAGATCGGCGCCAGCTCGTTCCAGGGAGCGGCCACCTCGTTCTTCCCCGGACAGATCGACGACGTACGGCTCTTCGACCGGCCGGTGTCCGCCGGTGAGGTGCAGCAGCTGTTCAAGCAGCGGGCCGTGGTCAAGGGGCGCTGGAAGTTCGAGACGTCCTCCACCGGCTCCCCGCCGACCACGCCGGACGCCTCGGCCTCGGCCAACGCCATGACCCTCTACAACGGCGCCACCACCGGCTACGGCTGGGTCGACGGAGGCGTGATCCTCGACGGCACGGACGACTACGCCACGGCTCCCGTGGTGCCGGTCGACACCAGCGGCAGCTTCACCGTCAGCGCCTTCGTCCAGGCGGCGGCCGTCCCGACCGCCCCCGTCACCGTCATCAGCGCACCCGGGGCCGCGAAGAGCGCGTTCGCGGTGCGCTACGAACCCAGCGCCAACCCGGCCGCCGATCCGGGCCGTTGGCGCATCGCCACCGCCGACACCGACAGCTCCTCCGCCGCCGTCTCCGACATCGGCAACGGCAATTTCTACACCGCCACCGACTGGAACCACGTGGCGCTCGTCTACGACGGCTTCTCCAAGGAGATCCGCCTCTACGTCAACGGGGAGCTCCAGGAGACCGCCTGCGCCGACGACGACGAGGACGGCGTACAGGACGACGCGAGCTGCGCCGACAGCGTCTCGTGGGCCGACACCGTGCTGATGTACAAGGCCACCAAGACCCTGCAACTCGGCCGGGACACCGTCGGCACCACGCCCGGCCAGTACTTCCCCGGCTCGCTCTCCGACGTCTGGGTCTTCCAGGGCGCGCTGACCGAGACGCAGATCGACCACCTCGCCGTCGGCAACCCCGGCGTGGAGACCTCGGTCCCCAGCGGCGACTGACCGGCACAGCCGCCGGGGACGGGCCGCCGTGTGCGGCCGGCCCGTCCCCGGCCACGCACTTCACCGCGTCGTGCGCGGTTCCCCGCTGCCCGCGGGGCACTCAACGGGAGGAAGACGAACGCGTATGAGGATCGGACACCGTTCCAGAACGACACGGCCGTGGCGCAGGGTGGCCGCCATCACGGCCACCGTCATGACCGCGACCCTGCTCCAGGCGGCGGGGGTCCCCGCCGTCGCCGAAGGCTGGCGCATGCCCGCCGTGCCGCGGGCCGAGTCCCCCGTCCCCAGTGTCCCGGTGGGCAAGGCCGTGCCCCGCACGGTGACGAAGGGCCCCCGAACGCCCGCCGAGGCACCGGCCACCAGCTGGCCGAAGACGACCACCGCGGAAGTGACGCTCCGTCAAAAAGCCTCCCGGGTGCAGGAATTACCTCTCACTCTGGGTGTCAAGGACCGATCGGACGCGGCCACCGGTACCTACACGGTGCGCACGCTGTCGCGCGCGGACTCACGCAAGGCGGGTGCCGACGGTCCGGTCTTCACCCTGGCTCCCCGCGAGGGCGCCGCGCAGCGGTCCGGAAAGGCGCACGCCGAACTGGACTACTCCTCGTTCGCAGGCCTGTACGGCGGCGACTACGCCTCCCGGCTGACCCTGGTCCGGCTGCCGGGGTGCGCGCTGACTACACCGGAGAAGAAGCAGTGCCGTACGACCGAGCCGGTGCCGACCGTCAACGACACCGCCAAGCAGACCCTGACCACGGACTCGGTCGCCCTGAGTGCGAGCACGACGACCGTCCTGGCCGTGACCGCCTCGGCGAGCAGCGACAAGAGTGACTTCACGGCCACCTCGCTGGCCGCCTCGTCGACCTGGAACACCGATCTGAGCAGCGGCTCCTTCTCCTGGGCGTACGACATGCCGGTGCCGCAGGTGCCCGGCGGGCTGACTCCGCAGGTGGGTCTGTCGTACTCCTCCGGTGGCGTCGACGGCCGGACGGGCAACACCAACAACCAGGCCTCGTGGGTCGGTGACGGCTTCGACCTGGCACCCGGCTTCATCGAGCGCACCTACAAGAGCTGCGCGGACGACGGGGTCACCAACGCCGACGGGAACAAACCGGGCGACCTGTGCTGGGCGTACGACAACGCCACGCTGTCGCTGAACGGTTCGGGCGGGGAACTGGTACCGAACGGCACGAACTCCTTCAAGCTCCAGAACGACGACGGCACGAAGATCGACCGGATCTACGGCACCTCCACCGACGTGCGGTCCAACGGCGCCCGCAACGACGAGTACTGGAGGGTGACCACCCCCGACGGCACCCAGTACTACTTCGGCTACAACCGGCTGCCGGGCTGGGCGAGCGGCAACGAGACCACCGACTCGGCCTGGACCGTACCGGTCTTCGGCGACGACGCCGACGACCAGTGCCACGCCTCGACGTTCGCGGCGTCCTGGTGCCAGCAGGGCTGGCGCTGGAACCTGGACTACGTCGTGAACCCGCACGGCGACGCGGTCGCGTACTACTACGACAAGGAGACCAACTCCTACGGCCGCAACCTGACCGCCGCGGACGACACACCGTATGTGCGCGGCGGGACCATCGACCGCATCGAGTACGGGCTGAAGAGCACGGCCATGTACTCGGCGAAGGCGCTCGCCAAGGTCGATTTCACCAGCGGCGAGCGATGCATCCCGGACAGCTCGACCACCTGCTCGTCCATCTCCACGGACGCCCAGTACTGGTACGACACTCCATGGGACCAGAACTGCACCGCGGGAACCGACTGCGACAACGGCCGGTTCTCCCCGGCGTTCTTCACCCGCGACCGGCTGACCTCCGTAGCCACCCAGGTCCTGGTGTCCGGCTCCTACAGCAATGTCGACGGCTGGAAGCTCGCCCATCGGTGGGGCATGGCCGACACCGACTACCAACTGCTGCTGGACTCCGTCCAGCGCACCGGCTACGGCACCGGCGGCACGTCGATCACGCTGCCGAAGGTCACCTTCGCGTACACCCAGCTCGCCAACCGGCTGGACAAGACCGGCGACGGCTTCGCCCCGTTCATCAAGTCCCGGCTGTCCACGGTCGCGGACGAGTCGGGCGGTCAGATCGACGTCGGCTACTCGGCGTCGGAGTGCGACTTCGCCGCGCTGCCCACACCGGAGACCAACACGACCCGCTGCTTCCCGCAGTACATCGGCGGCAGCACGAGCGACGACCCCGTCCTCCAGTGGTTCAACAAGTACGTGGTCGCCACGGTCACTTCGACCGACCGTACCGGCGGTTCGCCCGACCAGGTCACCATGTACGACTACCTGGACGGCGCGGCCTGGCACTACGACGATGACGACGGGATGACCAAGGAGAAGTCCAAGACCTGGTCGCAGTGGCGTGGTTACGGCCACGTCAGGGTGCGCACCGGCGGTCAGGGCGGCGCCTCGGTGATGAAGTCGCAGGAGGACTCGTACTTCCTGCGCGGCATGGACGGCGACCGCAAGAACGCCTCGGGCGGCACCAGGAGCGTGTCGGTCGACCTCGGCTCGGGCGAAGGCGACGCGATCACCGATCACGAGTCGCAGGCCGGTTTCGCGTACAAGACCGTCACCTACTCCGGCCCCGGCGGCAAGGTGCTCGCCAAGTCCGTCAGCCGACCCTGGTACCAGCAGACCGCGAAGAAGGTCCGCACCTGGGGCACGGTGACGGCCAACCTGACCGGCAACGCCTCCACCAGGTCCTGGACCTCGCTCGACGACGGCGCGGGCGCCAAGTGGCAGACCACCTCGACGTCCGACACCCACGACACCACCACGGGCCTGGTCACCCAGACCGACGACCTCGGCGACACCACGACCGCCGCCGACGACCAGTGCACCCGCACCACCTACGTATCCGGCAGCGTTCCCGTCGGCGCCCCCGCACGGGTGGAGACGGTCGCCAAGGCGTGCGACGCCACCACCAGCCGACCGGCCGACGTCATGTCCGACGTCCGAACCGCCTACGACGGCGGGGCATACGGCGCCGCGGCCACGAAGGGCGACGCCACCAGGACCGCCAAACTCAAGACGTACAGCGGCTCCAGCGCGGTCTACCTCGAATCCGGCTCCACCTACGACGGCTACGGCCGGGCGCTGGCCACCACCGACCTGACCGCCGACGTGACGGTCACCTCCGCGGGCACGCCGACGCGGTCCGCCCGTACCGACGGCCGTACCACCACCACCGCGTACACCCCGGCCACGGGCTTCCCGACGAGCAGTTCGGTGACCACCCCGCCCGCCACGGCCGGGGACACCACGACCGCGCAGACATCCACCACCGCCTACGACACCCTGCGCGGCCTGCCGCTCACGGAGACCGACACCAACGGCAAGGCCGTCACCCACGCGTACGACGCCCTGGGGCGCACCACCAAGGTGTGGCAGGCGGACCGCACCACCGGCCAGACCCCCAGCTACGAGTTCGGCTACACCGTCGCGGACAACCAGCCGGTCGTGGTGTCCACCAGGACCATCGGCAACTCGGGCGCGCAGGACACCTCGTACACGTTCTACGACGGCTTCCTGCGCACCCGGCAGACGCAGGCGCCCGGCCCGGAGGGCGGAGCACTGCTCGCGGACACCTTCTACGACGAACGGGGCCTGGTCACCAAGGAGTTCGCGACCTACTACATCACCGACGCGCCCTCGACCACGCTCCTGAAGCCCGAGAAGGCACTGAGCGTGGAGACCCAGAACCGGCACACCTACGACGGTCTGGGCCGGGAGACCGAGCTACGGCAGATCGCCGGAAACGGTGACGGCGGCACTGTCCTCGGGATCACGAGGACCAGCTACGGCGGCAACACCACCACGGTCATCCCGCCGGTGGGCGGCACCGCACACACCACGGTCACCGACGCCCGCGGCCGCACCAGCGAACTGCGCCTGCTCCACTCCAGGGCCGCCGACGCCTCCTACGACACCACCACCTACGGGTACAGCCCCCGGGGCGAACCGACCGACGTCACCGACCCGGCCGGCAACGACTGGACCTGGAAGTACGACCTGATGGGCCGGCTCACCGACACCACCGACCCGGACAAGGGAGCCGGCCACAACGAATACGACGACCGCTCCCAGCTGACCACCGCCAGAGACGGCCGCGGCAGCGTCCTGGCGTATGTCTACGACGGTCTGGGCCGCACGACCGAGCTGCGGGAGAACTCCTCCACCGGCACGCTGCGCGCCAAGTGGGTCTACGACACCATCAGCGGCAACAAGGGCCATCTCACCTCCAGTTCCCGCTACAGCGGCGGCCAGGAGTACAAGT
The DNA here is from genome assembly GCF_053891435.1 of Streptomyces sp. NPDC002276. Taxonomy (NCBI): domain Bacteria; kingdom Bacillati; phylum Actinomycetota; class Actinomycetes; order Kitasatosporales; family Streptomycetaceae; genus Streptomyces; species Streptomyces sp. NPDC002276. Next base: position 82,114 of record NZ_JBSFCQ010000003.1, on the reverse strand, counting down.
CGAGCGTCGTGGCCTACGACCGTCTGTACCGGCCGCTGCGCACCTCGGTGACCATCCCGTCGACGGAGAGTGCCCTCCAGGGCACCTATCTGACGACGACCACCTACAACGCCTCGGGCACGGTGTCCGGCGTCGGCTACCCGAAGGCCGGTGACCTCGCCGCCAACACCGTCACCTACACGTACGAGGACGGCACCCAGCGGCCCGTCAAGGTCAGCGGCCCGCTCAACCTGACCGCGAGCACGAACTACAGCTACACCGGCAAGCCGCTGCGGTACGTGATGGCCGCGAACGGCGGGAAGACCACGTACGAGGACAACACGTACCAGTGGGGCACCCAGCGGCTGGCCACCTCGGCGGTGGGACGCCAGGACGTGACGGGATCCGACCAGAACAACACCTACACGTACGACGAGGCGGGCAATGTCCTGTCCGTCTCGGACACCTCCCGCTCCGGCACGGACGACCAGTGCTTCGGCTACGACTACCTCGGCCGGCTGACCGAGGCCTGGGCCCAGTCGACCACCGGCTGCGCCACCACCCCCGGCACCAGCACGTTGGGCGGCCCGGCCCCGTACTGGACCTCCTACTCCTACGACAAGGTCGGCAACCGTCTCACCGAGACCCAGCACGCCACCACCAGCGGCGCCTCGAACACCGAGCGGAGCTACCACTACCCCGATCCGGGTACGGCCCAGCCGCACAAGCTGAACTCGGTCGACACCACCACCGGCACGGTGAAATCGACCGACAGCTTCGGCTACGACACCGGGGGCTACACCCACACCCGGCAACTGGGCAACGGCACCTCCCAGACCCTGGACTGGGACATCGAGGGCCATCTCGCCAAGGTCACCCAGCCGGTCGAGGGCGGCAGCGACAAGGTCACCGAATACCTGTACGACGCTGACGGCTCCCGTCTGATCGGCCGCACCCCGACAGAGACCACGCTCTACCTGGGCGACACGGAGATCACCCTGGCGACGGGCGCCACGACTGCGAAGGGCACCCGCTACTTCGGCATCGGCGGCGGCCACCAGGCCGTCCAGGCCAACGACGGAACCCTCTCCTTCACCCTGGCCGACCACCACGGCACCGCCCAACTGTCCGTCAACGCCGACACCCAGGCCCTGACCCAACGCCGGACCATGCCCTTCGGCGGGCTGCGCGGAACCGTGCCGGCCACCTGGACCGGCACCAAGGGCTTCGTGGGCGGCACCACCGACACCGCCACCGCGCTCACCCATCTCGGAGCGCGCGAGTACGACCCCGCGACGGGCCGCTTCCTCTCGGTCGACCCGGTCTTCACGGCCGGCGACCCGCAGCAGATGCACGGCTACACCTACGCCAACAACAACCCGCTGACCTATTCCGACCCGGCGGGCACGGAGATCGGCTCCAAGCCCAACTCCTGCCAGTACGACCTCAGTTATTGCAGCAAGGAGACCAAGAAAGAAGTCGGCTACGACGACAAGTCCGGCACGGTCGACTACCGCCGCGGCACGATCTACAAGCGTGCCCAGGCCGCGAAGAAGCAGTGGGTCGCGGCCAACACTCCGGTCACGAACAAACTCAACAAACTCGCGGACGACTACTGGTCCCCCAGAATGAACGGGGAGTTCACAGACGACTTCTGGTACAACCCGGTCTACGAGTCCGCCGACGAAGGCTCTGCCTGCTACGGCCGCGAGGGATGCCGTCAGGCCTACCTCTACGTACTCCACGGCGGCAAGGACGTCGAGAAGGCCAAGGAGATCGCGGCCACCTACTGCGTCTACAACGCGGAGGAATGCAGTGACAAAGCCGCGGCCGTCGCCCGTGGCAACTTCATCGAAGACGTCATCGATACGGTCGTGTTGGCCTATCTGGGTGGGGCTGCCGGAGCCGAAAAGCCCTGCAACAGCTTCATTCCCGGCACCCAGGTCCTGATGGCCGACGGAACGACCAAGCCCATCGAGGACGTGAAGACCGGTGACAAGGTCCTCTCCACGGACCCGAAGACCGGCCGCATCGAATTCAAGACGGTCACTGCCGAGATCACCGGCAAGGGTCTGAAGAACCTGGTCAGACTCACCCTTTCCATCGAAGTCGACGGCAAGAAGAAGACCGCCTCGGTCACCGCCACGGCCGGACACCCCTTCTGGGTCCCTGAACTCGGCAGCTGGGTCGACGCAGCCCAGCTCATCAACGGAGAACGACTCAGCACATCCACCGACGCCGTCATCCACATCACCGGCGTCGACCGATGGACCCAGCCGGCCACTGTTTACAACCTCACCGTGGCCGACATCCACACGTACTATGTCCTGGCGGGCGAGACTCCGGTACTCGTTCACAACAGCACTGGGTGCGGGCCGTCAGTGGGGCCAGGGGCGGACTTGGCGAATCTCACGGGGTCGGAGCAGGTTCGCATTCAAAACGCGGCAAATCGCATCGGGAAGCCAATCTCGGTGGTCGGAAGTCGGGCGACCGGGAAAATCAATCCTCTGTCGGATTGGGATTATGTGATCGAGGGGATCAATGGTCGAACGGCGCATTCGGTTTCCAGCTCGCTACCGAAGGCAGACATTACCGTAGGTGTTGGAAGGCAGATAGATATACATATAGCTACGCTTGATCCTTCCGTGCCCCATATCACTTTCTATCCTCAAGGGTAGAGACAGTTGAATCGCATAGGACGAGTAGAGATGAATGAATCACAGAGGGTAGCTACGGTCCTGGGCCTGTCGGGGAACTACGCTGTTGTTCAGATCGAGGGTCGGCGTTATCCTGCGTTGGCGATGCAGGGGGATTCCTTGAAGATTCTCCAGGGAGTTGTCGAGGAATTGGCTGGGTATATTCAGTCGAGAGACCTGGCTGAGGCCGAGTTTTCGGTGGATCAGATTCAGTCGACCGTCGCATCGATGCTCTCTCTCTATGAAGAGACATTGAGACAGGCGGGCCTGGGGCTTCCCTACGTCAAATGAGTGGAGAATCAAGCTCGGATCGCGGCGGATGGTGCGGCTCGTAGCCGCAGGCTTCGGCGTGGTCGCGTGACGTCCGGTTCGTGATGATCCACTGCATCACAGGACGAGGCGACTGCGCCGAGGCGGCGGTCGAAGACGTGATCACCCTGTCCACCCCGGCGTGGGGATCCGTCAGCAAGGGGCTCGTGGCGCGGAGCGTCGAGAACGGTCGTAGCGGAGGTCGAGGGGCCGACAGGGACGGCCGTGTCTCCGAATGGGCAAGTGAAGCGCTGTGCCGGCCCGACCCCCACCAACTTCGCTGAGCCGGCATGGCCGAGTCGGTGGGGGTCGGGCTCGACGGGAGCAGTTGGACGTGTTGCGTCATGGGCGCGCCATAATTTGCTGGCGTCGCGGCCCGTAGACCTTCTAGGGTTGGTGGTGTTCGAGCGGCAGCTTCACGTTGCCGCCAGTGACTCGGCTTGTGCTGTGGGAGGTGTGACCGATGGCTGTCTCTGTGATGGGCGCTGCCCGCATCCGGAAGTTCATCAAGTCCACTCCCGTGGCCTCCGGCTGACCTCTCCTCTCTTCCCGCGTCTGTGTGCGCGGTGCCGGGGCCACCCTTGTGAAGGGTCACCCCTTGTCTTTCTCTTCTCTCCCGGGTCTGCTCCCGTCTCCCTCACACCCGCTCCAGCCGTACGGCTGGGACGCGGACCGGGAGGCCGAGTTCGTCCCCTTCGCCGAGCAGGGCCTCCTGCCCGGCCGTGTCGTACGGGTCGATCGCGGCCTGTGCGATGTTGTCACGTCGGGCGGTACGGTCCGTGCCGACACGGAGTTCGTCGTCCCCCGTGACCCGATGAAGGTCGTGTGCACGGGCGACTGGGTCGCCGTCGACCCCGCGGGCGTCGACCCGCGCTATGTGCGGACGCTGCTGTCGCGCCGTACCGCCTTCGTGCGTTCCACCTCCTCCAAGCGGTCCGAGGGGCAGATCCTCGCGGCCAACGTCGACCACGCGATCGTCGCCGTACCGCTGACCGGGGACCTCGACCTCGGCCGGATCGAACGGTTTCTCGCGCTCGCCTGGGAGTCCGGTGCCCAGCCCGTCGTCGTGCTCACCAAGGCCGACCTCGTGCCGGACGCGGTGACGTTGTCGTATCTCGTCCAGGACGTGGAGACCACGGCGCCAGGCGTGCCGGTGTTCGCTGTCAGTGCCGCGACCGGGGAGGGCATCGACGTGCTCGCCGCGGTCGCCGCCGGTGGTACGTCCGTGCTGCTCGGGCAGTCCGGTGCCGGAAAGTCGACGCTCGCCAACGCGCTGCTCGGCGAGGACGTGATGGACGTGCGGGCGACGCGTGACGTGGACGGCAAGGGCCGTCATACGACCACCACGCGCAATCTGCTCGCCCTGCCCGGCGGCGGTGTCCTGATCGACACGCCGGGGCTGCGCGGGGTCGGACTGTGGGACGCGCAGACCGGGGTCGGGCAGGTGTTCGCCGAGATCGAGGAACTGGCGGGACAGTGCCGGTTCCAGGACTGCGCCCACACCGCGGAACCGGGGTGCGCGGTGCTGGCCGCCGTCGAGTCGGGCGAGCTGCCCGAGCGGCGGCTCGACAGCTACCGCAAGCTCATGCGCGAGAACCAGTGGATCGTCGCCAAGACCGACGCCCGGCTCAGGGCCGAACTGCGGCGCGACTGGAAGCGGAAGGGGGCGGAGGGGAAGGCGGCCATGGAGGCCAAGCGGGGGCGTTGGGGGTAGCCCCCCTCGCGACAGGGCGGCCCGGTCTCGTCCGGCAGTCCGTCCTCCCGCCCGCTCAACGCCACGTCCGATTTCCGCCAGCCCCACCCCCGGGGATGGCGGAGACTGGAGGGCGTGATGGACGAAGACACCAGGTACGAGGCCGTACGGAGCCGGGACGCCCGGTTCGACGGCGAGTTCTTCTTCGGCGTCGCCACCACCGGGATCTACTGCCGGCCCAGCTGTCCGGCCGTGACTCCGAAGCGGCGCAACGTGCGGTTCTTCATGACGGCCGCCGCCGCGCAGGGCTCGGGGTTCCGGGCCTGCCGGCGGTGCCGCCCGGACGCGGTGCCGGGGTCGGCCGCGTGGAACGTGCGCGCCGATGTCGTGGGCCGCGCCATGCGGCTGATCGGCGACGGAGTGGTGGACCGCGAGGGCGTCGCCGGGCTCGCCGTACGGCTGGGATACAGCGCACGGCAGGTCCAGCGGCAGCTCACCGCCGAACTCGGCGCCGGTCCCGTCGCCCTCGCCCGGGCCCAACGGGCGCACACCGCACGGGTGTTGGTTCAGACCACCGACCTGCCGATCACGGAGATCGCGTTCGCGTCCGGCTTCGCCAGCGTGCGCCAGTTCAACGACACGATCCGCGCCGTGTACGCGTCGACCCCCAGCGAACTCCGCACCAACGCGCCCCAGCCACCGGCCAAGTCACCGGCAGGAGAGCTGGGCAGTGTCGCGCCCGGCGACGGGACCGGTCCAACAGCCGAACCGTCCGCCGGAATCCCGCTGCGGCTCGCGCACCGCGGCCCGTACCAGTCCGCCGCCGTCTTCGATCTGCTGCAACGCGAGGCCGTCCCCGGCATCGAGGAGGTCACCGGTACCCGCGGCGGCCGTACGTACCGGCGCACCCTCCGCCTCCCCTACGGCACGGGGATCGTCGCCGTCGCCGAGCGACCCGGCACCCTCAAGGGCGTGTCGCGCTCCCACCCCGGTGGCTGGCTCGACGCTCGTCTGCATCTCACCGATCACCGTGACCTGACGACCGCCGTGCAGCGGCTACGGCGGCTCTTCGACCTCGACGCCGACCCGTACGCCGTCGACGAGCGGCTCGGTGCCGATCCGCGGCTCGGTCCACTCGTCGCCGCCCGGCCGGGGCTCCGTTCGCCGGGCACCGCCGATCCGGCGGAACTGGCCGTGCGGGCGCTGGTGGGGCGGGCGGAGGCCGAGCGGCTGGTGCGGCGCCACGGCGGGACGCTGGACGTGCCGTCCGGCAGTCTCACCCACCTCTTCCCCGAACCGTCCGTACTGGCCGAGGCCCTGCCCGCAGAGCCCCTGGCCGGCCTCGTCACCGCCCTCGCCGACGGCACCGTACGACTCGATGTCGGCGCCGACCGCGACGACGCTCAAGCCGCCCTGCTCGCGCTGCCCGGGATGGACGCCGCCACGGTCGCCGTCATCCGTGCCCGCGCCCTCGGCGACCCCGACGTGGCACCGCCCGGCGCCGACATCCCGGACGCCTGGCGCCCCTGGCGTTCCTACGCCGTACAACACCTGCTCGCAGCAGGGGAGTTGGAGTTGCCATGACCATCCGCTGGACGCATTTCGAAAGCCCCCTGGGGCAGTTGCTCCTCACCGCCGACGACGACGGCGCCCTCACCTCCCTCTCCGTCCCCGGTCAGAAGGGCGGTCGTACCGTCCAGCCGGAGTGGCGGCAGGACCCCGGTCCCTTCCGCGCGGCCGACGAGCAGCTCGCCGCCTACTTCGCCGGTGAACTCAAGGAATTCCAGCTGGAGTTCCACACCTCCGGCACGGACTTCCGCGAGCGGGTGTGGAGCGCGCTCGACTCCGTTCCCTACGGTGCGACGACGACGTACGGCGAGATCGCCGCCCGGATCGGCGCGTCCCGGGCCGCGGTGCGGGCCGTGGGCGGGGCGATCGGTGCCAACCCGCTGTTGGTCGTCCGCCCCTGTCACCGGGTGATCGGCGCCGACGGATCACTCACGGGCTATGCGGGCGGCCTCGACCGCAAGGTCCAACTCCTCACCCTGGAGGACGCGTTGGACCCGTCGGCCCCTTCGGACTAGTCGGCCTCCAGGCCCCAGCTGTGGATCCGCCGCGGATGGACGCGGATCACCTCCTCGCTCATGTGCGGCCCCAACTCGTGCGGGCCGATGAGGAGTTCGGCCTCGCCGCGGATGTCGATGCCGCGTACCCGCCACGGGCTGACGCTGACGATGTCGTCGACGACCAACGCGACCTTCGGGTTCGCCCGCAGGTTGCGCCACTTCTTCGTCGTACCCATCGCATACCCGCCGACCAGGATCGTGCCGTCGTCCTGCGGGAAGAAGCCGACGGGGTTGGCCTGCGGCTGGCCGTGGGGGTCGACGGTGGCCAGTCGCCCCAGCCGCTGCGACTTGAGGTACGCGCGCTCGGCCTCGGTGAATTCGGTCATGCCCGCAGCCAAACACGCCCGCCCGCCCACCGCATCGGTTTCAGGGACCAGGACTTCCGCCCTACTCCGGACAGGCGGATACGGCGGTGGCCACCGGTGATGCTCCGCCGTCCGCCGCGTTCCGCGTGCCACGGTCGCCTCCTCGTGATCGGTGGGGAGAGGCGGAGCGCTCATGATCGGGGCCGGACGGATCGGCGTGGCACTGCTGGTAGTGGCGTTGGGGGCGGGAGTCGGGCAGGGCACGGCGGCGGCCGGGGCCCCGGCCCTGGAGCCGTCCGACACCTGGACCGGGAGCTGGGAGGCCGCCCCCTCCGGGACCACCACGGGCCATCCCGGCGCCTCCTTCCGCAACATCGTGCATCTCAGCGTCGGCGGCGACGCCGTCCGCGTCCGGCTCACCAACCGGCTCGGCACCGCGCCCCTCCGCCTCGACACGGTGACCGTCGCCCTGCGCGGGACCGGTCCAAACGCCGTCCCCGGCTCGATGCGCACCGCCACCTTCAAAGGCGCCGGCACGGTCACCATCCCGGCGGGCGAGGACCTGGTCACCGATGCCGTCCCGCTTGCCGTTCCCGCGGCGGCGGACCTGCTTGTCACGGTCCACACACCCGGCGACTCCGGCCCGGCCACCTACCACCGAGCCGCCGGACAGACCAACTACCGCACCCCGAGCGGCAATTGGGCGGCCGACAGCGACGGCGCCGCCTACACGACGACCACCACCTCCTGGTACTACGTCACCGGCGTCGACGTCCTCGACGCCCCGTCGACCGGCAGTGTCGTCGCCTTCGGCGACTCCCTCACCGACGGCAACGGCTCCACCCGTGACGCCAACCACCGCTGGCCCGACCGACTCGCCGAGCGCCTGAGAACCCTCCCCCCGTACCGCCGCCTCGGCGTCCTCAACGCCGGGATCTCCGGCAACCGCCTGCTGCGCGACGACACCGGGCCGAGCGCCCTGGCCCGGCTCGACGCGGACGCCCTGTCGCGGTCGGGCGTGCGGGTGCTGATCGTCATGGAGGGCATCAACGACATCAAGGGCACCCCGAACGCCACCGACCCCGACGCCTTCGAGACCGCCTACCGCACCCTCGTCACCCGCGCCCACGCCCACGGCATCCGCGTCATCGGCGCGACCCTCACGCCGTACGGCGGCAACGGCGCGTACACGGCGGCCGGGGAAGCCGTACGGCAGGCGGTCAACGCCTTCGTCCGGGGCGGGGCCGGCGGGCTCTTCGACGCGGTCGTCGACTTCGACGCGGCCGTCCGCGACCCGGAGCGGCCGCAGCGGATCCGGCCCGCCTACGACCCCGGCGACCACCTCCACTTCAACGACGCCGGCATGCGCGCGCTCGCCGACACGGTCGACCTCACCACGCTGGCGCCCTTGACCCCGTGGACCTCGTAGATCCCGTAGAACCCGTAAAACCTGTAAAACCCGTAGAACCCGTAGACCTCAGGGGTCAGCCCCAGATCGTGGCGCCCAGCCATGCCCCCGCGATCAGCAGGCAGGTGAACAGTTCGGTCAGCACGCTGGAGCCGCCCGAGCGCATCGCCGTACGCAGGGAGGCCATGGCCTCGGCGTGCCGGCCGAGCCGCAGGCGTTCGTGGACGTAGACGCCCGCCATGAAGCCGGGGATCGCGCCGACCACGGGAAGCAGCACGAAGCCCAGCAACGCGCCGGTCCCCGCGTACACCGCCATCCGGGGGGTCGCGCCGCTCGCGCGCAACCGGCGGGGCGGCAGCGCCCAGCGCACCACCTGGGAGATGAGGAGAGCGACCGTGGCGCCCACGAGGACCCCCCAGGACACCGGCTGGGGATCCTTCAGCGCCCACCACAGGACCGCGGCCCACACCAGCCACGACCCCGGCACGCCGGGCACCAGGACTCCGCACAGGCCGAGCACGATGACGACGCCGACCAGCAGGAGTTCAGCCACTCCCATCTGCCCAGCCTGCGGGATCCCGGAGGAAACCGCAGGTCAGTAACGGGTCACCCAGCCCCGTTCGTAGGCGTGCCAGCCCAGTTGCAGCCGGGTCGTCACCCCGGTCAGCCCCATCAGCCGCTTCACCCGGCGCTGGACCGTCCGCAGGCCCAGATCGAGCTGTTTCGCCACGCTCGCGTCGGTCAGCCCGGCCAGCAGCAGGGACAGCACCTCCAGGTCGGTACCGTCGGGGCCGTCCGGCTCCTGCTCGGCGGCGCCGGACGCGCCCAGGCGCAATGGGTGCGTGTCCCGCCAGACCGACTCGAAGAGCCCGCAGAGCAGCTCCAGCAGGCCGCTCGCGTGCACGACGAGCGCGGCGGGTTCGGCGGTGTGCGAAGTCAGCGGTACAAGGGCGAGAGTGCGGTCGGCGATCACCAGCTTGGTCGGCACCTTGTCCACCACCCGCACCTGCTCGCCGCGGCCGAGCGCGGCGGCCAGTTCGGTGGGTCCGTCCGGCAGGTCGAGCACCGCGCGTTCGAGGACGACCCGGTAGCGGACCCCGCGTCCGGCGGCCTGCTCCTCCGCGTCGTTCTCCATGCCCGTGACGGCGACCGGCTTCCCGGTGACCAGCGCGCACACCTCGTCGCTCGCGCCGAGCTGGAGCTGGAGAAACCGCCGGGTGACGGCCGCGGCCCCGGTCACCACCTCCACCAGATCGTGTACGGCGGTCTCGGCGGCGGCCGCCCGGTACTCCTCGGCGAGCAGCGCGGCGGCCAGCTCGGCCTTCTCCAGTTCGTGCCGCTGCTGGGTGAGCAGGGCGCCGAGAGCCACCCCGGGCGGGGCCGCGACCCAGCGGCCGGGACGGGCCGTCGACTGGGCGGCGAGTCCGTGCAGTTCCAGTCGGCGAAGGGCGCGCTCGGTGTCGTACTCCCCGATGGTCAGCCGTCGCGCGAGATCGGGCACGTCCGCGGCGCCGACGGACACCAGCGCCCGGTACGCCGACTCGTGCGCCTCGTCCAGGCCTATCGCTCCCAGCATCAGGTTCCGCCCCTCCCCGAAGACCCAATCGCGCGGGCCGTGGCGGAAACCGGCCACGGCGCGAACCCGCCTCCGCACATCATCGCCGTACCACCCGCCACTCTGCCAAGGTTGCGCCACCGAGGCACCAACACCCGTCCGCAATGCCTGGATTGGGCTTGTTCGGCCTGCGGATTCGCGCCCGGAGAAACTCATAGGGGAGTCGGGCGCGCATCACAGCGGCCCTTCAGGAAGGCAAGCCACACTCGGGGCCGGACGGGCCGGATCCGCGACGGGATCCGGTCACTCGGTCGTCGCCGGGCGGTTCTCCCGTGGGGGGTGGAACCGCCCGGCGGCTCTGTGCTGTCCTGAACGGCCCTGTGGCGGAAGGGTGTTCGGAATGTCATCCGACACGCCGTTCGAGAAGGGGCGCGCACCGGATTTTCCCGACGCCCCGTTTTCATCCGGCCCGCGCGGTGGACAATTAGGGGCATGAGCCAGCAGGGGGGAAAGCCGCCCGGTCACGAGGACGACTGGTGGGGCCAGCTGTACGACGACTCCACCGACGACACGGGGCCCACGGCCGCGGCCGACTCCCTGGAGGACCGGTTCGCCTCGGCGGCCGGAACCGTGGACGAGGGCGCGCGTGCGGTACCGGGGCGTGCGGGTGAGGGCGGGCGTTCCGCGCCGGGGACCGTGGAAGAGGGCGTGAGTCCGGTGTCGCGGGCTCCGGGCGAGGGCGTGCGTCCAGCGCCTGGATCCATGGGCGAGGGTCCGCGTCCGGCAGGACCAGGACCGACGGGCGAGGGTCCGCGTCCGGCAGTGTCTGGGCCCGTGGGCGAGGGTCCGCGTCCGGCAGTGTCTGGGCCCGCAGGCGAGGGCCCGCGTCCGGCAGCGTCCGGGCCCATGGGCGACGGTCCGCGTCCGGTGGCCGGTTCGGGGGTTCCGGTGCCGCGTGCCGGTGTCGGCGGTTCGCGCCTGGGCGGTACGGCGGACGCCGACGCGTCGGGTCACCGTCCAGCCGACGTGCCGGGCCACCGTCCGACCACGACCGCCGCCACGGGCGACGACAGCTCGCCGTCTCCGGCCGGGCAGGGCGTCGGCACGGCCCCGCCCCTCGGCGCATCGCCCTTCCCGCCACCACCGCCACCGATCGGCCCCGCACCGCCCGTACCGCCCATCCCGCAGCGCCTCCGCGGGGACGCCCCGTTCGCCGCGCCCGCCTACCCACCGCCCCCGGCCGCCCTCACCGGCCCGCCCCCGAACCTCCCCGCCCTCCCGCCACCGCCCCCGCCGCCCACGACACCCCTCACCCTCGACTACGTGGGCTCCGGTCCTCCCACCTACGACGCCGAGCCCACCGCCCTGCCGCCCGCCGATCCGGACGACCTGGACGACCTGGTCGCGGACACCGTGCTGGACGGGGCGCGGTACGGGAGCAGCACGCTGCGGGCCGCTTCCGTGCGGGGGGATTCCGCGCGGTTCCGGGGTGAGCCGCGCCGGGACTCGTTGCTGACCGCGCGGTTCGGGGTCGGGGACCAGGCCCTGGTGCTGGTCGCGATGGCGACCGGGGCGCGGGCCACACCGGGGGCGCACCGGGCCGCCGCCGAGGCCTGTCACTGGATCGGGCGGGCTGTCGGACGGAGTCACGCGCGGCTCGCCGAGGACATCCGGGCCGCCCGGCGCGGTGATCTCAAGTCCGGTCTGCACCGGCTCACCGACCGCAGCCTCGGCAAACTCCGGGCCAGCGCCGCCGAGCAGGGCATCGACCCGGACGAGTACGCGGCCACCCTGCGCTGTCTGCTCCTCCCCGCGGACCCGGAGTGCCGTACCCGTGTCTTCTTCGGGGTCGGCCCCGGCGGTCTGTTCCGGCTGCGTGACGGTGAGTGGCAGGACATCGAGCCCACGGCGGGCGAGGCGGCGGGCGAGGCAGTCGTCGGCTTCGGCTCGCAGCCCGCCGAGACCCCCGAGGGCGACCGGCTCACCATGGACCTCGGCATCCCGACCCCGCCGAGCCCGTACGAACCGGCCCCCGAGCCGCCCCGCGAACCCTTCCGCTTCCGTGCCTCCGTCGCCCGCCCCGGCGACACCCTCCTGATGTGCACGGGCGGACTCGCCGAGCCGCTGCGCGGCGAGCCCGAACTGTCCGCCCATCTCGCGGGCCGTTGGTCCGCCGCCACCCCACCCGGCCTTGCCGCGTTTCTCGCCGACACCCAAGTGCGGGTCAAGGGTTATGCCGACGACCGCACGGCCGCCGCCGTTTGGGAGGCGTGAGCGCCCGGGCTGTGAATTCATGGAACCCAGAGGGATCCGCAGGACACAGGAAACCGAAGGGCACGCGAGAACCATGGCCAAGCAGAACGTTGCCGAACAGTTCGTCGACATCCTCGTCCGCGCCGGAGTCAAGCGGCTCTACGGCGTCGTCGGCGACAGCCTCAACCCGGTCGTCGACGCGATCCGCCGCAACTCCTCCATCGACTGGATCCACGTACGGCACGAGGAGACCGCCGCCTTCGCGGCAGGCGCGGAAGCGCAGATAACCGGGAAGCTCGCGACCTGCGCCGGCTCCTGCGGCCCCGGCAACCTGCACCTCATCAACGGCCTCTACGACGCCCACCGTTCCATGGCCCCGGTCCTCGCCCTCGCCTCGCAGATCCCGTCCAGCGAGATCGGCCTCGGCTACTTCCAGGAGACCCACCCGGAGCGGCTCTTCCAGGAGTGCAGTCACTACAGCGAACTGATCTCCAGCCCCAAGCAGATGCCCCGCCTTCTCCAGACCGCCATCCAGCACGCGGTCGGCCAGTCGGGCGTGAGTGTCGTCTCCCTCCCGGGTGACATCGCCGCCGAGCCCGCCCCGGAGAAGGCCGCCGAGACCGCCCTCGTCACCTCCCGCCCCTCCGTCCGCCCCGGCGACGCCGAGATCGAGAAGCTCGTCGAGATGATCGACGCGGCGAACAAGGTCACCCTCTTCTGCGGCAGCGGCACGGCGGGCGCGCACGCCGAGGTGATGGAGTTCGCCGGGAAGATCAAGTCCCCGATCGGACACGCCCTTCGAGGCAAGGAATGGATCCAGTACGACAACCCGTACGACGTCGGCATGAGCGGACTCCTCGGCTACGGCGCCGCCTACGAGGCCACCCACGAGTGCGACCTGCTGATCCTCATCGGCACCGACTTCCCGTACAACGCGTTCCTGCCCGACGACGTGAAGATCGCCCAGATCGACGTACGGCCCGAACACCTCGGCCGGCGCTCGAAGTTGGACCTCGCGGTGTGGGGCGACGCGAAGGAGACGCTGCGCTGTCTCATCCCCCGGGTGAAGCCGAAGGGGGACCGGAAGTTCCTCGACCGGATGCTCAAGAAGCACGCCGACGCGCTGGAGGGGGTCGTCAAGGCGTACACGCGGAAGGTCGACAAGCAGGTCCCGATCCACCCCGAGTACGTGGCCTCCGTGCTGGATGAACTGGCCGACGAGGACGCCGTGTTCACCGTCGACACGGGCATGTGCAATGTGTGGGCCGCCCGCTACATCACGCCCAACGGCCGCCGCCGCGTGATCGGTTCGTTCTCGCACGGCTCGATGGCGAACGCGCTGCCCATGGCGATCGGCGCGCAGTTCACCGACACCGAGCGCCAGGTCATCTCGATGTCCGGCGACGGCGGATTCTCTATGCTGATGGGCGACTTCCTCACCCTCGTCCAGTACGACCTGCCCGTGAAGGTCGTCCTGTTCAACAACTCCTCTCTGGGAATGGTCGAGTTGGAGATGCTGGTCGCCGGTCTCCCGTCGTACGGCACCACCAACAAGAACCCCGACTTCGCCGCCGTGGCGCGTGCCTGCGGTGCCTACGGTGTGCGGGTCGAGAAGCCCAAGGACCTGGAGGGCGCGTTGAAGGCGGCCCTCAAGCACAAGGGCCCGGCCCTCGTAGATGTCGTCACCGACCCCAACGCGCTGTCCATCCCGCCGAAGATCAGCGCCGAGATGGTGACGGGCTTCGCGCTCTCGGCCTCAAAGATCGTGCTGGACGGGGGAGTTGGGCGCATGCTCCAGATGGCCCGCTCCAACATCCGCAACGTGCGCGGACTCTAACCGTCGTACGGTGCCCAGCCCTTGGCCGAGTACCAGTAGCGCGGCAGGCCCTTGATGCTCGTCGTGCGGAACGGCCTGCCGTGGTCGTCGATCCGGAGGGTGCCGGTGCGGCCCTGGGAGGACCAGCCGAGTTCGAGGTACCAGCGGCAGTCGCAGGTCTGGGTCCGGGCCTTGACGAGCAGTACCTCCGGGTCCTGCGCGGAGACCTTGTAGGGCAGGTGCACCGCGGGGACCGGCGTGCCCAGGTCGCTTCCGGCGACCGGGCGGGCCAGGGGGCGGGGGGCGTCCAGGTCCACCCCGAAGTAGCGGGGGCTGACCTCGCCGCCGCAGCCCTGGTCCATGGCGTAGGCGGTGCCGTGGACGGGGGTGGCCCGGCCCACGACCCGGACGCGCAGCGACTCCAGGACGACCGCCGTGCTCGTCCGCCCCTGCACCGAGATCTCGACGTCGGTCTCCCGCCCGTGCACCGCGCGCTGCTTCGCCGCCCAGGTCCCGGCGTCCTCCGGGGCCGGGGGCGGCGGAACCCGCGCGGGTGACTTCTCGACGACGTAGTCGTGGCTGCAATGGATGGCCCACGCCTGGGAGTTGGCGGTCCAGGCGAGGGGCGCGAGGGGCGCGGGGGGTGCGGACGGTACGGACGGTGTGGCCTTGGGCTTGGCGGTGTGGTGGGTGGTGATCGCCGACAGGGTGCCCCACACCGCGAGTACCGCGCACACCGCGGCGGCGGTGAGCGTGAGTCGGTGCCGCCGTCGGTACCAGGGGCCGGGCACCGGCGCGGGGGCCTCCTCCGGCACCGGCACCGGTTCGGGGTCGGGGTCGGGGTCGGGGACCGGATTCCCGGCGGGCCGGGGGCGCTGCCGGGCCGCCACCGCCAGGATCCAGTACCGGTGCAGCCGCAGCCGTTCCTCCGGTGTCGCCCCGCACAGGGCCGCGAACCGCTCCACGGGGGCGAAGTCGAGTGGGACCGCCTCGCCCACGCAGTAGCGGTGCAGGGTCGAGGCGTTCATGTTCAGGCGGCGGGCCAGCTGGCCGTAGCTGCGGTCCGCGCGGTCCTTCAGCCGTCGCAGCAGCGCCGCGAACTCCTCGACATCCTTGTCGTCGCCCTCGCCCGACACCGTTCCCCCGTGCGCGCCGCGTCCCGGGACGGCATCCCAGGCACTCCACATATGAGGAGGTCAGCGGGGGTGGGACGGTTCCACCGTTGCGGGTTCGGTGTCGGTCATTGCAGTCGGTCGGGCCGCGCGCCGAAGCTCTGGGGGACCACACCACACCGCACGGCATCGCACCGAAACGGGGAACCCACGTGAACAGCAAGAAGGCCACGCGCCGCACCGCCCTCGCCGCCGGACTCGCCCTCGCCCTCGGGCTGGGCGTGGCGGCCCAGGCCTCGGCCGGCGGCCCGCGCACCGTCAGCGGCTCACCGTCCGACAACATCACCCGCATCGCCGACTTCTACGGCGCCTACGTCGACGCCGAGAGCGACCTCGACGGCGGAGGCGGCAAGCTCGCCCAGCAGCTGCGCGCGTACTACCTCACGCCCGCCTACCTGAAGCAGCTGACGGCCTGGGAGGACAAGAACCACGCGGACGGCGTCCTCCAGGCGCAGAACACGCCCCTCAGCTGGAAGGTCACCGACAACGGCACCGCCGACTACACCGAGGCCGCCATCACCCTCACCTGGGGCGGCGGCGACACCACCAAGCTGATCGTCGACATGACCCGTACGACCCACAAGATCTTCCACATCGGGACGAAGGGCATCGGCGGCAAGTAGGGCTCGACGAGGGGCCGTTGGCGGTTCCTGAGCGGCTGATTCCGGCCAGATTCGCGGTGGACGGGCCCTCGGGGAGTTTCGGGGGGACCAACCGCCCCACGCCTTCGCGGACTACGGCCGGATCGGCAGCCCGGCATCGGCAGTCGGGGCGATCGCCGGTGGTCAGGACGGCACGAGGTGTCTGGTCCCGGCGCCCGGCGCCATGACATCGCGGGGGTGGACGTCCAGGCCGGCCCGCCCGCGCCGCATGCTCCGTACGGTGGCCGTTCGACCGTACGGACGTCAACGGCCCCGATTCCTCCGTCCCGCCGGATTCGGCCCAACCATGGCCGAACACCTGGTCGTTGACGACTCGACATGACTGGCCCGTTCCGGACGAGGGCATGGATCCCCGTGAACATGTTCGAGCAGGAGGGGAACCGGAAAACCGGCGCAGGCGGGGGTCATGAAGAGGCAAGCACGAGGGGGCGGTCCCATGGCGGTCGGGGCCTCCTCGGCGAAAACGGTGGAGGAAACGGCCGACAGCGCCATGGAACCGGCGCAGTCGCCTCAACTGAGGCGCAGACTCGGACGCGCGGACCTGCGGGCGGTGCCCGAAGCGCGCAGGGCGTTGCGTGAACTGTTACGGCACTGGGGGAGGCCGGGACGATCGGAGATAGCCGAGCTGCTCACGAGTGAACTCGTCACCAACGCGCTGATCCACACCGACCACGACGCCGTGCTGACGGCGACGGTCGGACCGCGTGGACTGCGCGTGGAGGTACGGGACTTCGTGGCGCGGAGGCCCAGACTGCGCGCACCGACCGCCGACGACGGTACGCACGGACGGGGCCTGGTCCTGGTGCAGTCCCTCGCGGACGCCTGGGGAGTGTCGCCCCACGGGGTGGGCAAGTCCGTCTGGTTCGAACTCGATTCGGACGCGGCATGAGCAACGGGACGGGGACGGCGTCCAGTTGGACTCCGTCCCCGTCCCGTTGTCGCCCGGTCCCGGACCTCGTGGTCCCGGATCTCAGCCGAACTGCTGCTCCAGGTCCTTGAGTTTGCGCTCAAGGGAGTCGAGCCGCGGCAGTGCCATGGTGTCGTCCTCCGCGGTGAGGTCGACGGTTATCGGGTCAGATGCCCCGCGGACTGGCTGGAGTGAGGGACGCGTGCGAACTGGCAGCGGTTCTCCGGTCGATAGAGCAGGCTCCGCGGAAGGCTGTGCGGAGCCGCGCTCCAGGGCCTGCGGTTCCGGCGACCGGCGGCCGATGATGCCGCGCTGGCCCCGGCTTATGGCCTTGAGCTGGGCCCGCTCGATCCGCTGCTGGTCGCGGCGGCGCAGTCGGGTCTCTTCCTTCTTCGCCTTGTCCTCGCGCACCTCGTCGACCGCCTCGTCCAGGCTGCGCACGTTCTCCAGGAGCATCAGCGACCAGGCGCTGTAGGTCTCGCGGGGGGCCCGCAGCCAGCGGACGATGCGGATCTGCGGCAGCGGACGCGGCACGAGACCCTGCTCGCGCAGGGCGGCACGACGGGTCTGCTTCAGCGCGCGGTCGAACAGGACCGCGGCCGACAGGGACATGCCGGAGAAGAACTGCGGAGCGCCCGCGTGGTCGACGCCCCTGGGCGCGTGCACCCAGTTGAACCAGGCGGCAGCGGCCGCGAACGTCCACACGAGTATGCGGGAGCCGAGGGCCGCGTCGCCGTGGCTGGCCTCGCGGACCGCGAGGACGGAGCAGAACATGGCCGCACCGTCGAGGCCGAACGGGACCAGGTACTCCCAGCCGTCGGTGAGGCCGAGGTTCTCCTGGCCGAAGCCGACCAGTCCGTGGAAGGAGAGTGCCGCGGCGACGGCCGCACAGCAGAACAGAAGGACGTAGGAGGCGATGCCGTATATGGCCTCCTTGCGCCTGCGGCGCTCCTCCGTGCGCTCCCACGAGTCGTCTTTCGCGTGCTCCCCGCCGGACCGCTTGCTCCGCGCGAGCACCGCAACCGCCGCCAGCATGCCCAGGAGCAGTACGGCGCCGGGAAGCAGCCAGTTAAGCGATATGTCGGTCAGTCTCATCTGGGGTCCCTTGCATTGGGATAGGGCGTAACGCCCGCCATAGTGGCCCAATCCCAACGGCCCTCAGGCGTTTTCGGGGCAAGAGGCCGCCAAGGAGGTGCAAGGGGATGCCCAGGGCGGCTTTCTGCTCGAACTGCCGCTTGAGGGGCGGGAGTTGAGTTCGAATAAGACTACCCGTACGGGTGGTTCCACGGAAAGTTCCTGCGACAAGTGAGGAAGTTGTGAAGCACCTGTAACCGGGCGGGCGTCTCGTTCGCGGCCGATCCTAGCGGGCCCGGAAACGGGCCCCGCACTGAGGGTCCCTCAACTCGCGGCGGCGGCCAGCAGTTTGGTGACCCGCTCCGCCTCGCAGGTACGCGGACAGGTCGGGCAGGCGTCCAGCGCGTCCAGCGTGTAGTACATGCAGCAGCTCGCCCGGTCCCGGGTCGGCAGCGCCTCGCCGTTCGGGCCGGTGACCTCGCGGAACGCGGCGGAACCGACGTACGGCTTGGTCGCGCCCGGCAGCAGCCGCTCCAACTCCCGCACCGCGCGCGGCTGTTCGCCGAAGAGATCGGCGACGTACCAGATCCCCTCCACGACCTCGTCGGTCGCCATGCCCCACAGCGCGCGGCCCCGCCGCCGCATCCGCGGGCCGAAGCCGGCCAGCAGGGGCTCCATGTGCTCGGCGACCGCGGCCCGCACCTCCGCGCGCAGCGCCTCCTCGTCCGCGACCACCCGCGCACCGGGCAGCGCCGCCGCCGGGTCGCCGGGCAGGCAGGCGAACGAGTCGGTGCGCACGGCCAGGTGGCCCATGTCGAGGCCCTCGGCGGTGCGGTCGTATGTGACGTGGTTCACGGGGAGACGGGGGACCCGGCGGTGCAGGAACCAGGGCACGGTGAACAGGAGGCAGACCGGCCAGGCGTAGCGGTGCAGGCCGAAGGTGGCTATCACGTCCGGACGGCCGGGCCGCCCGTGGTCGCGCAGGACCTGGGCGTCGTCCCAGGCCAGGAACGCCTCCAGGTCCGCTCCGCCGGCGGCGAGCCCGGCCGCCGAGGCCCAGCCGCCACCGCTGGGGAGCGGTTGTTCCAGGGGGAGTTCGGTGATCGCGAGCCCGGGGATGACCTCGGTGAGGCGGGCGTACGAGTCCGCTACGGCCGAAGAGGGCAGGGGCATGCCGGGACCACCGATTCACCGTTGGTTTAGAGGTAAGGCTTACCTTACCCACCCCGTCCGTAATTTGAACTAGTCCGATCTGCGCCTAAGGTGCTTGACGGACGAGTAACAAGCAGCCGTAATGACCCCAAGTACCGACACGTCCGGAGGAGGACCCGTGAAGCAGGGCGCGCAGGGCTCCGCCGGGACCGGCATACCGGACCCGCGCACCCGAGAGGCCCGGGTGCCGCCGCAGTCGCGCGCCGCCGACGTGGACCGCGACCGGGGCCGGCACCTCGCGGACGGCGCGGACGCCGTGCGCGGCGAGCACACGCACAGCGAGACGCCGTTCCCGCGTCCCCGGCAGACCCTTCAGCGGCCCTCCGTGCGCGGACAGATACTCGACGCCCTGCGCACCGCGCTCGTCGGCGGCGAACTGACCCCCGGCGAGGTCTACTCCGCGCCCGCGCTCGGCGACCGGTTCGGCGTCTCCGCCACGCCCGTGCGCGAGGCCATGCAGCAGCTCGCCACCGAGGGCGCCGTCGAGGTCGTACCGAACCGGGGTTTCCGCGTCGTCGAGCGCGGCGCCCGCGAACTCGCCGAACTGGCGGAGATCCGCGCCCTGATCGAGGTGCCCGTGATGCTGCGGCTCGCCCGTACGGTGCCCACCGCCCGCTGGGCCGACCTGCGCCCGCTGGCCGAGGGGACCGTGCGCGCCGCGTCCTCCGGGTGCCGGGCGACCTACGCCGAGTCCGACCGGGCCTTCCACCGCGCGGTCCTCGCCCTCTCCGGCAACGAACAGCTCGTCCACCTCGCCGAGGACCTGCACCGCCGCACCCAGTGGCCGCCGGCCGGCGGACCGGTCACGCGCGGACGCGCGGACCTGGTGGCCGACGCGGCCGAACACCTCGCGCTCCTGGAGGCGTTGGGCGCGGGGGAGTGGGACGTGGCGCAGTCACTGGTGCGGGAGCACTTCGCGGGCGCCGAGTGACACCGAATATGTGACTCCGGTCACGAGCGGGTCCGGGTCCGGCGACCGTGGGCCCCGACGGGAACCCGCCCGGCCGATGGTGACGTGCCCCACGGAAAGGGATGTCCGTTCCGTGGGGGAGAGCGCCGATGTTTCCGAATCCCGGCCAGCAGGCCGCACAGCGAGGTGCCGAACAGTCCGCACGCCGGGCGGCGGAGGACGGGATGCGGGCCGCGCAGGCGGGCGCCCGGCGCGGCAACTCCCGTTCCGGCGGCGGCCTGTTGAGCTTCCTGCTGCTCGTCGCCGTCGTGGTGCTGGTTGCGCGCGACCCCGAACTCCGGGCGTCCGTCCTGCACTTCGTCCACCACGTCGTGAACGTCGTCCAGAACCGGACCGACCACGCCTGACCTACGCCGTCGCCGCCCCCGGCGCGGGCACCGCCAACTGCCGTGCCAGCCACGTCGGTACACCGCCGAGCAGCCGGAACAGCCGCCGCGCCTCCTCGCGCAGCCGGGACGCCTCCGGCTCGGCCTCCGCGTCCGCGAGCGACGCGAGGGCCGGTGCCGTACCGACGAGGTAGCCCAACTCCTCCCGGATCCGCAGGGATTCGGCGAAGCCGTGCCGGGCCTCCGCCAACTCCCCGTCCCGCAGGGCGAGTCCGGCCAGATGACGCCAGGTGAACGACAGCAGCAGCGGGTCGGCGTGATCGGCGGCCCCCGCGTGGGCGCGCCGGTACGCGGCCCGCGCGGCCTGCGGTGAACGCGCCAGGTTCTCCGCGAGCAGCCCCCGCCGGAAGTCCAGCAGCGCCCGCCCACCGCCGCCCGGCGGGATCAGCGCCGCCGCCCGCCCGAGCGCGGCCCGCGCCTCGTCGGCCCGGTCGCGGACCCCGTGCAGCGTCGCCGCGTAGGCGAGGTACCCGCGCTCACAGGCCGCCGCGCCCCGCTCGTCGTCGCTGTGGGCCAGCGCCTCGGCCGTCCGCAGCGCGTCGTCGGCCTCTTCCCAGCCCTGCTCGGTGTAGAGACACCGCTCCACGAACAGGGCGGTCCGCTGGAGGGCCGTCGCCGCGGTGTCAGGCCGCAGCAGCGCCGCCGCGTCGACCCAGCAGGCCCGCGAGCGCAGCCGCCACACCGCGGTCTGGAGGGGATCGTCACCTTCGGTCGTTCCGTATCCAGACATGGCGGAATGCGCCACGTTGCCCTCCCCGAGCACACCATTGAGCTGTTGAGTGGTGGCCGCATCTCAGCACGAATCCCGGCGCCCGGCCAAGGGGGTGGGTGAAAGAATTCACAAAGTCGTGGGATCTTCCGGTCAGCTCATCCGCAGTGCCAGGAAGAAATCCAGCTTGTCCTCAAGGCGCGAGAGGTCCCGACTCGTCAACTGCTCGATCCTGCCGACCCGGTAGCGCAGCGTGTTGACGTGCAGGTGCAGCCGGGTCGCACAGCGCGTCCACGAGCCGTCGCACTCCAGGAACGCCTCCAGCGTCGGAATCAGCTCCGCGCGGTGCCTGAGGTCGTAATCGCGCAGCGGGTCGAGGAGCCGCGCGGTGAACGCCCGCCGCACGTCGTCCGGCACGAACGGGAGGAGCAGCACGTGCGAGGCCAGCTCCTGGTGGCCCGCCGCGCACACCCGCCCCGGCCGCGCCGCCGCCACCCGCCGCGCGTGCCGCGCCTCCTCCAGCGCCCCGCGCAGCCCCTCCGCCGAGTGCACGGCCGCGCTCACCCCGAGCGTCACCCGCCCGTCGTCGTCGAGCCCGGCCGACAGCGGATCCCGTACGGCCTCCAGCAGCACGTCCGCGTGGAGCCCGGACTCGGAGCCGTCGTGCTCCGCCGACACCGCGGGCAGCGGTACGAGCGCGATCGCCTCGTCGCCCGAGTGGGCCACGGCGATCCGGTCGGAGGGCTCGGGACCGGTGGTCAGCGGATCGACCAGGATCTCCTCAAGCAGCGACTGGGCGACCGGCCCGGCCTCGATGTCCCCGCCCTCCCACTCCACCCGGGCGACGACCACCTGCCAGTGCGGGGCGGCCCCCGACCCGGGCAGCAGGACCGGCGCGGCGACCCGCAGCCGCGCGGCGATCTCGGCCGGTGCGGCACCCGTCTGGACCAGCTCAAGGACCTCCTGCGCGAGCCGTCTGCGGACCGTGCGCGCCGCGTCCCGCCGGTCCCGCTCGACCGCGATCAGCTGCGTGACGCCCTGCAACAGATCGAGCCGCTCGTCCGGCCAGTCCCCGGCGTCCGCCTCGACGGCCAGCAGCCAGTCCGACAGCACCGTCTCGCGCACGTCCCGCGAGCCCTGCGGGGACCGCCCGCTGCTGCGGATCGGGAACAGGGAGTACGTCGCCGCCCCCAGCGCCAGCCGGTGCGGTCCCCGGCGGCCCGTGCGGGCGGCGGCCAGATGCTCGGCGGCCAGCTTGGCGCACACGTCCACGGGCAGCGCGGCCCCCGCCACCTTCGAGCCAGCGATCAGCCGCCCGGTCGGCGACAGCACCCACGCCCGCAGATCCAGGTCCGAGCCGAGCAGGTCCAGGACCACGTCCGGGCCGCCGCCCGCCGGACCCGAGGTCATCATTCGCCGGTGCCGGTCCACCACGGCCGCCAGATCACCGGCCCGCTCACCGGACACCTGCCGTACGACATGCTCGGTGATCGTCGCGAACGCCACCGACTCGTTGACCGCGAACAGCGGCAGCCGGTGCTTGGCGCAGGCGGTCACGAGGTCGTCCGGGACGGGCCCCAACTCGGCCTCGCCGGCGGCCAGCGCGGCCACCCCGGCGGACACCAGGAGCCGTACGAACGGCTCGGAGTCGTCCGCGCTCCGGCGCCAGGCCAGACCGGTCAGGACCAGCTCGCCGCCCGACAGATAGCGGCTGGGGTCGCGCAGGTCTGTGGTCATCACCCCGCGTACCGTGCGGTCCAGCTCGTCCGCCCCGCCGAGCAGCCGCAGCCCCAGCGCATCGGTGTCCAGAAGTGCGCGCAGCCGCATCGCCGTCGCCGCCGTTCTTTGTCTAGAAAACTACGATGAACCGTGAGGTGCTGTGGGTGCGGGGCCGTGCGGGGCTGGTTCCCACGTTTCCACAGGGAATCGGAGGGGTTACTGATGACCTCCGTTCATACGAATCTACAAGATGCCCGCGCTGGCCAGCCAACTCCTTCATGGTTTCCGTGACTGACCCAGGGGAGCACGGCCCTGTGTACTGACCTCACGCCGCATTAACAGCGCATGAACGAGCCGGGCCCGCCGCACACGAACTGGCTTGATCCGTACGACCCACGAGACGAAGAAGAGAGCCGGTCATGGACTTCCTTCGCCCCGCAAGCTGGGAGGAGGCGCTCGCCGCGAAGGCCGAGCACCCCACCGCAGTACCGATCGCGGGCGGCACCGATGTGATGGTCGAGATCAACTTCGACCACCGCCGGCCCGAGTACCTGCTCGACCTCAACCGCATCGGTGATCTCTACGAGTGGGAGGTCGGCGCCGACAGCGTGCGGCTCGGGGCCTCGGTCCCGTACACCCGGATCATGGAGCACCTGCGCACCGAGCTGCCGGGCCTCTCCCTCGCCTCGCACACGGTCGCCTCCCCGCAGATCCGCAACCGCGGCGGCGTCGGCGGCAACCTCGGCACCGCCTCCCCGGCCGGTGACGCCCACCCCGCGCTCCTCGCGGCCGGCGCCGAGGTCGAGGCCGAGTCGGTGCGCGGCACCCGGCTCATCCCGATCGACGAGTTCTACACGGGCGTGAAGCGCAACGCGCTCGCCCCCGACGAACTGATCCGCGCCGTCCACGTAAAGAAGGCGGACGGCCCGCAGCAGTACTCGAAGGTCGGTACCCGGAACGCCATGGTGATCGCCGTGTGCGCCTTCGGCCTGGCCCTGCACCCCGACACCCGCACAGTCCGCACCGGCATCGGCTCGGCCGCGCCGACCCCCGTACGGGCGAAGGCCGCCGAGGAATTCCTGAACGCGGCGCTCGACGAGGGCGGCTTCTGGGACAACGGCCGGATCATCACCCCGTCGGTAGCCAAGCAGTTCGCGGACCTGTGTTCCGCCGCCTGCAACCCGATCGACGACGTCCGGGGCACCGCGAGCTACCGCCGCCACGCGGTCGGCATCATGGCCCGCCGCACGCTGACCTGGACCTGGGAGTCGTACCGCGGCACCGCCGCTCACACGGAGGGAGTCGCGTAATGCGCGTCAATTTCACGGTCAACGGCCGCCCGCAGGAAGCGGACGACGTGTGGGAGGGCGAGTCCCTGCTGTACGTGCTGCGCGAGCGGATGGGCCTGCCGGGATCCAAGAACGCGTGCGAGCAGGGTGAGTGCGGTTCCTGCACGGTCCGGCTGGACGGCGTTCCGGTGTGTTCGTGTCTGGTCGCGGCCGGGCAGGTCGAGGGCCGCGAGGTCGTGACCGTCGAGGGGCTCGCGGACTACGCGCGGGAGAGGGGGTGCAGTCCAAAAAAGTGTGACGCTTCTGCGAAGAGTGACACACTTTTCTCGGAAGGGGTCCCCGCCCGGCAGGCCAAGCCGCTCGACTCCCAGACCGGCGAGGGCACTCAACTCGCCCCCATCCAGCAGGCGTTCATCGACGCCGGCGCCGTCCAGTGCGGCTTCTGCACCCCCGGTCTCCTCGTCGCCGCCGACGAGATGCTGGAGCACAACCCGAACCCGACCGACGCGGACATCCGCGAGGCGCTCTCGGGCAACCTGTGCCGCTGCACCGGCTACGAGAAGATCATGGACGCGGTCCGCCTGGCGGCCGCCCGGCAGGGAGAGGCGGTCTGACATGCCCGGCATCTCCGCAAAAGGCGCCCCCATCGGCACCCCCACCAAGGTCACCCAGGGGTCCAAGACCAAGGGCGGCATCGGCGAGTCCACGCTCCGCCCGGACGGCACCCTCAAGGTCACCGGCGAGTTCGCGTACTCCTCCGACATGTGGCACGAGGACATGCTCTGGGGCCAGATCCTGCGCTCCACGGTCGCCCACGCCGAGATCGTCTCCATCGACACGGTCGAGGCGCTGAAGACCCCGGGCGTCTACGCCGTCATGACCTACGACGACCTCCCGACCGACGTGAAGAACTACGGCCTGGAGATCCAGGACACCCCCGTCCTCGCGCACGGCAAGGTACGTCACCACGGCGAGCCGGTCGCGATCGTCGCCGCCGACCACCCGGAGACCGCGCGCCGCGCGGCTGCGAAGATCAAGGTCGAGTACCGCGAACTCCCGGTCATCACCGACGAGTTGTCCGCGACCGCGCCGGACGCGATCCTCGTCCACGAGGGCCGCGACGACCACCACATCGGCCATGTCCCGCACCCGAACATCGTGCACCGTCAGCCGATCGTCCGGGGAGACGTCGAATCCGCCCGCGAGCGTGCCGACTTCATCGTCGAGGGCGAGTACATCTTCGGCATGCAGGACCAGGCGTTCCTGGGCCCGGAGTCGGGCCTCGCGGTCCCCGCCGAGGATGGTGGCGTCGACCTCTACATCGCCACCCAGTGGCTGCACTCCGACCTGCGCCAGATCGCGCCCGTGCTCGGCCTGCCCGAGGACAAGGTCCGGATGACGCTGTCCGGTGTCGGCGGCGCGTTCGGCGGTCGCGAGGACCTGTCGATGCAGATCCACGCGTGCCTGCTGGCCCTGCGCACCGGCAAACCCGTGAAGATCGTCTACAACCGTTTCGAGTCCTTCTTCGGGCACGTCCACCGCCACCCCGCCAAGCTCCACTACGAGCACGGCGCCACGAAGGACGGCAGGCTCACCCACCTCAAGGCCCGCATCGTCCTGGACGGCGGCGCCTACGCGTCCGCGTCCCCGGCCGTCGTAGGAAACGCGTCCTCGCTCGGTGCCGGACCGTACGTCATCGACGACGTCGACATCGAGGCCATCGCGCTCTACACCAACAACCCGCCCTGCGGCGCGATGCGCGGCTTCGGCGCGGTGCAGGCGTGCTTCGCCTACGAGGCGCAGATGGACAAGCTCGCCGACAAGGTGGGCATGGACCGGGTCGCGTTCCGTCAGCTCAACGCGATGGAACAGGGGACGGTCATGCCGACCGGGCAGGTCGTCGACTCGCCCGCCCCGGTCGCCGAACTCCTGCGCCGCGTCAAGGCGATGCCCATGCCGCCCGAGCAGCAGTGGCTCGCCGCCGGAGAGGCCGCCGACGTACGGCAGTTGCCCGGCGGTCTGTCCAACACCACGCACGGCGAAGGCGTCGTACGAGGAGTCGGCTACGCGGTCGGCATCAAGAACGTCGGCTTCTCCGAGGGCTTCGACGACTACTCAACGGCCAAGGTCCGCCTGGAAGTTGTCGGCGGTGAGCCCGTCGCCGTCGTGCACACCGCGATGGCGGAGGTCGGCCAGGGCGGGGTCACCGTCCACGCGCAGATCGCCCGCACCGAACTAGGCGTCACGCAGGTGACGATCCACCCGGCCGACACCCAGGTGGGCAGCGCCGGTTCGACCTCCGCGTCCCGGCAGACGTACGTCACCGGTGGCGCCGTCAAGAACTCCTGCGAGCTGGTCCGCGAGAAGGTCCTGGAGATGGGCCGCCGCAAACTCGGCACCTACCACCCCGCTTGGGCCACCGCCGAACTCCTCCTGGAGGGCGGCAAGGTGGTCACCGACGCGGGCGAGGTCCTCGCCGATCTCGTCGACGTACTCGAAGGCGAGGCCGTCGAGATCGAGGCCGAGTGGCGGCACCGCCCCACCGAGGCCTTCGACCTCCGTACCGGACAGGGCTTCGGCCACGTCCAGTACACCTTCGCCGCGCACCGCGCCGTCGTCGAGGTCGACACCGAACTCGGCCTGGTGAAGGTCATCGAGCTGGCCTGCGCGCAGGACGTCGGCAAGGCGCTCAACCCGCTGTCCGTGATCGGCCAGATCCAGGGCGGTACCACCCAGGGTCTCGGCATCGCGGTCATGGAGGAGATCATCGTCGACCCGAAGACCGCGAAGGTGCGCAACCCCTCCTTCACGGACTACCTCATCCCCACCATCCTCGACACGCCGACCATTCCGGTCGATGTGCTCGAACTCGCCGACGAGCACGCCCCGTACGGGCTGCGCGGCATCGGCGAGGCCCCCACCCTGTCGTCAACTCCGGCCGTACTCGCGGCGATTCGGAACGCGACCGGGCTGGAACTGAACAGGACACCGGTACGCCCGGAGCACCTCACCGGTAAGTGACCCTCCGGGTCCCCTTGTTCGTCTCGGGCCGTCCCCCGGGTCGTCCATCCCAAATCCCGCGCACCGCCGAGAGCGGTCCGCGAGTGCCCCTGTGAACCTTGGGAGATGGCCCCATGACCCAGCAGTCAGTGGAACCGAGGACCGCCGCCGAAGACGCGGGCGAAGGAACCCGCGTCCCGGCCGGCCGGTCCTGGCTCGACCGCTACTTCCACATCTCGAAACGGGGATCGACCGTCGCGCGCGAGGTGCGCGGCGGAGTCACCACCTTCATGGCGATGGCGTACATCCTGTTGCTCAACCCCCTGATCCTGTCCGGCAAGGACGTCGCGGGCGACACGCTCGGGCAGAAGGGCCTGATCACCGCGACCGCGTTCGCGGCGGCCCTCACCACCCTCCTGATGGGCTTCGTCGGCAAGGTGCCACTCGCCCTCGCCGCCGGGCTCTCCGTCTCCGGAGTGCTCTCCTCGCAGGTCGCCCCGCAGATGACCTGGCCGCAGGCGATGGGCATGTGCGTGGTCTACGGCGTGGTCATCATGCTGCTCGTCGTCACCGGGCTGCGTGAGCTGATCATGAACGCGATCCCGCTCGCGCTGAAACACGGCATCACGATGGGCATCGGCCTCTTCATCGCCCTCATCGGCTTCTACAAGTCGGGCTTCGTGCACCAGGGCAAGGCGACGCCCGTCACCCTCGGCCCGGCGGGCGAACTCGCGGGCTGGCCCGTCCTGTTGTTCGCGGGCACGCTGCTCCTCATCTTCATGCTCCAGGCCCGCAACCTGCCCGGCGCCATCCTCATCGGCATCATCACCGGCACGGTCGTCGCCGCGATCCTCAACTCCGCAGGAGTCATCGACCCCAAGCAGTGGGCGAGCGGCTCCGCCCCCGAACTGCACGGCAGCGCGGTCTCGATGCCCGACTTCTCGCTCTTCGGCCATGTGGAGTTCGGGGGTTGGGGCAAGGTCGGCGCGATGACGGTCGGCATGATCGTGTTCACGCTCGTGCTGGCCGGCTTCTTCGACGCGATGGCCACCATCATCGGCGTCGGCACGGAAGCCCAACTCGCCGATTCCAAGGGCCGGATGCCGGGCCTGTCGAAGGCGCTGTTCATCGACGGCGCGGGCGGCGCGATCGGCGGTGTCGCGGGCGGCTCCGGCCAGACCGTCTTCATCGAGTCGGCGACAGGGGTCGGGGAGGGCGCCCGCACCGGCCTCGCCTCGGTCGTCACCGGGCTCTTCTTCGCCGCCTGTCTGTTCTTCACCCCGCTCACCGCGATCGTCCCGCAGGAGGTCGCGTCCGCCGCCCTGGTCGTCATCGGCTCGATGATGCTGATGAACGCCCGGCACGTGGACTGGGCCGACCGAGCCACCGCGATTCCCGTGTTCCTGACGGTGGTTGTGATGCCCTTCACCTACAGCATCACGGCCGGCGTCTCCGCGGGCGTCATCTCGTACGTCGCCATCAAGACCGCCCAGGGCAGGGCACGCGAGATCGGCGCCTTCATGTGGGGCCTGACCGTCATCTTCCTCGTGTACTTCGCCCTCCACCCGATCGAGGGCTGGCTCGGCGTGCACTAGCCGACGCCCCAACTCCCCTGACTCCCCTTCCCCGTAACCCCGTTAGGAGACCGAGATGCTGGACATCGCCGAAGAGCTGCACCGGTGGGTCGAGCAGGGCCGCGACTTCGCCGTCGCCACCGTGGTGGCCGTCGGCGGCAGCGCACCCCGCCAGCCGGGCGCCGCCCTCGCGGTGGACGCCGACGGCACGGCGATCGGCTCGGTCTCCGGGGGCTGCGTGGAAGGCGCGGTCTACGAACTGTGCCAACAGGCCCTCCAGGACGGCGAAACCGTCCTGGAGCGCTTCGGCTACAGCGACGAGGACGCCTTCGCCGTGGGCCTCACCTGCGGCGGAGTCATCGACATCCTCGTCACACCGGTACGGGCCGAAGACCCCGCCCGCCCGGTGATCGCCGCCGCCCTCTCGACCGCGACGAGCGGTGGGGCGGCGGCACTGGCCCGGATCGTCTCGGGCCCGACCCACCTGCGGGGCCGCGCACTTGTCGTCCACCCCGACGGCTCCTACGACGGCGGTTTCGGCGCCCACCCCGAACTGGACCGCACGGTCGCCGCCGAGGCCGCCGCCCAGCTGGACGCCGGCCGCACCGGCACCGTCGAGATCGGCGAGCAGGGCTCCCGCTGCGGGGCCCCGCTCACCGTCCTCGTCGAGTCCTCGGTGCCGCCGCCCCGGATGATCGTGTTCGGCGCGATCGACTTCGCCTCCGCGCTGGTCCGCATCGGCAAGTTCCTCGGCTATCGCGTGACGGTGTGCGACGCCCGCCCCGTCTTCGCCACCAGGGCCCGCTTCCCCGAGGCCGACGAGATCGTCGTCGAGTGGCCCCACAAGTACCTGGAGCGCACGGACACCGACGCCCGTACCGTCCTGTGCGTCCTCACCCACGACGCCAAGTTCGACGTACCGCTGCTCCAGCTCGCCCTGCGCCTCCCGGTGGCGTACGTCGGCGCGATGGGCTCCCGCCGCACCCACCTCGACCGCAACGAACGGCTGCGCGAAGTCGGCGTCACGGAACTGGAGTTGGCGCGCCTGAGGTCCCCGATCGGCCTCGACCTCGGCGCCCGGACACCGGAGGAGACGGCCCTGTCGATCGCCTCCGAGATCGTCGCCAACAGACGCGGCGGCAGCGGCGTCGCACTCACCGGCGCGCACACCCCGATCCACCACGACGCGACCTCGCTGCCCGCCCGGCGGATCGGTTCGGTGGCCTGAACTCCCGCTGTCAGCGCGGCAGTACGGGCCGGTCCGTGCGTACCGAGAACGCCGTGTCGCCCGCCACCGCCACCAGGGCGTCCTTGACGAGCAGGGCGTACGGGACGGTGTCGTCCGTGGAGTCACCGGGGTTCTGGAGCGCCGAAGTGCGCCAGCGCACCGTGCCGGTGTGCGCGTTCAGGGCCAGCAGCCTGCCGAACCGGTTGGTGAGATAGAGGGAGTTGGACTTCGTCGAGAGCACCGGCGCCGACAGGTTCTCGATCTCCGTGGCCCGCTGCCACAGCTGCTTGCCGTCGCTCGCGCGCACGGCGGTGACCGTGCCGTTCGGGCGGACGAAGTGGATGACGCCCTTGAGGAGAGTGGGGGTGCCGCGCGCCGCGCCCGGCAGCGGGACCCGCTGGCCCCCGTCGGCGGGGTCCACCTCCTCCAGGGTGATGTACTGCTGGTCCTCGCCGCTGCCGAAGGAGCCCGCCGCCAGCTTCGGCACCGCGAACACCAGCCGTTCGTCGCTCACCCCCAACGGCTCGGCGCCCGTGGGCAGTTGGGCGATCTCCTTGGACGTGCCGTCCGCCGGGTTCAGGTGCAGCAGGGTGACCCCGCCCTTGGTGGGATCGTCCGCCGGTGTGCACAGGCCGTAGGGGGCGCCGTCCAACACGGCCGGGGTGCAGGCGTCCCCGGCCGTCGACTTCGCCGGCGCGGTCCACAGTTCGTGGCCCGTCGGGTCGTAGGCGACGAACTTGGTCGCGTTCTCGTCCATCGCCAGGATTCCGCCGTCGAACATGACGGCGTTCCGGTCCTCGCTGACCGGGTGCTCCCACAGCTGGGTGCCGGTCTTCGCGTCCAGGGCGACCAGACGCCGGGTGACGAAGGTGTCGGTCGAGTCCGGCTTCACGTAGGTGAAGACGCGGCCGTCCTCGACACCGATGGGGCGCGAGGTCTCCGGACTCGTGCCCGACCGCCAGGCGACCCGGCCGGAGGCCGCGTCGAGCGCGGTGACCGTGAAGCCGGTACCGGCGCAGTAGACGAGGGCACCGCCACCCGCCACACAGCCCGACTCCAGCTCGTCGAGGGGCTCGCCCGTCTTGGCCGTGAGCAGACTCGCCCGCCACGGCCGCCAGCCGGCGGGCAGCGCCACGGCGGCCGAGGACGCGGCCGACGCGCTCGCGCCCGTGTCGCTGTTCCTGCTGTTCGACATCCGATGCAGGGTCGTGAGACCGAGCGAGGCGACGGCGACCGCGACGGCGACCGTGACGACGACCGTGACGACGAGCCGCCGTACTCGACGCGGGCGTCGGCCGCCGTCCCGCACGGTCGCGGGAGTTCCGGGGCCGGGGCGCGCCGCTCCCGGCAGGTCCACCGCCGTCGCCGACTCAGGCAGGGCCAGCAACATGCCCTGGAGTTCGGTGAGTTGGGGACGGGCCCGCGCTTCCTTGTCGAGGCAGCGCTCGGCGATGCTCCGCAACGGCTCCGGCACACCGTCCAACCGCGGCTGCTCGTGCATGACTTGATAACCCGTCAAGTACGGGCTGGCACCGTCGAAGGGCCGGTTGCCGGTGGCCGCGTACACCAGCAGCGAGCCCAGCGAGAAGATGTCGGAGGCGGCCGTGACGTCCCGGGGTGCCGCGAACTGCTCCGGGGACATGAAGGGCGGAGTGCCGATCAGCCGTCCCGTCATGGTGAGGGTCTGGTTGTCGGCGGCGCGCGAGATCCCGAAGTCGATGACCCGGGGGCCGTCCTCCGCGAGCAGCACATTGCTCGGCTTCAAGTCCCGGTGCACGACACCGGCCTGATGGATGTCCCGCAGCGCCTCGACCAGACCGAGCGCCAGAGTGCGCAGCGCCCGGCCGCCCAACGGGCCGTCCTTCTCGACGACTTCGGCGAGCGTACGGCCCGGCACGTACAGCGTCGCCATCCACGGGACCTCGGCATCGGGGTCCGCGTCCACGACGGGCGCGGTGAAGGCGCCGCTGACCCGGCGGACGGCGGCGATCTCCTGCCGGAACCGGGCCCGGAACTCCTCGTCCTGCGCGTACTGCGCGTGCACGACCTTGACCGCGACCTGCCGCCCCGAGGCCGACCGCCCGAGATACACGACGCCCATCCCGCCGCTGCCGAGCCGGTCCCCCAGCACGTAGCCGCCCACGGACTCCGCGTCCCCACGGTGAAGCGACATCGGCCGGTCACCTTTCCTGATTCCCGTGCCCCCAAGGGCCGTTCAGCACCATCACACTAAAGCGTGCGCACCTGTCACCGGACACTGCCGCCGGGGGGAGCGGGAAATGGGTTGCGAGCCCGGGGCGGTCCCGCCTTCCATGGGCACATGGTGTCCACCGACCGACTGCTCGCCTTCGCGGCCCTGTCCTTCCTGCTGATCGTGGTGCCCGGCCCCAGCGTGCTGTTCGTGATCGGCCGGGCGCTGGCCCACGGCCGCCGCGCCGCGCTGACCACCGTGCTGGGCAACACGCTCGGCGCCTACCTCCTCGTCGTGGCGGTCGCCCTCGGCGTCGGCTCGCTGGTGGAACGCTCGGTGCTCGTCTTCACCACACTCAAGCTCGTCGGCGCCGCCTACCTCGTCTACCTCGGAGTGAAGGCCTGGCGTCAACGGGGCTCGCTGCGGGCCGCGTTCGCGGGGGAGGAGGCCGTTCCGCACAGCGGCCTGCGCACCCTCTGGGAGGGCTTCGCCGTCGGGGTCGCCAACCCCAAGACCATCGTGTTCTTCGCCGCCGTACTGCCCCAGTTCGTGGACCGCGAACACGGCCATGTGACGGCCCAGATGCTGCTGCTCGGCCTGGTCTTCAACCTCATCGCCGTGGCCTCGGACAGCGTATGGGGGCTGGTCGCCGCGACCGCGCGCGACTGGTTCGCCCGCTCACCCCGCCGGCTCTCCGCGGTCGGCGGCGCGGGCGGCCTCACGATGATCGGCCTGGGCGTGACGGTGGCGGTCACCGGCCGCAAGGACTGAGACCCGCACGAGGGCGCCGGCCTGACGGACGTAGGGGCGGCTTCGGGCGGCCGGGCCCGCGTGCATCCGGACCCAGCCGACCGTGGTCGTACGGTCCCAGGGCACCATACGGACCAGGCGGGTGGCCCAGTCGGGCCAGCGCGCCGGGGGATACGGCACGAACACGACGGCCGTGCACCGCGACCGGGCGAGCAGCGAGAAGAAGCGCTCCCATGCGGCGCGACCGCCCCGAGAGGGGTGCGGCGGGCCGCCGATGCCTAGGTCGCTGAGGACGAGCACCCGGGTCCCGGG
The DNA here is from genome assembly GCF_053891435.1 of Streptomyces sp. NPDC002276. Lineage (NCBI taxonomy): Bacteria > Bacillati > Actinomycetota > Actinomycetes > Kitasatosporales > Streptomycetaceae > Streptomyces > Streptomyces sp. NPDC002276. The sequence continues at coordinate 48,819 of NZ_JBSFCQ010000003.1, read as the reverse complement.
CGGCGGAGGGGCGTACTCGCGCCAGGTCCACCGTGCCTCCAGCCCCGTACCGCGGAGGGGGGAGTCCTCGAAATGGAGGACCTCCGTGGCCTCCCGGCCGACGGTGCCGGCGATGAGGGCGGAGAGCTCGTCCTGGTCGCGGTGGAAGGGCTGCATGCCCGGCCCGCGGTCCACCAGCACCTGCGCCCCGAAGCGGAGTGTCGGCGCGGGCAGCCGCGGCAGGGTGCGCAGCGGCAGGCCTCTGGCGAGCCTGGCCACGGCCCGCTCGATGTCCACGTCCCGGTCGGCCTCGTGGCGCGACACCGCGGCCTGGATGATCGCGCGCGCCGAGCGGGGCGCCAGGAGGGGGCGGTGCGGCGCCGTTCGTGTGGCGCGTGACGCGGGCGGCAGCGACGGGGTGGCCCACACGGTCGGTGTCCGTGGCTCGCGGGCGACGGGCGTGAGGAGTCGCGGGCCCTCGCCGGACGTGGCGAGGTCGGTGACCGGGGACGTACGACGGTCGAACGGGAGGTCCGAGGTGCCCGGCTCACCGGCGGACGGCGGCTCCACATAAGGGAGTTGGGGCTGCTCCTCCTCGGCCTCGCCGTCCTGCGGGGTGGTTCGGCCCGTTTCGCCCACGGGGGCCAACCCGAGCAGTCCGGCGACGGCACGCAGGGTCTCCGGATCCGAGGCACCGACGGCGCTCGCCGCCCGGGCGAGATCCCCGAGCCAGATGCCGGGAGACCGGGAGGACGCCACCTCAGGCCTCCGGTTGCTGTGATTTGAGGAGGGTGAGTTCCTTGAGCTGCTCCCAGCGCGGGTCCCCGGTGTCGATCGCGAGTTGTTTGCAGGCGTGGAGCGCGTCGAGGAACTCGGCGGTGTTGGGCGGCCGCATCCCCTTGTCCCGGGCCTGGGCGCGGGTGGTCAGCAGGGCCCCGGCGAGTTCCTCGGTGAGGGACCGGTCATTCCGTGTGAACTCCCCGTAGGCCGCGCGGAAATGGGCCTTGGCGATCCGCATCAGACGCGGCTCGTCCGGTGCCTCCAGGGCAAGGACCACACAGCGGCGGAGGAAGGCCTGGGGGAGTTCCCGCTCCTCGTTGGTGGTGATGATCACGAGATGTCCGCCTCCGGGGGCGGTCGGCTCCCGGCGGATCACCTGTCCGGTCTCCTGCACCAGGAACCATTCCGAACCCAGCGGAACCAGAAGGCTGTTGGGCATGTCCGGGTCCGCCTTGTCGATCTCGTCGATCAGAACGACGGAACCGTCCGGCGAGCGATCGACGTTGAGATCCCAGAAGGGGTCGACGCGCCGAGGCCCGTTACCGTCGCCGGCCGCCGAGCGGGGATGGAACGCCCACCACAGCGAGCCCGGAGTCACATAGTCCTCGTCCCGGAGTTCGAAGGTAGCTGCCGTTCCGTAGCGTCCCGCTCCGGCCGCGCGTACCTGGGCGTCGCCGAGCCGCCGCACCTGGTCGTACGTCCACAGCAGGTCCTTGCCGGCCGTACGCGAAGTGACCACGTGCTCGTAGTAACGCCAGCCGCGGTCCTGGGCGATGTAGGGCGCCAAGGACGATTTGCCGGACCCGGGTTCCCCGCGCAGCAGCAGGGGCCGTCCCGTGGCCAGCGCGACGTTCACGGCGAGTTCGATCCGCTCGGACATGATGTAGACGGAGTCGGTCCGCGGATCGGGCGCGCGCGACCTTCGCGGTTCGGGGGTCGGATCTTCGCCGCTCATGCGCTGGCCTCCAGGCCTTTCAGACGGTCGGGCAGGCCCCGCAGCTCGTGGGTGAGCTGGTAGCCCAGACTTTCCTCGGCCTCGGTGAGGTCGGGCAGGATCACGAGGTCCTTGAACCGCGGTGCGAGCCTGGCCCGGCTCGGATCGCACTCGTCGGACAGCAGCACGATCAGCAGCCACGGGAACAGTTGGTGCAGCCGGGTCACGAGTTCCTCGACCAACCCCGGCCGTACCCTGTGGACGTCGAGGATCAGGCAGTGCAGGAAGTTCTCGCGCGGCCGGAAGTTGCGGTGGTCCTGCCAGGGCGGGGCGACCAGGACCCGGCGTACGGCCTCCACGCCCTGAGCGGTCAGGTCGTCCAGAGCGTCCTCACCCACCGGGATGCCGCCGGCGGTGTGGAACTGGTAGTACATGATCTGCCGGCACATGGCGCGATCCACGTACTGCCCGGCGGTGTCGGCGCCCCGCGCGTTCAGCGCCACGAGACGTTTGACGGCCAGCCCGTCGGGAGGCAACAGCCGCCGGGCCGCCTCACCGTCGATCCAGGCCGGCGTGAGGAGCGCGATGAGCGAGGTGAGATCGTCACGGCTCAGCCGCCGCTTCCGCGCGATCTCGTGCACGGCCCCCCTGAGCCCTGTGACGGACGCCGTGGCCAGCAGGTGATGTGCCAGGAACTGCCCCGCGCCGGCGTGCGCGTCCAACATGTGCAGATCCTGCTCCGCGATGCCCAGCGCCCGCCCCGTGGCCCGTAAGGTGTCGGGCGAGTCGGACATGTCCAGCAGCGCCGCGACATCCTCGATCCAGTTGCGCATGTGATCGGTTTCGAGTCCTACGGCGGGCAGGTCGGCGAACTCGGCGAGCACGGCCACGCTGAGCTTGCGGGCGTACTCCGCGTCGCTCTCGCCGTCCTCACGCGGCAGGCGGACGAACTCCAGCGGGAGGATGTCACCGAAGCCGGCCTTCTTCAGCTGATCCGTCGTCACATTCCCGATCAGGACGGGAAGAACGCGCAGGGACGGCCACAGGGCGCGTCTCCACATCAGGATGTTGACCTCACGGCGCACCCAGTCGGATTCGAGCGCCGCTTCGTTCAGCAGGACGACGGCCGCATGGCAGTCGGCCATCCACCACATCAGCTGAAGACACCACTCCCGGCCTCTTCGCAGCGCCTTGGTATCCACCTTGACCCGGTAGTTCATGGCGCTGAGGCCGCAGAAGATCCGCCCGCGGACCGCCCCGGCCAGCCGATCGCCCTTCGAGCTGTGACTGATGAACACGTCGATCATGTCCTGCGCGCCTTACGCCGTCGTCCACTTGACCATCCAGGCGTCGTTCTGCACCGAGATGATGTCCTCGCATGCGGCGACGAACGCGTCCTCGTCGGCCTCGGTGGGCTCCGACAGATCGGTACGGCTCATCAGCAACACCCTCAACTCGTTTGCCGTACGCGTGTATTCGAGTTCCTGGTAGCCGTACTTCGAGGCTGCCCCATGAGCGGTCACGGCGGTGGCCATGGTCGCGCAGACCGCGACCCAGACCCCGGCCCGGTCGATCGCGAAGGCACCCGCGGTCGCACCGAGGGCCGCGCCGGACAGGCTGAAGAGCACTTCGAGCCGGCGGACGACGGTGACGCGCTCGCGCATGCGCAGCGCCTGCGGGACGTAGTACTCGTCCATCTGCTCGCGCGGACGCAGGACGGCGTAACTGGCGACGTCCCGTACATCAGGGAGTGAACGGTCCGCGGCGATCGCGCCGTTGGTGTGGTGGACCAGGTCCGCCGCGTCGCGTTCGAGCCCGGTGAGACGGTCCTGGAGCACGAGGTCACGGTCGGCGCCACGGAAGGGGCTGACACCGGCCAGGTAGCGGTAGGTGTCCGACTTCAGCGCCTCCGAGATGGCCCGCAGCCGGACCCACTCCGCGGCCGGTCCAGGCCCGGAGCGCACCGCGACCAGCGGAGTCGCCGCACCGGCCAGCGCGGCGACGAAGGCGAGTCCACGGCCGAGCGGGGCGGAGACGTCCATCGTCTGGGCGGAGGCGGTACCGGCGATCGCCGTGACGATGGAGAGGCCCAGAGCGAGGAGACGGGCGCGAGCCACGGACTTCTTCTGCCGCGTGGCGGCCTGAGACCAGACGCGCTGCCGCTGCCAGGTCATGGATATCAGCGTGTTCCCCCCGAGAATCCCCACGGGGGGATTCTGACGGACGGACATGGCCGCAGGCAAAGACTCGGACATACTCGGGGGCGTGGAGCGGAATTCGGGGGAACTGGTGGCACTGGAAGACGTGCTGCCGTACCTGGAGACGGTGTCCGTCGCCCCTCCGGTCGACGAGGGGGCGGCACGCACGTGTGCCTCACGTGTGGTGCTGCGTGCCGCAGAGAACGGCGAACTAGGCACGCTGAGAGCGAAGTTGAACCCCATGATCGACAGGTTGGGCGATGCCCTCGTTGCGATCGCGCTGAGGCCGGGGCCCGTTCGGGGGTGGACCGAGAGCCCTTCCGAACTCGCCAACCTGATCTGGACGCGAGTGTCGGACCGTCGACTGGTCCGGTCAGCGGAGACGCACGGCCGACGGCTTCTCGTGGAGCTTTGCTCGCTTGTGCTTGAGTTCGGCGGGCGAGCCGATGGCGGGTTCGAGTCGGGGTACAGGGCGTATGTCGCCACGAGATATGCGAAGTTGACTGTCCATGGGTTCGGTCCGGCGGAGAGATCCTACGAACTGCCGCTGGAAAACGCCTATGTAGGGCCGGTCGGGCAGTTGCTCATGAGTCGGCAACGAGTCTTGCTGCGAGGCGAGGCGGGCTCGGGCAAGACGACGACGCTTCAGTGGCTCGCGGGGCGGATTGCCCAAGGCATCCTGCGCATACCGGACGCACATGACAAGCTTGTTCCGTTTTTCCTCTCCCCGCGCACGGTGTTCCGACGCGGTGCGACGCCGACGCCCGACGATTTCCTCTCGGCGATCGGATACCCCCTCGCGGAACAGCAGCCCCGAGGCTGGGCCGATCGTGTCCTCGCTGAGGGGAGAGCGGTACTGCTGCTGGACGGGCTGGACGAGGTGTCGGCCGAAGAGCGACGAGTTGTCTTCGGCTGGCTCGTCGAGATGCTCCGCGTCTATCCCGACAGTCGATGGATCATAAGTTGCCGTTCGGAGGTGGTTCCCGAGGGTGGCATCCAGGGCTTCGGAGACCTGGTCCTGCACCCTCTGACGGCGGCTGGTGCGGAGAACTTCGTACGGGCGTGGTACCGCGCGCGGCTCGCGACACGTGTCGACGCGGCGGAGAATGCGGCCTACGAGGAGTCGCTCCTCCAACTACTGCGCAGTCGGGCGGACTTGGCGGAGCTGGCGAGTAATCCCCTGGTGTGTGGCGAGTTGTGTGCCTTGAACACGGCAGGCAGGGGCGCGCTACCCGGGAACCGCGCGTCTCTCTATTCGGGTTTCCTGGAGCTGTTCCTCTCCCGCCGGGACGAAGAGCGAGGCATCGAAACGCTCGCGTCGAGAGGCCTCGGGCAGGACGAACAACTCCTCTTGCTGGGGCGCTTGGCCCACTGGATGCTCCGCAACGGTATGAGTCGGATGGCGCACGACGATGTGATGTGGCAGATCGGCCTCGTCCTGCCGGGACTGCCGACTCGTCTTGTTGCGGAGGAGATTCTCGCTCACCTCATTGAGCGCACAGGCCTCCTCCGAAGCGACGCCCACGGAGCCGTCGAGTTCATTCACCGTCCCTTTCGGGACCACCTCGCGGCGGGCGCCCTGGTCGGCGAGGTCGACTTGCCGCTTCTGATGCGGCACGCGCACGACGACCAGTGGCGGGACGTTCTCCTGAACGCCGCGGGACTCGCCAGACCGCCAGAGTGCGGCCAACTCCTCATGTATCTCATCCAACTCGGCATCGCCGAGCCCAGGCGCTCCGCCGCTCTGCGTCTCTACCTGCTCGCCGCGATGTGCCTCACCGAGGCGCGCCAGGTCGAACCGTCCGTCCGACAAGCGGTCATGGACCGCATCGCCGACTGCCTGCCACCCCGCGGTGTCGACGAGGCGACCGCCTTCGCGGCCCTCGGCCCCACCGTCCTGGCCCTCCTGCCCGAGCCCACGGCGCTGAGCCGCGCCGAGAACCGGGCCTTCCTCGACCTCCTCGTCTGGATCCCCGGGCCCGAAGCCGAGGCCGCCGCCCGACGTCACTCGCTCCCACCGCACCCGCCATGGCCCTCAGTGCTCAGTGGGCTGCCCGAACCGGCCCCAGGCGCACGCGAGTTGGCCGTCGCACTGAGCGTCGCGACCCGCATCGAACCGGAGTTGATCCGAGCCGTACGCCTGCGCGTGTTCCCCCTCCTGGACGTGGGCGACGAGGCGGACCTCTGGTTCAGCGCGTGGACGGCCGCACGGACGGCGCACGCCATGGCGCTGCGTCCCGAACTGCTGCCCGTACTACGGGCCGAACTCGCGGAACGGCTGCTGAGCGCGGCGCCCGATGATCCGATCCATGGCCTCGGAGAGGTCTTGGCCGAGGTCCACGAACACATCTCGCCCGCGCTGCGCGTGGAGGAACGGCTCAACTGGCTCGACGTGACAGGTGTGTTGGCGTCCCGTGGCGGCGAGGCGATCGTCGGCGACCTGCTGTCGCCCGCCCTGCGTGCCCTGGTGGAGGAGCGGCGCGAGGGGGTCGCCGACTGGCTGTCCGGTGCCTGGTCCCGGCTGCCCGAAGCCGCGCGGGAGAGCGTCCGTGCCTGGCAGTTGGTGACGGCGGCCGCACAGCAGATCCCCGACGCCGGCCTGGAACAGGCGCCCGGGCCGACCGCCCTGACCGCAGTCGACGTCTCGGTCATCGTCGAGTCGGTCGGGGACGCGGTACTGACCGTCGCCAGGAGCCGGGACACCCTGACCCTGGCCGCCGACACCGGAACCGCGCAGGACAGCGGGATCCTCGTGCCGGACACAGATCCCCGCGTGGTCGAGGTACTGGTCGACGAGGGCGATACGGAGCCCGTGTTCCGTACGGTGACGGTGTCGCCGGGCGAGGCTCGCACCGTGCGCGTCGGGGACGGGCCGGTACGGCTGCGTACACCGCGCGGTGACGTCTACGAGCTCGCTGCAACTCCAGATCCCCCGACGCCCGTCCCGGACGGCGGCACCGCGCGCGACGTTCTCTGGCAGGAGGAGACCCGATCCGGCTCGTGCTTCCGGGTGTCGGCGGCGACGCTCGCCGCACCCGAAGTACTGGCCCAGCTCGAACGGGAGGTACGCCACGCGCGCGCCGTTTCGCCGGAAGGCCCTTTGCCGCGAGGGGAGGTGGGGCAGTGGCGGGACGGACTGCGCGTGCTGGCTCGGACGCTTGTCGACGCCGGGCTCGGGGATGTCGAGGTGCTCATCGGCCAGTGCGCCGGACCGGGCGACGATCCGACGGACGTGACGCTCGCGGGCGAGCACCTGTCGACGGGGCAGCCTTCGTACATCGTCGTCGAACTACGGGGCTGGCGGTCCCTGTTGCTGGAGCGCGGAGACGCACGGTTGTGCAGGCCCAGCCGTGGCCGTTTGGAGGTCAACCCGCAGGAGCGGGCGCGGAGTCGATGGGCACAGCTCGTCGCCACGCGCGACGTCGTGAGCCGCGATTACCAGAAGTTGGCCTCGGTGGTCCTCCTGCCCCTGGCACGCGACAGGGACGTCGACCGGATGCCGCAGCCGTTGGACGGACCCGCCGTGCCGTTGTTCGCGGGGGACCAGCTGGACGACTTCAAGGAGTTTCTGCAGTCCCGCCTCGCACCGACACCTGGAGCGCCGGCGGCGGACCGTCTGCTTTCCGGGCGCCTGCTTCCCCGGCAGAGAGTACTGAAAGCCGCCCTGGGCTTCGACAGAGAGCCGCCCTTCTCCGCACTCGGCAGTCAGTCGGCCGTCCTCGGCCATGCGATGTCGGCGCTGCGACGTGCGGAACGGCAGGTCGTCGTGGTGACAGGACCGGCGGGAACGGGGAAGACGGCCCTCGCCCTGATGCTGCTTTTCGAAGCGCGGCGGACGCACCCCGACGCGACTTACGCCTCCGGACTGCGCGCCTTCGCGAGCCGACTGCGGATGGCCCTGGGCGGTGGCCGCGCGTCGAACGTCGACTGGGTCCGGTTCCCCTTCCATGTCGTGCCACCGGACGGCGACGGTTCCGGGGCGACCGCCAGGCTTCCCCTGCTCGTCTGCGACGACGCGCAATTCGCCCGCGCCCGGTCGAATGGCCGCTACATTCCCCCGGCCGAGAGATCGGATCAGCCGGAGACCGAGCGCATGATGGACTCGGCGGACGTCTCCGTCTTCCTTGTCGACGAGACTTCGACCTGGGACCGCAACCACGTCGGATCCGCCGAGCGGATTCTTCAGTCCGCGAGGGACAAGGGACTGCCGACCCTGCACGTGGAACTGCGCGGGGCGCTCCGTTTCGGTGGCAGTGCCGCGTACCCCCGGTGGGTGGCGGGTCTGCTGGGCGGGACCGACGAGGGCGCCGTTTCCTGGCAACCGGACGGTCGCTACGACGTGTTGGCCGCCGACAGTCCGCAGGAGATGGAGGAGTGTCTGCGGGCGCGGGTGGAGGAGGGCGACTCGGTGCGGATGACGGCGGGTCTGTGCTGGCCGTGGACGGTCCCTGCCGACGAGGAGGCGTCGGACCAGACCCGGGGCGAGGTCACTGTGGGCGACTGGCGTCGGCCCTGGCAGTCACCGACCCCACCGGGCCGCTGGGCCGTGGACGCCTCCGGATTCGAGCAGATGGGCAACATCCATGGCGCGGCGGGCTTCGAGTTCGACTGGTGCGGTGTCCTCCTGGGACCCGACTTCGTGCATCGCGACGGCCGCTGGATCACCGTACGGTCGGGCAACCAGTCCACACTGCTCAGGACCAAAGCGCTCCCGGACGCGGAAGCCGACCGCCTGATCAGAAACGCTTACCGCATCCTCCTCACGCGCGCCGCGCAAGGCGTCGTCCTCTGCTCCACGGACCCGGAGACCCGGCAGGCCCTGCGGGCCCTCGCTCCCGGGACGGCCTCCGGCCTCTCCCGCCCCGCCGGCCTGTGACGCGTCACGCCCGTCTCAACAGCCCGTTCACCGCCCGCCCGAACATCGACCGCGCCGCCCACCGCAGCGGCCCGTCGAAGAGCCGGGGCAGGAACCGCACCCGCAGCTCCTCCTGCCAGACCACGCGGCTACGGCCCCCCGGCCCCGGCCGTACCTCGATCTCCGCCCAACCCAGGACCACCCGCCCGCGCTTCTCCAGCCGTACGAGACCCGGCTCGTCGTCCGTGGGCGGTCGCCACACGGTGACCTCCATACGGTCGTCGAAGGCGAGTGGGCCGAGACCGGAGCGGGCCACGAACACCGTGCCCTCACCGGTCGGCGGGGGAGTGAGCACGGTGACCCGGGTCAGCGGGACCACCTCGCCGTGGCGCGGCCACTCCGTCAACCGGCGCCACGCCTCCTCCAGGGGGAGCGGTGCCGTGCGTTCGAGACGGAAGTCGACCATGCAGGGATCGTAGAGAACGCATCGCGGTCGGCGGTACTTTCGTCGGGGGGCTCACACCCTTGGCCCAGCCGTTCACGGGCACGCAGACGTACACCACTGGGGGAGTCGGTCGTCATGCCACTGAAGGCCTACGGCGTATTGATCACGCGCGCGGTGGACACCCGGCGCGAGGGTGCCGCCGGTACACCGCACTATCAGATCCACCTCACGGACGACGCGGGCACGCACTACCGCGCCGCCGTCAACGTCCTGTCCGCCGAGCAGCCGTCCGAGCTGCTCTATCTCGTCAGCGAGGACTTCCAACACCCGGTCACAGCCCGCCTGGAGGGCCTGCCGAGCGGCTGGAACACCCTGCTGCCCGGACCCGGCGGACCGAACCTCGACTTCGTGCGCGGCAACCTCTTCGACCCGGCGCAACTGCGCACGCTCCCGCCGGACGCAAGCGGTCCCGACAACGACCTCGCCGACCTTCTCGACCACTACGTGCGACGCGCGGTCGACGATCCGGAGGCCCGGCTGTACGTCTACGGCGAGCGCTTCGGGCCCGAACCGACCGTCAAGGACAAGGTGTTCGGGTTCCTGCCCGGCAACGGCGTCCACGACATCCATATGAACCAGGGCAACAGCCGTCGCTTCAGCGGCGACGACGGGGTCTGGCAGGACGGCGGCATCCTGATCCACTTCCCGGCGCAGTCGCGCTGGGTGGGCATCTTCCTCGCCTTCCAGAGCCAGTCCTGGCACACCGACGACACCACCGGCCACACCCTGGAGGGCACCGACGGCAACCGCAACGAGCCCGGCGGGCAGCCGGTCCGGGTCGTCGCGGCCCTCGTCAACCCCCGTGGCCCGGCACCGGAGTTGGAGAGCGTCACCCTCCTCAACGCCTCGCCCGATGCCGTCGACCTGACCGGCTGGCACGTCCGGGACCGGCTGGGCAACTCCTGCGCGGTACCGGCCCCCGGCCCGCTCGCCGCCGGCGCCCCGCTCCTCGTCCCGCTCACGGACGGCGTCCAACTCGGCAACAAGGGCGGGGAGATCACCCTCCTGGATGCCAACGGCCTGAAGGTGCACGGCGTTTCGTACACCGCCGACCAGGCCGCGCGGGAGGGCTGGACCGTGGTGTTCTGACGCCGCCGGAGGCTCCCTTCCGCACCGCGTGCGCGTACGGCACCATGAGCCCGACCCGCACCGCACTGCACCGCACCACCGGCCGGAGGGTGTCCCGTGGACCGCGAACTGCACGGCAGGCTCGACGAGTTGCAGCGCGACCCGTACCCGCTCTACACCCGGGCCCGGGGGACCGAGGGCCTCACCCACGTCGCCGAACTCGACGCCTGGCTCGTCGCCCGGGACGCCGACGTCCGCGAAGTCCTGCGCCGCCCCGAGGAGTTCTCCTCGGCGGTCGCGCTACGGCCCGACGTGCTGCCGTCGCCCGCCGCGCTCGCCGTCCTCGGCGGCGGCTTCGGCGGGCGGCCGGTCGTGGTCACCGCGGACGGCTCGGAGCACCAGCGACTGCGCGCGCCCATCGTCCGCGGCCTCTCCCCGGCCCGCGTCACGGCCGTCCTGCCCTACGCCGCCGAGCGCGCCGCCGCCCTTGTCGACGCCTTCGCCGGGGACGGGCAGGTCGACCTGATGTCGGCGTACGCCCGCAGGCTCCCCGGCGAGGTGATCGGCCGGATCGTCGGCCTCGACCCCGCCGACGTGCCCGGAGTCGTCCACGGCGGCCACCGCGCCGAGGAGTTGCTGTTCCGTCCCCTGGAGGAGGCCGAGCAGGTCGCCGCGGCCGAGGACGTCGTCGCGATGCAGCACACCCTCGACCGGTACGCACGGGAGCGCTACGACCAACCCCGCGAGGACCTCTGCTCGGAACTGGTCGCCTCCGTCGTCGAGGGGCCGCTCACCCTCGACCATCGGCACCAACTCGTCGCCGATCTCCAGAACTTGCTGATCGCCGGACACCTCACCACCACCGCGCTCATCGGCACGACCGTCCTGCATCTGCTCCGCCACCCGCGCCAGTGGGAGCTGCTGTGCGCCGAGCCCGAGCGCATCCCCGCGGCGATCGAGGAGGCGGCCCGCTACGACACCGCACTCCAGGGCTTCCGCAGGATCACCACCCGGCCGGTCGTCCTCGCCGGTACCGAACTCCCCGCCGGGGCAACGCTGTTCATCGCCTTCGGCGCGGCCAACCGGGACGAGCGGCGCCACCCGCGCGCCGACACCTTCGACATCACCCGCTCCCCGGTAGCCCGCCACCTCGCCTTCGGCCTCGGCGTGCACGGCTGCCCGGGCTCCCAGCTCGCCCGGGAGCAACTCCGGCTCACCCTGGAGGAGTTGACCCGCCGGCTGCCCGGACTGCGGCTCGCGGCGGACGGTCCGGTCACCATGCGGCCCACGATGATCCACCGTTCCCCGTACGCCCTGCACCTGACGTGGTGAGAGGAGCGGGCCCCGGGTGACTCAGGGCCGGTAGACCTTCCCCGGCTCGGCCTTGCCGGGCGCCAGCAGTTGCGGCACGGTCACGAACACGTACCCGCGTGCCTTCAACGCGTCGATGATGCCGGGGACGGCGGGCACGGTGCCGTCGTACAGGTCGTGCAGCAGGATGATCCCGTCCCGGGTGGCCTGGGCGAGGACGCGCTTGGTGATGAGGGCGGAGTCGGTGGTCGCGTAGTCCTTGGCGGTCACGCTCCACAGGACCTCCGAGAGGCCCAGCTCACGGCAGATCTTGTGCACGGTGTCGTCGGTGCGGCCCTGCGGCGGACGCATCAGCGTCGGCTTCTTGCCGGTGATCCGCTCTATCGCGTCGTCCGTGCGTCGCAGTTCGCCGCGTATCTGCGCGGGCGTGATCCGGGTCAGGATCTTGTGGTCCCAGGTGTGGCTGGCCACCTCGTGGCCCTCGGCCGCCATGCGCTCGACCAGCTCCGGGTACTTCTCGATGTGCCGCTTGCCGAGCAGGAAGAAGGTAGCCGGGACCTGCTTCTCCTTCAGGATGTCGAGCAGCCGCGCCGAGTGCTCGCTCGGCCCGGCGTCGAAGGTCAGCGCGATGCACTTGGCCTCCCGGCAGTCGACCGTCCCGAACCGAGCCTGCGCGGTGGCCGATACGGCGTGCGTCCGGGCGGCGGCGGGCGAGGTCGTGTCGAGCTTGGTGCACCCGCTCGACGCGAGGGCCAGCGAGGCGACCGCCACGAACATGCCGACGGCACGGAACCCGGACCGCGTTCTTTTCCTCTTCTTGCTCGAAGACCTCAGAGATGGCATGTCCAGACTATACACAGCGACTATATACAGTGTGTATAGCTGATCGGGGTGACCAGGAGAGGGACCCCCGTACCCCCGCGTCAGCGGCCCTCGGACCCCAACTCCCGTCCGAGCCGCAGGTTCCATCGCCCGGACTGTCCGCTGAGGTCGGTCGCGGTCAGCGGGGGCACGTCGAGTCGCCAGAAGGCGGGCCCGGGTGTGTCGAGGACCGTGACCGCCAGGGCCCGCACGAGTTCCTGTTCCACGACCGCGAGGGTCCGGCCCTCGAAGGTCGCCGCGGTCTCCAGCCACCCGGCCGCCCGCTCGCACAGCGCCCGCACCGACTCCCCGCCGTGGGGTGCCGCGCCCGGGTCCGACAGCCAGGACAGCACCGCGTCCGGCTCCCGTGCCATCACCTCGTCGAGGGTCAGACCCCGCCAGCGGCCCATGTCGAGCCCCGCCAACTCCGGTTCCGGGACGGCCGCGAGACCGAGCGCGGACGCCGTCTCCCGGCAGCGCGCGGTGGGGGAGACCAGCACCCGGTCGGCCGCCCCGAGCGAACCGGCGGCGGACTCGGCGCGGGCCCTGCCGCTCGGGTCGAGCGGACTGCCGTCGTCGAACCGGGCCTCCCGCAGGGAACGGTTCAACGCCGGTGAGATCAGGGTGATGCGGCTGGTCACTCGCTTGCTCCACTTCTCCGGACGGGGTGTACGGACATCGTCCCCCGGTACTGAGGGGCGGGGTCGGCCGGGAGGGTGCCCCCGGCCGACCCCGCCCCGTTCGTTCCTCGGGTCAGGAACCGGCCAGTTCCTCACGGACCGTGCGGGCCGCCGCGACCAGGTTCTCCAGCGACGCGCGGGTCTCGGGCCAGCCGCGGGTCTTCAGCCCGCAGTCGGGATTGACCCACAGCCGCTCCGGCGGAATGGCCTCAAGTCCCTTGCGCAGCAAGGCCGCTGCCTCGTCCGCGCCCGGCACGCGCGGCGAGTGGATGTCGTACACGCCGGGCCCCGCCTCGCGCGGATAACCGTGCTCGGCCAGCTCACGCGCCACCTGCATGTGCGAACGGGCCGCCTCCAGACTGATGACGTCCGCGTCGAGATCGTCGATGGCCCGCACGATGTCGCCGAACTCGGCGTAGCACATGTGCGTGTGGATCTGCGTGTCCGGCCGGACCCCGGCGGTGGTGAGCCGGAACGCCTCCGTCGCCCAGGCGAGATACGTCTCCCGGTCCGCCGCCCGCAACGGCAGCGTCTCGCGCAGCGCGGGCTCGTCGACCTGGATGACCGAAGTCCCCGCCGCCTCAAGGTCGTTGACCTCGTCGCGCAGGGCGAGGGCGACCTGCCGTGCGGTGTCGCCGAGCGGCTGGTCGTCACGGACGAACGACCAGGCGAGCATGGTGACCGGCCCGGTGAGCATGCCCTTGACCGGCCGCGAGGTGAGGGTCTGGGCGTACGTCGTCCAGCGGACCGTCATCGGCTCGGGGCGGGAGATGTCGCCGGCCAGGATCGGCGGACGGACGTAACGGGTGCCGTAGGACTGGACCCAGCCGTGCTGCGTGGCGAGGTAGCCCGTCAGCTGCTCGGCGAAGTACTGGACCATGTCGTTGCGTTCGGGCTCGCCGTGCACCAGGACGTCGAGGCCGGTCTTCTCCTGGAAGGAGATCACCTCGCCGATCTCCGCCCTGATGCGCTCCTCGTACCCGGCCGTGTCGATCCGGCTCGCCCTCAAGTCGGCGCGGGCGGCGCGCAGTTCGGCGGTCTGCGGGAACGAGCCGATCGTGGTGGTCGGCAGCGGCGGCAGACCGAGCCGCGCCCGCTGGGCGGTGGTCCGCTCGCCGTACGGCTGCGAACGGCGGGCGTCGGCCTCCGTGACGGCGGCGGTACGCTCCCGTACGGCGGGGTCCCGGGTGATCGGGGAGCCCGCGCGGGAGGCCAGGTCGGCCCGGTTCGCGGCCAGTTGGGCGGAGATCGTGCCGGTGCCCTGGGCCAGGCCCTTGGCGAGGGTGACGATCTCGCGGGTCTTCTGCCGCGCGAACGCGAGCCAGCGCAGGATCTGCGGCTCGATGTCCCGTTCGGCGGCGGCGTCGAGCGGGACGTGCAGCAGCGAGCAGGAGGCGGCCACGTCGACCCGGTCGGCGAGACCGAGCAACGTACCCAGCGCGGCAAGGGACTTGGTGAGATCGTTGACCCAGATGTTACGGCCGTCGACCACCCCGGCGACCAGCCGCTTGCCGGGCAGCCCGCCCACCGCGGCCAGCGCGTCGAGGTTGGCGGCGGCGGACCCGGTGAAGTCGAGCGCCAGCCCCTCCACCGGAGCCTTCGCCAGCACCGGCAGCGCGTCGCCGAGCCGGTCGAAGTAGGAGGCGACCAGCAGCTTCGGCCGGTCGGCGAGCGCGCCGAGGTCGCGGTAGGCGCGCTCGGCGGCGTTCAACTCGGCCGGGGTCCGGTCCTGGACGAGCGCGGGCTCGTCGAGTTGCGCCCACTCCGCGCCCGCCGCCCGCAGATCCGCCAGGACCTCGGCGTACACGGGCAGCAGCCGGTCAAGGAGCGTCAGCGGATCGAAGTCCGCGGCGACTCCGGGCGCGGGCTTGGCGAGCAGCAGATAGGTGACCGGGCCGACGAGCACCGGGCGCGCGGTGAGGCCCAGCGCGAGGGCCTCCCTCAACTCGTCGACCTGCTTGCCCGAGTCGGCGGTGAAGACCGTGTCGGGGCCCAACTCGGGCACCAGATAGTGGTAGTTGGTGTCGAACCACTTCGTCATCTCCAGCGGCGCCACATCCTGCGTGCCGCGCGCCATCGCGAAGTACCCGTCCAGCGCGTCGAGTTCGACGGCGGCCCGGTGGCGGGCGGGGATCGCGCCGACCATGACGCTGGTGTCCAGGACATGGTCGTAGTAGGAGAAGTCGCCGGTCGGCACTTCGTGAAGGCCGGCCTCGGCCAGCTGCCGCCAGTTGGCGCGGCGCAGTTCGGCCGCGGTGGCCCGGAGGGCGTCGGCGTCGACGCGGCCCTTCCAGTAGCCCTCGACGGCCTTCTTCAGTTCCCGGCCCTGTCCCTGACGGGGGTAGCCGTACACGGTGGCCCGTGCTGCCGCGGCTGCGGACTTCGCTGTCACGGAACTCTCCTTCGCGAGCTGTCTCCCTGAGATCCCGGGACGGAACGCGAGCGCGAAGGAAAGGGCACACCGGATGATGTGTACGCCGACCCGCCCACGAGGTCACCGGGATTCCGCGCACGAATGCTTCGCGCACGGGCAGTTGGCAGGTCTTCGGACTCGCGGGCACGCCCTCCGTCGAACCGGAGGACACCTACTGGCCGTCGCTTCCCAGATCCTGTCGCGGACCCAGTGCGTATGACGGCGGTCGTTCTCGCTTACCGCTGCGGGGCAGTCCCGGAATCTCACCGGGTTCCCTCTTGCGACGCGTCCGTCTGGCTGACGGGGCGAACCAGCTGCGTGGGTCAGCGTATTACAGCTGGTCCCCCAGGGTGGCCGGCTCGGGAGGATGCGGCCCGCCGCCGTCCTTGCCGTCCTGCGCGCAGGTTCGTGTCTGGTAGTGCTGGTCATTGGGGATGAACAGCACTCCGGCGACCTGCGCGGGGTGCTCGACGGCGAGCCAACTGTCGCCCGTGCGGTCGCCGTTCGGCCCGAACGCCTCGGTCGAGTAGACCGTCTCGCACAACAGGGCCACGCGCTTCCTGTCGACCGCGCAGACGTCCAAGGCGGGGCCGTTGAACTCGTCGGCGTCGTAGAACCGGAAGTGGAAGTGGACCTGGTCACCGTCGGAGGGCCGCTGCGGATGAGGCTCAAGGCGCCAGTCGACGATCTCGGCGGAGGCGCCGAGATGCTGCCCGTAGATGTCCTCGACCCGCACCCTGACAGCGGCCCTGCCGCGCTTCGCGGTGGTGTCGGAGCAGCCCCAGGTGGAAGAGCAGCCGGACACGGCGAGACTCGCCAGAGCCAGCGCCAACGGAGCGCCGACGGGTAACCGTGCGGGAAACACTCGGACGACCTCCGGTCGCGGTGGGTCAGCCGGGCCGGGGTCCGAAAGCCCGCAGGATCTGTTCGGCGGCCAGCGTCGCCGTCAACTCGCCCTCCCGCACCCGCCGTTCGAGGTCCGGGGCCAGTGAGCGTACCGCCGGATCCGCGTGCAGCCTGCCCAGCAGCTCGTCGCGGACCATCGTCCACGTCCAATCCACCTGCTGCTCGCGGCGCTTGGCGGCTAGGCGGCCGGTGGAGTCCAGCAGGGACCGGTGCTGTTCCAGGCGCTCCCAGACCGTGTCCAGGCCCGTGCCCTCACGGGCGCTGCAACTCAGCACCGGCGGGGTCCAGGCCGCGTCGACGGGGTGCATCAGCCGCAGCGCGCCCGCCAACTCCCTTGCCGCGCCCCGCGCGTCGCGCTCGTGCGGGCCGTCCGCCTTGTTCACGGCGATCACGTCCGCCAGCTCCAGGACGCCCTTCTTGATGCCCTGCAACTGGTCGCCCGTGCGGGCCAGGGTCAACAGCAGAAAGGAGTCGACCATGTTGGCGACCGCGGTCTCCGACTGGCCTACGCCTACCGTCTCCACGAGGACGACGTCGTAGCCCGCCGCCTCCATCACCACGATCGACTCCCGGGTCGCCTTCGCGACGCCGCCGAGTGTGCCCGCGGTGGGGGAGGGGCGGATGAAGGCCGCCGGGTCGACGGCCAGGCGTTCCATGCGGGTCTTGTCGCCGAGGATCGAGCCGCCCGTGCGGGTGGAGGACGGGTCTACGGCCAGTACCGCCACCCGGAAACCGAGCGAGGTGAGGAGCGTGCCGAACGCGTCGATGAACGTCGACTTGCCGACGCCAGGCACACCGCTGATCCCGATGCGCCGGGCCTTCCCGCTGTGCGGCAGCAGTTCGGTCAGCAACTGCTGTGCCATGGTGCGGTGTTGGGGCTTGGTCGACTCGACGAGGGTGATGGCGCGGGCCACCAGGGCCCGCTTGCCGTCGAGTACGCCCTTCACATAGGTGTCGACATCGATCACGGGGTGTGCCCGAGGTCGGTGGCCAGCCGCTCGACCAGGTCGTAGGCCGCGTCCGGGATCACCGTCCCGGGCGGGAACACGGCCGCCGCGCCCATCTCCAGGAGCGTGGGCACGTCCTGCGGGGGGATCACCCCGCCGACCACGATCATGATGTCCTCGCGGCCCTCCTCGGCGAGGGACTCCTTCAACGCCGGTACGAGGGTGAGGTGTCCGGCGGCCAGCGAGGACACCCCGACGACGTGCACGTCCGCCTCTACGGCCTGGCGGGCCACCTCGCCCGGGGTCTGGAACAGCGGGCCGACGTCGACGTCGAAGCCGAGGTCGGCGAAGGCGGTGGCGATCACCTTCTGGCCGCGGTCGTGGCCGTCCTGGCCCATCTTGGCGACCAGGATGCGCGGGCGGCGGCCCTCGGCCTCCTCGAACTCGGCCACGAGGGTGCGGGTGCGTTCGACGGACGGGGAGTCGCCGGCTTCGGTGCGGTACACACCGGAGATCGTACGGATCTGGCTCGCGTGCCGCCCGTACACCTTCTCCAGCGCGTCGGAGATCTCGCCGACCGTGGCCTTCGCGCGGGCCGCGTTCACCGCCAGCTCCAGGAGGTTGCCGGTGCTCTCGGCGGCCCGGGTCAGCGCGTGCAGGGCGTCCTGCGTGGCCTGTTCGTCGCGCTCGGCGCGCAACCGCCGTAGTTTCTCGATCTGTTGGGTGCGGACGGAGGAGTTGTCGACCTTGAGGACGTCGATCTCCTCGTCGGTCTCCACCCGGTACTTGTTGACGCCGATGACCGGCTGGCGCCCGGAGTCGATGCGGGCCTGGGTACGGGCCGCCGCCTCCTCGATGCGCAGCTTGGGGATGCCCGCGTCGATGGCCTTGGCCATGCCGCCCGCCGCCTCGACCTCCTCGATGTGCTGCCAGGCCCGGCGCGCGAGGTCGTACGTCAACTTCTCGACGTACGCGCTGCCGCCCCACGGGTCGATGACCCGGGTCGTGCCGGACTCCTGCTGGATGAGGAGCTGGGTGTTGCGGGCGATGCGCGCCGAGAAGTCGGTGGGCAGCGCGAGCGCCTCGTCCAGGGCGTTGGTGTGCAGCGACTGCGTATGGCCCTGCGTGGCCGCCATGGCCTCCACGGCCGTACGCGTCACGTTGTTGAACACGTCCTGCGCGGTCAGCGACCAGCCCGAGGTCTGTGAATGGGTGCGCAGGGAGAGGGACTTGGCGTTCTGCGGGTCGAACTGCTTGACCAGCTTCGCCCACAGCAGGCGCGCCGCCCGCAGCTTCGCGATCTCCATGAAGAAGTTCATGCCGATCGCCCAGAAGAACGACAGCCGGGGTGCGAACGCGTCCACGTCCATCCCCGCCTCGCGGCCCGCCCGGATGTACTCGACCCCGTCCGCGAGGGTGTACGCCAGCTCCAAGTCGGCCGTCGCGCCCGCCTCTTGGATGTGGTAGCCGGAGATGGAGATCGAGTTGTAGCGGGGCATCCGCTGCGAGGTGTAGGCGAAGATGTCGGAGATGATCCGCATCGACGGCTTCGGCGGATAGATGTAGGTATTGCGGACCATGAACTCCTTGAGGATGTCGTTCTGGATGGTCCCGGCCAACTTCTCGGGCGGTACGCCCTGTTCCTCGGCGGCGACGATGTACAGCGCCAGTACCGGGAGCACGGCACCGTTCATCGTCATCGACACGGTCATCCTGTCGAGGGGGATGCCGTCGAAGAGTTGCCGCATGTCGTAGATGGAGTCGATGGCGACACCCGCCATGCCGACGTCACCGGTCACGCGCGGGTGGTCGCTGTCGTAACCCCGGTGCGTGGGCAGGTCGAAGGCGACCGACAGGCCCTTCTGACCGGCCGCCAGGTTGCGCCGGTAGAACGCGTTGGACTCCTCGGCCGTGGAGAAGCCCGCGTACTGGCGGATCGTCCAGGGCTGGTTGACGTACATCGTCGGGTACGGGCCGCGCAGATACGGCGCGATGCCGGGGTAGGTGGCGAGGAAGTCCAGGCCTTCCAGGTCCTGCCCGGTGTACAGCGGCTTGACCGCGATGCCCTCCGGGGTCTCCCAGAGCAGATCGTCGCCGCCCGCCGCCTTCTTGACGGCGTCGCGCCACTCGTCGGGTCCGGCTTCGGTGGCCGGGGCCCCCAGCTCGATCCCGGAGAAGTCGGGGATGCGCCCGCTCGCTGCCATCAGGACACTCCCATGCGGTCGAGGGTGGCGGACAGTACGGCCACGGCGTCGCAGCCCGCGAAGACGTAGGCGTCGACACCGGAGTACTGCCCGGGACGGCCCGCGAGGAACACATGGCCGGCACCGGCCGACCTCAACTCCCCGGCGATCGTGGCCGCTTGCTCCTCGTACAGCGCGTCGCTTGAGCACAGGCAGGCCTCGGTGGCCCCGCTGTCCGCGAACGCGCCCTCGGTGACGGGCTCGATGCCGCCCGCCTGGAACAGGTTCGACGCGAAGGTGAGCCGGGCGGTGTGCGCGGCGGCCGGGCCGAGTGCGGCCAGGAAGATCCGCGGGCGGGAGCCGGTCGCCGCGAGGTGGGCGTCGGAGCGGGCGCGCAGGGCCTCGTAGGCCTCGTCGCGGCGCACGCGCGGCAGCCCGCCGGAGGGCTCCGAGGGGGCGGGTGCGCGTTCCGGGAGGCGTTCGGCGAGGTTCGGGAACTCGCTTACCCCGGTGATGGGTTCGCGGCGCTTGGCGAGCTTCGCGCTGCGGGCCGCCCAGGTCGTGGCGAGGTCGTCGCGGAGGCTGCCGGACCGCAACACGGCCGCTTGGCCGCCCTGTTGCTCGATGTGCTGGAAGAACTCCCAGCCCGCGTGGGCGAGTTCGTCCGTGAGCCGCTCCACGTACCAGGAGCCGCCCGCCGGGTCGATCACCCGGGACAGATGCGACTCCTCGACCAGGATCGTCGAGGTGTTGCGGGCGATCCGGCGCGCGAACGCGTCCGGCAGGCCCAGCGCGTGGTCGAAGGGCAGCACGGTGACGGACTCGGCGCCGCCCACCCCGGCGGCCAGCGTCGCGACCGTCGTGCGCAGCATGTTCACCCATGGGTCGCGGCGGGACATCATCACCGGCGAGGTCACCGCGTGCTGCACCTGCCCGCCCGGCGCCCCGCACACCTCGGCGACTCGGGCCCAAAGCCTGCGCGCCGCCCGCAACTTGGCGATGGTGAGGAACTGGTCGGCGGTCGCCGCGTACCTGAACTCCAGTTGCCCGACGGCCTGTTCGACGTTCAGCCCGGCTTCCGTCAGCTCGCGGAGATACGCGACACCGGTCGCCAGCGAGGCGCCCAGCTCCTGCCCCGCCGAACCACCGGCCTCGTGGTACGGCAGCGCGTCCACGGTCAGCGCGCGCAGCCCCGGGTACTCCTCGGCGCAGCGCCGGGCGAGCGCGGCGACGGGCGCGAAGGGGAAGCCCTCGTTCCCGGTGCGGGCCGCGAAGCTCAGCGGGTCGGCTCCGAGGTTGCCGCGAGCGGCCTCGCGCGCGACGCCCCGCTCCTCGTACAGCCGTAGCAACTCGCCCGCCGCGGGCTCGACTTCGCTTCCCGCGTCGAGGGCGACGGGCGCCAGGTCGAGATAGACACCGTCGAGGACGGCACCGAGTGACGCGACCGGGATGCCGCGCTCGCCCGCGACCAGCCAGAGCGAGGTGACGCCGTTCTCCAGGTCGCCGAGGACCGCGGCGTTGTCGGCGGTGGTGTGCCGCTGGCGTACGTCCCAGCCGCCGAGGGTGTTGCCCTCGGCCCGGCCGCCCCGTACGAAGGGGGCGAAACCGGGGAGGCCGGGTTCGGGTGCGGAGTCGTCCGCGGTGTAGAGGGGACGGGCGAGGAGCCCGTCCTCCAACGAGGTGGACAGGGCGTCTTCCGCCGCCGTACCCGAGACTTCCTTGCCCGACTTGCGCAGTACGCCTTCCACCAGGCGTTGCCACTGCTCATGGGTCGCGTCAGGGAACTCGGCGGCCAGCGAGAGCCCGTCGTCAGGCAGGACCGTCATGCTCGGATGCTAGGGCAAACGTGCAGGTGAGCAGCAGAGGACGCGGCTGTGACCTTTGCCTCGCCTGGCGGTCTAGACCGCATGGTTTACAACCCGACGTCCCGTCGGCTCATGTCCTCCAGCGACTCGCGACGGACCAGGACCCGTGCGATGCCGTCGGTCACCGCGACGACCGGCGGGCGGCCGACCAGGTTGTATCCGGACGCCATGGACAGGTGATAAGCACCGGCCGCCGGTACGGCGAGGAGGTCGCCAGGGCGTATGTCGCCGGGCAGCGCCACCTCGTTGGCGAGGACGTCGCCCGCCTCGCAGTGCCGGCCCACGACCGTGACCAGGCGCGGCGGCGCGGAGGCCGGGCGGCCGATCAGCCGGGGCGCGTACCGCACGCCGTACAGCGCGGGCCGCGGGTTGTCGCTCATCCCGCCGTCGACCGCGACGAACGTACGGTCGCCGGTGCGCTTGACCGCCAGCACCCGGTACACGACGACTCCGGCGGGGCCGACGATCGCCCGCCCGGGCTCCAGGGTGAGCCGGGGCACGGGCAGCCCGCCGCGGGCGCAGCCGTCCTCCAGCTCGGCGCGGACCCGCCCGGCGAGGACGGAGATGTTCAACTGTTCCTCACCCGGGCGGTACGCGATGCCGTGCCCGCCGCCGATGTCCAACTGCGGTAGGGCGACGCCGTGTTGGTCACGGATGCGGGCCAACAGACCGACCATGCGGCGCACCGCGGCGACGTACGGCTTGGTCGTGGTGATCTGCGAGCCGATGTGGCAGTGCAGGCCCACGAGTTCGAGGTGCGGCTGGTCGAGGATCCGGGTGACGGCGTGTCGCGCGGAGCCGTCCGTGATCGACAGGCCGAACTTCTGATCGTCGGTGCCGGTACGTATTTTGGTGTGCGCGCCGGCCGCGACGCCGGGCACCACCCGCACCATGACCTTCTGACGGGTGCCGGCGGGCGTGAGCGCGGCCAGCCGGGCGATCTCCGAGGCACTGTCGACGACGATCCGGCCGACCCCGAGCCGGAGCGCGGTGCTCAGGTCCTCCGGGCTCTTGGCGTTGCCGTGCAGCACGATCCGCTCCGGCGGGAAACCGGTCGTCACCGCGAGGGCCAGCTCGCCCGCCGAGCACACGTCGAGGCCGAGCCCCTCCTCCTCCACCCAGTGGGCCATCGCCCGGCACAGGAACGCCTTTGCCGCGTAGACGACTTCGGCCTCCGGGAACGCCGCGCGATAGGCACGGCAGCGCTCGCGGACCTCGCGCTCGTCGAGGACATAGACCGGGGTGCCGAAGCGGTCGGCGGCCTCGGCGAGCGAGACACCGCCGACGGTCAGGTCCCCGGCGGGCGCGGGACGGGTGGAGCGGGGCCAGACGGACAGGTCGTCGGTGCCGGGGGCCTCGACAACGGGGGCGTCCAGGATGGACATGGGCGGGTCTCCTCAGCCGATCAGCAGGTTCAGACAGGCGACGGCGGCGGCTGCGCCGGTCACGCGCAGGGCGCCGATGTGCTGCGGATGCCAACGGCGCCAGGAGTTCTCGCGCTCGCGGACGGTGGCCGCCGTGCGGTCGGTCGCCGGAGCGGAGAGCGACGGGTTGACGGTGAGGGCGGTGACGCCCAGCGGCGCGGCGAGGGCGCGCAGCGCGGGTTCGGAGAGCCTGATGGCGGCCTGCTCGGGGCCGAGGGTGGCGGCGAGCCGCGCCGCCGAGGTGAAACCGACGGCTGTACGGCCGCCCAGCGGGGTGCGGAAGAACCGGGCCGTACAGCCCGCGGGCCCCGACCGGACGGGCACGTACAGAAGTCCGGCCGGGACGGGTTCGGAAGGCTCGGCGGGTGACTCGGGTGACTCGGGTGACTCGGAGGATTCGGGTGACTCGGAGGATTCGGCTGGAGACATCGTGCGGCTCCTTGAGGGAGGGGGGATCTGCGCTCACTCGAAGCTATGCCCGGGTGATCGGGGTCCGGGACGGTCGCTGACGGATGCTTGACGGCGAGCGGCGCACTCATAACGCCCCGCTGACGAGGGCGGGAACCGCTGGTCAGCGCCCGCCGTCCGTCAGCTCGCGGGCGTCGACCGCCCGCCGCAGGGCGATCCGCCGGTGCAGGGCGGCCAACTCGCCCGCCAGCGGCGAGGGCGGCACCGTCAGGACCGGGCAGCCGGCATGCGCGACGCAGTACCGCGTGACGGACGGGAACAGGCCGCGGAGCGTGCCCCGGGGGCCCGCTCCGATCACCAGGAGGTCGTCGGACCGGTCGGCGGTCTCCACCAGCGCGCGGCCCGCCGTCCCCCGGACGACCAGCCCCTGGAACGGAACCCCGGGACCCGCGTCGCCGAAGGCCGCGTCGACGGCGGCGAGGAGTCGTTCGCCGGCATCGCGGCGGAGGTCGGCCAACGGCAGCGCCAACGGCGAGCGCCCGTGGGCGAGTTCACCGCCGGGCGGCTCCCAGGAGAGTACGGCCAGCAGTTCGGCGCCGGTACGGCGGGCCTCCAGCACGGCCCGGTGCAGCGCCGCGAGGCTCCCCGGCGAACCGCTCACTCCGACCACGGCACGCAGCCGCCGGGCACCGCTCATCGTCGCTCACTCCTCGCCGTACGACAGACTTCTCCAGCCCATCGAAGTGCCGGAAAGAGCCGATGTATCGCCGCGTTGGCGAGGGCCTGACGCCGGAGGGGCGGTTCTTGACGCGCCCGTGACGCGGTGGCGGCGATGGCGGCGATGGCCGGAATTGATCCCTCAACTCGCCCTCCACTGCCCGCCCGTGTCAACGGAGTGGCGGCCCCTGGCAAAGCGCCGGGCAAGAATCGCCGCCGCGGACCACCCCGTGAGACGCGATGACCGTCTGGCAACGCACCGTTCACTCAGGAGCCGCCGGGAAGCGCCAGGGTGCGGACGTTGTCAGCTCAACTGCTCGCCAGGGAGGGCATCATGACCGCACAGACAGAGACACCGGACGGTTCGGCGCAGTCGTCCGAGGGGGTCAGTCGACGGCACGCGCTGGGTCTCCTCGGTACGGCGGGCGCGGGCGCCGCCGTCACCCCCTTGCTGGGAGCAGGCACGGCCCAGGCCGCCCCGCTGGACGCCCCGGCATTCCACCTCACCGCGGACGCCTCCGGCGCCTCGCCGGTCCAGGGCCTGCACCTCACCTTCGGGGCGGACCCGCGCACCCAGATGACGGTCTCGTGGATCACCGACAGACCGGTGTCCAAACCGGTCGTGCGCTACGGCACGCTGGAGCACGGCTTCGGCTCCAGCGCCAAGGCCCGCACCGTCACCTACGTCGACGGCACCTCCAGCCGCACCGTCTACGTCCACCACGCCGCGCTGAACAAGCTCACCCCGGACACCGACTACCTCTACCTCGCCACCCACGAGGGCGCAACGCCCGACAGCGGTACGTTCCGCACCGCCCCGCGCGGCCGGAAGCCGATCACCTTCACCAGCTTCGGCGACCAGTCCGCCCCGCAGGTGACCTGGGCGGCCAACGGCACGGTCGGTCTCGACGCGAACTCCACGCCCGCGACGAAGGACATCGTCACCGGCATCGAGCAGGTCGCCCCGCTCTTCCACCTGCTCAACGGCGACCTCTGCTACGCCAACCTGGACGTCGACCGGGTGCGCACCTGGAACAACTTCTTCACCAACAACACCCGTTCGGCCCGCTTCCGCCCCTGGATGCCGGCGGCCGGCAACCACGAGATCGAGAAGGCCAACGGCCCGATCGGACTCGGCGCCTACCAGACCTACTTCGACCTGCCGTCCACCGAGACCGACGCCGAACTCGCGGGCCTCTACTACGCGTTCACGGCCGGTTCGGTCCGGGTCATCGTGCTCCAGAACGACGACAACTGCCTCCAGGACGGCGGTGACGTCTACATCAGCGGCTACTCCGGTGGACGTCAACTCGCCTTCCTGGAGAAGGAGTTGAAGGCGGCCCGGGCCTCGCGCGACGTCGACTGGATCGTCGTCGCCATGCACCAGGTCATGGTCAGCTCCACCGACGCCAACGGCGCCGACCTGGGCCTGCGCCAGAAGTACGGCCCCCTCTTCGACCGCTATGGCGTCGACCTGGTTCTGTGCGGCCACGAGCACAACTACGAGCGCTCGCTGGCCGTTCGCGGAGTCGTCAGCGGCACCGAGACGCTGACCCCCAACCCGGTCTCCACCGT
Organism: Streptomyces sp. NPDC002276; assembly: GCF_053891435.1. Classification (NCBI taxonomy): domain Bacteria; kingdom Bacillati; phylum Actinomycetota; class Actinomycetes; order Kitasatosporales; family Streptomycetaceae; genus Streptomyces; species Streptomyces sp. NPDC002276. The sequence continues at coordinate 23,210 of NZ_JBSFCQ010000003.1, read as the reverse complement.
CACCGACGACATCGACACCGGCCTCGGTACCGTCCACATGATCCTCGGCGGCGGCGGTGTCTCGGGCACCACGAACCAGAGCTTCTTCAAGGACGGCACCGGCAAGGTGATCACGTCGGTGTCGGCGACCCCCGGCTCCAACGGCAAGCGCACCTCCACCTACACCAAGGAGGAGGCGGTCTGGATCGGCGTCCGGGACACCGAACACCCCTACGGCTTCGCCGCGTTCACCGTCGACCCCGGTCGGCACGCCGGTGACACCACCCGGATGCACGTGACCTACTACAACGTGAACAAGCCGAACGGCGACCTGTCGGTGTTCGAGAACTTCACCCTCCACCGCAAGCGCTCCGACGGCAAGCGCTGAGCCTCAACCGGAGCGTTCCTGGCCCTCGTCCGGCAACCACCGCAGGGCGAACCAGAGTTCCATCCGCGTGCCGGGGTCCTGTACGTCCACATCGAGCGGTTCGGCGACCACCCGTACGAGACGGTGGGTGCGGCACGGTGCTCCGGTGGACGTGCGGGGCCGCTGCCGTACGGTCCCAACTCCCGTGTGGCGAGTTGGGCCGGATCATCTCCTGGCGGCGGTGCCGTCGCGTACGGGCCGCACGGCGAGGTGACGCACCCGCCCAGGCCGGGGCCCGGTGCTGAACAACTCGTTGCGCCGGGCATCGTGCGGCACCGTCCAGGCGCCGGTGTGCCCGCCGAGCTGGGCGAGCACAGCGCGCAGCGCGTCCGGCCGGGCGGCCAGCGCCGACTGGGCCCGCACGGTCGCGGGCGCCTCGCCGATCGCCACGTACGTGGCCTGCCCGACCGTCACGAACGGGGTCGCGGGCGGCAGCCGTAGCAAGGGAAGGCCGTGGCGGTCGCAGGCGGCGACCAACTCGGCCGGGACCTCGTCGTGCATGGGCGCGACCTCGAACCCGAGCGTGCACACCCCGGCCGCGACGACTCGTCGTACATACGTGTCGACGCCCTCCGCGTCGGGCGGCAGCCGCACACCCGCCGTGAGGAGCAACTCGTCGCCCACCAGATACAGCGACCTGGCGCAGGCCGAGGCGAGGGCGTCGCCCCGGACTGCAAGGACTGACGTGCCCGGCGTCCGGTGGCACTGCGTCGCGCCACCGGCCGTCGACTCACTTGGCGGAGGCGGCAGTTGACCTGGTGTCGGTCCGGGGGGCCTTCTGGCGGGGGACTGTCGTGTGTGGGCCGAGGAGTTCCGCGACGTGGGTGTGGCCGCCGCGCTGGGCGTCGGTCAGGGCGGTGCCGCCCCAGCGGTCGGTGGCCGCGGGGTTGGCGCCATGTGCGAGGAGGTAGCCGGTGACCTCCACATGGCCCTCGGCCGCGGCGAGATGCAGGGGAGTGCGGCCGTCGTAGTCGCCGGTGCTGATGTCCGCCCCGGCGGACGCGAGCCGGCGGACCTCGTCCAGGTCGCCCTGGCTGGCGGCCCAGCACAGGGCGACGACACTCTCGACGGCGCTCTGGTTACGGCGTTTGCGCGGGTCCTTGCGCCGGGAGCCACTGGAGACCGACGCATGCGGATGGACCTCGAACTTCTTCACGAGCTGACGGCAGAACTCGATTCCCCTTACCGAATTGCCGAGTTCGTCCAGCCTGGGCGACCAGATGCAGACCCCCATGAGCCCGGGGATCACCACCATGAGCGCGCCGGACACCCCGCTCTTGGCCGGCAGGCCGATGGTGAAGGCGAATTCGCCGGAGAAGTCGTACATCCCGCACGAGGACATGAGGGAAAGGCAGTGCTGGACGGTCTCCTGGCTGAAGATCCGGTCGCCCGTGAGCGGGCACACCCCTCCGTTGGCGAAGGTGGCGGCGACCACCGCCAGCATGCGCGCGTCCAATTCGATGGAGCAGCACTGGAAGTAGAACTCCAGCGTTTGCAGCAGATCCGTGCCCGAAGGGAAGGCCTTGCTCTCCCGCATCGAATAACCGAGCGCGAAATTGCGGTCGGCCGTCTGCCGTTCGGAGAGATAGACGGAGTTGTTGAACCCGACCCGCCTGCCCCCGGCCAGCCGCTGCCAGGTCTGCGCCACGTGGTCGAAGCGGTCCGCGACGGGCAGCTCGGGACGGATCAGCGCGCAGCTCATGATCGCGCCGGCGTTGATCATGGGGTTGTGCGGGCGGCCCTGGTGGTTGAGCGTGAGTTCGTTGAAGCTCTGCCCGCTCGGTTCACGCCCGATGTGCCGGTGCGCGACGTCGACGCCGTGTTCCTCCAGCGCCATGCAGTAGCTGACGGTCTTGGACACCGACTGGACGCAGAAGGGGACATCGGCGTCCCCCACGGTGTGCCGCTGGCCGTCGACGGTGCACAGGGAGATCGCGAACTGTTCCGGGTCGATACGGGCGAGTTGGGGAATGTAGTCGGCCACCCGGCCGGCGCGCACGGGAAGCAGATCTTGGTGGATCCGGTCGATCTCCTCGGTGAGCGACAGGAAGTCCGGCACGATGAGGGAATTCTGCATCGCCCGTTGCAGCAGACCGCTGTGATGCTGGATCAGGGCCACGAATTCCGGGAATCCCATTTCCCGCTCGCCGTCGCCGTCCTGCGTTGCGTCGAGGATGCCCTGAATCCGGGGGTCGTCCTCCAGGATTCCGGTGGCATGGAGATTCCTGACGAGTTCCGCGCGGGACAGCGTCTGGCTTCCGTCGTCGTCGAAAGCGTCGAAGAGGGCGCGGTACGCGGCTTCGAAGGGGTTCGTTCCGGAGGCGGACTGGGAGTTTTCCTTGGGGCGGGTCGTGGACGCCATGCGGCTCACCTCGTAGCAGAAACAGCGGATCGCGGAACATTACGATCGTTATGCTCCATCTTGGTGAGGGTGGGCGCCGCTGCCCAGAGCGCCATCACCCGTTCGGGTGGGGCGTGCGGGAGCGCGCGGGGAGCAGTGGCTGGGCGAGCAGTGCCTACGCGGCGGACCTCGGTCCGGGAGCGCGGTCAAGCAGGGTGCGCGCCCGGTCCAAGCAGCCGTGCGGGTCGGGCGAGGCCTGGAGAGCGGGGAGCAGGAACAGCCAGAGATCGGTCACCGCCCGCTCGACGTGCCTGCGGTCGTCCAGAGCGGCGGACACGGTGTGGGTGCCGAAGAATCCGGCGACGACGACCCGCGCGGCCCGCTCGACATCCGTATCGGGGGCGAGTTCGCCGTTCTCCCGTGCGGCGTCCAGGAGTTGGGCGACGATTTCGATCCAGCCGACGAACGGCTGCGGCAATTCGGCGGGGATGGATCTGCTCTCGTTCGAGAGCCGGTTGCCCGCCCGCACGATCACGTTGTCGCGGAACTCGCGCGCCACCGCGAGGCTGAGACCCACCAGCCGGTCCAGGACGGGTCCTTCGAGCGAGGTCCAGCTCGCCACCAGCCGCGGCCATTCACCGAAGTGGGCCTCGAAGACGGACGCGGCCAGGCCCTCCTTGCTGCCGAAGTGGAAGTAGATGGCGCCGCTGGTGTAGCCGCTCCTCCGTGCCACGTCGCTGATGCTCGTCCCGACGTATCCATGCTGTTCGAACAGCACCGCCGCCGCCGCCAGGACGGCCTGTCGGGTGGCTTCCGCGCGTTCTTGCATCGCCCTCAACGACCCTTGCCCTTCACGCTGAATCGTCTTTTCAGGCGAATCTATCGGACAGCACGGCATTTCTTATCCGCACCCACAAGAATCACGCATCCTATTATTTTATGAAGGAATCAACCGGATCTCCCCCCTTCGCTACGGCGGCGATCCCGACGCTGAGCTGGGACCGCTCCGTACCGCGGAATCTCGTCCACCGGAAGTCGATCGCGGAGGTCCTGCTCACCGACGGACTCGCACTGGACGAAGGGCGGTATCTGCTCGCCGCGCAGTGGTCACGCTCCCACACCACGTTCCGGCCCGGATCCGGCGACCGGCACGACCCGCTGCTGATCGCCGAAACCCTCCGGCAGGGCTGCCTGTACCTCTGCCAGCGCTTCCTGGGCGTCCCCAGGCGGAGCAGGGCCGTCATCAAGACCATCGGCTTCCGCCTCGACCCCGCCACCGAACCCGTGGTCGGTTACGGCGCGACCGACGTGACCTGCCGCGCCACGGTCTACGACGTCCGTCGCGTCGAAGGTCTCCCGTATCCCGTCGCGCTCAGTCTCCGGCTGGAACTGGCCGCGGGCGACGCCGAGTTCGGCAGCGCCGAGGGCCGGGCCCGCATTCTCACCGAGGACGAGTACGGGGCGCTGCGGGGCGCTCGGGCCGGTGCGCTTCCGCCACCCGGCGAGGATGTCCGGCGACTCCCGCCCGCCGCCGTGTCGGCCTCCGCGTCCGGCGGTGTGATGGTGGCCCGGGACGGAACCGGCTCCCTGCGGGTGGCACCGGCGGACCTTCGCCATCCGTTGTTCTTCGACCACCCCAGCGACCACATCCCCGGCATGGTCCTCCTGGAAGCCGCCCGGCAGGCCGTCTGCCTCACGAGCGGCAACACCTCCGGCCGGCTGACCGGCTGCCGTATGACGGCGTCCCGGTTCACGGACTGGGACCCGCCCGCGTACGTCGCGTGCGAACCCGGCGAGGAGGGCTGGGAGTTCGGCGTCACGCAGGGCGGGGCCGTGACGGCGTCGGGGGTCCTGTGGTGGGAGCCGGTCCCGAACGACTGAGCGCTGGTGGTGTGGCGTGGCGCGTTCAGTGACCCCGCTACCAGCACGTCGACGGGGGCGCGGAGTACCCACCCACAGACCTATTGTCGACCCATGAGGGTGGATCATCACGGCGTCGACTGCGTCTTCTGCGGTATAGCCGCCGGTACCGAACCGGCCCGCGTCGTCGCCGACACCGCCGAGACCCTGACATTCCTGCCCCTACGAGCCGTACACCCCGGGCATGTTCTGGTCGTGCCCCGGCGTCATGTCGCGGACATCTGGGAGCTCGACGAGGAGACAGCGGCGGCCGTCGGCACGGCGGTTCTCCGGGCGGCCCACGCGGTACGGGCCGCCCACCGCCCCGAGGGGCTGAACGTCATCCAGTCGTCCGGGGCGGTCGCCACGCAGTCGGTGTTCCATCTGCACGTCCATGTGGTCCCGCGCTACCAGGGCGACCGGATGCCGTATCTGTGGCCCGCGAAGACTGAGGAGATAGAGAGGACCGAGAGGACCGAGAGGACCGGGAAGACCGGGGAGACCGGGGAGGATTCGGCACTGCTCGACGACTCCGCGCGGAGACTGCGCGGTGCGCTGACCGCACGGCGGCACTGAGGCGGCACCGAGGCGGCACCGGCCCGGAATCACAGCTCACCCACCCGACCCTCGTCCGGGTTCGCCGACGACGGACTCGTGGACGGGACGCTCGTCGGGTACGGGTTGGGATGGCGTCCGACCGGTGCCGCGACGGTTCGCGCGGGTGGGGCGGCGGCCCGCGCGGGTGGGGCGGCCCAGGACGACTCCGGCCAGGACCATTGCCAGCCCGCACAGTTGACGGACCGTCAGGATCTCTCCGGCGACCACCGTGCCGAGCAGTACGCCCGTGACGGGGTTGAGCAGTCCGATCAGGCCCACCGTTCCGGAGGGCAGGTGCCGCAGTCCGGCGAACCAGGCCGCGAAGGCCAGCGCGGTGGCGACGAGCGTGACGTAGCCGAACGCGAGGAGCGCCGAGGGGGAGAGCGCGGGCGGCGGGCCCTCCACGGCCGCGGCGACCGGCAGGAGGAACAGCCCTCCGGCGGTGAGCTGCCAGGCGGTCGAGGCGAGTACGTCGGTGCCGCTGGTGTTCCACCGTTTGGTCAGGATGTGGCCGAAGGCCGACACGAGCATCGCCGCGGCCGAGGCGAGGACTCCCGGCACGCTCACCCCGCCCGCTCCCGTGAAGAGCATGAGACACACCCCGCCGAGCCCGATCGCCGCGCCGGCGAGGTGCGCGCGGCCGGGCCGCTCGGACACCAGGGGCCAGGCGATGAGCATCATCGCCAGCGGGGACACCGCCATGACGGTCGAGGCGATGCTCGTCGGGAGCAGCTGGGAGGCGGCGTAGACGAGGACGAAGAACACGCTCACGTTCAGCAACCCGAGCACCGCGGAACGCCACCACCAGGTGCCGCGCGGTCGCTGTCGGCACAGGGCGAGCAGGACGAGGCCGGCGGGCAGGGCTCGTAGGGCCGCGCCGTAGAGCGGGCTGTCGGGCGGCAGGAACTCGTGGGTGACGTAGTAGTTGGTGCCCCAGGCCACCGGTGCGACGGCGGTCAGTGACACCCATCGCATATTAGCTTCCATGGAAGCTAATATAGAGCCGATATGGCTTCCTGGGAAGGTATTGTGGTGTCCATGGACGACCCTCGCCCGCCGGACCGCGTAGCCCGCATCCAGGCCGACTGGCGCCGCGAGCGCCCTGACCTCGACGTCACCCCGCAGGGCGTGATCGGCAGGCTGCACCGCCTGGCCGACCACCTGACCGAGGAACTCTGCCTCGTCTACGGGCGCTACGGACTCGGCGAGGGGGAGTTCGACGTCCTGTGCGCACTGCGCCGCGCCGGCGAGCCCTACGAACGGGCACCCGGCGAACTCGCGGCCCACACCATGGTCACCACCGGCGCGATGACAAAGCGAATCGACCGCCTGGAACGCGCCGGACTCGTCACCCGCCGCCGCTCCGACGACGACCAGCGCGGCCGGATCGTCGCCCTCACCCGCCCCGGACACGACCTGATCGACCGGGCGTTCACCGACCACATCCGCAACGAACACCGCCTGCTGGGCCTGCTGACGCACGGGGAGGCGGAGACGCTGGAGGGGCTGCTCACTACGTGGCTCTCACGGGTGGAGGATCCGCGGGTGGGGGAGGGCGGATGAGGAAGGAGCACGAGGAGTAACGGAGTAGAGGGGTGACGGAGTAGAGGGGTGACGGTGCTGGAACTGCTGGGTTTCTACGACGAGTTGGACGACAGGTCCGGGCAACCGAACGGATCGATACGCGACGCCGTCCGGCCCGTCGGCGAACCGGACGAAGCGGAACTGGTCGCCTACCTGGACGGTGGCCATGTCCTCATCGACGTCATGGAAGGCGGAGCCGACGTCATCACCGGGAGCCCCCACCGGCACTCTCCGGGATGCTCGTCGCTGATGACCGACGGCAACTGGCTGTGGCGCCGGGACTTCCCGCACTACGTGGAGACCCACCACGTCGCCCTGCCGACCGCGTTCGTCGAGCATGCCCGCGACCTCCGCTACCGGATGCCCGCCATCGCCGTCGCGCGGTTCGCTCCCCACTACGACGAGACCATGCCCCTGGTCGGCTGGTCCTCGGCCGTCCCCTGGCGATCGACGGCGACCACGCTCGTCCCCGAACCGCGAGTGGTGATCAGCAAGGCCGAGTTCGACGCGGCGAAGGCGACCCGGGACCGGGACCGGCCGGCGGGTGGCTGGAGCAGACCACGCAAGTCGCGGAAACCGCCGGGGACTTAGGGGGCGTTGGGATCCGGATCGGCGTTCCGTGCCCGGCCCGATCCCGGCCCGCGTGCGGCCTGCCCACAACTACCCCACCACTGCGCTCAGTTCGTCCTGGTGAGCCCCCCGGTTGAGAACGACCCTGTCGCCCACCCGCGTCTGGAACATGAACACCCCACCGTGGTCCCAGACTCGGAGTGGAGCGGGTTGCGGTCGCCGGAGAGGCGGTGGAGGAGTGCCTGGTCTGCGCGGGTCGGGCAGGTGACGACGTGGTCGGCGGGGTGGGACGGCGGGGTCGAGGGCTCGCCGCTGCGCCGTTCGCCGGTGGTGGCGTCGATACTGGCCGACTCCAGCACGATCAGCGCGTCGGCGCCCTTGTCGTAGAACCCGGCGAGTCGGGTGGTCGTACGGGAGGTTCCCGAAGGGGGCAGTTCGCGGTGCGGGGTCACGGACTGTTCCGCGTGCGGGAGTTGGGCCAGGTCGAAGTCGCCCAGGCGGGGTTGGCCGCCGTCGTTGCCGCCGATCGTCACGGCGAAGGTGGGCAGCACCTTCTGGTCGACGCCGTGCGAGTTCTCCGTGGTGAACTCCGGCTCGCGGAGCGGATCGGCCGACCTGGCCCCCACCCCCAGCGCGTAGAGGATCGTGTCGGTGGAGGTCCAACTCCGTTCGCCCGCGCCCCATTCGGCCCCGGCCGCCGTGAGGTTCAGGGTCATTGAGCGGCCTCCGCGGGGACCGTACCGGTCATGTCCACGTTGGGGGCGGCCTTGGTCACCAACTCCTCTATGACAGAGTCGAGTTCGGCCGCTTCCCAACGCCCCTGGCGGGTCACCTCGGGGCCGAGGCGCCAGGACTCCGCCACGCCGATCCGGCCGCCGGCGACGTCGAAGATCCGTCCGGTTACGTCCTGGCTGTCGGTACCGGCGAGCCAGGCGACCAAGGGGGAGATGTGCTCCGGGCCGAGGTTCCTCACGTACTCCTCCGGCATCAGCGCCTCGGTGAGGCGGGTGTGCGCCGCCGGGGCGACGGCGTTGGCGGTAGCCCCGCAACTCGCCAACTCCTGCGCCGCGATGAGGGTGAAGTTCGCGATTCCGCCCTTGGCCGCGCTGTAGTTGGACTGGCCGAAGTTGCCGTAAATACCCGATGCGGACGTCGTGTTGATCAACCGGGCGTGTGTCGGGCGCCCGGTCTCCTTGGCGCGGGTCCGCCAGTACGCTGCCGTGAAACGGGTCGGGGCGACCGTGCCGCGCAGATGGACCCGGATCACGGCGTCCCACTCGTCCTCGGTCATCGAGCCGATGGTCCGGTCGCGCAGGATGCCCGCGTTGTTCACCAGCACGTCGAGCCCGCCGAACTCCTCTACGCCGCCGGACACGACCTGACCGACCCCATGCACCGCGCGCTGCGGGCCGCGGGCTGCGAGCGATGAGTTCCGATGCGAGGAGAGGTCTTCTTGGGCATGCGAACTCGTGACTTCGTCGTCCAGAAGATCGTCCGGCCCGAACGCACCGTATCCGGCACGTGGTTGGAGGTGATCGCCTCGAATCTCGACTACCACCGGGCGACCTTCCTGTGGAAGTGCGAGGGTCTCTCGGACGCACAGCTGCGGCAACGCCCCCTGGGGTCATCGGCGTTGACCCTGCTGGGGCTTATGCGCCATCTGCAAGGGGTCGAACGCGCCTGGTTCCAGCGGACGTTGGCCGGCACGGCGCCGCGCTTCTTCCCGTATCGGACCTACGTCACGGCCGACGGCGACGAGTGGTACGACGAGTCGGACGCCACGTCGGCCAGGGAGGTCTACGCGGACTACCTCAACGCGTGCGAGGAGTCACGGCAGGTGTTCACGAGGGTGACCGCCGACCTCGCACGCATCGTGCCGAACCCGGAATTCGGCGACACCGACGTGCGGTTCGTCCTTGAGCACGTGATCGAGGAGTACGCCCGCCATGTCGGCCACGCGGATCTCCTCCGCGAGGCCATCGACGGCGCCGCTGGCGAGTGAGCCTGCCCGATTCCGGGCAGAAAAGTGGAGGTCGCGTGATGTGCGGGCCTATGGTCGTCGTTCGTGATCGACATAACCGCCTTGTGGACCTTCTCCCTGATGGTGGGACTGCTCACCGTCACTCCCGGACTGGACACCGCGCTCATCCTGCGTACCGCCGGACTCGGCCACCGCCGTCGGGCCTGGGGCGTGGTCCTCGGCATCCAGTGCGGCACGCTGATCTGGGGCGTGCTCGCCTCGCTGGGTGTGACCGCGCTCCTGACCGCCTCTCACCTCGCCTACGAGGTGCTCCGCTGGGCCGGGGCCGCGTACCTCATGTGGATGGGAGGCAGGATGTTGTGGACCTCCTGGCGCCGCCCGGCGGGAGAGCACGCGGAGGAGGACGGCAGCGGGGTGCGCGCCGACGGCGACACGCTGCTCGGCGGCTGGCGGCAGGGGATCACCACCAACCTCCTCAACCCGAAGATGGGCGCCTTCTACGTCGCGGTCCTCCCGCAGTTCATCCCCGCCGGCGCCTCCCACCTCGCAGCGGGCGTACTCCTCACCGGTGTCCACATCCTGCTGGCCGTCCTCTGGTCCTGCGCCCTGATCGCCTTCGCGCGCGCACTCCGTGGCCGCCTGCAACGGCCTTCCGTACGCCGCTGCCTCGACCGTGCAACGGGCGCGGCCATCGCCGTCTTCGGCCTCCGCCTCGCGCTCGGGGACTGAAGCCCGGCATGAACACGGGCCGGATCTCGTAGTGTTGGCCGCGACAGGCCCGGATGGAACGGCACGCGGGGGTGTGGTGGCCGAAGACGAAACTCCGCGTCGGTTCTTTGTCAGTCACGCGGGAGCCGACCAGGCGTGGGCGGCGTGGGTGGCCTGGGAGTTGGAGGCCGCCGGCCACACCGTGGAGCTTGATTTCTGGGACTGGGGTGCGGGGGACAACTTCATCCTGAAGATGAACACCGCCCTGGCGGAAGGGCAGTTGCTCGCTCTGTTCTCCACCGCCTATTTCGATCCACGCCGTTTTACGACCGAGGAGTGGTCGGCCGTCCTGGCGGCGAGGGAGAGGCTGATTCCGCTACGGCTCGACCGCGCCGAGGCTCCGCCGATGCTGCGTGCCTTGCTGGCTCCGTCCCTGGCCGGTCTGGACGAGGAAGAGGCACGGCGGGTGCTGCTCGACGCGGTCGCCGGACCACGGCGTCCTGACGGCAAACCGGCCTTTCCGGGCCCCGACGACACGGTCCGGACGTCGGCCACGACCGGCACCGCCCCAGGGTTTCCCGGACTCCTGCCCCAGGTGTGGAACCTGCCCGCCCGCAACGCCGGATTCACCGGGCGGGAAGAGCTGTTGGCGCGGCTACGCCAAGAGCTCGCCGCCGGATCACCCGTGGCGATGCGCGCTCTGCGCGGACGCGGGGGCGTGGGCAAGACCCAGTTGGCGATCGAGTACGCCCACCGTTTCGCCTCCGACTACGAGTTGGGCTGGTGGATCTCCGCCGAGGAAACCGCCCTCGTTCCCGACCAGTTGGCCGCACTCGCGGTGCGGACAGGTGTGGCCGATCCGGACACGCCGGCGGGTGAGGCGTGCGAGGCGCTGGTGGCGGAGCTGCGCACCCGGGGGCACTGGCTGTTGGTCTTCGACAACGCCGAGGACCCCACCGCACTCACCCCGCATCTGCCGGGCGGTGCCGGCCATGTGCTGATCACCTCCCGCAACCCGAACTGGCACGAGCGGGCGGTCCCGGTCGACGTGGATGGGTTCACCCGTACCGAATCGATCGGCCTGCTGCGCGGCCGGGTTCCACACCTGTCCGAAGCCGACGCCGACGATCTGGCGGAGGCGCTGGAAGACCTGCCGCTGGCCCTGGCACAGGCCGCCGCGCTGCTGGCCGACGGTCTCACCGTGAACCAGTACGAACAACTGCTCAAGGAGCGGATCAGCGAGGTCCTCGACGAAGGGTGTCCCGACGGATATCCCGTCTCACTGGCCGCGCAGATCAGCCTCAGCGCGGAGCGCCTGGGCCGGACGGAGCCGGTTGCCCTGAGCCTCCTCCACGCCTGTTCCCTCCTGGCGCCGGAACCGTTCCCCCTGCACGTCTGTCGTGACGTGCCTCTCGGCCAGGCCTCGGCAGTGGCGGAGCTGCTGAGCGATCCGCTCCTCGCCCGCAGGGCGCTGGGGGCCCTCGCGCGACAGGCGCTCGCCCACGTGCGGAACGGTACGGTTCAGCCGCACCGCCTCACCCAGAGAGTGATCCGCGACCGGCTCACGGTGTCCGAGCGTGCCGAGGCCGCCCGGGCCGCGGAAGCCCTGCTGATCGCGGCCCACCCGGGCAGCCCGACCGAACCCGCGACCTGGTCCCGCTGGCCCGACCTCGTTCCGCACCTCCTTGCCTTCGACCCGGCCGAACTGACCACCCCGGAGGGACGGTCGGCAGCCTGCGACGCCTGCTGGTATCTGCTGGACCACGGACAGACCCGGGCCGCCCTGTCTCGCCTGGAGGTCCTCCACCAGACCTGGACCCGGCAACTCGGCCCCGATCATCTGGATACTCTGTGGGCGGTCCAGTGCCTCGCCCGCGCCCACGCCGATATTCAGGAGCACGCTCGGGCCCGGGAGTTGAACGAGGACGCTTTGCAGCGCATGCGGAGAGTGCTCGGCGACGACCATCCGGACACTCTCGCCGGTGCGTCTCACCTGGCCAGTCGGCTGGCGGCGCTGGGGGAGATCAAGGCGGCCCGTGATCTGGACGAGGACACGCTGGCCCGCGCGCGGAGAGTGCTGGGCGAGGACCATCGTCACACCTTGGGCGTCTCCGGCAACCTGGCCAACCGTCTCGCGGCGCTGGGGGAGACCACGGAAGCCCGCGCCCTGTACGAGGACGTCCTGGTCCGCAAGCGGAGGGTGCTGGGCTGGGACGACCCCGACACCTTGGTCACCGCCCACGGTCTGGCCCGGGTGCTGGCGGACCTCTCGGAAGTGGAGGCGGCCCTGGTTCTGGACAAGGACACCCTCGCGCGGCGCTTGCGAGTGCTCGGTGAAGACCATCCCGACACTCTTGCCAGCGCGTCCAATGTGGCCCACGGGCTGGGCAGACTCGGAGACCTGGAGTCGGCCCGAGTACTGGCCGAGGAGACACTGGACCGGCAGCGTCAGGTGGTGGGCCGGGACGACCCCAACACCTTGGTGACGGCTTTCGTCCTGGCCACGGTGCAGGGTCTGTCCGGCCAGCCGGAAGCGGCCCGTGACCTGGGCAGGGACACCCTGGACCGGCAGCGCCGGGTATTGGGCTGGGACGACCCCGACACCCTGTTCACCGCCAGCAACCTGGCGGTTGACCTGTCGGCCCTGGGTGACTTCAGGGCGGCACGAGAGCTGGACGAGGACACCCTTTCCCGTTGTAGGCGGGTGTTGGGGGAGGACGATCCCGCCACCCTGGGCAGCGCGGCGAACCTGGCTCCCCGGTTGGCCCTGCTCGGGGAGATCGAGGCAGCCAGGACCCTGGCCGAGGAGAGTCTGCCCCGGATGCGGAAGACTCTGGGGCCGGAACATCCCGACACCCTGCGAACCGCCAGTCTGCTCAAGGACTTGAGCGGAGGTGGCAGCGGTGACACGGATTGAACCTTGTTCGTCCTGGTCCTGCGTCGAGGAACCCGGTTGTCCGGCGAGGCCACGACAGCTTCTTCGCGCTCGTCGTCGTAGGTGAGGACCGAGAGGGCCGAGAGGACCGGCTCGACGAAGTGCACGGTGGTGTAGGGGAGTTCGGTGAGTTGGTCGTCGGCGCCGCCTTCAAGTAGCTCGTTCCGGAGGGGTGTCGGCCTTCGGCTGCGTATCCGGGTTTTCGCCGATCGGGCCGGGGCCGCGCGCTCCGTGTCAGGCGGCGCGAGGCTCCCCCGCGCTGCTCGTCCGTGGTGAGGAATAGAGGAACTCGCCCTTGCCCAGGGGTTGTTCCTCGACATTGCCGAACCACAGGAGTACGCCGTGACGGCGCTCCCAGAAGAACACGTACACGCCTTTGACGATCCGCTCCGGTACGAGGAGGACCGCCCAGGCGACGGCCCAGGGATTCCAGAGCAGGCCGTAGGCCATGGCTACCAGCGCGATGAAGACGGCCAAGGGTGCGTTGAAGCTGCGGCGCAGGGATTCGCGTGGGGAGGGGAGTGTCGCCTCGGGGTCGGCCAGCGGAACCGCGCCCTCGAAATCGTGCTTCTCACCGCCCAGCTAGGTCAACGGGGTCAGAACCGCCAGCAGGCCGAAGAACGCGCTGAGCCCCGAGAGGACCAGTAGGACAGCCACACCTTCCCCGCTGACCCGCGGCAGTTCGCGCACGGCGAAGACGACAGACGCGGAGACGGCCATGGCGACCGCCGCCTCGGCGATGGTGATCAGTTGATGGTGGACGTAGCGCACCACGGCACTCCCCCTTCGCACACGCCCCCCCGGGGACGGACGTGTACTCACTATGTACTGCGTGCGCGCCTCGGTAAACCGCCAGCCCCGGGGCCGAGTTCGTCGGCTGCATGGCTTTGGCGGGGGCACTCGGTTCTGTCTCGCTCGGTCGGCACGAATCCGGCCGACGAGACCATTCGGGCTCTTCGGGCCGCCGTCCGGCGGGCGTCGCGATGGGTCCGGGCCGCGGCCGGGGGCCGGGCCACCCCGTCCATGGCGGTCCATGATCCGCCAGGCCTCCAGACGTGTGACGCCGTGCTCGACCGGCGTTCGTGCCACGGACACGGGTGAGATCCACGGCCGCTGACCGACCACAAGGATCGGTCCACAGCCGCACGTTCACGCCACGTCGACGGAAATGCCGAAGCCGACGGGGAGTTGGGCGATGAGCGTCGTGACCCGACGGACCTGACCTGTTCCGCAAGGCAGCCCGGGTCCTGTGCCGCCGCCGGTCGGCATGCCTTCAGGCCCGACAAGGCATCCCCAGGGAGGCATTGTGCACCCTTTATCACCCTCAGCATCAGGCATCTGCACATGCTGAGGGTTCCTGCACGCGCGCATGTCGCGCATGGTTGATCAAGCGACAACAAACGGAGGTCTCATGAACTGCTACCCCTGGTTGACCACATCCGTCCGACGCCCGCCCAACGGCGAACTCTAGGTGACCCAGTGCGCCGTCCACCGCGCACTGTCCGGGCCCCTGGCACTGACCATGCCGGGTTACGCCCGATTGAACTCCTGGCGGATCTTCTGACGGGCCCAGTGCGGACCGAATCGAATGACGTAAACCGTTGCCGCTGCCCTCACCGGTGCGGCAACGCTGAAAGAGATCAGTGCATAGCTCAACGGAAAAAACGGGGGAACATCTGTGCAATCAATTCCAAGTCGAAGCGCCACTTCGATGATGCATGTCGAGCGGATGGCTGGGAATCCCCTACTGGATTCCAAGGTGCTTGTGGGACAGGCCTGCCTCCGTCTCCCCGAGGGCCTCCCGATCGAATCCTGGCGCCAGCTGGGCGAGCGGATTCAGGGTGTCGCGGATCTGTCTGCATGGTGGATCGGTGACTGGCTCGTATACGGGCAGAAACATTACGTAGGGCGATACCGACGAGCAATGGAGGGAACGTCGCTCCACTATCAGACCTTGCGGAACTACGCATGGGTGGCCCGTAAGTTCGATCCGGACCGCCGCCGGAAGGATTTGACCTTCCAGCACCACATGGAAGTCGCGGCACTCACCAGAGAGGAACAGGACCATTGGCTTGATTTCGCTGCTCGCCTGAATTGGACCCGGGACGAGTTGCGACGACAGATCCGGGCCAGCATTTCACCTGCACGGGATCAGCCCGAAATCCTTCCGGTTCAACTGAACCTGGAGTTGGATGAGATCAGACTGGAGCGATGGCGAGAAGCGGCAAAGAAGAGCAACCAGGATCTGAAGGACTGGATAACGTCCATCGTTGACAGATCCATTTAATTCTCGGCTTCCTGCGTGAGGGGTGCTCTCTGTCCCTTCGGTGGACTGAGAGCACCCCTCTACCAGCGCCATTCCCGCTGGCCGAAGAGATGACTACCCTTGATGCCGTGATCGGCGCACCACATCATGAACTCTTCGATTTGCTTGATCTGATAGGTGTCTTCGTTGTAGGTCGTAGCCATGACGTGCCCCAGCCACTCCTCTTCACCCATGGCATAGATGTGCACCTCACGGGCGCCCAGCTCGGTCGTGATCGCCGCGGCCTGCTCCGCGTTCGACCCCGAGAGCTTGCGAGAGTTGCTCATCGCCTTGGTCACCGGTGTGGTCAACAACGCCTGGTAGAGCCAGGTGAGCGGGGCGCCGTCACACTCCATGCCCAGGAACGCGATGTCAGCCGTTCCCAAGTGCTCCCGCACGTAGCGGTAGAGCGTCGGCTCGATGCCCGACGAGTCGGCCCCGATGAACACCTTCCTGCCCGCCAGCTCGACCCAGTACGTCGACTTGCTTCTGATGTCCAGGTCGCAGTGCTCGCCCAGGAAGGGCGTCGCCACGACCTTGCCGCCGGGAAACGGCACCTCGTCGAAGTCGTCCACCTCCAGCACCGTGAAGCCGAGGTGCTTGAGCGCCAGCGCGATCGACGGATCCGAGAGGTTGCCGCGCGAGGAGCGGGGCGCCACGATCGCGCCGACGCGGCCACGCAGCTGCAACAGCGTCTCCAGCACGATGTGGTCCTGGTGGCCGTGTGTGATCAGGACCAGATCGATGAAGTCCGGAAGGTCGTCGAGGGTGTACCGGCCGGCCATGGAACTGTCCGCGCTGATGAACGGGTCGGTCACGACGGAGCCCTGAGGCGTCTGTAGCACCAGGCAGGCGTGCCCGAAGTACCGGATGCGCCCGCCGCCCTCGATGTGCCGGTCCTCGGCCAGGCTCGGCCGGTCGCTGAGGAGCCCGGACAGCTGCGCCGCCTGCGCGTCGTCCAGCTCCAGCGCCTCGCGCAACCGGGCGGGCGTCGTGGGACTCACTCGCGACCTGAACAGCTCCTCAAGGCCGCCGTGGCGGAACGGAATCGGCAGTTCCAGCACATCCGGAGAAGGCAGACGGGGCGTGCTCAGGATGAAGGGCCGCTCCGTGCCCGGCTCCAGCGACAGCTGTACCGACTGCCGGTCCTCCGCGTACACCGCGCTCTTGTACAGGAGCGGCTCCAGGAAACGCATCGCTGCCTGGTTCCCGGTGTCGTAGACGAGTTCCACGAGTCCACCCAGTTCGGGCGGCAGCTTCGGATAGAGCGGAGTGAGGTCGAATCCGGTCGCGGCTTCCCGCAGCAGCTCGTGCCCTTGAGTGATCGCGGAGGCGAAGCGCAGCATGTCCGCCCGGTCGCGCGTGATGGAGTCGAGCAGGTCCTGGACCTCGTCGCGCCGATTCTTGTGGATGTTCACGAAGAAGCCGCCACGCAGCGTGGGATTCGCGCTGGCCGCCATGTGTACCTGCGGCGACTGTAGATACGACTGGAGCATCGGGATCTGACGGTTCGCCAGGTTCAGTGCCGCCTGCGCCGGCGCGAGGGTGTGCAGCCAGGCGTAGAACCGGTCGACCAACGGCTCGACTATTGCCTTGGACTTGAGAAAAACCTGCTCGTCAGCCATTCACGCTTCTTTCCAAAAGGGTCTGGTTCACGGTGAAGAGCCGGGCGTCGAAGTAGGGGTCGTCCGGTGACACCAACGTCTCGCCGATCTGCTGCCAAGCGGTCCTGTCGACCGCTGCCGGCAACAGCCGCTCGCCGACCAGACAGACGATCACCGGTCGGGGGTGGTCGCGCAGCGACTCCTCTATATTGCCGAATACTTGACCGGCGATGTCCTCCGTGAATGGCTCGTACAGATAGAAGAAGGCCGCATCGGCCGGGATCGCGAAATCTCTCGCGTCCGTGCAGCGGACCTCGATGTCGTGACACCGCTGGCTACTCGCCCGGTACTTCTCGATGTTCGCCCTTGCCACGCCGCACAGGTATTCCGAGAACTCGACACCGATGACCCTCTTGAAGGGCAGGTCGGCGGCGGCGAGCAGAACTCGACCCTTGCCGGAGCCGAAGTCCACGAAGGTGACGTCCTGGTGCTCGACGGGTGCCGCCCCAATGACATGGAGAATCGTACGGATCGGCGTGGGCGAGTACCGGGAATGGGAGCTCAGCGTCTCCTCGTCGGCCTCCGGAATCTCCCACGGCTCAAGGGGGCGACTCGTCTCGACCCCATGGGTTGTGTCGAATCCGGCCAGCGCGTCGATCTCCGCCAGCTTCGAGTCGAACCGTTCTTTGAAGTCAAGGGATTGGAGGCCGCGACGGCGGCTGTCTTCTTCTGCCATGAGGCCCCTCCCGGGGAATGAAACGCTGCGGAATCGCACAGGGGCAACCGATGGGTCCGGCGGGCGCACCGCGACCTTAGCCCAACCGCAGGAGCAGTCGGACGTGTCGGCGAAGAAGGCGAAATCTGTCTCGCCCGCGAGACAGCAGCATCGACTACGTTGCTCTTCCGTACGGGCAGGCTCGTCGAAGCTTCGATTGCATCTCGTCGAATTCGGAAACGGCAGCAGCCCTCCTTGGTCATACGGTGGGATACATCCGGTCCTGGCCTGCCGATCAGCGGCTCAGCCCGTTGTGCGCGAGGCACGAAGAAGGAATGATTTCATGATCCCCTTGTCTTTCGCGCAACGTCGGCTATGGTTTCTGCGCAAGCTCGAAGGCGCATCGGCCACTTACAACATGCCCTTGGCTCTGCGGCTTTCGGGGAAAGTCGATACGGAAGCACTGTGTTCGGCCCTGTACGACGTGATCGGTCGGCATGAGTCGCTGCGGACGGTGTTTCCCGAAGTCGGCGGCGAGCCGCACCAGTTGGTCCTGGACCCGGCGGAGGTCGATGTCCGGTGGGAGCACCGGCACACCTCGCGCGAGGAACTCCCCCTCGCTCTCGAAGAAGTTGCTCGCCATGCATTCGACCTCTCCTCCGAAGTGCCCGTCCGCGCTTGGCTGTTCGAGCAGAGCGAGGACGAGCACACGCTGCTCCTGCTGATCCATCACATCGCCGGCGACGGATGGTCCATGGGTCCGCTCGCGCGGGACCTGGTCGTCGCCTATTCCGCGCGTGCCGCGGGTACGGCGCCGCAGTGGCCCGAACTTCCGGTGCAGTACGTGGACTACACGCTGTGGCAGCGTGAACTGCTCGGCGACGAGTCCGATCCGAACTCCCTCCTCTCCCGGCAGGTCGCGTACTGGAAGCGGCAACTGGCGGGCACGCCCGAAGTGGTGTCGTTCCCCACGGACCGGCCGCGTCCCGCGGTCGCGTCGTACGGCGGCAGCCGACTGACCTTCCAGTTGGACGCGGAGCTGCACCGGCGGCTGGTGGCCCTCGCGTCGGACAGCGACAGCACGGTGTTCATGGTGTTGCAGACCGTCATGGCCGCCCTGCTGACGAGGCTGGGCTCGGGGGAGGACATCGCTCTCGGCAGCGGTGTGGCGGGCCGTACGGATGCGGCACTCGACGATCTCGTCGGATTCTTCGTCAACACCTTCGTGCTGCGTACGGATACCTCGGGTGACCCCACCGTCCGCGAACTCCTGGAGCGCGTACGCCGGGCGTGCCTGGACGCCTACGAGCACCAGGACGTGCCGTTCGAGTATCTGGTGGAGCGCCTCAACCCGAAGCGAACGGTGGCGCATCACCCGCTGTTCCAGGTCGCCATGGTCCTCCAGAACGCCCCGAAAGGACGATTCGAACTCCCCGGTGTACAGGTGGACGCGGACGTGGTGAGCGCCGGCACCTCCCGCTTTGACATGTTGCTGTCACTCGTCGAGTCCCATGACCCGGAAGCGGGCCCGGCCGGGATCGAGGTGGTCGTCGAGTACGCCACGGACCTGTTCGACCGTTCCTCGGTCGAGGGCTTCATGCGCCGCTGGACCCGGCTGCTGGAGCAGGCGACGGCTGACCCCGCGGTGCGCGTGGGGGAGTTGGCACTGCTCGACGACGCCGAGCGCGACCGACTGACGATGGAGTGGAACCGTACGGCCGTCGATGTCCCGCAGGCGGACCTGGCCGAACTGTTCGAGGAGCGCGCGCGTTCGGCGCCCGACGCGCCGGCGGTCGCCGTCGTGGGCGGCGACCGTCTCTCGTACGCGGAGCTGAACACCCGGGCGAACCGGCTGGCGCATTGGCTGATCGCGCGGGGAGTGGGCCCCGAGAGCCGGGTGGCGGTGGTGCTGCCGCGGTCGTTGGAGATGGTGGTGGCCACGCTCGCCGTTCACAAGGCCGGTGCCGCCCATGTGCCGGTGGACCCGGACTATCCGGCTCAACGACGCTCGTTCATCCTTTCCGACGCGGCTCCCCGTGTCGTCCTGGACGAGGACGCCATGGCTCGCGACATGTCCGGCTTTCCCGGTACGGATCCCCGGATCGACGCCTCGCCGGACCGCCTGGCGTATGTGATCTACACGTCCGGCTCGACCGGCACGCCCAAGGGTGTTCTGGTGTCCCATCGCGGCATCGCGAGCCTGGCCCACGAGCAGGCCCGGCGGCTTGGAGTGACTGCGACCAGCCGCGTGCTGCAGTTCGCGTCGCCGAGTTTCGACGCGTCGGTGTGGGAGCTGGTGATGGCCTTCTCCTCCGGCGCCCTGCTCGTGGTGCCGGGTGCGGGGCGCCTGGCGGGTGACGCGCTGGCCGCGGTGCTGGCCGACGAAGCCGTCACTCATGTGCTGCTCCCCGCGTCGGTGCTGGGCGGGATCGCGCGCGGCCACGAGTCGGGCCTGCCCGCGCTGGAGTGCCTTGTCCTGGGGGGCGAGGCCGTGCCGTTCGAGTTGGTCGCACGGTGGTCGGCGCCGGGACGGCGTGTCGTGAACGCCTACGGGCCGACGGAGTCGACCGTCTGGGTTTCGTTGGGAGAGGGCACCTCGCAGGGCGTTGTCCCGATCGGGCGTCCGGTGGCGAACACCAAGTTGTTCGTTCTCGACCCGGCGCTGGAGCCGGTCCCCGTGGGTGTGGTGGGTGAGCTGTATGCGGCGGGAGCCGGTCTGGCACGCGGCTACGCGGACCGTGCGGGGCTGACCGCCGAGCGGTTTGTCGCCTGCCCCTTCGCGGCGGGTGAGCGTATGTACCGCACCGGCGACCTGGTGCGGTGGCTCGGGGACGGCCAGTTGGAGTTCGTGGGCCGAGCGGACGAGCAGGTGAAACTGCGCGGCTTCCGGGTCGAGCCCGGCGAGGTGGAAGCCCTCCTGGCAGAGGATCCGGCAGTCCGGCAGGCAGCTGTGGTGCTGCGCGAGGACACGCCGGGCGACCAGCGTCTGGTCGCCTACCTGGTACCCGACCTGGAGGCCGTCGCCGAGGACGAGCCGTCGGCCGACGGGGGAACCCAGGTGGCCGAGTGGCAGGAGATCTACGACTCCCTCTACGCGGCGCCGAAGCCGGCGTCGACGCCCGGCGCCTCCGGGTTCGCGTTCGGCGAGGACTTCTCCGGTTGGGAAAGCTCCTACTCCGGTGATCCGATCGCCCTGAGCGAGATGCGGGCCTGGCGCGACAGGGCGGTCCAGCAGGTCCAGGACCTGGGCGCGGAGCGCGTGTTGGAGATCGGACTGGGTTCGGGCCTGCTCATGGCTCACCTCGCCCCGCAGATGACGGAGTACTGGGGCACCGACCTGTCCGCCGCCGCCGTCGACCGGCTCCGCGACGAAGTGGAACGGGCCGGCCTGTCGGAGCGGGTCCAACTGCGCTGTCAGGCGGCCGACTCCTTCCAGGGACTGCCGACCGGGCACTTCGACACGGTGCTGATCAATTCAGTCATCCAGTACTTCCCGGACGGCGACTATCTCTCCCGCGTGATCGACCAAGCCCTGGGCGCCCTCGCGCCCGGCGGCCGCGTCGTGATCGGCGACGTACGCCACGCCGGAACACTGCGCGCCCTGCACACCGCGATCCACCAGGGGCAGGGTGCGGCGGCCCGCGCGGTGGTGGACCGCGCGGTCCTGCTGGAGAAGGAACTGGTCGTCGCCCCGGAGTTCTTCGACCACGTAGCGCGGCACGACGAACGCGTCACGGCCGTCGACATCCAACTCAAACGAGGCGCCTACCACAACGAACTCACCCGCCACCGCTACGAGGTCGTCCTGCACACGGCGCCCACCGTGGCCGTGGACGTGGCGAGAGCTCCCGAGATCGCCTGGACCCCGTCCACCGAACTGGCGGACCTCTTCGGCACCACGCGACTCCCCCTGCGGGTAAGGGGAATCCCGAACGCGCGCCTGGTGGCCGAGGTCGCCCTGGAGCGGCGGCTCGACGGACTCGACGCCCAGGCGCCGGAGACCGGCGTGGACCCCGAGGACCTGATCGCCCTGGGAGCCGAGCACGGCCTGAGGGTGGTGACCACCTGGTCGTCCCGCTCCTCCGACCTCTTCGACGCCGTGCTCCTCCCGTCGGACCGCGGCCACGCCCCGCTCACGGGCGTCTACACGCCGAGCACCACACGTGCTCCTTGGACGAACAGCCCGGGTCTCGCGCGTGGCATCGGCACGCTCGTGGCGTCGGTGCGTCGACGCCTGGCCGAACGCCTCCCCGAGTACATGGTGCCGTCCGTGGTGACGGTGCTCGACCGGCTGCCCCTGACACCGAACGGGAAGCTGGACCGTGCCGCGCTGCCGGTACCGGAGTACGCGGCGGCCGTGGACGGCCGTGCCCCGCGAACCCCGCAGGAAGAGGCTCTGTGCGGCATCTTCGCCGAGGTGCTGGGGGTGGAGAAGGTCGGTGTCGACGACAGCTTCTTCGACCTCGGAGGCCACTCCCTCCTCGCCACCCGGCTCGTCAGCCGTATCCGTACGGTGCTCGGCACGGAGCTCTCGATCCGTGACGTCTTCGACCACCCCACTGTCGCGCGCTTGACGGAGCGGCTGGGGTTCGGCGCGGACGGGCGCGCCCCGCTGACTCCCGCGGTGCGCCCGGACCTGGTTCCGTTGTCGTTCGCGCAGCGTCGTCTGTGGTTCCTACAGCGGTTGGAGGGTGGTTCGGCGTACAACGTGCCGATGGCGCTCCGGCTCAGGGGTGAGCTGGATGAGGAGGCGCTGCGTGTCGCGCTCGGCGATGTGATGGCCCGGCACGAGTCGCTGCGCACGCTCTTCCTGGAGACCGACGGTGAGCCGTTCCAGCTCGTCTTGAACGCGGAGGACGCGGAACTCCCGTGGGAACGGCGCTCGTTGACGGAGGCCGAATTGCCGGCGGCTTTGGAGGAGGCCGCCGGGTACGGATTCGAGCTGGCCGCCGAAGTCCCCGTACGCGCCTGCTACTTCGACGTCGGCCCCGACGACGGCGTCCTGCTGTTGCTGCTGCATCACATCGCGGCTGATGGCTGGTCCATGGGTCCGTTGGTGCGTGACATCGTGACGGCGTATACGGCTCGTGCGCGGGGTGTGGTGCCGCAGTGGTCTGCGTTGCCTGTTCAGTACGCCGATTTCGCTTTGTGGCAGCGCGGGATTCTGGGTGATCATGCCGATGCGGACGGTCTGTACGGGCGTCAGGTGGATTACTGGCGTGAGGCGTTGAGTGGTCTGCCGGAGCTGATCTCCCTGCCCGCCGATCGTGTCCGTCCCGCGGTCGCTTCCCATGCGGGGGGCACGGTGTATGTGGAGTGGGATGCCGGACTGCATGAGGGTCTGGTGGAGTTGGCGCGCCGGACGGGCACGACGCTGTTCATGGTGTTGCAGGCGGGTCTTGCGGCACTGCTGTCGCGGCTGGGTGCCGGTAGTGATATTCCGGTGGGTTCGCCGGTGGCGGGACGGACGGATGACGCGCTCGATGATCTGGTCGGGTTCTTCGTCAACACGCTTGTCCTGCGCACCGATACCTCGGGTGATCCCAGCTTCGTGGAGTTGCTGGG